>CAYMUR010000084.1:0-23800 GCA_964393615.1 uncultured Pirellulaceae bacterium
TTCGCCAGGTGAATCCGAATTTCGTCTTCGGCATGTACCCCGATTTCAAAGTGAACGAGATCCGTTCTGATTGGAGCTCGCAGGCGATCGCCTTGGGACTGCATTCCAAAGAGGCACCCTTTTTGGTCGTCGATGCCACCCCCTACTGGGAAGATCACACCCGTCCGTATTGGGAGCAGCGCCACGATTCTTATCGCCAGGCTGGGTTCCGACACGTTCTCGGCAGTTGGGACCAGAGCCAGCAAGCCTATACCTTCTCGGATGTTGGCAGCGAGCAGATGAACTACGAATACGCCATGGCCAGCGACGGCTTTTGGCGGTGGGGCGAACGTACGTTTCACCCGATGGACTGGCGCACATTCGCCAACATCGACCGCCGGATCAAGGAAAAGGAATCGCGAATGGGCGACTTCCTGATGCGCGGCGAGGTGGTCAATCACTTTGTGACCTTGGCCGAGGAGACCGGTGCCACCTGGCTGGAGCGCGCCATTGGGGCCGAGACGTTCCGCAACGGTGACCGACACCTGGTGCGATTCTGGAATGGCAACACCGACTTTCCCTGCGAGGTGCGGCTGCGCTTTCCACGCTTCCAAAGCCAAAGCGGGTGGTGGCGACTGGTCGAGCCGATGAGTGGTATGACTTGGACGCAGCCCGACGGCTCCTATCTCTGGACCTCCGACGATCTGTTCCGCGGTGTAACCGTTTCGATGAGCCACCGTGACGAGCAATTCATCATGGTAGTACCGACCAAGGATAAGTTTAAAGCGGACCAGCGCAAATTGATTCCCTCGTTCGAGGTAGAAAGGCATCTGCCGCGTCCACCGCTGAACGATCCCCTGCCGGAAGTGGCGCAGGGGCTGGGCTCGGAGCACGTGGTGTACACGCAGACGTATAACCACGGCGCGTACCCCGGTGTCACATCGGGTGGGGCCCTGTTCACTCGGCTGCATGTCGCGAACCCCTGGGTTCAGCCCCACGAACCACACATTTGGGGGCTGTACGATTTTCCTGGTTACCTGCGTGAGCCGGCCATCTCGCCCAGTGGCAAACACGTCGCCGCAGCTGCTTGGAACGGCGGTACGTCGCAGGTCTACCTGATCAATACGCGCAACGCCGCGGGCGAAATCGGTGGTGGCCCTGCTCGCAACATCAGTAACAACCATTTTCGCGATCGCTCACCTGTCTTTTCGCCCGACGGCACGCGGCTGGCGTTTGTCTCCGATCGCGCCGGCGATTGGGACATTTACACCATGACCCTTGATGGGGACGACGTGCGCCGGCTCACCGATTCACCAGGGACTGACAAGTCGCCAGCCTGGTCTCCCGATAGTTCCAAAATCGCGTTTATCTCCAACCGCGCGGGCATGGATTACGACGTCTTCGTCATGAACAGCGACGGCAGTGACCAGGACATGCTACAGACGCTGGACGGAAATGAATACGAACCGATCTTCTCGCCTGACGGAACGAAGATCGCCTGCACGACACAACGTCGCTGGAACCGCTGCATCCAGATCAGTAACATCGACGGCAGCAATCCCTACTACGTCGGCCTGGGCAGTCTCACCCAGTTGTGGTCGATCCGCTGGTCGCCGGACGGCAAAACATTGGCGGGAGCTTTTAGCCGGATGGAGGACGCCGGTGTGGTGGTCATCGACAAAGACGAAAAGGTGATCATCGGTGGGGAGGATTGGGATGGGAAAAGGGTGAACAAACTCGTCAGCGTGAGATCACCCGTTCCCAAGAATGGTGATTGGTACCACCATGGCAGCGGCTCTCCCCGACAGTTGGTTCCCCATTTCTCCGGCGTCAGCTTTTCGCCAGATGGAGAGTCTCTGATCTATTGGTCGGACCAACAGGCCAACTCCGAACAGACTCGCCAAATCCGTCTGGAACTTGAGGTGCTCAACGCCAAGAGACACGTGCTGGGTTTGGCGCAACAGAAACTTTCCCCGCCCTCAGGTCGGTCGTGGACCGAACACGAGCTCAATCGCATGGGCGCGGATCTCTTCAGCGCCCAGATCGATCAGGCCCAGGCGCAAATTGCTCGACTCTTTTCCTCTCCAGATATGCCAGTTTCCACAGTGTCAGCGGAGGTCCAGCAAAACCTAGATGATGCTCGCTCTCATCTTGGAACATTGCGCTCCCAACTCAAAAAGATTGAGTCCCGTCTGGCGGCAACCCGTCAGGAGCGGACCGACATCGAGGATCAACAGAGCAACGGTGCCAAGGAGCTGGTCGTGCAGATGCAGAAACTGGAGACTCAAATTTCAGCACTGACAGGCGAGATCCATCAGGCCCAGGCACAGCTGAAACTGGTCACGCTCCAAGCACGCCTGCAACAGTGTCTTCCATGGGTGGAAGAGGCCCAGGAAGCCCTTGTTCTAGATACAGCTGATCCGAAGGATTACAACCGACCGATCATGGAGCTGGATGGGCAGATTGACCCGTTGGGCAGGCAATTGGGTCCTTCTTTCAAGTTGTGGACCGTGAGCACGGGCGGCGGCCAACCACAACCGGTTCGCGGGATCAGCACCGCTTGGCCTGCCGAGACAGTCTGGGCCGGACATCGGCGATAGTTCAACGTGTTTGGTTAGCTGCACAACGTTTCATGGTCCTTGGACACGTATCCTTGTCAACACTTGAAATTTAAAACGGTCCCCTTCCAAAGTCGAACGTGCTGGCCCTCTTCGAAGCCCACCAAGGTGATGATTCACCATGCTCAATCGCACATTACAGACGATACGACACGGCCGTGTTAACCGCACCCCTGACAGTTTTTCAAGAATAGAGAGGCTAAGCCAACGACCATGCTGTCATTTGTGGCATTTCTGACCTCTATGCCGAAAGAGCAACGCTTAGGAAAAGTCTAAATCATAAGTACCAAAGAGGCATGCCCTGCTGGCATCTTATTTCGTCGAGCATGTTATCAAGCCAAGGGATACGATTCAAAACCTACGACAGCATTTCACAACGGAAATGTGGGTCATCTCCAGGAATTGAAAACACCCCACAGAACCTGTCAGCATATCCAGTCCAAGTGGTCCAATATCGTTTGTCAAATTGGTAAGTGCTGGCACTGTTTAATCCCTGAATGGAACCTCAAGTTGCACTCGCGACGCGTCGATAGAAACGAGACGGTGTGCACAAAGCCTTCGCGGCAGCATCAGAGATGTCAAGCAACTGCTTCGCATGTTGCAACGACTTTTCTAATCAGATTCGCACAAAACTGGCGACATGACTTCGTTCAGCTGAGACTCTCATCGGTAAAGGATTCCCGATGTTTGTTTGGATTTTACGTCCTTTGCGCTTTTTGATACGGGCATTCAGATCAAACGATTCCCCTCGTCAATTGGCTGGGGGACTAGCAATCGGCACCCTGGTCGGTTTACTGCCAAAAGACAATCTGACAGCAATGCTGTTGTCCCTGTTACTGGTTGTCACGCGTGTTAATCCGGCCTGTGGTGCGGTGGCGGTACTGGTATTTTCTGGGGTTGGTATTTTCGTTGACCCAGTCTGCGAACGGATCGGATGGTTCCTGCTGACCCATCCAGCATTACAGATTTTTTGGGAATCTCTCGCCGATTTCCCGGTGATTCCGTGGACGGCCTTTAACAATACGGTTGCGCTAGGCAGTTTCGTCGTTGGAATGTGGTTGCTACTGCCAATCTATTTTCTATCAAAGCCGCTATTTGCCAAATATCATCCAAAACTGACTGCCAAACTGCAACAATTCAAGGTGTACCAATTGCTCGTGGGAACCGAAGTCGCCAACACTTGGAGAAGCGGATGATTGGCTGGAAGTATTTGATCCCACGGATCATCGTGTTGGTCAGCGTACTGACACTATTAATCTTTGCACTCGATCCATTCATTCGCTGGACACTCATTCGTACAGGGCGTCACTTGGTTGGGGCCCAGTGTGAAGTAGGAAATGTTGACACCTCAATCTGGAAGACAGAAATCTTGATCAGTGATGTCGCCATCGCCAATCCACGTGCACCGATGACTAACTTGATTGAGTTCCAACAAGCACGTCTAAAATTGGACTCGATCTCCTTACTTAAAAAGAAATTCATTGTTGACAGCGGTAGACTTCAGTCTGTTCGGATTGGCAGTTCACGGACCACATCAGGAGCCCTGGTAGATGTTGGCGAAGATCCTCCCAGCAATGACAAAACAATCCCCAGCTGGAATTTACCGTGGACACCCGATGCTTTGCAAACCAGGCTCCAGAAACTAGAACAACAATTTGAATCTCCACCTCTGCTACATGACTTGGAGACCCGCTGGCCTGTTCATGTCGCTCACCTGGAATCCCGAATCGAATACGTCGAAAAACGAACCCATGAGATTTCCGAACTGGCACAAATCGTCCACAACGAACCAATCGAAGGTTTAGCACGTTTACCTGAGATCCTGGAGCAATTAAAGCAAATCCGCCAGGATCGACAAGATTTACAGACCGAACTTCGGCAACTGGCAGATCAGGTACGAGTCGACCGACAAGCGGTCGCCACCGCCCGTCACCACGATACCCAACAGATTCGTAAATACTTGGATTTTGATGCGGTCACTGCTGACCAACTTGGCGAACTCGTCATCGGTCCTGAGTGGACAGACCGATTAGCAACGATTTTTGGGTGGGTTCAATGGACACGTCGTCAGCTACCATCACGGACAAACAAGGTCCAGCCCTCTCGCGGACGAGGTGTGAACGTCCTGTTTTCGACTGCAGACAGTTTTCCCAACTTCCTGGTTCGCGAATTAAGAATCGACGGACATTGGCAACACTTGGCAGATAGCGTTCCATTCACGGGCATTTTACATAACCTGACAAGCGAACCAGGGCAGCTTAAAAAGCCTACTTTATTAACAGCCCAGGCAACCGCAACCAATTCCTTCACGGTCAGGGTCGAGTTGGACCACACACACCAGCCACCCCAAGATCACCTGGTGTTCGATTGTCAAAACTTTTCACAACCAGCCATGATCTTTGGAAAAGAAGATGAATTTGCTGTGCACCTCGCACCAAGCCGGGCACACGTTACCCTAGACCTCGACTTGAACGGAAAAATCATCACCGGACAGGCAGCCATCCGGCAAAATCACGTTCAACTGACAACAACAGGTGGCCCCAAATTTCAAGCGTCTACATTTGCGAACAGCTTCCAACGAATGCTGACCAATATCCGGTCCTTGGAAACAACATTATCTTTGAAGGGAACTATTCAACGGCCACAAGGTACGGTCGATTCAACGCTCGCGACACAACTTTCAGAAGCTCTCAACATGGCACTTCGACAAGAACTACAATCTCAAAAAAATATGGCAATTGCCCGCCTTAATAAAAAAATTGATCGACAATTGGCCCGCGCTGAATCCACCTTACGAAAAAAACAGGGCGAAATCGCCACCCACCTTAATCTGGCAGACACGGCCCTCCAGGAAATCACTGATCGGCTGCCAACAGGTTCAGCGGTCAGCAACATCTTAGGTGGGCGATTGCCATGGCAACGACGATTGTAACGCCACACACAGATCGCACCGACGTAGGTCCATCTCAGGAATATCTCATTGCAGCAGGCAGCGATTTGTTGATTTCAGCCGCTACATACCCTACCGTTTTCCTATCTATCATGGCAACTCACTGCATCAATCTCGCATCTAGTGAGTGACACAGACCGGGCATATTCAGACACGGCAATCCGGTTCTCAACCACTATTTTTCTTCGGTAGCCTTTGTAATCAGGGGATTTTTCCCATAGGTTATAATAGACATTGGAATGTTTTCGCGTCGAAAGTCACCGATCAACGGAGGTGCCGGATGCCCTCACGGTCACTGAGATCCAGCACCACCGAGAACGGATATGCGGCACTATCCTATTCAGACATTCACTCTCTCTCAGTCATGGTTCGTTGCGATTCTTATCGTGGTGTGGTGGCAACCATTGCGCGCCATGGAATTCCGCACCTTTAACGGCAGCAACAATGTTCTCAGCGATCCACTACAAGGGAGCTCCGGTAGCACATTTATCCGGTTTGGTTATGGCCATCGCTACGATGACGTCCTTGGTGATGTGTTGAAGTCGGGTTTGCCCAACCCACGCGACTTGAGTAACCAACTCAATGCCCAGTCCATCAGTGTTCCAAACTCGCGACACCTAAGCGATTGGGTTGTCCAATGGGGACAGTTTTTAACTCATGACTTGACATTAGCATCGACGGACGGAAACGGAGATTTTCTCTCCTCTGGCGAGATGAAATCGTTTCATATTCCCGTCAACGACCCGCATGATCCCTTAGGGCCGAACATGATCCCATTTCACCGCACCAATTATGATCCAGCAACCGGAATTCCAGGTCCACCCAACGTGGCTCGTGAGCAAATCAACGAAGTCACCTCCTATCTTGACGCATCACACATTTACGGATCCGACGTCGCAAGAGCGGACGCGTTGAGAACTTTTTCGGATGGACAACTGATCACGTCTGCCGGGGGGAAATTGCCGGGACACAATACTCACCTGTTACCAAATCAAGATCCGTTAAGACTTGGCCCCACACTTTTTCTGGCCGGTGATATAAGGGCCAATGAAAATGCTTCGCTCATTGCAATACACACTTTGTTCGTCCGCGAACACAATCGACTCGCCAACTTGCTTCAACAACAAAACGACAATTTGTCTGATTACGACATTTATCAAATCGCCCGAAAGATTGTGGGAGCGGAAGTACAAAAGATAACTTATGAAGAATTCTTACCTGCCTTCTTGGGCCCCTATGCACCAGCTGCCGAAGATTATATCTATGATCCGTCCATGGATGCAACGATTACCAATTCATTCGCCGCAGCATTCTTTCGATTTGGACATAGCATGCAATCCTCCAATATAAAACTGGTCGATAACACGGGACAGCAAACTGGTAACCTGGCTGTCCGAGATGCGTTTTTCAATGTCGGGCTGTTCAGCGATCCAAACAACGTGGATTTAATCCTACATGGACTGGCCGATCAGGTGGCTCAGGAAAATGATTTACTAGTCGTCGACGAATTGCGAAATTTCCTGTTTGGCCCTCCCGGAGCAGGTGGGATGGATCTCGCAGCACTCGACATTCAACGCGGTCGCGACCATGGACTGCCAGGCTATAACTCGCTGCGGCTGGCTTACGGCCTTTTACTGAAATCGCTTTCTCAAATCAGTTCCGACACATCCATCACACAAGCACTCAGCAACTTCTACGGTAGTGCAGGTGCAGTCGATGCCTGGATTGCCGGTCAAGCAGAAGATCATTTGCCGGGAGCTAGTGCTGGTGAGCTAATCGTCGAAACAATGGTCAGTCAATTCAAGAGATTACGCGATGGAGACAGGTTCTTTTATGTGAGTGACCCAGACCTGCAACTCGATGACGTCAAGGCAGTCATACAACTGGAAGACATCACGTTGGCCGACATTATCAAACGCAATACTGATATCTCTCTACTGCAGGATAATGTCTTTTTTGTAGCTGATACGTCACGTTGCGACTGGAATGGGGACCTGGCCTGTGATGTCTATGATATCAATGCGCTTTACACGGAAGTACATTCCCAGGGAAATTTGGGAGCGAGCATATCTACCTCCCAGGGCAACCGCTTCGATTTGAATGGAGATGAACAGCTGAACCAATCTGATCTTTCACAATGGCTTTCCGAGGCAGCTGTTGTGAACGGTTACACTTCATCTTATTTACGAGGTGACACGGACAATATCCTTCCCAACGGTAACCGTGATGTCGATATCACCGATTTCAATCAACTTTCCAGCCATTTTGATCCAACTGGCGCGGCCGGTGCCGCCAATACCTGGCAACGCGGGAACTTTGACGGTGACTTGGATATCGATATTACTGATTTTAATTTTCTATCGCAAAATTTTTCTCCCATACCATACTCACAATCAGTGCCCGAACCAACTGTTTTCCAGCTACTGCTACTCGGTGGCCTGGTGTGCTGGGTACTGATGGGACGTCCCTGTTTGTTACGGGCAGCCTAGACAATATCTGATCCCCATAGCAGGGGTGTCACTGCAACCCAACGAATCCAAAACCCATTGCCAATCGTCTTGGGGGTTGGTCAAACAATCTTACCCACCAATCCGGTTCGCCTTCCATATCACGAAGGAAAACCAACTCCCTATGTTACCGCTGCAATCGGTCAGGCACTGGTTGGGGAATGTAGCCTTCTCCTGCGAGAACTGTCGGCAACCCTGTCAAGCTATTATTTTCTACGGAGCGAGGCCCTAACCGTACTGCCCGACTTGCTTTCTCAGTGGTACGAATTATCTGGCCTGGCTTGAGCCCGATGGCCACAATCAACAGGCTACAGAACAACATGGCCATTCCCGCACCTGCCACTCGCTGACCAGTGTGGTGAGTCTCCGAGTCCCCGGCCGAAAAATACATCGTAGCGATCAACCGCAAATAATATGCGGCGCCAATTGCCGCATTCACGACACCGACAACCGCTAACATGATGAAGCAAAACGAAATCGAATACTCGTCGGCCAATAATCCAGAACGCACCGTTTCCCAAAACAAGAACAATTTTCCCCAAAATCCAGCTAAGGGTGGTATGCCAGCCAAGGAGAACATGAATACCGCCAAACACATGGCAGCGATGGGGCGCCGTGCCCCTATTCCAGCTAACTGGTCAAAATGAACCAAGTCATGCTCCTCATCACTCAGCCATGTGAAAGCGGCAAATGTCCCGATAGAAGCAAACACGTACACCGCCAAGTACAATAGCATGGCGGAAATCGCAGCCTGGCTTGCTGGTCCACTCTTCCATGCTAACGCAATCACTAGGCCTATCAACATATATCCCGCATGAGCAATCGAAGAAAACGCCATCATGCGACGAACGTTTTTCTGCCACAACGCAGAGACATTGCCAAGTGTCATTGTCGCCATGGCAATCACCATAACCGTCTGCCAGGCCCACGGTCCCAAAGCTGGTGCCATCACCAGCATCAACCGTGTTAAAACAACAATCCCTGCCAGTTTGGGAATCACAGATAACAGACCAGCGTTAAGGTTTGTCGTACCTTGATACACATCCGGTGCATAAAAATGAAATGGCACGATAGCGATCTTAAAACCGAGGCCTGCCATGATCAACATAAACGCAATCGGAACTAGTCCTGGATAGATGACCGATTCTGAATTCAAGACACCAGCCGCCAAAACCCCGTGAATCTCAACTAACGATGTAGTTCCCGCCAAACCATAGAGAAAGCTAAACCCATACAGCAACAAGACTGATGAGAGAACACTTAGAAAAAAGTACTTTGTAGTAGCTTCCGCTGCACTGACAGATCGTCGCCCCAAAAACAATAGGACATAGGTAGGAATCGAAATCAATTCCAATGACAAAAACAACAATACCAAATTGCCAGCTTGCGCCACCAGCATTGTACCAACCACCACTAACAGCAGGCTGCCATAGACCTCACCTGTCAATTCGCGCGTCTCGCTCCGCGGCACCATGATCACAAACAGCACACCCACCAGGTACATCACACAACGCACGACAAGCCCCAACTGATCATTCAGCAGCGGACCTTCCACAAGCCACACGGCATTCAGGTCTTCGCAGGTAACCTGGCGGTAGGTTGTAAACCCGGCGACGACAAACGCCAGTAAGGCAAAGATTCCCCAACGAACACCCTGCTGGAACACCGCACCAAACACGTAAATCAAGGCAGCAGTGATCACCAGGATAAGTTCTGGCCAGATGTACTTGATTGTATCGAAATCAGTGGCCATAGCCGGCATATCCTATCTGTCTCATTGCTCGTCGACTCGCTTGCCTTTCCGGTACAACCCACGTCTCATTCACCGACTCCTCCATCTGCACGGAGAGAGATGTCAATGAGGGTTCAATTCGCTTCAGAAAAAAAGCAGGTTGCAAACCAATCCATACCACTAGCACTGCCAAAGGTGCCAAAGCCATAATTTCACGAAATTTCAAGTCGGAAACATGCCCAACTTGTCCGTTTTCTTGCCCCACTGGTTCCTTCAAGGGACCGAAGAAAACCCTTTGTAACAACCACAGCATGTACCAGGCCCCCAACACGACACCTCCTACTGCCAGAACGGCAATCAAGGTCATCATGGCTTGAAATCCTTCGGGTGCAGTGACCCAACCCCGTTGAAACATGCCAATCAGAATCAAAATCTCACCGGTAAATCCATTGAGTCCCGGCAAACCAATACTCGATAACGCAAACAACACCATCATGAAAGAGAGTATCGGCATTCGCCGTGTCAGTCCCTGCATCTGTGGAATCTCACGAGTATGATACCGCTCGTAAATCATTCCGACCAAGGCAAACAAAGCACCTGTCGATATTCCGTGGTTCACCATTTGTAAGACGGCACCGTTCATCCCTAACGGGTTTAAGGCGAACAAGCCAAGCATACAAAAACCCAGATGGCTAACACTGGAATAAGCAATCAGGCGTTTCATATCGCTCTGAGCTAACGCGACCAAAGCCCCATATAGTATTCCGGCCAGCGAAAGCCAAAGAATCCAGGGCATACAGACGGCTGTCGCTTCCGGCAACATTGGTAAACTAAACCGCAAAAAACCATAAGTGCCAATTTTCAATAAAATTCCTGCCAGGATGACGCTGCCAGCTGTCGGTGCCTGAACGTGCGCCAAAGGTAACCAGGTATGCAAAGGAAATAACGGAACCTTAATCGCAAAACCGGCAAACAACGCCAAAAAGATTAACAACTGCTGTTGGGATGTTATCGGATCCGTTTTCAATATGCCTGTCAACGTAACCATTGAAAACGTCAATTCGCCAGTCTTCGCATAAACAATCAAGACAATTGCCAGTAAACCAAGGAAGGTAAACACACTACCCGCCAGTGTGTACAAGAAAAACTTCACCGCGGCATAACGCCGCTCTTCGCTGCCCCAGATTCCGATCAAGAAAAACAGAGGAATTAATGTAAACTCAAAGAATACATAGAAGAGCATTAAATCCTGCGCGGTGAATACACCAAGACAACCGCACTCCAGCAACAACAACATCGCATAAAATAATGATTGCCGGTGCTGGATTGCTTCCCAACTCACCAAAATCGATGTCACCATTAACAAGGCTGACAATCCGAACAACCAGATGCTGATTCCGTCAAGAGCCACATGAAACTGAATGTTCATTCCCGTCGCGGCGGCGATCCACGGGCTATTCCACTCGGCAAAACATTCACCAGCAACAGGAGAGGCAGGAAAAGACGCAACCAAAACAAGGACACCAGCAAGCGTTAGCAGCGAAAACAGTAGCGCAACCCAGCGAACCACCCGCTCGCTCAGCAGGGAAACCATCAGCGCACCAGCCAACGGAAGAAAAATAGTCACCACGAGCAGTAATCGCATTTCGATCATCAATAACGCCTGTTAAATCCCTGCCCCAATCATCCTCGCGGCGACCAAAACCAACATGCCGATAACCATCGCCAACGCATAAAAAGATAGTAACCCCATCTGCAACGATCGCATCACAGCACCCAACACCCACGGTATTCTACCGATTCCATTTACCAGGCCATCAACCACCCCACGGTCGATCAGATAACTCAGAGCAGCCAGTCCACGCAAAGGCCTAACAATCATCAACACGTAGAGCTCGTCAATCAAGAACTTCTGCTTCGACAGCTGATATAAACCCGCTCGCGACATGGTCGCTGCCAACCAATCCACCATGTTTTGACGCCTCAGGTATAAGAAGGCACTCGCGAGCAGACCCGCAACCGCAACCAGCGAACTCAGTAGTGCAATTTCTGTATGAAACACACCGGGAGGAGACGTCGCCTGGACAGCATCGTGTGCCAGTGACGGAGTCACCATCAGAAACTCCGCAAAGTAATTCTCTTTCGAACTACTCCAGGACCAGTCGAACACAATTCCGGCCAATAATGCCCCCACGGCAAGCATCACCAACGGCACATACATAGAAGCGGGAGATTCGTGCGCGTGACCAACCGCTTCATCAGGCACTTCTAACCGGCCATAAAACGTCATGAACAGGGCACGCCCTGTATAAAATGCTGTTAGAAAAGCTGTCACCAATGCAGCAAAGTACAAACCCCGGTATATAGAAGCGGCTTGCGGTAAAGAATAGCTTTCGCAAGATGGTCTCGCCGTGGAACCAAAATCCGTTTTTTTTATCCGCCCTTTTGCATCAGAATCTTCCACACGATTCATGACATCTACACCGTGGTCCAATGTATGTATTTTCTCATGCACTGCGCCCAAAATTGCATCTTTGCTCCAAAACCCTGACAACGGTGGTACGCCCGCCAAAGCAAGGCATCCGATCCAAAACGTGCAAAATGTGATCGGCATTATTTTTCGTAGACCACTGAAACGGCGCATGTCGATCACGCCACCCATCGCATGCATCACACTTCCAGCGCCGAGAAATAACAACGCTTTGACAAACGCATGCGTGAACAAATGAAACATGCCTGCCGTGATGCCCGCCAAACTTCCAGTGCCGACAGCCAAAAACATGTAGCCTAACTGGCTGATTGTTGAATAGGCGAGTACTCGTTTCAGATCAGTCTGTGTTAACGCGATGAGTGCCGCCAGCAAAGCGGTGAAACCACCAATACATGCCATTACCAACAATGCCAGCGGAGAATGCAGAAACAATGGCGCAAAACGAACCATCATATAGATGCCCGCGGTCACCATCGTTGCAGCGTGAATCAACGCACTGACCGGCGTAGGCCCCTCCATGGCATCTGGCAACCAGATGTGCAGCGGAAACTGAGCACTCTTACCACAAGCGCCGACAAGTAACAGTAAACAAATCACGGTGCCCAGCGTCCCACCAACAAAATCGTTTTCACGCAAGCGGGCCTGGCCTAAGATACCTCGGCCATCCAATGCTCCGTGATCCTGAACCACTGTTGAATCCAGCTGTTGTACCGTTTCGCTGGTGAGCAAAGGTGTATCATGAAAATTCAATGTCCCATACGTTGTCCAAATCAAAAACAAGGCAATTGCAAAACCAAAATCACCCACTCGATTGACCAAAAAAGCTTTTTTGCCAGCCGCCGCTGCAGAAGGCTTTTCGTACCAAAACCCGATTAGCAAATAACTACACACACCGACCGCTTCCCAAAATACATAGAGCAACAACAGGTTACTCACCGAAACCAGCAGTGCCATGGAAAACACAAACAGCGAAACATAAGTAAAAAAACGCCAGTAGCCACGATCCCCATGCATATAACCCGCAGCAAAAATAACAACCAGCAACGATACAAACGTCACCGTGCATAACATCGTCGCCGTCAACGGATCCGCCCGCAGTGTGATATCGACCGTAAAATCACGCCATCCCCAATCGCTAGTCCCACGATCCACCGCCGGAACTATCGGCATCTGCTGGTAAGCATCAGGCAAGGCTGCCCAGGTCCACAACGTACAGACTTTTTCATACCCTACAGCGTTGTCCGTTGCGCTTTGATATTTCGATGAGTCGTTGTTGACATCACGTACTAATGCCAGACTCAGCGCAAATGACGCCAATATCCCCAAGAGCGCAGGCCAATGACTGGACGCCCGCAACCATCGCGGTCCCAACAGCGCCGTGACGACGGCCGCCAATAACGGCAACGTGGGAATAAGTATCAAGAGGGTAGTTGTCCAGTCCATAGTTGTCACACGCGGCTACGATGTTGTTCTACATCTTGTGAAGGCTCCACTCCAGCCGGAGTCAACCGTGGCCAAACTCGTTCCGATTCTGTCTCTCTAGAAATTTCACGATCAACATATGGCTGCTGCCCTTCTTCACGTAAAGCTTGCCAATATGCAACATCCAGGTTACCACTGCGGTGAAAGAGCATCATCACCAACGCCAAAGCAATCCCAGCTTCGCAGGCCGCCACGGCAATGATAAACATTACCAGCAGCTGGCCACCCCAGTCATTGTGAAATCGGCTCCAGGCAACCAGGCTTAGTGAAACGCCTTGCAACATCATTTCAATACACAAAAAGATAACGATGACGTTACGACGCGTCAGAACGCCAATGATCCCTAACACGAACAGTATGGCACCTAAGCCAAGGTAATTCTGTAACCATGCAATTTCAGTCATGATCAAAGTTTCCGCTGTTTATCGGATTGTCTCCCTTGAATGACAATGGCGACAGCACCTACCAACGCCACCAATAACAACACGCCGGTGACCTCCACCGAAATTAAATGCCGGGCAAAGAGTTGGCCTCCTAAATTCGCCATATGGTGTTGACCAAGAACGTCTTGAGCCGATAGTCGCAAGTCAATATCGACATCTACCAATTCAGGAATATGTGCCGCCAATCTGTCAGCCAGCCGATCCATGCCATCCTTTTTACCTAAAAAATCAGCCAAGTTGTCGTCGGTCAATGTGCAGTGCAACGCATATCGCTCCGATCGCGGCTGCTGAAACAACCGAACAGTGCGAACGGCGGCCGCAACATCCATCTCTTCCCCTTCCTGGTCTACCCATTCCTGTAACACGCTGGTCACTTCATCCCGCAACGGCCCCCGGTCAACATTCGATAATCCACCGACAGCAAGCAGTACCATCGCGAGAAAACCGGCCCCGGCCAGCGTCGCCATCCCGGTGGGGACCAAACCCCAACTCCGACTGTCATAATGGGCCTGCCCACCAGATTGGGCCAACATCACAACAAACAAAAAAGTAACTACAATCGCACCAGCGTACACAACAACGGTTGCCACTCCCAGGAACTGCGCACCATGCAACAAAAACAAAACAGCCGTACCAAGCAAAGTCAGCGCAAACCAGATCGCACAATAGACAGGGTTTCTTGAAATAATGGTCGCTACCGCAGACAAGATCGTCACCGAAGCCAACGTCCAAAACAAAGTCTGCGTCGACAAACCGGTACCGCTGCGAAACTGCAAAACGCATAACAACAGTCCCACCACTGTCAGGAAAGCACCCACCCCCTGCCAGCGCCGCCCAGGACGTAACAACAAAATCCACAGCCCCCCTGCCATTGCAAATACAGCCCACAGGAGCGCGGATTGGAAACAGACCATCAGCAGTTGCAGGATACTTGCAGGTGAATCGGACACCGCTGCGACACTGGTTGGTTGTATGGTCACTTGACCGAAAAGACCGAAGAGGGTGGTATTTCTTGAGAACATTTCCACCAGGTCCGGGTTCATAATGTGCCTCCCAGCTCAGCCGACTTCATTGGCTCGCGATCTTTGGTCTGGTCATAGACACTCAATAGCTTTTCTTTGTCAAATACCATCTCCTCACGACTACGGCCAGTCAAATTATACAAACTGGTCAATTCAATCGCATCGACTGGGCAAGCTTCTTCACACATCCCACAGTAAATGCAACGCAGCTCGTCAATCGAAAAACTTTCAGGATACTTTTCGCGGTCCTCCCAGGGGCTTTCGATACCCACGATGTCGATGCAATGTGCAGGACACGCCGTGGCACAAAGAAAGCAGGCAACGCATTTGACGCGACCCTGTTCGTCCCGATTTAACCGGTGTACGCCACGGTAGATCAATTCGTTACCAATTTGCGGACTTTCGTCCGGGTAACTGACAGTTACTTTAGGAGCCATTAAGTGCTTCGCCGTTGTGGTCAGCCCCTGGAGAAAAAGTGGCAAATACATCTTCCCAGCCAGTCCTAGTCCCGGCTCTTCTACCCAGTGGATATTCGGATCATTTGGTTGCATCGTTATACCTGAGGATCGACTTCGAACGGATGAAGATTTTGGCGTGGCCGATTGTCCGTTGTCAGGGGTGACAACACAGCCGCAATGCCAACGGAAAGCAAAAATATGACCCAACTAACCATCATCAATGCGATGCTGGTCCACTCACCAAAACGAGCTTCTAATTCAGTTGGGTATATGGCCTGGATCTCTGTGACACAGGCAACCCCTACCAGATTCACCAACCCCAAAGGCAACATGACTTTCCAAGCTAACCCCATCAACTGGTCGAACCGGAAACGGGGCCAACTCCAACGCACCAACATGAAAAACAGAATCATGAGAAAGATTTTTCCGGTGAGCGACACCAGCCGCAGTAATGCGTGTCCCCAACCAATGGCTTCACCTTCGCCGATCGATCCTGTCCATCCAAACGGTAAATGCCAGCCTCCAAAAAATAAAATCACTATCAGAAACGCTGCCACAATCATGTGTAGAAATTCCGCCACCAGAAACAACAGTAACTTCATTCCAGAGTATTCCGTGTGATATCCACCAATCAATTCCTGTTCAGCCTCAGGCAAATCAAACGGCAGGCGGGCCGCTTCTGCAAATGCAGCAATCACAAACACGATTAACCCAAGCGGTTGTGTCAGGGAAAACCAGCCCACGGCAGCTTGTTTCTCAATGATCTCGTCTAATCGCAAGGATCCTGTCGCCAGCACAACGCCCAGGATGCCCAGCCCTAATGGGAGTTCGTAAGCGATCATCTGCGCACTCGACCGCAAGCCCCCCAGAAAACTGTATTTACTGTTGCTGGCCCAGCCACCCAATATGACTCCATAAACAGCAATACTGGAGAGGGCAAACACATAGATCATGCCGACATCCACCCCCGGAGCAACAACCAATGGGATCGACTCGTCCGTGAACCCTCTGAGTGGTGGAACCATGCTGCCAAACGGGATCACCGCAAACACGGCTAAGGCGGCAGTTAAGATCGTAACGGGAGCCAAGATGAATAAACGACGATCCACATGTGCCGGAGTGTACTCTTCTTTCAAAATGAACTTTAAGCCGTCAGCCAGCGGTTGCCCCAAACCAAACAGCCGCCAATCTTTCCAGCGCGGGTTCAGCAAACTCAATGGCATTCCCACTCGATTCGGACCACGGCGATCCTGAATCCAGGCACAAATACGTCTTTCCAGCAACACGAAGTAGGCTGCCGCCGTCATCAAGCCACCCAACAAAATGGCAATCTTGACTATCACTTGTAGTAATACTGCTTGATTCATTCAAACCAACTCAAACGGTAACACAAGCCCTGACGCCCTATGGGAGCCTCAGTGCAACAAGCTTGCTGAAGAAAAACTATTTTTACACCTACTCCACACAAAATGTTAAGGGTGTAACACCCTGCCGATCAACGCTGGCCTTACACTCCACGTCGACCTTGAAAAAAATTCGCGCGTCACACCTATTCTGTAGCAATTCGCCATATTGGCCGTCTTATTTTTTCACCCATCGATCAATCGACCAGCTTGATAAGGCTTTCGCTGTTTTGAATTTTACTTTTTATGTCTCCACCAATTGATTAATTTTCAAATCAATACCACCGTCGGACACCGGCGGTGTCGCCTTAGAAAAATAAGGAATCTCACGTGCCACCTCCGCTAAAACAGCAGGAGCATCGTACAGCCCTTCACGTCCCAGCATCCGCCAAAACAATTGTCCCGCAGACATCACACCTGCGGGAGGCCGAATCGCCCAATCGAATGATTGCAGTATATCTGCATGATTCACATAGGACCCAGCCCGCTCGGCAAATGCCGCATCCGGCAATACAAATTTTGCTATCTTTGACAACGACGATGGAAACAAATCCTGCACTACCAGGCAAGATACTTTGGAAAGGTTGTCCAGGTCTTCTGAGTTCAACCACTCTGATTGATAACCACCACTGAACCAGATCGTGTCAAAAGGTTCAGTAACACATTGTTCGGCCAGGTCATTCCAAGTCAACAACTGGTGGCGTCCGTGTTTTAAGACTTCCTCCACACCACGGCGGTTGGGACATTTCTCCGCACGGATTGTAAACCCACCAGGAAATCGTTCATCCTCTCCGGTCAGCGGTACTTGTCCCAACACACAGCAAGCGTCCGGCTGCACAGCACGCACGTAGGACACCATTAAGTATGCTTCTTCGACAGTAAGAAAAGGGGAAACAACGAACGCCAACCGATTCGCCTGTTTCAGGGTGCCATCTAATTCTTCAGATAACGAGGACCATTCAAGAAATTCCCATTTACCCTGATCATGACGCTGGGGCTGCGTTAGCCGGCGTTCATCATGAACATGCTTGAAACCATAACGACCTTCGTCGCACATCCACCAACCATTGACCTGCGGATTCTCCCGCGGTCGCAAACGGTAAATTTGGTCCTGGTTTTCATCAACATAGATCGAGCAACCGGTGGCACAGCCAGCACACACACCAGGCCGGTTGTTCATAAACCAAACTCTCTGGGAATAAAGAAATTCCTTGTCACCTAACGCACCAACCGGACATAGATCAACAACATTCCCCGACATTTTGTTTGCCAAAGGGTAACCCGGAAACACATCAATCTCTTCGCCACTACCGCGTCCTGACACCATCAACTCGCTGGTGCCAGTTATCTCACGACAGAAGCGAACGCAGCGACTGCACATGACGCAGCGATCGACGAACAACGCAACCGTGTCCCCCAGTGACCGGCGACGACTGGTGAAGGGCTTGATGTCGGCGCGCCGCTGCTCCTGGCCGTGCTGAAAATGATAATCTTGTAAATGACATTCACCCGCTTTGTCACAGATCGGACAGTCAATGGGATGGTTGATGAGCAAACCCTCCTCGACCTGTGCCCGGGCACGCTGAACCTTTTCACTTTCCGTCACAAAAACAGTGCCGTCGGTCGCTGGTGTCTGACATGCGGGAACAAGTTTAGGAAGCAAGGAAATTTTTCCCGTTTCGGCATCCCGTCGGCCTGATTCGACCAAGCACATACGACAACTGGCTACCACGCTCAACCCCGGATGCCAGCAATAATGAGGAATTTCAAATCCCGCACGCTGCGCAGCTTGAATTCCGTTCAGACGTTCCCCGTCATCTACTTCAAGCGGTACGTCGTTAACGATTACCGTGGCCATTCAATGCACTCCAATCACATCTAAAGCCGCCACCGGTTCGGTTACCATATATCCATCCGGATTCGTACTTCGGATATAGTCTTCGAATTCATCTCGAAACTTGCGAATCGCATTTTTAATTGGCCAAGCGGCACCGTCAGCCAGACCACATATGGTCGTTCCCGGCATGATGCCAATCGAATCGCCAATCTCCAGTAACAATTCCAGGTCCTGCAGTCGACCACGGCCGTGTCGAATCCGCTCCAACATGCGCAAGGACCAGGCAGTACCTTCACGGCAGGGCGTACATTGTCCACAACTCTCATGCGCGAAAAATCGACAACTGTTATAGAGAAAATCGACGATTGGGACCGTCTCATCAAGCACGACCACAGCGGCCGTTCCCAATCCCAAACAGCCATACTTACCTGGCCCCGCAAAATCCAACGGACAATCAAACTCGTCAGCACGCAGCAGTCCCATACTAATGCCACCCGGAATCGCGGCTTTCGCACGACGGCCCTTCCAGACTCCTCCGCCAAACTGATCAATTAACTCTTGTACCGTGATTCCCAGCGGCGCCTCATAACAGCCAGGCCGTTCGATATGCCCACTTAAACAAAATAGCTTTGGGCCATAACTCCCAGCGTCACGAGGATTATCCGGATCTGCAGCAGTCCCCTGGGAACGAAACCAATCTGCGCCTCGACCCACAATATGCGTTACACAAGCTGCCGTTTCCACATTGTTAACGACTGTTGGCTTACCAAACACACCTTCCACTGCTGGAAATGGTGGCTTGATACGAGGCCATGCACGTTTGCCTTCGAGGCTTTCAATTAACCCCGTCTCTTCACCACAGATATAGGCTGCGGCACCCCGATGAATGTAGACATCCAAAGAATAGTCACCACCGAGAATATGACGGCCTAGCAAATTTTCAGCATAACACTCGTCAATCGCCTGTTGCAATCGTTGCAATGCCTGTGGATATTCATAACGCAAATAAATGTAAGCTGTCGAAGCACCTGTGGCGTAGCAAGATAAAATCGTGCCCTCGATCACCTGGTGCGGATCTTTTTCCATCAAAATACGGTTATTGAATGTTCCAGGTTCGCTCTCGTCAGCATTCAAGCAAAAATAGATTGGTCCCGGATGGTCTTTGGGCAAAAAAGTCCACTTCAAACCTGTTGGAAACCCGGCACCACCACGACCACGCAAATTGCTTTCCCGTACAACATCACCAACCTGAGTGGGAGTCATTTCCGAAATTGCCTTCGCCAAAGCCGTGTAACCACCGACTTCGCGGTACGCACGCAGCGTATGGCTGGCTTCACGACCGATATTCGCCAATAGCACAGGTTTAAACGTCGCCGTGTTCATCATCTGTCGTTAGTCGTTCCAAAAATTCATCGACCTGGTCAATTCCCATATTCTCGTACAACCGCTCCCCGGCCAACATACAAGGCGCAACATCGCAAGCACCAAGGCATTCAGCGGGTTCGAGTGTCAACCGACCGTCAGCAGTAGTCTCACCAGGCTGTACATCCAACACTTCACACATATGACCCAGTAATTCTTCACCGCCCCGCAAGGCACAACTGATCGAACGACATATCCAGGCTCGCACCCGACCGTGTGCTTGGTCCTGCCTGAAAAAACCATAAAAAGTTAACGTGTCCTGAACTTCTGCAGGGGCCAGATCCAAGAGCTCGGCAATTTCTACGACGGCGGCTAGTGGAACATGGCGCATGCGTTCGTTGACAATATGCAATGCCGGCAAAGTGACCGCCTGCCGGCTTGGATAACGGTCGAACAAAGCCCGAATCTCAGTCACAATTTCCTCGGTCAAGATCCGATCCTTTGGTTGCTTCTCCTTGTTCACCCGTTCGCTATTCATCCATCCATCTCGCGTTCTATTAATAACTTACCGATCCAATTCAGCGGCAATGACGTTCAAACTGCCCAAAACGGCCACCACGTCGCTTAGCGTATGGCCCCGTATCAAGCTGGGAAAAAGTGCAAAGTGAATAAAGGATGGAGGACGACAACGTGCCCGGTAAGCGACATGACTACCATCTCCGACAACGTAAAATCCCAATTCGCCGTTTGGTGCTTCGATCGCTGCATACACTTCGTCCGATGGTACCTGGAACCCACAATTGGTCATCACCAACTCAAAATGCGTTATCGTCCCTTCAATTGTCTGATAGACTTGACGCTTATCTGGCAAGGTTTTTCGTTCGTCAACGCCAACATTAATCGGTCCGGATGGCAGGTTGTTAACTGCCTGCCTCACGATCTTCATACTTTCTCGCATCTCCGCCATCCGCAATAAATAACGGGCGTAGGAATCGCCTGAACGCATACAACAAACTTTAAAATCAAAGTCTCCATAGGCCAGGTAGGGGTTATCTTTACGCAAATCAGTCGTCACGCCACTGGCGCGGGCCACAGGACCTGTCGCACTCCCGGACAGTGCCTCTTCTTTCGAAAGCACTCCTACACCCTTTGTGCGATCCACAAAAATCCGGTTGCGATTCAGGAGCCGCTCCATGTCTCCAAGTGTCTTGGGAAATGTATCCAGAAAGACATTGATCTTCTCAATGACCAGTGGTGTTATATCATGCATCACACCACCGACACGGGTGTAACTGTTGGTGAAACGTGCGCCACATAACGTTTCAAAAATATCGTAGAGCACCTCACGCTGATAAAATGCATAAAGAAAAAACGTAAATGCTCCCACATCCAACCCCATCGCACCACAACAAAGCAAATGATCGCTAATCCGAGCCAATTCCGCAACAATCACGCGCACATATTCACAGCGCGGTGTCAATTGAATGCCCAACAATGTCTCCACCGCATGATGCCAAGCAACATTGTTGGCCATCGGCGAGATGTAATTCATCCGATCAGTTACCGTCACATATTGGTTATAGTCAAGATGTTCACCAATCTTCTCGAATCCCGAATGTAAATAACCCATGTCGGGGATGGCATCCACCACTCGCTCACCATCCAGTTGAAGGACAAGTCGCAACGTGGTATGTGTCGCCGGATGCTGTGGACCAAAATTCAATGTCCACAAATAGTCTCGATCCACCTTTTCCGACATTTCCGCGGACAACGTCATCGACGAGAGGGGATCAGGATGAAACATTTTGTTACGCCTCACCACGAGTCAGTGTGGGAAAATGATGCCGTTCACCTCTACCCTGCAACGGATAGTCCTTACGCAACGGATACGAGGTAAATTCTTCCGGCAACAAAATTCTCCGCAGGTCAGGATGACCTTCGAAACGAATGCCAAACATATCCCACACTTCCCGCTCCAACCAATCCGCACCATTCCAATAATGCACCGCCGAAGGAACGCTCAGGCTGGACTCATTCAACATGACGCGCAACACAAGACGGGTATTGTCACTGGTAGAGGCCAGAACATAAACCAAGCCAAAGCGGTCACGAGCTCCACGGTAGTTCAAGTAGTCAACACAAGTAATGTCCACTAAAAGGTCAAATCCCCACTTGTCGCGTAGTAGCCCAAATGCATCCGACAACACGGACCGAGGAAGCACCACCCGAGACTGATCCCGAAATTCACTTAGCAGGATCTCGTCGGATGTCCCAGCACAGAGACCCTGCAGGTCGTCAACAACGTCACTCAGTTTTGGCATAATATTCAACTAATTCAACACTAATTGACCGAATCTGGTCCAGGCACCTGACCCAAAATCGGTAGTTCTAACAACGCCCTCTTGGGTTGCTGTCGAGATGCGATGTTGAACTCTGCTCCGTCCAGCCTACCTTCAGACTGGATTTTTTCTTGTAAGTCCATGATCGCTTGAATTAATTGTTCCGGTCGGGGAGGGCAACCAGGAACATACATGTCTACCGGAATAAACCGGTCCACCCCCTGCACCACAGCATACGTGTCAAACACACCCCCCGTCGATGCACAGGCCCCCATTGAGATACACCATTTAGGTTCTGGCATCTGCTGCCAAATCCGTTGCAACACTGGCAACATCTTCATCACAACCCGCCCCGCCACAATCATCAAGTCACACTGCCGCGGACTGAAGCGAAACACTTCCGCACCAAAACGCGCTAAGTCGTGGCGACTGGCTCCCGTCGCCATCAACTCAATTCCACAACAGGCTGTCGCAAAAGGCATCGGCCAGAGACTGTTTTTACGGCACCAGTTGGCCAACTTGTCAAGGTTCGTAATGACAACGTTGTCGGGCAGATTTTCGCTGTTCGCCAAACCAGAATTCTGCGACACTTCTATCGCCATCGGAGCACCCCGCGACGCCATTCATAAACCAGTCCCAAGACGACCAGGAACAAGAAAAACATCACGCCACCAAACACCATCCCCCGCCCGGAAATCAAACCGACCTCCACAACCCTGTCCACGCCCTGCGGATGATGACTAGCCACCGCCCAGGGATAGAGGAACAACAGCTCCACGTCAAAAATGATGAAAGCAATCGCCACCAAATGGAACCGGACATCAAAACGCCGCCGCGCATCGTGGATGGGGTCCATGCCGCTCTCATACGGCATCTCTTTGACGGATCCCGATCGACGCGGACCGAGTAATGTTCCCAAAGCTAACATCGCCAGGGGAATCATTGCGGAAGCCGCAATCATCAACAGCAAGGGAAAGACAACGGACTCCACAAGACCAAGCCAAATAATAACTTACAAAAAACAGAAGATACTTTGTGAAAGTTGTCACAAAGTAAAACGAACAAAAAGCTCGGCGTAGCCGAGCTCCTAAATTATCCTATCGGCGAGTTAAATGTCGGTCAACCCGGTCAATTCTAGCAAAAATACAAAAAAACCCTTCGCAGGTGGGGCAGGGAC
>CAYMUR010000085.1:0-225 GCA_964393615.1 uncultured Pirellulaceae bacterium
TTCAATCGGTGGACGTCCTAGCCTGCGATCATCCTGGTGATGACAGCCAATAACGGAACAACGATTACCATGGTTGCTGTCGTGAATAACCAAAACGATCCTACGAGTTCCACGTCCAAGCGATAGAGTGTCGCACCGACGACAGCCATAAACGCCACTGGCATTGAACCGCAGATAACAATGACTTGCAAAGATCGCCCGTCAAAACCGAGCATTAACGCAATG
>CAYMUR010000085.1:235-11254 GCA_964393615.1 uncultured Pirellulaceae bacterium
ACCGGCATCAGGATGAATTTTATCGCCGAAATTCTCAGGCATGCCTTGAAATGACGCCATGGATTTGCTCTGCGCAAGCCAATACCAACCGACACGCCAATGACGACCACGGCAATCTTCACGAAAATCTCGGCAATGCCATCCCATATTGGTGGCCGGTCGATTCCGGCAAAGTTAAGCCATACCCCCGTGATGATCCCCGCGACAGGAGCCATGTTCGGTCCAGTAATCGCTTTTCGAACATAAGAACGAAAACGAGTCGGTCCGACCTGATCCGCGCCAGCCATGGATGCCGCCAAGGGCCAAGCAATCAAGTAGTAATAGGGAGATTCGAGGATCCGATAAATGACCATCTCGCCCAGGGCGTATTCGGCATAAGGATCTCCCGTCGATCTTAACAAGAGGACCACCGTAATCCCGCCAAACGTCAACACGTTACTTGATGCACCACCGAGAAAGTAGGAAGCACGCTGGTTGGCAGATAGTCCGCACCAACGGCCTGTCAGCCAGCCAGCAAGGCTCCCTGAACCTTGGACACAGATGCCGACCAGGCACATCAGAACCGCTCGATCCACCGGCAATTGGTTGACCCAAAAAACAAGACACAACATGGGCGGCGTTGCACCGACAATCCCTAGGAGTGCCAAACCCCGGGCCAATCCGGCCGCTTTTCGTTCACCCTCTTCCCGCTGACGCAGGTAAGACCGCCACAGAACATAGCCACCCAATACAGGCAGCCCCATCCATAGTAAGGCCGACACAATTTCTGACGTGATCATCTTCGGTAGTATCCCAACGCATCGCCCCGGTTCCATGCGGTCGTTTCGGTAAATCCATGCATTGCCAAACTGGTACTACTTTTGTACGCATTCACCGCGGCTGATGTGAAGGCAAAGGCATTTGTCACCAACCAGTGGCCAGCTAGCCGTCGCCACGGCCACTCGAACAATGGCTGCCAGGCAAGTGACAGGAGCAATCGTAATCGAGAGAACCACCTTGATCTACCCCGTTGTTTGCCAAGCGAGCAGTTCCCAGGACATACACAGTCCACACCTGGCAATGGACAGCTCCCTACCAAAAGTAGGTGTCGTCATTTGAAAGAATGTGTCGGCCAAGACAAGGCGGTCCTGTGATTCATAAACCGGTGCGGACCTGACGCACCCGATGATTTTCGGAATCGCCAATATAGACACCACCGTGCGCGTCGACGCACACGCCGTGCGGACGATTCAACTGGCCTTGATTCGCCGGGCCGCCGTCACCATGACCACCACGTTCATCCGGCCCCGAGCCGGCAAGAGTGTGGATCGTGTTCTTGTTGACATCGATCCGGCGAATGACCTGGTTCTCGGTATCGGCCACATAAATGTCACCATGACCGTCAACGGCAATACCTTTGGGGCCATTGAACGTAGCGGACACCGCCAGTCCTCCATCGCCGGAATAGCCTGGCATGCCGGTGCCTGCCACGTGTTGCCAGCGCGGGGCGTCTAGGTTGATTTTCCACACACTATGCCCTTCGCGCAAGGCCACCCAAAGAATACGGTCCGTAACAAACAAGGCACGGGGGCCGAGCACCGGCATATAGGTGACGCGTTGTCCCGTTGTGGGCAGTCGCTGGACGCCGTTTCCGGCAAAGGTCGTAATGACGCCGGTCGCCAGATCAACTCGGCGGATCCGATGGTTGCCAATGTCGGCAATAAACAAGGAACCGCGATCGTCGAGGGCAATACTATGAGGGCTTTTTAATTGCGCGCGGGTGGCAGGGCCCCCATCGCCGCTGTAACCCGCCGTTCCGTCGCCCGCAATCGTCGCAATGATGCCCGTCGCCGAGTCGACCTTGCGCACGACATGATTCTTCATCTCGACGAAGTACATATCACCCTGAGGGTCAAAGCGGACCTCATAGGGCTCACTCAGTCGGGCTGCGGTTGCCAGCCCACCATCTCCCGTGTACCCCTGTTTTCCACACCCAGCAACAATACAAAGCTCGTCGGTGCCTGGGTCCCAGCGCCAGACACGATGATTGCTGACCTCGCAAATATACAACGCGCAGGCCGGCCCCAAATCAACACCAAATGGATTGCCAATATTCGTCACGCGCGCTCCGCCGCGCTCATTGGCTTCTGCCAACCCCGTACCGACAACCGTCGTGATTTGCGGTTCGGCCCCCGCAACACCGAGCAAAAGGCCCCAGGCAACACCACACCAGCGGATACGATATTTTTCTATCACACTTTTCATCATAGTCCTTATTGTTCCTGGCCACCGTGAAATCCTGACCACCATAAAATTGCAGTGAAATTGCAGTCACTCGCCCAAGATGGTGCCATCTCTCGGAATTGCTGGACATCAACGCTCCTCATTCGAATCGACCGGAAACAGGCGGCAGTCTTTGCTCCTATTGTAAAATGCCGTTTCTCCGGACCGAGCGGCTGAGTTTTCCTGGCCAGCACCACCCGCCGAGTCAACAACGACAGGCAAGTCGAATGAACGAGAGACAGAACCCTTCTGCAACCCCGAACAATCGCCACCTCAAACCAGGGGACTGTGGCGGGTGCTAGTGCCGCTCGAGATTTTTCAGCCTTTCTCCGATCTGGTCGATCTTGGCAGTTAAATCGTCCTGCAAACGTTCCATTTCTTCCGTCTGTTCACCCACAAACAACGATGTCAGCGTCGCCGTAAAAACACCCACAAAAACCATTCCGGTAATCACCAGTATTGCGGTCAAGACCTGTCCACTGACCGTGGTCGGGTTGTGAATGTCACCAAACCCTCCCGTTAGTACTGTTGTAAAACTCCACCAGATTGCCAGGACAAGACTACCTACCGAATTGGGTGTTTCGGTACCGTCTGGCCCTCCTTCCAGCAAAACCCCTTCTAAATGGTAGATCAAAAATGCCCCCATCAACGTGACAAACACAGCCCAGCGAATCGTCTTTTTCATCATTTTAATATCAATCACGTCCTGCAATTTGTCCATGCCGCGCCAAAGCATAAAAAACACACGGAGAAAATGCAGGAATCTGAACAGGCGGAGCAGACGAGCAAAACGAGCCAACCTTGCTACTCGTCCGAAACGAGCAAGTTGTGCTTCGCCAGGAATGGGAATCGACGTCACGCAGTCAATCCAATGATGTTTCCACACATACTTTTTGGACTCGGCACAACTTAAGCGAAAAATAAATTCCCCCAGAAATATCATGCAGCACACCACGTCGATCTTGAAAATATTATCACTGGAAAGCCAATCGGGCCGATGCTCGGCACTCACCATGCTGTCGTAAAATAACAATCCCAAGATAAACACGATCAAGATCATGATAAAGATTTCAAGACATTGCAGCCGCCGTGTTGAACCAAGCCTTTTCACCATGGCGTCGCGCAGCGTCCGTTCATGAATGGCCGTATCAAGTTTTACGTGAAGATCCTCCAGGCTGTCGTTTTGGACGCGTAAATTGGCAGCCTCTTTTCTGGCTAGCCGAATTACCCCAGGATCTGATTGCTCCAGTGCCGAAGCAACCCTTTCTTGGACTCCGGTTGCATGCTGCACCAGCTGTTCCTGCTGGTCTTTGACGGCCTGCTGCAGTTCCCGTAATTTTTCAACCGGTAACTTGGCTGGCTGAATTTCGTCGAGTTGCGTCAGTGTTACCTGAAGACTGTTTTTCATCGGCATCAGTGTGACCCACCTCTATTTGATCATCACAGCAGGCCAATACGCAACATGCTACACCACAACCGCGTGGCAACGATTCCGCTGAGACCACTCCTGACAGACCTTCTGAAACAGAGCCTGACTGGACCGCAGTCCGTATTGGCTTTCGGCACCGCATTACGCTACAACGCCCCGGTGGATGGTACTGTAAAAACCAAACCCTTTGATAGTCGAATTGTGTTCGCGGCAATGATCCGGATGCGCTATCAAGGGTACCAGCCAGACCCATACAGCCTGGGGTTCACCAACCGGCCCGACCCGCTATTAAAGCGATGCGCGGATAAATTGGCGATGGAGACGGTTGAGCAACGCCGTATCATCACCACAACGGTGGATGACAAGGCGATATCGAAGGGTCCAGGCTTTCTCGCCACGGCCGACACGTATCGCATGTTGACCAGGATATTTAGCGTTCTGCATACTGCCACGCGTCCGCAGGATCCACGGCTCTGGATAGCCTGGATTATCCGGGTGGCTGATGATGGCGAACCCCTCCCCATTACCTGTCTCGAATTCGCCGACCATATTCACCCATGGTCCCGCATCAACCGCCGTACGCTGTGGCTCGATCCGACCTTTATTACCAATGAATTGCACGTCGGGCGGAATACGAACCCTTGCTGAGAATCCACCATAACCCTTGTCGTTTTCCGACCCGCCCATTGTGACGTTTTCTTCTATTGCCGTGAGCCCGATTTTAAAATCGATCACGCGATAGGAATTGCATTTTCTGTGAATGCGGATTCTTGTTGTTTCTTGAATGATTGGTTGCGGATCATTTTGGTCATCTAACAAGGCCGACGACGACCAGGTGACGTGAGTCAACAGATCCATCGCCTGCCCGCAACGCATGACTTTCGAGTGCGTGACATTCCAGTTGAATTCTTGACATGTCCAATTGTCTCCGATATTTTTTCCGTCGACGCGGACTTGATGCCATGCCCAAAAAATTCCGCGGTGATGCAAATGATCCGCGGGAAAGTCCTCCGTAATGACATCCCCAGTCATGCCATACAACGGGTGAATGTAGTTGGCACGACGATAATTCCCGTTACGAGATTTGTGCGCTATCTGATAGAAGAATACTGGTTCATGGTGTTCATAGAACCAGATTCCATCGTCGTTTTTCTTATATTGCAGGGGAGACCCGCCCAAGCTTTGCGACACAAAGGCACTGGCCAATACAATCGCGGATCCAAAAACAACAACACCGTTCACGATATCTCCTAATGCATTGAAAGGCAGGCGGTCACCTTAAAGCAAATGTCCCGACATTTCGGCTCGCACGTTCCTTTCGACCTTAACACCTGGCAGGTACACATTACCATTGAGTTATCCGTCTCGTGGCGCATGCCAGCTGAGTGGCATTGGTCTCGAGATTTTTTTTGATGCGTTGCCAGCCGTTTAAAAGTGTTTATCGTCCTAAGTCTCTTTGGTTCGAAAATACGTGAACCGTGTTAAAACGCCCGTGGTAATCACACAGCCCACAAATCAAGGCTCCTTCCAAACATCCTATCATGAAAAGACAATCCAAAGGTGCACCATGTATTAGGTTTTTGTGAGCCTCCCTGCCTGGTAGACAAAATCACTGACGCCATTTCATTGTCCAGCCGGTCTGTAATACGATGCAAAAACGCGATACGTTCGTATTTTCACATTCGTTTTATCTTGGGGGGGCACGCCCATTATAACGAGTGTTACCCTGGGGTTTGGCCAAGTTGACTGGCCATGTTTTATTGTAATTGCAAGGGGTGCTCAGCACCTAATACCTGCTTGCATTGAATGCCTCCTACCCACGTGCCACCAATACCTTCCAACGGACGTAGGCCGATTGTTGCGTCGGACTGCTGATCGGGGTGTTTCGTCCCAGCACATCCTTCGACACTTTGACCGACAATCCACGTAGGCGTTGTCAAAGATCTACGTTGGGCACCTCACGCACGGCAGGCGCGACGCGGAAATAGTCCTCGGGCCCAAAGTGAAAAAGGTGGGCGACAATGCCGCTGGGAAAGGACTCACACTTGTTACGATAGTCCCGCACGTTGCCGTTATAAAACCGACGTGCTGCCTGGATACGATCTTCGGTGTTCGTGAGTTCTTGTTGGAGATCCAGAAAGTTTTGATTCGCTTTGAGCTCCGGATAGTCCTCAACGACGATTAGTAAACGCTTGATCTCTTCCACAAGCATCGACTCGTCGATCGCCCGCTCTGTCGGCGCGCCACGATTCGTGACGCATCGATTTCGCAACTCCACCACCTTTTCCAGTACCTCGCGCTCATGCTTTGCATAGCCCTTCACAACTGACACCAGGTTTGGAATGAGCTCATAGCGCCGCTTGAGTTCGGTGTCGATATTGGACCAGGCTTCTTGAATGTGATTACGCAAGGCGACCAGGCCGTTGTATTGCAGGATGACGAAGAGCAAAGGCAGAAGGATAACGCCACCAAGAATCACCAAAGCAATAAGGTTATCCATGTCCGTTCTCGCAATGACCCGTTCCAGGAAAAGTGTGTCGATTAGCCGAGCAAATAGTCAGGCATGAGAGATCGAATTTTCAGGAGTCGTCCCAAGTTGTGCTCAATGGCCTCGACTGCCAAGGTGCGGTCAAAACCCAACGCGAGAGCCGAGCCCTCGATTTCGATGTTCAGATCGTCGTTATCGAGCAGGTAGTCGATCATCTGCGCGTTGCATATATCATAGGCGAGCTTCTTGTCCGGACAACGCACGCAAAAACGTCGAGAAAACTCGTGGGATTCGAAATCGATATCATCGTAACCCACGGCCTGCGCGATCTTGGACAGGAACCCCTCACGACTGATCTTGAGTTCCGGGAAATCACGGGGGAGGTGCAGAATGAAAAAGGAAAAATAGTGATGCTTCGTTCGTCGTTTGCCTTTAGAGTCCCTGGAACGCGTTACATAATGATAATCGAATGCCAGGACGTCTTGGTTTCGCCACTCTCCCGACAGAATATTGTAAGCGTATCGATTCGATCCTTGCGAAAGCTTGTCAAGGAAACGGTAACGCGACGCGATCTGATGGTCCTTACCCGTATTCAGTCGTAACCCGAGCTGTTTGGCCAGCACGACCAGGGCCTCGCGGCGTTTCTTTTTCTGGATGTGGTTATAGATACCACCAACAACGAACAACGCTACGAACACGGCCAAAAAAATGAAATTCAGGCTACTAACGCTTACTAACATGGGTCAGAATTTGAAACTCCCGGTGAAAGTGTAGCCGTTCCGTAGTACGCGTACCCTTGGCCGCAAAGAACATCGACAGCCTGCCTTATAAAATAAAACTCCATTCACAGACAGACGAAACTATCAGAAATTCTCGCGGTGGTAAGTAGTTGGCCCTTAAAGTGGTAGACGTGGTAATTCATTTTCCACACCCGAGGGGAGCTCTGTCCAATCATCGCTGTAACGAACATGGCGGATTCGGGTCTGACAGATCGCAGGGAGTTTCACGACACCCAGAAGATTTTCCTACTGCGCTACAGGCAGGGCAGCCTGTCTTCTGAATGACGTAGGGAAATCATGTTCTCCGGAGAGTGTTGACATTTGAACAAAGGTCAACCAGTCACACGCAGTCCTGGCCCCATCGGCGCAAGCCCATTTGGAACGTCAAGAAGCTTGCTGCCATCATCACCATGCATATACTGGCCGGCTCAGGAATGGGTGTTAGAGGGCTACCCAGGTAGTTCGTGGGAGAAAAATTCGCCGCCAGGTAGTTAAAGTCAGTAATATCAATGTCACCATCTCCGTCAAAATTACCGAAATCCCAGTTACCCGCCCTTTGGTTTCCCTCCGCAGGATTAAAGTTCGTCGACAGGACATTGAAGTCCGTAATGTCGACGTCGCGGTGGCCCCCATCTTGAATGGCACCAATGTCGTCGGTATCACCACGCCGGTAGGGAAAATCCCAGCCATTAGTCGCAGCAGCTGAATTTAACCACCAATCAATGTCGGTGGAGTTAATCGACAGGTCATCGTTAAGATCGAACACATTTTCGCCTACGACGGAAACTCCTGCAACTAAGTTACCTTGCTGAAACATCAGGTTAATGTCGTTCAGGTCACACGTGAGATTGTTGTTAAAATCACACAATGGCCCTGCTAAGGTAAGCGAGGTAATGTCATAGTGGACGAATTTTCTATCCGAAAACCGTAAAGATCCTGACGCAATATCTGCCAATTGAATGTCGGGAGGTGTGAGGGGCAATGCTGCAGAGCTTATAAATATTCCCGGTGCACGGTTTGTCATGAAATTAGCTGTGGAAATTTCGGGGACCAGTCCCTCCACGGGATGACCACTCAAATGAGCCACCACAGAAAAAGCGTCAAACGGGTCGTCGTCGATTACCAGGACATCGGTCAAAGTTCCTGCGTTGTCAAATGTTCCGGAGTAGCCATTGGAAAACAGGAGACGATATTCGGTGACTGCTGGAACGTAATGCCCAGTATGCGGGTCGTCGTCCCTGTCGGCTGTTGCCGACTCGAATGTAAACTGACCGGTAAGCGGTTCATTGATTGAAAACTCACCGATGTCGGACTGAATGACGACACCAGCAAATTCGAACGTCACCGGAGCCGCATCGTTGCGAGCGGCCACTAATACCATGACCAGACAAGGAACATACTGATAGCAATGGTAGATATTCATAGGTAACTCCAAGAGCAACGTTGCCACATGCGACCGTTCCCTCCCATGACAATACGGAGGCGCGTCGGAAACGGACAAAGCTGAAGCGATTCCTCACAGGTTGGGGTCCGAGATCAAATCAGGGCAGGTGGCCATGGTGAATTTTCCGGCTTTTACTGTAAAAAGCAGCCATGCCGATGGTAGCCAGGCCTAGTACGAGCAAGGTATTCGTGGAGGGTTCAGGAACGGGAGTGAGAAACGTTAAGCCTTCATCCCAGCGTGCTCCCAGGTTGTTTCTCCAAATCAGGAAATCCGTTGCGTCAACAAGTCCATTGTCATCGCCATCTGACACCAACGGTCCAGACACGGACCCCGCGACCAATCCCACGTCACGTTTCCATGCAGTAAAATCATCAATATCTACCACTCCGTCCAAATTAAAATCACCATTGAGCGGGACGAAAGGATTGGAGAAAAGCTCCGAAGTGAGAAATTCCTCGTCGGTAAGGGCGTTTAAAAACGCGATCAGCGCCTCTTTTTCTGCAGGGGTAAAATTCCCCTGTAAGGGCAAGCTATTGGGGCCATTCACGCGCAACCGTTGATCGAGGTTGGGATTGTTTTGCACACCAACACTGTAAAAATCAATCACTTCCTCCAGCGTAGAAAAACGCCCATCGTGCATAAAACCCTCTCGCACCGCAATATTTCGTAACGAGGGAACCTTGAATCGACCGTTCCCCGCGCCCTCGTCGTCCTCATTGGTCCGGTCCAAGCCGTTGTTTCGCGCAGCGTCGGCGACCTGGGCACCCGTTCCGTGGCAATCAACACAACCCGCCCCCACAAAAAGGGCATGACCTTGTCGCTCCCGGGGTGTCAGTGTTGCATTAAAGCCGGGCGAATTGGGCGGACCCGCTGCGCGTGCTCGATCAAAGCTGGAATGATAACTGACCATCGAACGTATAAACTGGGCAAGCGCATCGGCGATTCGTTCGGGCGTCACCTGGTTGGTTCCAAAGGCGCGCCGAAAAAGAACAGGATAGTATTCTGTTTGGCGCAGCTCCTCCGTTAGTTCGCCAAGGCGAGATCCCATTTCGACAGGGTCCTGGATTGGCCTCAACACCTGGTCCTCTAGACTGGGAGCACGTTCATCCCAAAAGAATGCGGCCGGCGCATAAAATTTTGCATTCGATAGGCCCATCGAATGCCGCCCCGTCAAACCACCCTCGAACCCTGTGCTGAATTGCTCCGGATCCGAAAAACCATTTTCCTGAACATGACAACTCGCACAGGAGGTTCCGTTGTTGTGACTGAGCCGGTTATCATAGAAAAGTACCCGTCCTAATTCGGCTCCCGTATTCGTAATCGGGTTGTCGGCGGGGGTGTTGTCAGCCGCTCGAAGTGCATTGGTCCGGTACCAATTTGGCAAATTCGTGACAGCGTAACCGACATAGTCAGGTGGGGAATTTTCGATTTCAGGGACCCCCGGGGCGGCAGCCAACACCAACGCTTCAGAAAACAGGCACAGCCAGGCGATCCAACAAGCGACTGCCTGCTCAACGATATTCCAACGATCGAATCTTCGCATGCTTGACCTTTCGTTGCATTTTGGCGGAAACCTTTGGCGGAAACCGATGCCCCGTGGTTCCCAATTGCAGTCGCTGGCGTTACGGCAATTTCATTTCACTGATTCGTTGTCTGCATGGTCCATGAAAGGTTTCCAGGTGTCCCGTTGTCCCAGGGAACCGCTCCCACACGTCTTCCCTTCCATGGGCCTATGAACGAGGCACGAAATGGAACAAGGAACCACGCGCTATAGGTCTCAACGTAATGCCACTGACCTTTCTACATCAATTCGGAAAAAAAATGGGATTAAAGATAAGTTTGACGCGAATGTTTAAGATCGGTACAATTCGAGAATGACTGGCACGCAACGTGCGTCAAAATTAACCCAGGAACAGGCACAGAACGTTTCCTGTAAACCGCGGGTATGAACCGCCGGTTTGCTGAGCTATCCGAGAAGCATGTATGCAAGATATCTCCCGTGAAGCTCAGCTTGAGACAGCGCTTTTGGCTGCCGATGAGTCAGCACTCGCAGCCGGTTTTGCCTGGCATCGAGACCGCCTGTTTCGCGTGCTCCGGTTCCGCATCGACCCTCGATTAGCGCTTCGTGTCGATGCAGAGGATCTGTTACAAGAAGCCTACCTACGAGCCGTGAAGCGACTGTCATACTTTGCCAGTGATCATGCCTCCCATTCACAAAATGGTATTTTTCTGTGGTTGCGGAGGATTGTTCTGCAGACGCTATGGGACGCTCACCGTCAACACCTCGGTGCAAAAAAACGAGATGCGCGTCTCGAAGTCGGCCTTGACGGAAATGGTTCTCCGGTCGCTACTTCGGTTTCGATTGCCCAAGGATGCGCGGCAGGACTGACGTCTCCGAGCCAAGCTGCTGTCAGGGAGGAAACCTACCAGCAGTTACACACAGCGATTACACAAATGTCGGAGCTTGACCAGGAAGTAATTGCTTTGAGGCATTTTGAAGAGCTATCGAATCGTGAAGTTGCGCAAATCGTTGGCATCGAGGAAAAGGCCGCGAGTATCCGTTATGCCCGAGCCATTCAGCGATTGCGCAACCTATTAGCTAATCTGTCCGATTTTA
>CAYMUR010000085.1:11264-23557 GCA_964393615.1 uncultured Pirellulaceae bacterium
ACAGGACTACAAACGCTCACCAAAGTATTCGCCTCCAAGCATTAGCGGGTCGATCTAGCCGGGTCTATCTCGCTCACACGTAATGGGTATCCCGTCAATCCACAGGTCTCTTCTTATGGACCCACATTCTGCCAAAGACCCAACTATCGAACAGCTTGCCGAAGAATTCCTGATGCGGCAACGGCAAGGTCTTTCGCCCACGGTGGAAACATATGCGGCAGCTTATCCGCATTTAGCCGATCAGATTCGAGACCTTTTCCCCACCATGATGTTGTTGGAAAACTGGAAAACCGCGACGCCTGTTAAAACGTCGCGCCCAGCAGCGGACTTTCCTCGTCCCCAGCTGGCAGATTTCCAGATAGTCCGAGAGATCGGGCGGGGTGGGATGGGAATTGTTTATGAAGCCATCCAGCAATCACTGGAACGGCGCATTGCTTTAAAAGTCTTGCCCCACCAGGTGTTTTTTAATAATAAAAAATTGGATCGTTTTCGTCGTGAAGCGCGGGCAGCTGGCGCGCTGAACCATCCCAATATCGTGACTGTTCACAGTGTCGGACAACAGAAAGGCTTGCACTACATTGTGATGCGCCTGGTGGAAGGAGTAGGGTTGGATGTGTTGACAGCTCTCATTGCCAGGAACCTTGGCATGCGATCTGACCATTCTCTAATGGGTCAGGGCGACCCTTTGGCCAACGGCCTTGCTGCGGCATTGATGTCTGGGGATTTCAAGCAGACAGCCCGGCAATCCGGTCTATTTCAACGAGAGATTGTGGGACCTGCAATGCAGCATGATTCCTACTCAACCAAAGCCACCGTTGCAGTCACTGGCACGGACACAAATGGGGACATTTTTTCGGAAGACTTGTTACCGGCTGACTTGGGACGGAGGGACGAGATCCCACAGAACACGCTGCGCCTTTTGAGCGAGATGGGGGATACTTATTGGCAAAGTGTGGCAAAAGTCATACGACAGGCAGCGGTTGCCTTGGGACATGCCCATAGGTCCGGCACGCTTCACCGTGACATCAAACCTGCGAATCTGTTGCTCGATCGTTTTGGAACCATGTGGGTTACCGATTTTGGTCTTGCCAAAGCATTGCAACAAGATGATGTCAGTGGCAGTGGTGAGCTAGTCGGGACTATTCGTTATATGGCCCCAGAACAGATCAGGGGTGCCACCGACACACGATCAGATCTCTACAGTTTAGGGCTGACCCTTTATGAACTGACCTGTTTTTGCCCAGCCTTTCGGGCAAGATCACCCAGAGAGTTGGTCGCCCAGATCACCCAAAACCCACCGCCCGCTCCACGAACCATTAACGCGTCCGTACCGCCGAGCCTGGAGACCATTGTCCTCAAGGCCATCGCCAAGTCACCAGAAAAGCGTTACCAAACCGGCGAAGCGTTTGCCGAGGCGCTGCAACATTTTGTGGAACCTCGTCCGTTAGTCACCATTCCTACAACAAGGGACCAAGAACGAAACAACTCGCATCGCAATACGGCGTGGCTGTGGGTTGGAATGTTATCAATCATTGCTACGATTACGATTGGAGTGGTCGTATTTCAGCAGAGGTCCGTCACCGTAGAAAACGCGAGTCCAGCGTTCGCTCCAGGGGATCAAACGATAAGCATGCCACCTTCGTTTACACTAGAGTTTGACGAGGTTCGAAAAGATATTTCCATCCCTCCTAATCGCCTTTCGCCGTCAGGGCGGGAACGTCCGCAGCGACCTCGACCCATTTTTCCACCGGGTCACCGCCCTGCCCCACGTCGACCCTGGGAGCCTCATGACCACCGCCCAAGGCGTCCCGCTCACCGCCCCATCCATGCGGATGACACTTCTCGGGAGTTCGTACCACCGCTGCCCGCAAGGGGTCAAGATTTTCGGCGACCAGAAGATTTCCCCCGTGATCGCCGCAGGGGGCGGGCGCTGCGTCCCAATGATGCCTTCCCACAACCCGGCCATCCTGCTCCGGAAAAGTAACCAACCAGGGCGTGGCCCGCGCCAGAGGCTAGCTGCCAGGTATTCACCGTTTCAACCACGTTGTACGGGGAATGCGATCAGGACGGCGCACGCTCCACGGTTAGCAACACAACAGCCGCACCGCGCAACCGATACAGTCAAATGCCCAGGGCCAGCTACTGGCTGACTTGGCATTGGGAGTCGTCAACCCTCCCTTTCACTCCTGATCACCGCGCAAGTAATAGGGTGCATAGTGAAACACCTCCTGGCTGGCCGGATTGACGTTGATCACGAGCCCTGCCACATCCGGTGAACCAAAGACTTCGACACGCGTGAAGTGAAAATACCTTGCCGACCCATCTGCCTTGCGCAAGGGCTTGTCAATTCGGAAATAGTGGGAATCGCCATGAATGCAAATGACCGGTTTCTCATAACGATCCAAAAATCCACGGACCGCGCTGATAAAATCACCAAATCCGTCCGGCCGCGGGCGTTCGAAACCAGGATTCGCATGAATCACCACCGCCACACCGGACACGTCCTGCGACAAAGCCTGGTCAAAACTTTCTTCCAGAAATTTAAGATTTGCCTTGTTCCTCGCCTCAAATTCCTGCATCGCTGGCGGATGATCTGGACGACGATTGTTTCCACTGCCACAGACGTGCACCACGACAAACAGCACGTTTGATTTCATAAAGCGATAGTTTTCCACATAAGTGCTAAAATCTGGATCTCGGCTTTGATGTTCCGCTCCCAGTTGTCCCAACCGGAGCACCGCTTCGTCGCGAAAAAATACTTTTCGCAACTGCGCTAATCGCTCCACCGGATCCACTCCTGCTCCTCGGCAGTCGGTCCATTCATTGTCACCTATCGTATAGACGACCGGGGTTGGATAGTTTGCAAATATGTCGCGAATATTCAGTGAGACTTCATCCGTACAAGGACTGTCCCCCGACTTAATATCGCCCACATGCATCAAAAAATCGAACGGTTCGTCGTCTGTGGCGGCCTGGGCCAACAGCTTGCGGTATTGCGATTCTTGGCTCGCAGAATAAGGCAGATCGCCGGTCGCCAGGAAACGAAACTCGCCGGAAAAAGCGTTTTTTGCTACCGGCCAGATACCCCAACCCACCAGCATCAAAGTGAAAAATATTTTGTGACACATGCGTATCTACCTCAATAATAAGAATTTAATGGTCCCTAATCACAAAAACGCCATGGCACTGCTGGCTGTCTCCGGCAACAATGAATCCTTCCCGGAATCCTTGCCTGTCTTCGACAACAACAAACCGCATCGTATGGAAACCATGCGATGGGCTATTTACGGGTGCCCGATCCTCGGCTAACACAATTCAACGCTCCTATTTTTAAGATCCTCCTCAGAATAATCAACTGTGCAACAATACATTACCGCCATGTTACATCTCCTCAACCTAACCGGAATGGACATTCGTGTCGACAAAGAACATGCGACCTTTACGACACTGGCTGTTTGAACTAAGTGGCCTCTTGTATCCCAACCTTATGATTAAACTTTATAAACGCTGGTCGATCTCTATCACTATGCCTATCGCTTGAACACCACTTGGAGCTCATTTTCTCATGTTATCCTACTACATTCATTCCAGGCGACTACCCGGCGCACCACGTCCGTCTAGCCTGATCGTGCCCAGCCGCTGGCAAACCGCTTTGGCTTGCGCCCTGATTTTGCTGCAAACTACATTTGTGCTGGCGGCAGATTGGCCCATGTGGCGATACGATGCGAACCGCAGTGCCTCCTCCCCGGACGATCTACCGCAGGAACTGCAATTATCCTGGACACGCCAATTCGCTCCACGTGAACAAGTGTGGGATGATCCGCTGAACCATGACTTGATGCCCTATGACCGCATTTTCGAGCCCATCATCCACGACGGCAAAGTCTTCCTGGGTTTCAATGACCGAGACAAGGTCATCGCCATCGATCTTCCTTCGGGAAAAATCGTGTGGGAGTTTTACACGGACGGTCCCGTGCGGTTCCCGCCTGCCGCGCTGGATGGGAAAATCTTCTTCTCGAGTGATGACGGGTACCTGTATTGCGTTCGTGCCGGCGATGGCCAACTTTTGTGGCGTTTCCGAGGCGGTCCCTCCGAACGCAAGGTCATTGGCAACCGACGCGTCATTTCTGCATGGCCCGCGCGAGGCGGCCCCGTCGTTCGCGCTGGCCAGGTATATTTTGCCGCCAGCATCTGGCCGTTCATGGGGACCTTTATCTACGCGTTGGACGCCCACGACGGTAGCGTCACCTGGGTTAATGATTCGACCAGTGCGCAATACATCAAACAACCGCATGGAGCCCCTTCGTTTGCCGGCGTCGCCCCACAAGGTGCCCTGGTTGCCACTGAGAATGTGCTACTGGTGCCCGGTGGACGTAGCGTTCCAGCCGCCTTCGAACGAAGCAGCGGCAAATGGATGCACTTTGGAATCGGCGGCAAAGGTACAGGAGGTTCGTTTGTTTGTGCCGATGAACAACAATTCTATGTCCACACTCGCGTACGGGGCGTCCGCGCTTGTGAATTACAAACGGGCAAAAAACTGGACCTCGAATTGAACGAGCCTGTCCTCTGTGACGGCGGTACCATCAGCTTTGACGGCTCCAAGGTCCAGGCAAAAACAGCTACCCTGAATTTTTCCGTGGAGCTGGACGGATCCGGCGACATCATTCAAGCTGGCAAGCGGGTTTACGTAGCAGGAAAAAATGAAATCGTGGCATTAAACCATGATGGAAAAGTCGTTTGGTCACAATCGGTCGATGGACATGTTCTGCGGCTGCTCGCTGGCGACGGAAAGTTAATTGCCGTCACGCTCGATGGCCGCCTGCTTGTTTACGGAGATCAAACGATCTCGGATGAGACGATCGAAGAATCCTTGCAGCCTCCCCTCCCGACAGCTACAGCGGAAACGGCCGCGGTTCAACTTATCCAACGCACCACCACAGACGCTGGATATGTACTGTGGTACGGCAGTGCCAATCTCGAATTACTCTCTGCGGTACTGTCTAAGTCCGATTTTCACGTGGTCGTTATCGAACCTGACCGGGAACGTGTCAACGAACTGAGACAGATCCTTGACAGCCAGGGCCAATACGGACGGCGTGTTACGGTACACCACGGCACCCCCTATTCCTACAAGGCACCACCGTATATCGCTCACCTGGTCGTCGCCGACCATTCCCACCCGTCACATCAGCCGTTAACGCATACTTTGCGAGCCATGTATCGCTCTGTACGGCCGTACGGCGGATCGCTATGGATCCCAGCCTCGACCGGTGATACCACAAAGACCCTGGCAATCGTCGACCGCAAGCAATTGATCAAGGCTCGCAGCACCACCTATCCAGAAGGAATCATGGTGACGCGTGCAGGTCCCCTGCAAGGCTCTGCCGACTGGACGCACCAGTACGGAGACATTGCGAACACGGTCAAATCCAATGACCGTCGTGTCAAGTTACCGCTGGGCGTATTGTGGTTTGGCGGAAGTTCCAACATGGATATATTGCCCCGACACAGCCATGGCCCACCAGAACAGGTAATCGGTGGTCGTACGATTATCGAGGGCATGGATTCGATCAGCGCCCGGGACACCTATACCGGTCGGGTCCTCTGGAAACGACAACTAGACCAGCTGAATAATTTTGGTGTTTATTTCGACGACACCTACAAAAACACTCCGCTGAGCACTGAGTACAACCAGGTACACATTCCGGGTGCCAATGGCCGCGGTACCAATTACGTTGCCACCGAAAAGGAAGTCTTTGTGGCCGTCGGAAACAAGTGCACGGTACTCGATGCTGCCACTGGTGAAATCACACGCCACATTCAAATGCCACCAGACGAAGCCGATGGCGAGTCCCCGCTGTGGGGTTTTATTGGCATCTATGAAGATGTCCTCCTGGGTGGCGCCGGTTTCGCAAATTACAGTGGCGAACCGCGGAAACTCTCGTCTCGTGAAGGACTGGAAATCCTCGACATGTCAGGCAGCGCCGGGCTGGTAGCGTTCGATCGGGAAACAGGGCAGGTGCTCTGGAAAACCTCTGCGCGTTTCAGTTTTCTGCACAACGGAATTGTGGCGGGCAGCGACCGGATCTACTGCCTGGACCGGTTACCGAAAAGCGCCGAGGACCGTCTCCGCCGCCGTGGCCTGTTGGGAGAGCAACCGTACCGCCTTCTCGTGTTAGACGCCAAATCGGGACAACCAATATGGGAACAGGAAAACGATATCTTTGGTACTTGGCTTAGTTATTCTGCCAGCCACGACATTCTGCTACAAGCTGGCGCTCTGGCCAACGACCGCCTTCACGACGAGGTAGGCCAGGGCATGACAGCATACCAGGGCAAAGACGGCCAGGTGCTGTGGAACGATCCCCAACGCGCCTATGCAGGCCCCTGTATCTTACACCACAAAACAATCATTACGAACGCCAATTCCTACCAACGGTCAACCGGTGCCTTCAATTTACTGGATGGAACTCCGCACTTCGTGACCAATCCGATCACCGGAAAACAAACGTCCTGGCAATTCACACGGAATTACGGTTGCAACACCGTCGTTGCCAGCGAATACTTGTTGACATTTCGTTCCGGAGCCGCGGGGTTTTATGACCTGGCAAATTTAAGTGGTACTGGAAACTTTGGTGGCTTTCGCTCCAGTTGTACTTCCAATCTCGTTGCGGCAGGTGGCTTGCTGAACGCTCCCGACTACACTCGCACTTGTACCTGTTCTTATCAGAACCAGACTTCGTTGGCACTGATCCACATGCCTGATTTAGAAATCTGGACAAACAGTGTGTACGACATTCAAGACCGAGTTCAGCGAGTGGGCATTAATTTTGGAGCCCCGGGCGATCGACGCCATACGACCGGCACCATGTGGCTCGATTACCCAAGCGTCGGCGGTGATTCGCCCCAGGTCACCGTTTCGGTCGAAGGAGAATCACCCGCTTATTTTCGACGACACGTATCGGCAGTTCAGTCCGACCAGTTACCTTGGGTCTCCGCGTCTGGCGTAGAGGGCATTACGTCGGTCACCTTGCATGTGACCAATCCGGAATCTCCCGCCAACCAGGAGACTGGCATTCCCATTGCCACGGGTCACGACGATGCCGAAGAACGAGCCGACGGATCCATGTACCTGGACAGCAGTGATCTCGAATTAAGCGAAGACACGTCTCCTCAATTAATCGGGCTACGATTCACCGACATTCCGCTGGACACGGCCATCCGCGTCGCTGACGCCAGAATTCAATTTACCGTCGACGAAACGGGGAACGCCCCGACACAACTACAAATCTGGTGTGAGGCGTCTGGCAACTCTCCGCCCTTTACTGAAACAACCTACGACATTTCTTCGCGCACCACGTCGACCGCCGTCGTCTCCTGGTCACCCGCTGCCTGGCAGAAAATCGACGACCGGGGAAAAGACCAACGAACCCCCAACCTGGCAACACTCGTCAACGAAATCATCAGCCACTCGGATTGGAAACCCGGCAACGCCCTGACCTTCCTTATCTCGGGCAAAGGAGTGCGAACGGCAGTTTCCCATGAAAAACAAGCCGACCAGTCGCCGCGATTGTCTCTGGTCCTTGAGGACCTGCCGACTGCTGCCACCACGAAAGCAGCAGATCCTCTCTATACGGTCCGGCTTTATTTCGCCGAACCTGACGAAATCGCTCCGGGTGATCGTGTCTTCGATGTGGCGCTTCAAGACAACACCGTGCTGCGCGACTTCGACATTGTCAAACAAACAGGCCAACCACTGCAAACCGTCGTCAAACAATTCCAACACATTCCCATCCAGGATGAATTGACCATTTCGCTGACGGCCCATCCCAACCAGGCGGAACATCCACTATTAAATGGCGTGGAACTCATTAGCGAATGATTCCTTTCCGGCTATGGTACGATCCTAGGCTCACGAGTTAAACCACGCAGCCGACGGTACTGCCGGAGAGTTACCGGATCACACTGGATCGAACAAGCCGTGTCCCCTTCGCTGAGACGTCACCTACGCGGTCACGCTCCGTCCGTCGCAGCGTCAAACAAAACTTGCCATTCTTCGGTACACCTGTTAGAAAGTTACGCATGGGGCTATCTCATCTGTTAACAAAACGACTGGACACCGACGGACCGGTGCGTGTTGGCCTGATTGGGGCCGGCAAATTTGGTGCAATGTTCCTGGCCCAGGTACCTACCAGTCCGGGCATCGAAGTCACCTGGATTGCGGACTTGGACGTTGCGCATGCCCGTGATACGTGCCAGCGCGTCGGCTGGCAAGCGGAACGCATCGCGGCAACACAATTTACCACCGACAGCCTGACACTCCTGGCGACCGATCAAATCGATGTGGTCGTGGAAGCCACCGGAGACCCGTTAGCCGGAATCGTTCACGCCCGTGCGGCATTCCGCAGCGGTAAGCACATGATCATGGTCAATGTCGAGGCGGACGTGTTAGCCGGACCGCTTCTGGCACGCGAAGCTGCCGCCGCCGGGGTGGTATATTCAATGGCCTACGGTGATCAACCGGCACTCGTGTGCGAACTGGTCGATTGGGCGACAACCTGTGGCTTCGAAGTGGTCGCTGCGGGCAAGGGCACCAAGTATCTACCCGAATATCACTGCTCGACGCCTGACACGGTGTGGGAACATTATGGCTTAACGGCTGAGCAAGCCACCGCTGCCGGCATGAATTCCCAAATGTTCAATTCCTTTCTGGACGGTACCAAGTCCGCTATCGAAATGGGCGCCATCGCCAATGCCACCGGCTTGGCTCCCAGTCCCAACGGATTAGCATTTCCGGCCTGCGGAACTGGCGAGTTACCCAACCTGCTACGTCCGGTCGGCGAGGGTGGGATCCTTCACCATTCGGGACAAGTCGAAGTCATTTCATCCCTCCAGCGGGACGGTCAGCCTGTCAACCGCGATTTACGTTGGGGAGTCTATGTGGTCGTCAAAGCGGCGACTGCTTATGCGGCAGATTGCTTTCAACAATATGGCCTGCTCACCGACGACAGTGGACGTTTCGCGGCAACCTACAAGCCCTACCACCTGATCGGCATGGAACTCAACGTTTCCATCCTGTCCGCGGCGTTAAGAGGTGAAGCCACCGGATGTACTGAGGATTTCTGCGGTGACGTCGTCGCCATTGCCAAACGAGACCTATCCGCCGGTGAAATGCTGGATGGAGAAGGTGGCTACACCGTGTGGGGCAAACTACTACCTGCGCGGGACAGCCTGCTACTGGGTGCACTGCCCATTGGACTCGCCAAAGGGATCACCCTTCGGCATGCCGTCTCGACAGGCCAGCCTGTATGCTGGTCAGATGTAGACCGCCAGCATCCGTCCGCCGCAGCAACCTTCCGCCTGGAAATGGAACAGGCCTATCGCGACCAATGGAAATTAGCCCCTGACAAACCGTAATCCAGCGCATGGCCGGCGCTACGGGTCGTAGCAAAGACCAAAACCTCGTGCTTTTGTTTCGACACCAGGCTTTTTCTAAAATATTGTCAGGTTCTACGACGGCCACACTCTACCACCCCTACGCCTCCCTTCACAAAAAATGCGGCGGTCGTAATCAAAACGTGGCAATGTTATACTTTTGGATAACCACTTCGCCTGGGGCCGATCGGGCAACGATCGAAACGGCCGTATTTCTTCTTTGCTTTTCACCTCCAACGGGCACACGGGACACCATGAAACGGCACACCATGAAATTGTTTTTGCACTTGGCGTTTATTACCTTGTTTTTCCTACCGTTTCCCACGTTTTCAGAGGATGCGGTTTCTTTAGATACGGTTTCTGTAATCGCCGAAGGCGAACGGTTTCAACCCCTGGATGACAAGGGTTGGGCCGTCACGCACCAGGAATACAGCTGGGCCAGCCACAGCTACGGTGGAATGTGGGTTTGCAACGGTGGATTGCTCGGTGCACCTGCTGACAGCGTGGGGAGCGTTGCCGTTCAACAAGTCACCATTCCTGTCGCCGGCCAGTACCGTGTCTGGAGTCGTTACCAGGCGCCACCCTATTTTAACTACCTGCACCAAGTCGAAGTGCGACAACACGGAAAGACCGTTTACTCGCACATCTACGGTCGCAAAGAGACCGTACGTCAATGGAGTTTCGGTGGTGTTTCTGACCAACTCTGGTGGTCCTGGGGGATTGATCACGATGCCGCCGAGGCTCCCCCCCAATCCGTTTCACTGGAACCGGGCGCCGCTGAAATCCGCCTGGTCACCGTACCCAACCAAACACCGGCGGCCGATGTCATGGTCGACCTCGTGACGTTGACAACGGACCTCCGCGACGAAGCTTGCGGTGCCCGGGGTACGCTTTTCACCACCCAGGCGATGGCTGCCAACGAACTGTATCTACGCTTCCGCAATACCACCGACCAGCCGGCCCAGCTTCATCTTAAACGCCAGGGACATTACCAACCCCTGCGTTACGTCGGCGCGGAACTGGACGTTCCGCGACAACCGGTGGAACCCGGAGCGTGGAGTGACTGGACCAACTTTGCACCTTTCTGCATGCTCGTCCATGACGAAGGTGTCACTATGAGCATTGCAGGGGCCAGCACAATCCCGCTGCAAATTGCACGTAACTCCAGCGGCACCGATCTCGTCGGTGACTTCACCTTACAAAATGGCGAAGTCGTCGTCGTACCGGTTGACATCACCTGGAACAAGAACCGCCGCATCCGGACCTCGCGGCAGCATGCCCAACACATCATTCAGCTGGCCAAGACCGAATGGCGCACGGCCAATGACGGACAAAAACCAAAACATCTGCTTTATTTTGGATTCATCAATGATAACCCCGTTCTCAAGGATGCCCTCGGCTACAACACGGAGCTGCCTGACAATTTTGACCACGCCAAAGTGCACCGCTATTTCACCCACACTCACAACGAAGACCAGATCACGAAACTGGCCGCCGACATGACAGACAAAGCCAGTTTTAAAGTTTTGAGTTTTGGTGATGAATCCAACGTGGATTATGAAAAAGCAAAAAGAATGACAGCGCTTGCCAAAAAACTAATCGGACCCCAGGTGGAAACCGGCATCAATTACACGCCCCATTATCCTTTGCCACAGTACTACGGCCGATATGCCGAATGGATTGACATTTTCAAACAGGGGAAAGACGGACTGACGATGTTCTGGACCGAGGACTACTTGTTCAGCGTCCCCCAGCCACCGCAGACAATCTCCTGGATGTTTGCCATCATGAACTGTGCCACGAAATACCATCACCAATTGATTCACATGTACATCATGCCCCATGCACCCGGACAAATCGCTGAGTTCCTGCGGCGCAACATGGTATTCAGCATCGGCGCTGGCGCAGATCACATTAACCACTTTTGCGTGGCGCCGGCAGAAAGACACAGCGAAAACTTTGTGTCATGGACCCATCCCGATCATTTCCAAATCATCCACGAGTCCATTTACGATTCTGCCGAGGCCGAGCCTTACCAGGTAAATGGCAAACTTCGCTCTGACCGCGTGGCGCTGGTACTCAGTCATGCCACTGACATCAACGAGTCCCAACTGGCGTTCAACGTGGCGGATGATCCATTTATGAGCCAGTGTCTCAATGCGGCAGACGAAAAGTCCTACAATAAACAGACATTGTGCCGCAAGGACCAGCAAATGTTGTACCTGGCCTTGAAACATGCGCAATGCAATCTCGACCTGATCACCGAAGATGACATCGTGGATGGTTACCTGAAACATTACGATGCTGTTTATTTCGCCGGCGAATGGTTGGACAGCCGTACGGTCACGCATTTGGATACTTGGGTGCAGGCTGGGGGAGTACTTTACGCGACCGCTGGCATGGGACACCTGAACGAGGTCGGTGACAAAAACGGCCCCATGCTGAAATTACTAGGCCTGCGTGACAGTACGATCGAAAAAAATGTGTACATCTTGCGGCCTTTTATGGAAATGGTTCTGGTGGAACCCATCGACACGATCACCATGGGCGATGACAAGATCCCTGCCGTCGGTATCCGCCAGGTTTTGTCACCGAACAATGCGGCGGTGATTGGAACCTGGAACGATGGAACGGCTGCCGTCACCAAACGTCAACACGGACATGGAACAGTGTATGCCGTCGGTACGCTGGCCGGATCGACCTACATCAAATCAGGTCTGCGGATGACACCCTGGGCCCGTGGCGGTCGCAAAATGATCTACAATCCGACGGAATTCGATCCGGCAACCGCCAAACTCGTGCGTCTAGGGATCGACACGGCTAAAATCACGCGTGAAATCGAGAGTTCCAATCGGTTT
>CAYMUR010000086.1:0-338 GCA_964393615.1 uncultured Pirellulaceae bacterium
TCTGCTTCCGCCCCACGGAATATTCCGTCGCCAGACAACCACTGGTTCTGACGGGAAGGTCGGTTTACGCATTGACTGGTTTGGACAACCTGGACTGGTCGTCGGTACGTGTCTTTCACGACGGAAGTGAACAACCGGTGCAGGTTGACGAGCGTGACAGTAAAGGACGCTATACAGCAATCGGAAACGGCAGCATCGACTACGACGATGAATTAGTGTTTTCTGTCACTCTTCCCGGTGACGTAGCGAAGACTTATCACCTCTATTACGATAGTCAGGCGGGTCGGTCACGTGATTCGCCCGCCACGACGGTATCGTTTACGCCGGTGGAGACGGAT
>CAYMUR010000086.1:348-13175 GCA_964393615.1 uncultured Pirellulaceae bacterium
CGACGCCGTACTCAGCAATGGTCGAATGTCAGCTGATCTTAAGGGACCATCCCGCCGGCCCCAGGAGAACGGAGTCGACAATCACGGTGCCGGCTCTATCACGCAATTAACCCTGGATGGCAAAACCTTTACTCGCATTCGACAGAATTGGGCCAACTATTTCTTTCAAAATTCTTGGTCTTTCAATGATGGATGGACGAAACCGAAGAATCTAATTACCGGTCCACTGCGCACCATCGTGTCAGTAGACCTGTCAGAAACAGTAACCCGGAACGGATCCGATATCGTGACATTTTCTGGCAAAGTGACCAACTATTTTGCCATGTATGACACGGTTCCGATCATGGACGTCGAACAGTTGGTTGACTATTCATGGTCGGATAGAACGTGGTCAGCCTCTTACGGATTTGATGCTGCTGTGGGCGAAAGTCTGGACGCGAACGACGTGTTGTTGGTCCCGTTGGCTGGAGAACCACGGCAAGTGCCATTGGTCCCCGGTGAGTGCGTCTATCTGGAGCAGAGGCCGGAACAAGGTTGGATGGCATTGATTGACAGGCAGGAAAAGCATGGTTGTGCGTTGTTCTACGCAAAGATGTCAGAGGTTCGTGAGAACCTGGCCTGGGTTGACTATGCTCCTCGCCGCCAATGGACACCGTCGGTGACCGCCCAAACCTATTGCTATCATATGCGGTTGCAATACACCAATCGCGTCATGCAGACTGGAGATCGGTTGGTTCGCCAGTTTCGCATTGTCGGCTTGACCGAGGAGGATGCCCATACGGTGGCTGTCGACTACATGATTTGGGGCCGTGATCTGCTGCGGATGGCTGACGTGCAGGCCCAGACACGTCGACCTTGAATCGGTTGCATGGGTCAGGTTCCAAGCGTTGTAAGGGGCGAGGCAATTGCCAGGGGCCAGGTGAGTAGCGAGTAGACAGCCGGATTGCCATTTGTGGAACTAGAGCTAAATTGATTTTTGTACAGGGTGACTTTTTAACGATTGGTCCGACGTCCGCCTTATTTCATGAGCATGCTTACATCATTTCTCAATCAACGAAGCCAAGAATTGCTGGCTTTCACTGCTCAACTCATTGCGACGCCCAGTCCTAATTTGCCGGGTGATGAACGTGCCGTGGTAGCAGTGATTTGTACGGAGTTAGAGCGTCTGGGACTGTCCGGTGCAGAAATTGTTGCCAAGCAACCCCACCGTCCCAATGTTGTTCTGCGTGTCCGCGGTTCCCAACCGGGGCCGACGCTCATGTTCTGTGGACACAGTGACACCAAGCCCGTGGGTGACCGGACGTTCTGGAAAACTGATCCGTTCGATCCGGTTGTCTGTGACGGAAAAATGTATGGTCTCGGTACAACGGATATGAAAGCTGCGGTGGCAGCGATGATCTATGCGACTGCAGCGTTAAAGCAGCCTGGCGTGGGCCTGGCGGGTGACGTTTTGCTAGTGATCAACGCAGACGAAGAAAGAACGATGGAGTGTGGTTCGGAGTTCCTTTCGGCTGAGTACGGCATCCGGGCCGACGTTGCATTGTTGGGAGAACCGAGTGGAATTGATGGTCCCGAATTTGAGTTTCTGCATATCTTATCACGTGGCCTGTCCTGTTTTAAAGTTCGCGTGTGGGGAACACAAATGCACAGCAGTCTGACGGGGCGTATGTCGGCCGTCAACGCTAACGTGGAACTTGCCCGTGTACTGAGTTGGATGGAGGAGCATCTCGAATTGACCTTTCAGCCTCATCCGTTATGTTCTGCGCCAACCGTTAATCTTGGTGTCAAGCTGGATGGTGGGGTGGGATATGGGGTTTGTCCCGGTATGGCTGAATTTCAAAGCGATATTCGTTTGTTACCTGGAATGACCCGTGAACAATTGGAAGCCGATTTGCTGCATTGCTTGGGCCAATTACGGCATGAGATGCCCAATCTCCATGTAGAAATGGAGTTTGAGCAGACGCCGTTGGATTGGTTTCCCGCGACCGAAGTACCTGCTGAGCATGGTCTGGTACAGGCAATCTTGGAAGCTGCGGAGGGCATTTTAGGTTTCCGGCCCCAGCTTAGTGCTTTTCCGGGTGGAACGGACGCTAAGAACTTTCAGGGAATGGCGGGTATTCCCACCATTCCCAGTTTCGGTCCAGGCTGGCTACCGTTGGCCCATGGACCCAACGAGTGTGTGGGGACGGAGTCAATCGTACAAGCAGCCAAAATCTATGCGCTGGCGGCGCAGCAGTATTTGGCATCGGACACTTCCACGGAAGCAAGGAATTCAGATGACTGATGTGGACTTTGTAAATCGTACCGTGCTGGTTACAGGGGGGTCGCGTGGGATTGGCCGGGCTTGCTGTGAAAGGTTGGCGAAAGCCGGAGCAAATGTTGTGATCAACTATCATTCACATCAAGAAGACGCATTGGAGACGAATCAACGGGTAGAAGCATCTGGTGCCAAGGGGATGGTAATCCAAGCCGACGTCACCGATCAGCAGTCGGTGGCAGCGATGATTAACAGTGCCCAGGATCATTTTGGTACGATTGATATGCTTGTAAATAATGCTGGTATCTTTGAATATCTTGCACCAGAAAAACTTACGCTTGATCATTGGAAACGCATGATCGATGTTAATTTAACAGGCAGCTATATCGTGACTTGGGCCGTTAAGGAGCAAATGGTTCAACAGGAATTTGGTCGGATTGTAAATGTCTCTTCTATTTCCGCGCTAAGTCCCCGTCCCAATGGCATTGCTTATGCCGTCAGTAAAGCGGGGCTCATTGCTTTCACGCAGAGTGCTTCTGCCGCTTTGATTTCTCACAACATTCGTATGAATGCTGTCGCGCCGGGCCTGGTGGATACCGAAATTAATGCAGGCGTAGACCAAACAGTTTTGGATCGCATCATTGATCAAACACCAATGAATCGCATGGGGCGCACTAACGAGATTGCGGATGTGGTCTATTTTCTGTTGTCGGAACGATCCCGGTTCATGATGGGGCAAACCGTGGTGGCAAGTGGTGGTCGTGCTATGTTGCCATAAAATGTCATGTGAAACAGCAAAACGAAGGGGAACGGCGATTGGTGGAGATACAGGAATCCCAAGTGGATGATTCGCTGGAGCCGTTGCTCATCTTTCACAGCCAGTCTGACAATCGCTATGCGAGAATTTCGTTGACGACTCGGGCCCTCGTAACTTCTGGGTCTGTCAGGCGTTCTTCACGACCTTCATGGGGGTACCCCAGTAGGTCGTGGTCGACTCCCAGTTGATGCAAGATGGTGGCATGAAGATCGTGAACACTTACACGATCGACGACCGAGTGATAGCCGATGTCATCTGTTGCCCCGTGTATATAACCTGTTTTTAAATTTCCACCGGCTAACAGCAACGTAAAGGCGTTGCGATTGTGATCACGACCATTGCCGTTCTGTGAAATGGGAAGGCGACCAAACTCACCGGACCAGATGACTAATGTTGAATCAAGCAATCCTCGTTGTTTGAGGTCGGTAATAAGGGCAGCAGAAGGTTGGTCGATGCGAGGGCAGATACCTTCCAGCCTTTTTTTTAATGCACGGTGGTTGTCGAACGGACTGGAACCGTTCGATACCGTTACCATGACTTCTACAAAGCGGACTCCTGATTCGACCATGCGGCGTGCCATGAGACAACGTGTACCGAAATCTTTTGTTGTCCCATTGTCGATGCCATAGGCAGACAAGGTGTGATTGGTCTCCACAGACAAGTCGAGCAATTGTTCTGCATTCATTTGCATCCGTGCAGCCAGTTCATAATTTTGGATGCGTGATTCCAGTCTTGAATCGTTGGGGTAACGAAGCTGACGACGTCGGTTGAGTGCAGCCAATAGATCCAGTTTGTGTTGGCGGATGGTTGGTTTCCATTCGCGGGTGGGGTGCAGGTTCAGAACCGCATCCCCTTCGGCACGAAGCTCTGTCCCACCAAATACTGCAGGGAGCCACCCGCTTGTCCAGTGATTCGACCCGCCGTCCGTATATCCTTTAGGATCGCGCAGTACCACAAAACCGGGCATGCTCCGATTTTCCGTTCCCAGAGCGTAACCGATCCATGAGCCGAGTGTCGGCCAGTTGGCCTGGGTTTTGCCACTGTGCAAAAATCGTTGGGCTTGCGGATGATTGTTGTTCGCACTGTACATGGAGCGGACCATGCACAGGTCATCGGCGATGTTGGCCATGTGGGGCAGCAGGCTGGAAAAGTCCATGCCACAATCGCCATGTTTTTTGAATTGGAACGGCGTTCCCATCAGCTTGCGGGATTCGCTGCCTGGTTGGAGAGTCTCCAATTCGCTGGAGTGCGTCTTGCCATCCAGTCGAGATAAATTTGGTTTTGGGTCGAACAAATCCATTTGGCTGGGGCCACCCACTTGGGTGAGCATGATGACGGACTTGATCTTGGCCGGCAGTTGTCCGATTCTTTGACGTAAATCATGGCCGCCAGGACCATGTAGCCTGTCCGTGGCACAGGCATCCTCCCACAACATCTTTTGTGCGGCCAACCAGCCAATCGACATGCCCGTGGCTTGGAGTACCTCGCGACGTGAGACAGGTAAGAGGTTTATGTACATACCAGGTATCCACGAAATCTACAGTTGATCATTCCCTCGTCTTCCGTTTGCTGAACGCTTCTACTCTCGGTATAGAAATTCACTCGTGTTCAACAAAGTATGACAGACTTCGGTTAATGAGATTAGGGCATCCAAATTATGTTCTTTTTTTAGTTGTTCGAGTGATTTTATACACCAGGTACGTTCGGTATCATCAGGTAATCGAGAGAGGATTGTACGGTATAGCAAGGCGGTTTGCAGGCCCGGATCGTCGATCCCTGAGGCCACGATGTTTTTAGCGAGTTGGTGTGCTTGGTCATAGACAAACTGGTCATTAATCATGGTGAGGGATTGTAATGCTACCGCATTGAATTGACGAGCGTTACAAGTCGTCTCAATCAGCGGCTGGTCAAACACGTCGAGTAATGTGTGGTGGTAACCACGGCGCGTCAGCAAATAAACAGACCTTTTCCAAGTGTCCGCAGGGTGGTTCAATTGATCGGGGTCGACAAGGATGCGACCGTCGGATTCCGTCCGGGTCCTGACAGGCGGCCCGTCGAGCGCCAAATTGATCCGGTTACTGATGGCCAGAAGACTGTCACGTACCGTTTCCGATTCTAATCGCCGCAGGGGCATGTGCCAGTAAAGTTCGTTATTGGGATCGTTTGCGTTTCCCTGTCTCGCCAGGTTGTCCGCCACATGGGTCGACTGTCGATAAACGCGGGAGACTAGTATCGTGCGGAGCAAAGGCTTGATTCGCCAGTCAATTCGCTGGAACTCAAGACTCATCCATTCTAACAAGTCTGGATGGGTCGGTTGGGTACCTTGCACACCAAAATCGCCTGATGTTTCAACGATACCTCGTCCGAACAGGTGTTGCCAGCAGCGATTTACCATGACACGGGCCAATAAGGCGGATGCACGCGATTCGGGTTTAGTGAGCCAGCGAGAAAATCCGAGTCGGTATCCACTCGACCCGTTGATTGTTTGTGGAACGGTCATGATTGCTTCAGCGGGAGAATCACACAGAACGCTGAGAAAACCAGGTTCAACGGGTTGTCCTGGATATTCAAATTGCCCTCGTTGTAAAACAAATGCAGTCGGAGGATCGCCGTAATCGTAGAGTGCCTGGATTTTTCCCCAGGCTCGCAACTGCTCTCGTAGCTCACTGATTGACTGGTCAATTTCACTGATGGTCTGTGTTTCCTGGCCAGTGAATGATTGGTCAATTTCTGCTTGTTTGACTTTAACGGCCGGCCCTGATGTTTCAACCATGTTGGCTTGGACTTCGTTTCGTTGTTCTTTTTCGGTTGCGAGTGCCTGGGCGAGGTCAGCCCGTATCTGTTCGGGGATTGCTTGTAGCTTTTTCTGAAAGAGCCTTTGCCGGACGGTATTTATTATTGCATCTTTCTTTTTTTCTTTGTGGGTGATCTGGCTGTGGACCTTCTTGTTATGTTTTGTAATTTCATGGCGGTGCTTTTCAGACGCGTCGGGTAACGAACGGTCGGGTACCGCCTTGCCATTCTTAGGGTATGGAAAAACGGCCCGCCAAGCGGTGGGGTTGTAGGCAGGCATCAAACAGGCTTGAATCCGGTAATAATCGGTTTGTGTGAAGGCATCAAACTTGTGGTCATGGCATCGTGCACATTTCAGGGTGATGCCCAGCAAACTACTGATCATGATTTCCGTAGTGTCATACAGCACTTCGTAAAAATTAGGAGTAATGACCCCCACGTCTTCGTGTGTTTGGTCGCGTGCGGTACGCAGGAAGCCTGTCGCGACAAGGTTCTGAATAATTTGTGGTGTGTAATCTTCGGCCGTTTTCCACTCCACTAACTCGTCACCTGCCAATTGTTCCTGGATGAAAATCACATAAGAGAGATCACGATTGAATGCATTAATGACATAATCTCGATAACGCCACTTTCCTTCAGCCACAATGATGTGGGTAGGAACGTGGTCAAAGCCAACCGTGTCGGCGTAGCCTGCTAGGTCGAGCCAATGTCGTCCCCAACGTGGGCCGAATTGAGGTGAAGCCAGCAACTGGTCGACGACTTGTTCGTAAGCGTCAGGACGGTCATTAGCGAGAAAGTCATCAAGCTGTGCAACGGTTGGTGGCAGTCCTATGACATCCAAGTAGAGTCGACGTAAGAGCGTCGATTTTTCAGCCGGCGCTGCCATACCAAGTCCGTTTGTTCCAAGTTTTGTGTGGACAAAATGGTCGATGGCGGTCCGGAGCGTTGGGCCATGTTCGGCAGAAGCGGGACCAACATGGAAGTCTGGTTTTCTTAAAGGCTGAAATGCCCAGTGCTCACGGTCACTCTGGGTGACATTGTCCTGGCGGTGGGGAATCTCAAATTCAGCATCGGCAATGAGGCCACCGTCGATCCACCGCCGAATGACATCCACCTCCTCTGGCGAGAGTTGTTGATCTTTTTGCGGTGGCATTTCACCGCGTTGAACGAGATGATAAAGATAGCTTTGATCGGATTTGCCTGGAACAAGGACCGTGCCTGATATTCCACCGTCGACAACGGATTGAATGTCTTCAAGTGAAAGTCCGTTTTTTGGCGATTTCCCGCCGTGACAGCGGACGCAATACTGTTGGAATATGGGGACAACATCATTTTCGAAACGGGGAGGAGCGTCGGCGAAGCTTTCTTCGATTGCCACGACGAATGGGGATAGTATGCATGTAACCAGCAACAGGGTACCGGCACTTTTCCTACAGATCCGTGAGACTCGCTCAATTTGATGATGATGGAACATGGGGCAATAGTGCGTATTGGAATAGGACGATTCCAATACAAAAATCGATCGGATTCTAGAGATTTTACAGCCCCTACTATGCCAAGACTTGTCGCAAAATGCGCCGTTCTTCGACACCGGTTAATCGCTTGTCGAGGCCTTGGTGGGCAAAGGTGAGTTGGTGATGATCGAGTCCCATCAAGTGCAGGATGGTGGCATGAAAATCGGAAACATGGCAGTGTTCTTCTACGGCTTCAAACCCCAACTCGTCGGTGGCACCCACCGCTTGGCCGCCTTTGACACCACCTCCGGCCAGCCAGGTGCTAAACCCGTAAGGATTGTGATCACGACCAGGTTTCCCTTTACCCTCGCTGGTTGGGGTGCGGCCAAATTCTCCACCCCAAATGAGTAGGGTATCGTCCCATAAGCCACGATTCTTCAAGTCGGTCATCAAGGCTGCCATGGGCTGGTCAGTTTCTCCGGCATGTAATTTGTGATTTTGAATACAGTTGGTGTGGGCATCCCACGATGTCGCGTTGCCAGCCCCACCAGAGTATAGTTGTACGAACCTGACACCCCGCTCTAATAATCGACGAGCCAGCAGGCACTGTCGGCCATAAATCTCGGTGTTCGCATGGTTGACGCCATACATTTCTTTGGTCTTTTCACTTTCCTCTTCAATATCGACTGCCGTAACGGCAGAGGTTTGCATTCGGTATGCGAGTTCGTAAGATTTGATGCGAGCTACCAGTTCTGAATCTTCCTGCCGACTTCCCAAGTGCTCACGATTCAATTTTGACAGTAGGTTAATTCCTTGAAATTGCCGACCCGTACTGATACCTGGAGGATTGTCCAGGTTCAACAAGGGAGGGCCGGATCCGCGGAACAGCGTCCCTTGGTAAATGGCCGGCATATAACCTGCGGACCAACATGCGGTACCTGCCCGCGTTCCGCCGCGGGGATCCGACATGACGACAAAAGTGGGGAGATTGTCGTTCATTGATCCCAGCCCGTAGGACAGCCACGATCCAAGGCTTGGATGTCCCAGTAAGATACTTCCGCTATTCATCTGAAGTAATCCAGGGCCGTGTCCCGGTGCATCGCAGTGCATCGAACGGATGACGCAAAGTGAGTCAGCATGTCGGGAAAGGTGTGGATAGAGCTCACTGATTTCTAAACCACTCTCTCCATGACGGGAAAATTGAAACGCCGATTTAGCCAGGTGTCCTACTGGTCGCTCATTTGAGCCAACGTCCAGTTTGCCATGGTACGGTTGATCATGGTGTTTGACCAACGCGGGCTTGGGGTCAAAAGTGTCAACGTGGCTTGGTCCACCGTTCATAAAGAAATAGACAACGCGTTTGGCATGGCCGGGGAAATGTGGCTGTTGTGCTGACGTCGCCAGGCCGGCACCACTTTCACGCCGGATAAGGTCCAGCAATGCAAGAGCTCCGAACCCACCCCCATTTTTCCAAAGAAATTCACGACGATGTAGCGTCATAGATCTAATCCGGGTACACAAACTCATTGAGATTAAAAATTAACCGGCAAACCTGTTCAAGTGACCGACGTCTCGCCAGCTCTGGAGCGATAATTTCCCCTTGGTCCGTCGTCTCTTGGATTTGTTTTTCCGTGTCACGTTTCAGGAAGTTGAACAGCATGGTCTGTTCGGAGTCGGTTGGGGGGCGTGAGAGAGCCAAACGGTACGCTAAAGTGATTTGTGACTGGGGCTCATCTCCCGCTTCACGTTTCAATCTTTGGGCAAAATGCCGCGACTGGCGATTTGTAAATTCTCCGTTAAATAACATCAGTGCCTGGGGCGCAACGGTGGTCACCGGTCGTTGGTCAACACTTTGTGTTGTGTCGCAGAAATCCATCACTTCTAATATCGGCAAGACGAGTGACCGCTGTAGGCAGGCGTAAATGGTGCGACGTGATGCTTCCACTTCGTTAAAGGTGTGCCAGTCAGTGAGTTCGATTTCAGGTCGAAAATGTCCCTCTCGATCCGTCGCAGAAAGAAAGGGATACATCGCCGGGCCGTATTTCTTGTGATTGAGTTGTCCACTGACAGCGAGCATCGAATCGCGAATGATTTCGACTTCCAAACGACGCCGTGGAAATCGATGCAGCAAGCGGTTGTCGGGATCCTGTTCACGATATTGGGGATTTCCTTGCTGGCTCATGCGATAAGTATTGCTACACATGATCAACCGGTGGAGTTTTTTCAGAGACCAATTACCTTCTTTGATAAACCAACTAGCCAGCCAGTCAAGTAATTCAGGATGGGTCGGTTTTTCGCCCTGGCTGCCGAAATCACTCGGAGTGCGTACCAAGGCCTCGCCGAAATGAAATTGCCAGACGCGGTTTACAATCACCCTCGCAGTTAAGGGATTATCAGGATGGATGATCCAAGTCGCTAGCGACAGACGTCTTCGGCTGGTGAATTCGTCGGGGGACAGGAATTTTGGCTGTTTGTTGACAAGTGCGGCGGGCACGGCAGGCTGCACTTCTGGACCACGGTTGTGAATGGAACCCCGTACCATCAGATAAGTCGGAGGTGCTTCGGGCGAATCTTCATACATGAAGTAGCCTTGCGGGAATTCCTCCACGGCTGCCAGTTCTTTTAACCAATTGAGTTCGCGTTCCCAGGAGGCCAGTTGTTTCTCTAAGTTTTTTGTTTTTGTCAACTTCCTGGGTTCCGCAGATGAATTTTCTGCTGGCGTTATTGTTGGAACAGACGCCGCCTGCTGTTCGTGTGCCGTGCGGTATGTCGCGATTTGTTCTATCAACTCCGCAATCCGGTCGCCTGCTGTCTCTTTGGCTTTCAATTGGGCGGGAGAGGCGGCCGGCAATGTGAAAGGATGACGTTCCTTTTGAGAACGCTTGAGCGGATTGAAAATAGATACCAGGCTATAGTATTCCTGGGCGGTAATGGGATCGTACTTGTGGTCGTGACAGCGTGCACAGCCCAAAGTCATCTAATTGGGCGGCCCGTTCTTCGTCCCGTTCCTTTTTAAAAATGTTAGCGCCTCGTTCTGCGTCCCAAGGACCAACGCGATAGTAGCCCGTCGCGATCATGCTTTCACTGTTGGCATAGGGAATTTCATCTCCTGCCAGTTGTTCCAGGACAAATCGATCGTATGTTTTGTCCATGTTGAGTGCTTGAATGACGTAGTCACGGTACTGGTAAACGAGCGGTTTTAGAAAGTCTTTTTCATAGCCATTTGTGTCACCGTAGCGGACTAAATCGAGCCAATGTCGTCCCCAGCGCTCCCCGTAGCCCGGTGAAGCGAGCAGCTGATCAACGAGACGGTCAAAGGATTGTGTCGAATCCTGCTTCGTGAAATGCTGCTGTCGATCAACACTTGCCGGCAGCCCTGTCAGGTCGAGATACATTCGGCGCAGCAGGTGATGTGAAAGGGCCGCGGGCGCTGGGCGCCAGTTTTGTGCCTCCAGTTTAGCCAGGACGAAATGGTCAATAGGGTTCCGGGCCCAGCCCTGGTCTCTAATGGAAGGAATCGCAGGGCGTTGGGGTACTGTGAACGACCAGTGTTTTGCGGCTTGTTGCTTCGTATCGTTTGCCAACTCGTGGGACGAATCATCGGCAGCTGCCGAGGTGAGAAAAATGCAAGAGATTGCTATTCGAATCATAGGTCCCACGTCATAGTTCCTCAGGTAAATACGATGTCACGGTGGCAATCAGTAGTTTACCATAGCACGTTTCAGCCTGCAATTTCAACACTTTTCGACTAGCGAAATAGGCCCGAAACAAGCAAGCTTATGGGCCCGATCTAAAAATGGAAACCGGGCGCAAACGGTCTTGTGTCATTCGAAAATCGTTATCCTTTTTCGCTACAGGTGCTCCGATTGCCTCACCGGATACTTTTTCAGCCGACTTCAAAAAAATATTCCGCGAAGCGAGTGAAACGAAAATCCCTGTTTTTCTGGGATTCTATCTCCTTGGAGCATGGGTCGTCTGCGTATGCCAGAAATTCGGGATTTTGGCTGGGCCGACATGCCCCCTTTTCGTTTCCCTAGGTTGGGGGCGTTTCCCTAGGTTGGGGGCGTTTCCCTAGGTTAGGGGCGTAGTCAAGGAAATCCAGCCAACCCCTTGGTACTATCGAGGTCAGGGTAGTTGTGTGCGGAGTGAACCAGGGTGACCTGACAGGGGTATCCTTTTACCAGTGTGGGTGACAGTCGAACCAGCGACTTTGAGGACGGAGATCGTGTCATCCAACAAGTCTCCCACGTAAATGTAACGCCCATTTTTGCTGAAGCCGACACCTTCGGGAAAACGTCCCACTTCGACCTCACCTGTTTTGCGGACCGTCAATCCATCGATCGACAAAATGGCTACACTGCCGGTACGGTTAAAGAACCACTGTCCCTCGAAGAGCGGAGCACTGCCTTGCAGCAACGGCACGACCGCTAGTTTGCCATCGGGACTGATCGCTAAGCCTTCGGGGCCATCGCCTACGACGACATGATCGATGACACGTGCTGGTTGGGCGGCAAGATCGACAATGCTGACCGTGTCAAGATGGCCGTCGGGTAGGCCTTTGTTACCATTGTTGGCCACGATCGCCAGCTGGCCGTTGGGGGTGATTTGAACGTTATACGGCCAGCGGCCAACTGCTAAATCCTGAACAGGGTTATAGTGGAGCATACCATTTTGATTTTCAATCACGGCAACGGAATGTTCCGCAAATTTGGTGACCAGGATTCTTTTGGCGTCTGGCGTGATAGCTACCGCTGCGGCCTCACCATCAATCGCAATGGTATTTTGGTGGGTGACCGTTGAACCTGTGATGGAAAAAATAGAAACGGACTGGTCTGCACGATTGGCAACAGCAGCCCACTTTCCGTCTTGGCTGATCGCCAATCCAGACGGTTGCTGTCCTGATCGGACGCTACCCAGTACTGTTGGCGTTTTTGATTTCAGGTCAATGATATGAATCTTGTCGTCCGGTGGTGATTCCCAGGCAGCGTCGTTTTTTTTCCAAAGCACGGAATTTGCCACCAGGGCCAGTGTACCATCTGGTGTGATAGCCAGGTTTGTGGGTGGACCAAAGAGAGAATTAATGAGTGGTAATTCGGCAACCAAAGTGGGTTGGGCAGGGTTTTTTCCGATTTGAAATATGGCAACCGCATCTCGACCTGGTGTGGTTTTGACCAGCCCTTGATTGGTCAATTCGACCTTCGTGTCGATACCCACGATCATCCACTCACCAGCTTGGCTCAGTGGTGCGGTGGAAAATAGAGAGGCGATGGACAATGCGATGGACAATGCACAGCCCCAGCGTAAGAGGTCGAGAATTTTTTTCATGGTAAATCTCTTTCTAAATAAACGAATGACAGGATTTTAATAAGGTTTAGCCACCCACACTGGTGGATGTTCCAGGGAGCGGTGAGTCCGCTGGGCAGGGTTTTTGGTCCTAATGGCCGGCAGCGGCTAAATGGTCATGGATCAACTTTGCAAAACGTTCTTCACTGTTATCTTGTGGTGC
>CAYMUR010000086.1:13185-23510 GCA_964393615.1 uncultured Pirellulaceae bacterium
GCATAACCAATCACCTCGCGCGCATTGACAATACTCCAATACGCATGTGTGTTACCACTAATTCCATAGAAGATTTGAAAAGGGATGCCGTGCTTGTCCTCGATCGATTCAGTTTCGATGCTTTTTACGTACAGCTGGACCACGTCTCGCTGGCTAATGTAGACAGCCAAAGCACGTCGCATTGTCTGTAAATCGCCAGGTTCACAAAGTTCCAGATCGGTTTCACGTGGACCGCCGATGCGTATTTGGATGTTGGGTAGCGAACGTCCGGTCCATCTGGCTAAGGCAAACAGAAAACCAAGATGTTCATAGGAGTCCTTGGCCCAACCATAATAGCTATGGGCCCGATTTTGTGTTTCCGGTCCAATGTAATCGAGTTTTCCATCCAGCAGTAGATTTTCGTAATAGTCAGAAGCATGATTAGAGCTGGTCATCACGACGCGCTTCACATTTTCTTCCCAGGCGGTTTGATAGATGTTGTGCGCCATACGCACATTGGCGAATTCGTCTTCAAATTCAGCTGCGCCGACATCCATGGTTCCGGACCCTACGAAAGCATTGTGGATTACCGTATCCACCCCTTCGAATAAGTGACGGTAATTGTCCCGATTTGAGTCGACTAAATCTGCGACCTGTAAGTTTTCAAACACCGCGTTATTACCACTCGGTTGTCTGACATCCGTTAAGCTGAGGTCGTAGCGTTCCTGCAGATCGGGAATTAAAAGTGAGGAAACGACTCCACACGCTCCCGTCATGAGCACTTTTCGTTTTTTAACCATGGAGTAAATGTCCTGTTGTTAAAAACTAGATGGCATGGAATTCAATAAACTGCAACACTGACATGAGTATAAAGTTTTGTCGCCTTGTGAACAATCAACCTACACGTTGATACGACGGATGATTGAATTTGTACACTGCTGCGGTGATGTTTTCAATAATGTATCTTTACAAAAGAAGGACAGGGCAGTATGTGATAAAAGTGTCAATTGATTCTTTTTGTTGCGCTAATTAGACTGATAACTTGGCCCCCTGCCCTATCGTTATGTGCGGCCGAAGGAGTAGATGTTTCTATTAGTGCCTTGTCTGGATAAGGTCTTGTCTTGTTTCGAGGAAAGTTCTGGAATAATTCTTGTTGTGCTGGCATGAGTGATTACATTCTGACAAACAGAATCAGGAAAGACCGGGTTATTGTTTTGCATGGCATTGCCTGGAGTCCATGGTGGAGCTGGGCACTGTGCCAGGTAAGGGCCCTGTGCCAGGTAAATGGGCTCTTGGTAACGGCCCTCATTTGTGAGATGACTTTTGGGATGACGTCGACGCTTGGGGTCGTGACGTGTAGCGGCCAGGATGGAGTTGATTTTGCCCGCGAAATTCGGCCAATTTTGTCAAATTATTGCTTCGAATGCCACGGACCTGATCGCGCTGCTCGGCAGGCTGATTTACGGTTAGATGTTTCAGCGGGGTTGTTTGCCGAGGCCGAATCAGGTGTGATCCCTGTCGTACCTGGTCAGCCTGATCAGAGTGAACTATTGCTCCGCGTTACCAGCGATGACATTGACCAGCGGATGCCACCGGCAGAGGCAGGCCCAGCATTGGATGCCGACCAGGTGCTTTTGTTGCGACGTTGGATTCAACAAGGAGCGACCTGGCAACAGCATTGGTCCTGGAAATCTCCTGGGAGGCCTCAGCTGCCCACTGTCAGTGATTCCGATTGGCCTGCGGGTGCGATTGACTGTTTTGTTCTTGCCCGACTCGATGGTGAAAAGCAAATTCATTCTCCACCTGCCGTGATGGAAACGTTGATTCGTCGTGTGACCTATGATTTGACTGGATTGCCACCGTCACTAAATCAACTGGACAGAGTGCTCCAAGACCCCTCACCGGATGCTTATACCAAAGAGGTAGACCGCTTGTTGGCGACTCCACGGGTAGGGGAGCATCTGGCGTGGGCGTGGTTGGACGCCGCGCGGTACGGTGATACCAACGGGTACCAGGGAGACCTCACTCGAACGATGTGGCCTTGGCGAGAATGGGTGATCGATGCGATCAACGCAAACCTTCCCTTTGACCAATTTACGACCGAGCAGTTGGCCGGTGACTTGTTGGAAAATGCCACCGTTGATCAGCAAATTGCATCCGGGTTTCACCGCAATGTACCGTTGAATGGTGAAGGAGGCCGTATCGCTGAAGAATCACGTGTGGAATATGTCGTGGACCGGGTAGAAACGACCGCTACGGTTTGGATGGGATTGACCGCTGGTTGCGCACGTTGTCACGATCACAAGTACGATTCACTGACGCAAAAGGAATTTTACCAGTTATTTGCCTATTTCAATAATATTGACGAAAGTGGCAACGTTGACAGTGGTGGAAATGCCAAGCCGGTGATGAAGGTGCCCGTGAAGGAAAAAATATACCAGGTGCAAACCGTTCAACGACAGCTGGAGAAACAGCAGGCAAAGTTGGCAGACTTGTCTGCGAATATCGATTCCCAGGACGCTCAGCAGTGGGAACAGCAACTGTTGGCTGGCCAACAGAAGGAGCCCCTTTGGGGAGGCTGGAAATTTTTGGGGCCAATTCTGGCGGACAGCGTAGGCCACGGGCACAACAAACAGTATGGTCCAGAAACGGTCGGTGATGCATCGTTGGGTTACCGTGACAGAATTTGGGAGGACAAACACTGGCCTGACGGAAAAGCGGTTGTGATGCCCTTGGTACCTTCGAGTGTTGGGTATGCCTACCGACAGGTGCGCGTTTCGATACCGACATCCGTTGAGGTAACGGTGGGGGCGGACAATGCGGTTCGCTTGTGGGTGAACGGTATCGAGGTACTGGAAAAAATAACAAGTGGTGGGGCGAATACAGAGCAGGAGAAAATAACGCTTGAGCTTCAAGTTGGCGTGCACGATGTGCTTATGAAAATTTCCAACAGGACTGGAACGGGGGGATTCTATTTTGAAACCACGCTGCAGGGACTGCTACCGGAAATTAAAAAAATCCTATCCACTCCCAAGGTCCAACGTACAGAGGACCAAGAGCAGCGATTCACCGAGTTGTACTGGCAGTCGGTGCCGGAATTACAGGACCTGACTTACCAGATTCGGCGTCTTCAAGGACGGTTGCAGCAGTTGCAAAAAGAAACCCACGTGGAAACGATGGTCATGCGAGAGCGTGCGGAGCCTCGGGATACTTATCTTCTGGTACGTGGCCGCTACGACAATCTGGACAAGAGCGAAAAATTGTTGCCAGAAGTGCCCGCCACACTGCCTGCCATTCCGGAGGGAGCTGCCAAAAACCGGCTGGGTCTGGCCCGTTGGTTGATGGCCAAAGAGCATCCACTCACGGCCCGCGTAGCGGTGAACCGCTACTGGCAAGCCTTGTTTGGAACGGGGCTGGTTGCGACCAGTGAAGATTTTGGCTCTCGAGGCGAACAGCCCAGTCACCCTGATTTGCTGGATTGGCTTGCTACGGAATATGTTCGGCTACATTGGGACCGGAAAGCGTTGTTACGGAAATTGGTAACGACTCGTACCTACGGCCAAGATTCAGGGGCAACTTCTAAATCGTTTAAGCTTGATCCAAAAAATCGGTTACTGGGTCGAGGCCCACGGTTTCGGCTGCCGGTCCAGGTATTGCGAGACCAGGCGTTGGCGATGTCCGGTTTATTAGTAGAAACGATTGGTGGTCCGTCAGTAAAACCGTATCAGCCGAAAGGAATTTGGGCGGAATTCAGTTTTGGTAAAATTCAATACACGAACGACAGTGGACAGAAGCTTTTTCGCCGCACGTTGTATACGTTTTGGCGTCGGAGCGCTGGTCCTGCAAATATTTTTGACAATTCTGATCGGCAGGTATGTAGTGTCCGACCGCGACGTACGAACACTCCCTTACAGGCTCTGGTGTTGTTAAACGATAAAACTTATGTGGAAGCGGCGCGCATGTTGGCCCAGAGGATATTAAATTTAGAGGTCGAGACGTCCAAGGAACGGTTGGTGATAGCCTTTCGGATAGCAACGGCCCGCCGACCGACCACGACCGAACAAGCAGCGTTAGACCGCTGCTTAGGGCGATCCCGTGGTTATTTTCAAGAACACCCCGCCGCGGTGGAGCAGTTGTTGGCTGTGGGACAGGCACGTTCCGACATCCGGCTGGACCGGGTGGAATTAGCGTCCTATGCCAGTGTCATGAATGTTATCTTGAATCTGGATGAGACAGTTACACGGGAATAAACAGATGGGACCAGAAGCGGAATTCCGACGGTTGGTGACGCGGCGCGAGTTGTTAGGCCGTGCCAGTCAGGGCATTGGTGCGGTGGCCTTGGCTTCGCTACTGGCGCAGGATGGTATGACCGCAAGTTCCGGTCACGATCGTCCACCTGGCATTTTAGGAGTTCCGCATGGTGTACCACAGGCCAAGCGGGTGATCTATATCTTACACAATGGTGCGCCGTCGCAGGTCGACCTGTTCGATCACAAGCCAGGATTGAAAAAAATGCGTGGCGAACCATTGCCCGAAAGTGTTCGCCAGGGTCAGCGTTTGACCACGATGACGGCAAACCAGAAACAGCTCTCCCTGTTGCCGGCGATCGCTCCCTTCCGTCAACACGGCGACTGTGGCATGTGGCTGAGTGATTTTCTGCCACATACGGCTTCGATTGCCGATGATATCTGCCTTGTCAAATCGATGCATACCGAGGCTATTAATCACGCTCCAGGAATTACCTTTTTTTTGACAGGTGCGCAACAACCTGGCCGACCCAGTTTCGGAGCTTGGCTTTCATACGGTCTGGGCAGTGCCAACGACGAGTTGCCTACCTATTGTGTAATGACGTCACTTGATCGGGAGGCGTCGTGCGGCCAGATTTTTTATGATTGGTATTGGGGTAGCGGTTTTCTTCCGAGTCGACATCAGGGAGTCAAGTTTCGATCCAATGGTGATCCGGTTCTGTATATTTCTGACCCACCCGGAATGAGTCGAAAGTTTCGTCGTGGCTTGCTGGACGATTTGGCTCGTTTGAACGAACTTCGGCACGATACGGTAGGTGATCCTGAAATTACGACTCGCATCGGACAGTACGAAATGGCCTACAAGATGCAAGCCTCGGTTCCCCAATTGACAGATGTTAACACCGAGCCGCAGCACATTCTGGATTTGTATGGATCGGACGTCACTCGTCGTGGTTCCTTTGCCTACAACTGCCTGCTTGCCCGACGGTTGGCGGAAAAGGGAGTACGTTTTATTCAACTGATGCATGCTGGCTGGGATCAGCACAGTAATCTGCCCACCCAATTAAAAATTCAATGTCAGGATACTGATCAACCGGCAGCAGCACTTGTCAAGGATCTCAAACAACGTGGTCTGTTGGATGATACGTTGGTCATTTGGGGCGCTGAATTTGGCCGTACAGTCTTTTGTCAAGGTGACATGAACAACGCCAAAGTCCATGGTCGCGACCATCACCCGCGAAATTTTTGCATCTGGATGGCTGGTGGTGGCATTCGGAGTGGTATGGTCTATGGAGATACAGACGATTTCAGCTACAACATCATTCAACAACCGGTCCATGTTCACGATTGGCAGGCTACCGCTTTACACCTTTTGGGGATCGATCATGAACGACTGACTTTTCGTTTCCAAGGTCGAGACTTTCGCTTGACCGATGTTCATGGCCAGGTGGTCAGCGACCTGATAGCGTAGCGGAACTTTGAAAGAATAGGATGACAAGGTTGGGCCAGGCACGGCACGAAATTTTGTTTTTCGAAACGCCAGCTCTCCGGCCGTTGCAAGGTTGACTGTCACATCGAGAGCAGAGAACACCGCGGGTGTTGGGTCCGGCTGGATCGGTATGCCATTGAAAAACTGGACTGCGATAGTGGTCCGGACGTACCGTGCCAGTTGGTTGATCAACACTGAGCGACGGCTGATCGTTTCTTTTTTAAAGTAAATTGCCAGTCGGTAAGCGTCACAAGGTTAGCCGGTGCGTATGCTCGCAGGGGGGGTATTTAACCGTTGTTTCTCTCAACCCAGTGCCGATAGAGGGGTTGAACGTTGGGAGGTAATGATTCGTAAACAGTACGCTTGGTGCGAGGCACGGTGTGTTCATTCAGGCCCGGTTCGTCGACCATTTGTTTACGCATTTCTGACTCGGGATCCAACGCCTCAAGGTTTAACCACCAGGGAGCATATCGGATTGCCAATGCCACACGTGGTTCCGTGGAGGGGTTTGCGGGAGGGCAATGCCATAACCGACTGTCGAATAGAATCATACTCCCGGCAGGTGCGATCACGCGCAACTCGGTCGGATAGGGTAACATCGGGTCCACCCCCAGATTTTTATCGGTGGGGTTGCTCGATTTTTGATGGCTGCCGGGGACGATCAGTGTGCCACCATTGTCTTGCGTGAAGGGTGAAACCATCAGCAATGAAGTCAGGTGCATGACCCGGTTCGGGTAGGGAGCGGGTACGTGACAGGCATTGTTTTGGTTGAACGGCCAGTCGGCATGCCAGTTTGTACGTGGTTTGCCTGGTTCGTTAATGATCAACGACGTGAATGAAATACGAACGTGTACACCGAGTAGTTTTTCGGCAAGCACCAGGATACGGGGATCGGCGATATAAGTGGCAAATGACTGGTCGTAGTTGATGACACTAGGAACGAACGAAACCAAATCAGGATTGTTTTTTCCCTGGCAGCGATGGGCCGCTTGGACCAGTCGCTCCTTGATCTGCTCACAAGCGTCGTCAGGAATAACCCCTTCGATGATGCAAAAACCGTCAGTTCGCAGCTGATGCTCGTGTTCCTGCCAGGATTGCATAGTGTGGAATTTCCCATTGTCTGCAACAGACCATTCTGTGGCAGGAAAAAAATACATTGCCAAACAAATCAGAACGCGTTTTATCCGATATGTGCAAAGTGCAAAGAGGGGATGAACGGCGTCACCTTTGTCTAGTGAATCCAGGTTTTATTGTCAGTGGATGTTATGATTCACAGGTCTCAGGCCTCACTCCAATCGAACACGACATTCATCATCGACTTGTCACGTCGTAAAGCCATTTCATAAGCGTCAACCATTTGCGTGTAAGGTAAGCGGTGGGTCACGAGTCGTTTAGGTTCCAGTTTTCCCTCGGCCATCAACGACAGCATGTGACTGCAGTGACGACTCTGTCCTGAGCCACTCTCCTCGCTGGGGAAAAAATTGGCGTCGTTGCCACTGATGGCAATCAAGCTGATCCCTTTAATATAGAAATACTCCATTGCCAACGGGTTGAAGTCCAATGGCTCCTCCCCTCGTCCCAGGAGACTGACGATCCCGACGCGCCCGTTCGGTCGTACAATGTTAACGGACGTGCGGTAGGCGGGCCACGGATTCGCCGTGAGAATGACGAGGTCAATCCCACGTCCTTCGCTGAACACGTCGAGCTTTGCCTCCAGGTCTGGATCGTCGGAAAGGAAACCAGCATGGGCTCCCATACGGGTAGCCATTTCTAACCGCGAATCGCTGTTTCCGATTGCCACAACACGAGCGCCGATGAGCGGTCCGATTGCAACCGCACCGAGGCCCAGTGTTCCCAGGCCGACGACAGCTACTGTTTCGCCAGCCCGAAACAAGGCTTTGTGAAAACAGTGGGCACTTAAAGCGTAGAGATGGGCGAACACGGCATCTTCGGGATGAACGTTTTCAGGGACCTTGACCAAGCCTGGCGAGTCGATGGCAATATAGTGTGACTGGTGGTGCATCTGTGAGACAACTCGATCGCCTACTTGGAGCCGCGTTACATCGCGTCCAACGGCTTGGACAGTCCCGAGATTGCTATCCCCGACCCAACGCGGGAAATCCGGCGCGCCGGGCACGTTTTCGGCCCCTTCGTAGTTGCCGCGGTCGGTACCGATTTTAAAACCAGAGATTATTGTTTGTACGAGTACTTCGTTCGGACCTGGTTCACCCAGCGGCTGTTCTTCCAGGCGTAGATCACGAGGACCGTGTAGGATAGCGATTTTCATAAGAGGTTCCTGTTTTCCGGTGAACGAAATTACCTTTGCAAGTAGAAAGATTAGGATAGTATATCGGTAGTTTGATTGTGGTGAAACCGTCGCCAAACAAATACACCTGGCGATCCCGACCACCGGATTCTGCACCCCGTTTGTTTCAGGTTGGTATTTTGTGGCGATCTTTATTCTCGCCCCCTAGATTTTTTCTGACTCTTTAGGCCAAACGGATAAATATCTTGATTTTCAAGTAGGATCTCCCGAAGAAACTAAACCAGCATGGACTCATTTCATATTCGTCGCAGCGAGGGTTGTGAAGTGAGCGGCTCCGTGCTCTGTCTGGGTCGTATCTCAGCTAATTGGTGTGCGATTTATTATTGCTCTAAACGGTTCCCTGTGGTCTCAACGAGCCGGATACCTGCAAAATTCGTGAAGTGGTGTCCTGGGCGGATGGTGGTAAATGTTGCTGAAAAATGGAAACTTGTGGAGCTGCAGTCACAAACTGCGGAGTAGATAACGTGTTCAAACACCATGAGAAGTAACGATGGTTAGAAGTTGACTTTTCAATGTTTTTTGTTTAGTTTTAACAGTGTTATTCGATCCTATTGCCTGATCTTTTAATAGTTGTCATGGTTTTTTGGGAATTGTTTTACCATGTGGACCTTGCTTGGTAATCGTTCGAAATTTTGTGATGGGGTGGACCGTCGTGCGTTTATCAAGATTGGTTCACTGGGCGCGGCGGGGATGACCCTGGCAGACCTTGCACGCGCCGAGGCTGCTTCCACGGCGGGTTCGAATACCCATTCTGTCATCATGGTGTATTTGTCAGGTGGGATTTCTCATCAAGACACGGTGGATCTGAAACCCGATGCTCCTGCCGATATACGAGGTGAATTTAATCCAATTGCGACAAACGTCGAAGGCATTCAGTTCTGTGAATTATTGCCAAAACTTTCCCAGGTTGCAGATCGGATTGCGGTATTGCGGTCTTTAGTAGGCCAGCGGAATGAGCATACAAGCCATCAAAACGTCACGGGATATCCACGTTCGATTGCTCTGCGCGAAAAGCGACCGCATGTGGGTGGTGTTGTGACAAAGCTGCTTGGTCCTAGGTCGCATTTAGCACCTGCCGCCGTCGACTTGTTTCCTACGATGAGGCATCAACCCTATAACAGTAGCGATGCCGGTGTATTAGGTCGTAAATATGATCCCCTGCGAGCTGATGGGAACCAGTTGTCGGTGATGAAATTAGATCAAATCACGCAGACCCAATTTGATGATCGAAGTCAATTGTTGAAGTCGCTAACAAGGATACGGCGTCGGTTGGACGCGGGGCAGTTGGCAGAGTTTGATACCGCCCAGAAGCAAGCTGTTGATGTTCTTACTTCTGGCCATGTGGTCAATGCCTTGGACGTAGAGCGTGAAGATCCGAAAGTCTTGGAACGTTACGGACGTGGGTCGAAGACACATTTGGGGGACGGTGCTCCGATGTGGAACGACCAATTGGTCATGGCACGGCGCTTGGTGGAGGCAGGTGTGCGTCTCGTTACCGTGGCTTATGGGTTTTGGGATACCCATGGTAAAAACTTCAGTTGGATGAAAAAACGTTTACCTCTGTTTGATCAAGGTATTTCAGCCTTAGTCACGGATATTTATGAGCGAGGGTTGGCAGAAAAAGTGACCGTGGTTGTGTGGGGAGAGTTTGGGCGGACACCAAAAATCAATAAGGATGCGGGACGCGACCATTGGGCGCCCGTCAACAGTGCCATACTTTCCGGTGGGGGAATGCGCATGGGGCAAGTCATTGGGGCCACCGATAAAATTGCTGGTGAGGTTAGTGATCGCCCGATTGATTATCGGGATGTTTTGGCAACGGTCTACCACCAGCTCGGTATCGACGCGACTCGCTTGATTCGTGATCGAACTGACCGTCCCATTGCTATTTTACCTGGCCAGCCACAACCGATTGCGGAACTACTCTAGCAGCGTTTGTTGAGGCGTGGTTGGAAGTTGTTTCCAAGAGAGCATTGCGACCGTTTGCCAAGCGGTGGTTCCCATGGTCGAAGTGTGAGCGGCTACAGGCCTTGTTTAAAAAAGCCTTGTTTTTAAAAATAGGTCTAGAAAATACAAGAGCGGTCAGCCTGCTAGGGATGACCGCTCTTGTCGATATTAGGGTTGGTCGCAACGTGCTACTGCACCGTAGCACCGTAACCTAACTCTTCGAGTGCCGCAATAATGGCCTCGGTATCAACATTTTCTCCGGAGCATGTTAATGATCCTTTGGTCACTTCGTCAACAGTTACACCCGGTAACTGGCGCAAGGCGTCTTTAATACGCC
>CAYMUR010000087.1:0-9780 GCA_964393615.1 uncultured Pirellulaceae bacterium
CCGGGACCCATAGCTATTGAAATTTTGCGGCTGCACTCCTTGTTCGACAAGATAATGACCGGCCGGACTGTCCTGGGCAATCGCACCGGCAGGTGAAATATGGTCGGTCGTCACCGAATCACCCAGTAAACAGAGCACCCGCGCACCAGCAATTGGTTTCAGCGGCGCGGGGTCAGGTTGCAGGTCCACCAAAAATGGTGGTTCCTGAATGTACGTGCTGTCATCAGTCCATGCAAATAAATTACCACCTGTCGTTTCAATTTCATTCCAACGTTGATTTGAATCAAACGTACTTGAGTACCGGCTGGAAAACATTTCAGGTTTCACTGCCTTTGCTTCCACCTCGGCGATTTCTTCGGCAGATGGCCAAATGTCTTTCAAAAACACCGCGTTTCCGTCACTTCCCACTCCAAGTGGATCCGTTGTTAGATCAATCGTAACACTGCCTGCCAGTGCATAAGCGACGACTAACGGTGGACTCGCCAGATAGTTAGCCTGCACTAACGGATTCACGCGTCCCTCGAAGTTGCGGTTACCACTGAGAACAGCGGAAGCGACTAAATTACCCTCGGTGACGGCCTTGGCAACCGGCTCAGGCAATGGTCCACTGTTCCCGATACAGGTAGTACAGCCATAACCAACGGTGTGAAAGCCAAGTTGCTGCAAGGACTTACTCAGACCAACTTTATCCATGTAGTCCGTCACAACACGTGAGCCGGGTGCCAGACTTGTTTTTACATAAGGTTTAACCGTAAGACCTCGTTCGACCGCTTTTTGTGCCAGCAAACCGGCGGTCAGCATTACCGATGGATTACTTGTATTTGTACAGCTTGTAATGGCTGCAATCACCACCGCACCATGGCCTATTTCGTTTGTGGCCCCGTTACTGACAACCGATACCTGTGCCAGTTCCTGTTCGTCCAACTCAAAACCTCGCTGGTTAAGAGGTGCCCGCAGCGAGTCGTGAAAAGACTGCTTCATTGCGGACAAGACAATGCGGTCTTGAGGTCGCTTGGGGCCGGCCAGCGATGGCTCCACCGTGCTTAAATCCAACTGGATCGACTGGCTAAACTGTGGCGTTGGTGCCGCATCACTGGAAAAAATCCCTAACTCCTTGGTATAGCGTTCAACCAGTTCAATTTCTGCAGCAGTCCTGCCAGTGCGTTTTAAATATACCAACGTTTCAATATCGATCGGAAAGAACCCCATGGTGGCGCCATATTCAGGTGCCATATTCGCAATCGTCGCTCTGTCCGCCAATTTCATCCCTGACACACCTGGTCCATAAAATTCAACAAATTTCCCAACAACGCCCAACTCTCGCAACAACTGTACCACGGTCAATACCAAATCCGTCGCCGTAGTACCGGAAGGCAATTCGCCTGTCATTTCAAACCCGACTACCTCGGGCATCAACATGTACAAGGGTTGCCCAAGCATAACGGCTTCGGCTTCAATTCCTCCAACGCCCCAGCCAAGGACTCCCAGGCCGTTGATCATGGTGGTATGGCTATCTGTACCGACCAACGTATCCGGCATGGCAACTGCGCCATGGTCGTCTTCACGCAAGAAAACGCATTTGGCAAGGAATTCCAAATTGACCTGGTGCACAATTCCCACATTAGGTGGTACAGCGCGAAAATTATCAAACGCTTGTTGTCCCCAACGAAGAAATTCATAACGTTCCCTGTTACGTACAAATTCGAGATCAACATTCGCCTGCAACGCATCCGTGCTACCGTACTGATCTACCTGTACGGAATGATCGATCACCAAATCAACTGGAATCAACGGGTTCACCTTGCGCGGGTCTCCCCCCAGGCGTTGCATGGCACTTCGCATCGCAGCCAGATCCACAACGGCAGGAACACCGGTGAAATCCTGTAACACCACACGTGATGGTTTGAATGGAATCTCGCCAGCCACCGGTCGTTCTGCCTGCCAACCCGCCAGTTTTTGGACATCGTTGTCGGTCACCACATAGCCATCACAGTTTCGTAAGACAGATTCGAGAAGTACACGAATGGAATAAGGCAGCTGACTGATGGAGCAAAGTCCTGCATCCTCCAACCGACTGATGCGGTAGATACCGGCCATTCCCTCACCGGTATCAAATTGGTCTCGTGCCTCGAAAGGATCATTGATATCAGCAGAAACATTCATACTCGGTGATTCTTCCATAAAATTTGATAAACAAAGATTCCATGACCATAGACTCCGTGTAACTAGTCACGATTGACTTTTGACGGGAGGGAGTAAAACAGAAAACTTCCTCTTGTCTAACTCCGGTCTCAGTCGTTGCCAATTTGCCTGGTGTGACACGGACATTTTAGCAGTTTCCACAAAAATCGTAAGATGGTATGTGTGGCAAAGGTTCGCCACGAAAAGCCCACTCCCATCCCGATTTATCCCTCACGGCCCGACTCCCTGAGATGCCGCCGCCTGCTGTGCCTGATCCAGTTCAGACGTCAATTGTTCGACATCTCGGGCGTCCGCATAGTCTCGTAACGTTTTTTCCGTCTCGGCAAACAACTTATTGATCTTCGCTTGGGTTCGGGCATCGGATGTCGCCAATCGTTGACGTTCCCTGGCCACATCAATGACTAGGTGCGAGGGAAGTTTCAAGGTGCGCAGTTCCATCAATAATTCACGTGCTTCTTCGAATTTCCCCGTGGCAACGCGGCGCCGAATCCTTGTGGCCAGGATTTCACGTTCTACAATGCGGTCGACCAGATTGGACTGTAAACCTCGTACAAAACCTTCTGCTTCCAGTCTGGCACTATCGTCAAAAATGGACACGTTCATCTCCTCGGCCAGTCCAGGAACAATTGGAAGACGCGCCAATAGTTCTCCACCATTCTTGACATAAACAATGCGTAACGGAACGGGCCCTGGAAAAACCGTTATCATTCCGTCGAAATCGGATTCGCCGAGGAACTCCGAAGCGCCTGCCCGACTTTGGCCTGGCAACCGTGAGTAAAGTTCGTAACCAGCCAGCGTCACTTCTGTATCAACACTCGACCGTAACCGTAGTCGACTCGGACCTGGCTTGGGGTTCACAGCCAGTGCCAGTCGGTCGACGCGGCGACTGATTTTGGCATTGATCGGACTGCGCATTCCGGAATGAACTGCACAAACACGCTCACTTCCCTCTCCTTCGAGTAGAATGAGAAACGTCCATGGTACGGGTTTCACACCTCCGGGTTTCGGACGGCCAAGACGATCATTACGTCGCAGGATCGGTTGCAAGACTGCCCCCGTTTCGACGAGCACAGGTGAGTCCTTTCGTGTCACCAATGCGCCAGCTCGAAATCGGACCGTAAAAAGATTTTTGATCGTAACCCGGTCTGAATCCTCGTCCAATTCCACAGGTTTTCCAATCTGTGCAAGCGGTGAGAATACAGCAAGCACCTCGTCGACCACTGACTCCGACATTCCACAAGCATGTAATACATGGCGTTGTTGCCATTTTCCCCACGTTCTGGCGCGAGCATCCATTTCCCTGACCTGCAACACAAATCCCACATCTGCCGCTCGAATCGAAACAAAAAGGATCTTGTCGCGCTTCAACGCTGCGGGATAAATCGCTTCGATGTCTTCAACTCGTAATTCCTTGAGTTGATGCAAGCAGGCATAGGAAAGTGACTGTGGGGTTTTCTTACAAATGACGTTCCAGGCAGGACCCACCAAAACACTTGATTGGCTCATGACAGTTTTACACAGACGTTCGACTAAACGGTCATGAAGCTCTGGAGCCGGTCCTAAAGCCAGGGATATTTCAATATCATATGGCGTGACTTCCCAACTCGTCTGAGCATCCACCTGGCTATTCGACGAACCAACTACCAGTAGCAGAACAAGCGTCTGAAAGATTCTTTCCCACGCACTCGTAGTGGACGTCGTTCGAACCGGTTGGCTGAACACGCTATCAGTAAGATGGTTATGTTTCATCGCCAACCGCCTGCGGAACGATCCGCCACTGCTCCACGTTTTGATACAAATGTACCGGAGCGCTGCCAATGCCCTGTAACCTTTGGTGATAAGCCATGTATTCCGCTAACTGCCACAATGGAATCACCGTGACTTCTTGGTACACAATCTGATGAATTTTGTTCAGGATCTCCCTCGCCTCAAGCCAATTTGTCACTTGGTTCAATTGACGTACCGTGTGCCTAAGATAGGCACTGGAACCTCGTACCAGTCCACCAGGCCCAAAAATCCGTCCTACGTCGACGACCGGGTCATTCATCGTCCATTCCATGTAGAGCAGGTCATAAGCATCCTCCGGCTGAACCACGCCAGGTGGCAAAGCTTTCAGTTCCACAGGGATCTCTAAGAGCTTAAGCTGCTCCACCATGACTTGACTGGCAATCCTCGCCACGTCACTATGCGGGTAGGCCAAGATCAAAGGCTTACTTGCTGGCACCTCCTCGCCATTCTCCTCAGCTTTCCGCGCCAGCTTGTCCATGGCCACGCCATACAAAATCCGACCCATCGCCACGTGATAGGGCAATGGATCCATTTCGATGTGATAGGCATAGCCGAGCGGGTCATTCGGCGAGAAACCGGCTGGAAACGGCCCTGAAAGCACCTGGCCTCGCAATGGATCTGCGCCACCCAGAATCATCTGATTCAAAAGTAGCTCTCGGTTTAAACCGTACACCAATGCCTTACGAAAAAGCGGATCGGAAAGGAGCGGGTGGCCTTCCCTATTTGGTACGAGAACATGGATCGTTGGTACTTCGTAACGCGCTAAAACAATATCTACTTGGCTCTCGAGTTGAGAGACATAAACCGGATTCACACGGTCCAGCACGTCAATCTCACCCAACCTCAGCATCCGACCAATTTGGCGTCCGTCAACCTGTCGCTCAACGATCTGTCGTGGCTGGGTCGCCACCGACAGACTAAACTCGGACTGTGAAAGAAAACGGGTCTCGCCATTGGAACTCGAGCCAAACCGATAAGGCCCCAACAAGGTGCCGCTTGATTCATCATTTGTAGTACCTCGTTTAAACTGCAGCAGGGCTTCTGGCTTAACAAACGTATGCTGCAATCGCACATCCAATTTGAAAATATCTTTCACACTGAGGCTATCCAGAATGACCGACCACGCCATGCGGTAATGGGAACTGGTAGGATCAGCCATATTCAACAGATATTGCGCAACGTCATAGGAACTCAAACCCACCACGTCGACCTCTCCCGAGCGAACAGGACGTAGTTCCAAATGCAAGGTGGTACCATCGTCACTTTGCTTGAGTGTACCCCACGGACAAAAATACTCTCCACCTTCGGAACTCGGACCATGAAACTCTACCAAGTCCCGCCGCAACAGACGGCTACAACGATTTGCACTCCAATTAGCAAGCGTAGGCCGCGATCCCTCCACAAACGGCTGTCTCACACCAACCGTAACAACCGAATATTGTTGCACTAGTTGCTGTCTCAGCTCTTGCCCTCCGGCCACTTTTGGATCAATATCCAACGCCCTTTGCGTAGCCAACACGGCATTCCGAAATTCTTTCGTAGCCAACAAAAGCTGTGCTTTTTCAAGATGCTGGACGGCCAACTGGGTCAACTGCGATCTTCGACCGTCAACCATTTGCACCCAGCGAGGGTCTGTAGATTCTGCCCACTGATCCAACAATTCTCTCGCTTTCCAATATTTTTGTTCTCGGACATACTCTTTAAACAACGCATCAGTAACCCGACGCTGGCTGGACCCTAATCCTTTGCGGTTGGGGTTACGCCGCTCCAATTCACTTAAGATCGACAAAGCATCCGCATGATTGCCCGAGGTAAACGACACAGCCGCGTTTTGCATTAAATAATTTTCGACCGACAAGTCCAACCGAGGAGTTTCTGGATCATGTTTGATCAGATGCTCAAAATACCAATACGCATCATCAAAATGTTTTCCGGCCTCCACATACTTTTTCGCATCGGCCAGCTGCTTTGCTTTTCTGGTGATATCATTCGCTTCGTTAAGGATCAACGACTCAAATAGGTCAATGGCTTTAATGTGCTGCCATTCCACTTCGAATACTTCACCGGGTTGATCCACAAATCGGACTTCCAGTACACCAGAAGCGGGTAATGGGTCAGGCAATTGACGAGCAGGAAAGTCTAACAGTCCAACGATTAGTTCCGCATTTTGGTTAATTCCATCAAGGTGCACGACGTCAAACGGCTCGCGCTCGTAGAGGGGGCGTTTGTCTTCGGTCTCACCCTCTTGTTGTTCGTTAGATGATTTCGTCGGCCCCGCCGCACGGTCCGTCGTGGCCTTACTACGAGGCACCTCATTATCCTGCGCAATCGCTGCGCCCGCTCCCACTAACACGAGAGCGCATGTGAACCCAATCATTCGTAAAAAGTACAATGCAATCATGGTGCCGCAACGGAATACATAGTGCCATCGTGACCGGCCAGCAGAATCGTTTCCTCATCCCAATGCACTGGGCCGGTACCCAATGTCTCGCCGACAACAACGTGTCCCAACTCGTGTCCCGAATCCAAGGCAACTCTCCATATGGTGCCGGACAGTGCTGCCAGCATTACCGATTCTTCACTTAGCAAGGGATTTCCAACAATAGGGCCATACGGCATCTCAACGGTCCACGACATTTTTTGTCCATCCTGAAAACAATATAATTTTTGCGCATCAGTTGCAGCCAGGACAAAATGCCCGACATGAATTGGCCCCCACACCACATGCCCCGCTAGATCCCATTGCTTTCCCGGACTTAGATCACTCACCGAAAAAGAGACCACCTGGTCCGCCACAACCCCTCGAACCACTCCGTAGACAGTATCTGTCACGGCTGCCAAACCACCGTCCAGCGCGATATCAATCTCCCGCTCTGCCTGCGCGACCAGTTGCGGTCGCGTGTTCCTCCGTATTCCAATTCGATAAAGCTTTTGACGTCCGTCATACACAACCGCCTGTTGATCGGCCCCGTCTACGACCGCCGGCACCTGCCACTCAACGCGTTCCCCAGGTCGCAGTCTTGGCTGAAAGGGGTCCGTTTGGCTTTTTCCACTCGGCAATTCAAACAAGAATATCTGTCCGACCTGGCTTACTGACAGCAAGCTCTCTCCCATCACCGTCGAATGGATTGGAAAACTACTTTCCGGAACTTTCAATTCGACAGCGCGCAAGCGATTCTCCGCAACGGTCGGATCCAGCCAAAGAACTTTTTCTGGTTGTTTCTCATTCACAAAGACAAACCGACCACCTTGTAAAGGTAGAACTGTATCAAAAGTCATTGCCTGTAACGCGCTGATCGACTCCTGGTATTGACCTTGTACTCCATGCCGAATCTTTTCCGGATCCACTTCAAAAAGTTCCGCTTGGGAAGAAACCATGATGACCTTTGAACCACCTTGACTCAGTGGTTCTCCCGCAGGTGGTACAGCAAGATCGATTTCCCAGATCGATTTGGCCTCAGCATCTTCTGCTTCCTGGCGTCCAATATAACTCGCCATGACCGTCAGTCCTGCTTGATCTCGACGTTGCCGCATATGGAATAAAACATTTCCAATCGTGCGCATGGGACCCACAAATGCATCGCCGTTATGCAGCACATGTTGACGTACAATCGACCCACGTGATGACTGTATTTGATAACTGGTCAACCGCATGTCACCAACCCACAAGTGACCGTCCGCAATCACAGACTGCGGGACAATCGATTGATCCCTTGTCTTGACCGTTTCCGTCAACTTCGTGACGGGCTTACTGTTGTCTCCCTTATCAATTTCAAATAGATAGATCACGCCAAGGTTGGTCGTGACCAACAACCTGCGGCCCAAAACAATCGGTGGCTGTACGACGTGGCCTTCCAATCGCAATGGGTCCTGGGCTTTCGACAATCCGAGACCATTATCATCCGTTTTTAGAACGTGCAATTGTGAAAATTCGGGGCTCAAACGCTCGGGAACAAAAACGATTCCAAGCGCCGACACGGCCGGCCCACTGATACCGCCGGAAGAATGTCCTACATAATAAACTTCGTCACATGCCAGCGTTTCCGCATCAAGCACATATAAATTAGAGTGATCAGCGGCCGCGTAGATTCTGCCATGTTTCTCATCGATTCCCGGACGAACATTTAGTGGCTGTGGTAACTGTACTTGACGCCAGGACGTTCCCTGTTGCGGTTCGACCAGTAGGATACGGCCCGATTGTGTCGTGCAAACTAATCGTTCCGGCAACACGATCGACTCCAGCAAAGGTTCTTCGACCGGTAATCTCCACACCAGGCTACCATCACGAGCCCCACGTCGCACCAGTTCATTGGTGCGCACATCAACGTACAAAACATCACTATCAGGTTGGGTACCCAATGACAGCGGTGGTATTTCTGACTCGTGCCCCACAAAACGGCGCCACAGAGCGTTTCCATCACTGGCGTCGATGCCATACAGGGCACCGCCAGCAAGGTAGTACAACACGTGGCCTTCAACGCCTTCGGCTTTGCCACCCGTTTGACTCGGCAATGCTATATGACGCGGCGGTTTTTCGTCTGCCGTCAGAGAGATCAATCGTTCTTCCGAAATCTTAACAAACTCTCGCTGCCGATCCGAAATTTTACGAATCGCTCCCTGAAGTTCTAAATGCTCTTCCAGGGCCGGATAAATTGCCAGCAGGTTGTCACGAGCGAGGTAAGCCACCTGAGGATCACCGGATGCCGACGCCTCATCAATCTTAGCGATTGTGTTATTCAGTTCACGCTCACGATTAATGTTCCGCTTGACAGTCAGAATTTTTGCCTCGACATCATCCAACTTCTTTTGCTGGGACCTGCGTTGTGTACTTGGCACGTAACTACTGTTATCTACAAGCACCATGGTTTGTTCATACAAAACAACAAGCTCCACAGCTTTGTCACCACCCGACGTGCGAGCCTGCTCAGCAAATCCGTCGGCAACCGTCGCTAACAAACCCGCCAATTCCGGTCGCGCCGTCTTGGCAAAACTTTCTTCGGATTCAATTGTCGGTAATGTGGCATTTGCTGTTTCTAAAGCCTTTTGCCAATTCCTGGCCACCTCAGCCTCTTGCCACATCTGCGCCAAGCCGATGCGTACACGGGCCTCACTGACACGTGTGTCTTTCGGAAATTTATCCAGGTACTTATCAAAATCCAGGATCGCCTGCATATAATTACCACTATTGTATGCCGTCTCACCTAGCTTGAACTGATCCTCAGCGGTGCCACGCGTCACGACGTAAAACAGAAAGACTCCTAACACGACCAACAGAATCAGCAAACCGCTTCCTCCCAAGATCAGCTTAGAATCCCAACGGTTTGTGACGCGGGCAATACTTTTCACCCGGCGCGGGGCCGGTGTATCAAGGCTCGTCACTAATGGATCGTGATCGAAATCAGCCGTTTCGTTCCCTTGAAGATCATTTTCATAGCCCACCGCCCCGTCCAAAGCATCCAGCGGCAAAACCTCATCGTCCACATCCGCGGCGACAGCGGCTGAATCGACTATTTCGTCCTCGTCATCCAAGGCCTTTAGCCCCAAATCCAAGGCTTCATCATCCTTTTTCTGCGTACTCGGAGAGTGACTATTTTGTGCTGCCACACTTGGTTCAGTACGTGCTGCATCGTCGGTCCCCGGTTGCTGTACACTGTTTGCAGGATCGACTTTGGCCTTCAACAACTGCTTTGCCTGGACAGGAGTCACCAGGCCCTTGTCCAGCAATAACCTGGCGAGCTTTCGGGCAGAAACTGGCCGACTGGCCGATTCGACTTTCTTGCGTACCTTGCC
>CAYMUR010000087.1:9790-13559 GCA_964393615.1 uncultured Pirellulaceae bacterium
TCCAGCAATTCGAGAATTTCTTCTGCTGTCTCTGCCATGTCATTCGTCCTCTTCGACTGTTGCTAGCTTGACTTCTTGCATGCCTAATTCAGCGCCCGCATCCAGTGCCGTTACAACCTTTTCGTGTAAAGCGTCCCCGTGAGCTTTCACAAGAAGTTTCGTCGGCACACCTCGCTTCGAGTCTCCCCGGACAGCATCCCGTAACCGAACCCTTAACTCTTGTTCGCTAGGCGCTTCTTCCTCCCACTCACTCGTACTCACGTAATAAGTGTTGTAGGCATCGATGCGTATCGTGACAAAATCTGGATCTTCATCGATATCCACCGCCTGCTCGACGCTCGGCTGGTTCTGGTCCGGCGCAGGAACCTCAAAAGCCCTTTGTAAACTGAAAGCCGCGGTGACCATAAAAAAGATCAGTAACAAGAACGTTACATCCACCATCGGAGTCATGTCCATTTCATCATCGATCACATTACGCCGACGAGTCTTGAATTGAATCGGATCGCCTACGAACACAGCCTTCTTTCTGGGCCGAGGTTTCGATTCATTACCAGCATCCGGAACCCAAGGGATGTCCACGCCACAGTCGGCACAAACTACCCTACCCGTTTCCAACAGGACCGAATCGGAAGTGGTGACAATCCCTCCACATGTTGGACATTCTACTCGAACTTCCACTTCTTACTGAACCTCCAACACGGCGATGTGCAGTTGAATTTGCTTGGCATGGACGTCGTCCACTGAGCCGACCGCCTGGGCAACGCGCGCCACGTCGCGATGCTTCACACCCCGCTCCGCTTTCACAATAATGCTGTCCTTCAGAGTATCCCTATCTAGTTGCTCTTGAATGTAAGCGGCAATTTCCAGTTCCTGGTCTTCGGGACTCGACGAAGTCAACAACCACTCGGCAGCCTCACCATTTCCCTTGTAAATATAAGCAGAACCAACATCGCCACGAGCAACCGTTACGACAATGGCATTTTGTTCTGCAACTGCACCTCCGTATTTTGCGGGCGGTAACTGGACGTCCGCCGCAGCATCCATCTTGGAGGCCACCAAAAAGAAAATCAACAACAGGAACGTAATATCAATCATTGGTGTAATATCCATCTCACCATCCGATGGCATGGAACGTCGTGGCATGCTCGTCGACCAATCCTGCTCAGGCGAATGATCGTCAAAAACAATAGAATCAAGACTCACCGTGATATCCTCCACCATTGGACGTGTTCTTGTTCGCCGGTCGCATCCTGTCAAATCCCAAAACTGGCCGACGTTCACTAGGATTTTCTGTGGCCCACTACTGTATTCACGCTTCTGTGGCCAGGCTTCATTTTGAGGGCCACGTGGGTTTCATTTACGCGTTCACTTTTTTACCTGTTCAGTATTTGTGGTCACTTGCCGAAATGTCTCAAAAAAATGTGCTAGACCCGTCGCAACAAGGTCTTCCATTTTTCGAATCCGAACATTGATGCTGGCCGTACAAAATACAAGTGGAATCGCAATTGCCAATCCACTTGCAGTGGTGATCAACGCCACGCTAATGTCCTCGGCAAGCATATCCGGCTTGACGTTCTCCTGGGTCGCCAATTTCGCGAATGCTCCCATCATACCAATCACGGTCCCCAGCAAGCCAACCATCGGGGCCGCTTTAATGACCGTGTTCACCCATGAAAGCCTGAACTCAAAATCCGCCAAAATGTCTCGTTGGAACCTGTCCACCACTAACTGTCGCACCTGGGAATAGCCAATTCCACGATTTTCAATGGCCAATGTCGCCAACTGTGAAATCGCTCGCTGGTCTCCTTCAATCATTCCAACTGCCATTTCAAAATCTCCAGCAGCCAATGGCTCATCCAGGGCGGCAAGAAATTCTTCTTGCTCTGCTTCACCACTAAAGCGTTTCTGGCCAACCCGTAGCCAAACCATGGCGACACAAAACGCACCCCATAATGCGACAAGCGCCAAAATAACGTAAATAACATTCGCCACGATCCCTGTAATGGAACTCATATCCATGATTTTTACTCGCCAGTATTTGAGATTAACGGTAAGCCTGGTCCATAACAAACAATTCAAAACCTTGTTTCGTCGTCTTCACGCCAAAATCGGTGCGCCGAATTGACGTGCGTTCCTGGTCGGCCGCCTCGGCAAAGTTTGCTTCCCTGTGCAACAATAACTGCCAGGAGTCTTCCGGCCAAAACTGTAATATAACACCTTGACCGATGCGAATACCGGCTTTTTCAAGCAGTTGTTGATCCAATTCCGCCAAGGGATCGTTCCCAGTCCAAACAAAGTAATCACGCTTTTCTTCACCTTTCGGTCCGTGACGCGTCGTAGGCTGGGCTTGGGAAAATTTTGCCGCATAATCCAGCATATCGCTTTCGTGCCGAAATACTCCAAGTTCAATCTTAAAAAAGTCCAACTGCCGGGCATATGCTTCTTCGGAGGTCGTAATGTAATTAATTTTACGTTCCGGCCGTTTTCCTCCGATCCCACCCGGCCCCTTCGTGCGATGATCTCCCAGACCACTCCCCTTACCTACAAGTGAGCTGTCACCATGTAGTGTATCAAGAACTGCTGCTTGCGTGGAAACAACGTTTGTCACGGCTTGCAACGTTTCACTCAATTGTGGCTGTTCGACATCCGGCAACTCGTCCACGCCGGGCGGTTCAAGGTCTTCGGCCATTCCCAAGGCGTTTTCGCCACTCTCACCCAGGTCTTCAAGATATTCAACCGGCCGGGTCATCTGTCGAGAATAAACACGAGTCGTCAACCAGATTAAAAACAGCGTCGTCGTAAAAAAACCAACGACAATCAACAACGCGACCACACTGCTGGCCACTTGATCATAGGCCGACACCTGCAGCTCGGACTGCCGACGTTTCGGCTTCGCTGAACGGGAGTGTTCCTCGGCAGGACCCATTGGCTGATTCTTCTCCTCTACTTCTTCCACTTAATGCTTACAGTCCCCGTTTCGTAAACCGGCCTCTAATTGGCTGACCTTTTCAGGTCCCAACCATCCTCATCATTAACTGGCTAGCTAACCTCCAACAACATCGCCGCCATGGTCGTCATTCAAAATACCCTTATGCTCGTGAACCCTTATGCTCGTGAACCCTTATGCTCGTGAACCCTTATGCTCGTGAACCCTGCCCGAGACCTCAACGTCATTCCCAGAAGTCGCCTTCCGGCTGGACGGACAAGTACCACTGTTTCCAATGAGAAATTGCGTCTTGTTTTTCGGTCTCGCTCGGTTCGTCGGGCAAACCAAAACCACTAAATTTTCGACTGATAAACCTCAATCCGGTGCGACCTTGTTGAATAATTCGTGGGTCCGGATCAGACAACGCGTAAATCAGCGCTGGAACTCGGTCCAAATCTCGAATTTGCGAGAGCATTTTGACGGCAACAAAACGCGGTTGAAATTTACCAGCCCGGACCAACCGCTCAAGCCGTGTGAGCTGCGCAGATCGCTCCGCAAAATCATCGCTTAGTTGAAGGTCAACAGGCTGTTCAGAAGACCATTCCAGATCAGCATCTGTTTCCAAACGTTCCAGAATCTGCTCGGTATCACTGATGATCTTTTTCGCCTTAATGCGACCGTCTTTGCCAACCTCCCACGGTCCATCCGGTAAAGCCTTGCCTGCCAGTAACGTCCCATCAAACCGGTTGTTGTCCAGCTTCATGCGCGTACTGCGCTGCAGGAAAAGCAATGCAAATGCAGTGTCGACTTCTTCGGTAATGTCTTTGTTCCAACCACCGTTTT
>CAYMUR010000087.1:13569-23109 GCA_964393615.1 uncultured Pirellulaceae bacterium
AGGCCGAGGTTTCGATCATCCTCGGTGCGTGGCCCAACCACCGTTTTCTTTTTGCTCCCGCCGTAAAAACTGAACTCCAGCATTGTACCACGACGGTTCATTTTGTGGTTGTCCCGTGACAATTTCTTGAAATGCCTGGTATCGCTCCAGGGCATACATGTAGTAGTACGTGTACAGTGTATTCTCATACGTGAAATGCTTTTCAAACCAGGCATTGCCCAAACCGAGAGCGGTGTCTAACAAGTCTCTGTCAACCCGCTCAGACAATGGACCAGCAAGCCTTTCTGGAGCTTTTCGTAATACTGCTGGAGTACTGGTGTTGATAGACTGCTTGCGGGGCTGTGCAAGCTGTAACAAATCGGCCAAAACGTACAAACTACCAAGCCCCGCAGCCACCATCGAATGCCGTATTTCCGATTGCGCCCGTGAGCGAGGCTGGCCACCGACACCAGGATCATTTCCCTGATATCCCCAGGCACCACTGGGAGCTTGAGTCCGTAACACCCAATAACACGCCGCCGTTGCCGAACCAATGGAAATGGGTATGTCATTGTGATTGGCCGTCCACAAACAGAGTACACCATACTGTGTCATCGAAGTATCGCCCGTGGCAGAATTTTTTTGGCCCACCGGGTAACCCCAGGCACCATAAGGGCGCTGTCGAATCTCCAGCGAGCGCATCAGCAGGTCAATTTCAGGCCGGTACTTCTGCGCATCCAATTCACACAAAAAGATACAGGTGATTGCCGTACTGTAAATACTTTCCCGATGTTGGATTGTTTCCGGCGTACTGTCACTAAGCTCGGCCTGACAAGCTGCCACGGCGCTTTGAATTTTCGGATGATTCTTTTTGCCAAACTCGTTATAGTACGCCATGGCAATCAGACTTTTGCCGCCAAGCTGATCGTGATCTGCCTTGTCAAGCCGCTGGATAGCCTGCCTGCGCAAGGCACGCACTATTTTACTCTGCGGAGTATAGGCAGCAGCAGGAGACGCAGCGCCACAGCAGGCTAGCGCAACAACACAGAACGACATGAAACGGCGCAGATTCACTGCACACCAACACATTCCATTCCTCCACACCACCAATCTGGGACCTCGCCATTACGGCTGATAGATGATACTCGCCAACGAAGGGGGTACGAGTCCATTTTTGGTGTCACCTACCACTCAGCATCGTCTTTTGATAAATAGTCGGCAGGCACTTGTTCCTCCGATAAAGATTACAGTTACCTCCACGAGGTGTCAACCACTGGGAGTTCCTGTTGATCAACGAATGGACTAACAATGACACGGCGAAAATGACACGGCGGAAATGACTCGGCGGCCCTGGTCCTGTCTGCAGATGCCGATCAAACAGATCGTTCTCCCTACAACACCCTACACTGGTTTTGTCTCCACGATTTAAGCAGTCATCCTATGGAATGATTCCAAATCAACATCAAGATCACCTGGCACCATCAGCAGTGCTTGGAATTCAAAAACCGTTGTGGTTTGAAGCTCGGTCAGTCATTGGCAAATTCTCGTCGTTGTTGACATGAGCAATCCTAAAAATACCACTGGCAAAATAGTGGCCCTCGATCTTGAATCGTAGGGACCACTTTGCCGGCTGACACCCTGTACATCTACCACGCCCGCTTACCAAAAAAAGACCAGGTTCAAAAATCCTAGTACGAGTAACAAGACCACTGCCAGCACAACAGGGCTAATAGACCAAATCGTTTTTCTATCCGCAGACGGGACCGGATAATCCGGACCCGATGGCATGTTAAACCGAGAAGATTCCAACCAGGTTTTTCCCGGGTCGGCAACGGATGAATTCTCATCCACTGCCGGCCAAAAGATTGTCAAACCTGGCACATCCTCTCGCCTGGCCCAGCCTACGATGTAACTAATCACAATCATCGTCATGCCTGTCACGGCAATGCTCCACAAGTATCCCCACCATGTATTCGACCACCAGACCGGTAGTGACGTTGCCCCCAGAAATTCCACCAGAGGATCGAGAAAGCGTGTCAAGCCGCAGAGAATTCCAGCAACCAGGCCCACCGTCGCCGAACACCGCGCAACAGGTGTCAGGACTCCCATCAAGTAAACCGTAAACAGTGGCACAACAGCCACACCGGTTATTTTCAAATAAAAAGCGACCATTCCCGCCTCAAGAAAGGGGATGTAGGCAAACGAGATGGCAATAAACACTAGTGTCACCACACGTGAGACGGTCAGATAATGGCGATCACTGGCCGAGCGGACTAAGAATCTGGCATAAATATCCCGGGTGAATGTGGATGCCAATGCGGAACCGATAGAATCGTACGTCGACAGTCCACCCGCCAGTAATCCGGCGACAACAATTCCAAGCAATCCTTTCTGCATTTCTGGTAGAAAAATTTCGATTAATGTCGGAAAGATTGCATCCGCCCTTTCCAAATCAGGTATTACGGCACGTCCAAGAACGCCCAGCGTCACATTAAACCACATGACGACAGCTGTCACAGCACCAGCCACAACCGCCGCCATTTTCATGTCCCACACGCTACGAGCTGCTAACAGACGCATCGCCTGCGATTGATTGATGACGCAGTATGCCGAGAGAAGGATAATAAATCCGATCACCACCAGCCACGACGGAACATCCGGATCATCATACCCGCCAATGTGTAGCATGGCCTGTGCCCTGGTTTCGCTCAGTCTCTCGTTTGTGACATGACTACTGAGTTGTTCTTCCAATCCATTCCATCCTCCGACCACGTTCCAGACGGTCCACCACAATGCTACCGCGGCCACCAACATCACGATGGACTGCAACGAGTCTGTGACAGCGACTGAACGTAGCCCTCCCATTGCAGTGTAGATGCCAGCCCCGGCAGCGATTGTCACGATCAACCACCATGTCTGCTCTTCCCAACCGGTCAGAATACTAAATGTCAAATAAAGTGAAACGGCAACGTTGGCCATCACATTCGTACGGGTTTGAATCTGTATCAGGACACTCATAACACGAGCCAATGGACCAAACCGATATTCCAGGTACTCAGCATTCGTAAACATCCCAGATCGATACATCGGTACAAAGACGATGTACGATACCAAGCACCAGCCAACGCTCAGGCCTAACCACCATGGTGATAAAAACGGCAGGCCTTGATCATACGCGCCACCAGCAACCGCTACGTAATCACCACTATCCACCGCCGTCGCAAACATGGACAACCCAACCATCCACCACGGCAACCGTTTGGCCGCCAGAAACCAGTCTACGGTACTGCGAGTTCCCCGCGCCAGCCAAAGACCCACGAGAATAATGGAGCCGTTGATGGCAATGACAATTAGCCAGTCGAGTGAAGACATAACAACTACGTAATGAAAAGAAAAAGATTTAACGAACAACAATCCGATATTCACAACCAAGTCAACACACGTCCATCTGGACCAACACCCACTGCGTCCCTGTCGCAGACGACACTGCAGGGCCAACGCCTACCGTCGACCTAGTGACCTCGCCGATTGACACGCGAAGAATATCTTTTCAAGAGCGGACAATCGCTTTCCGGAGAAATGATTTGGCAATCAAGTCGCTAGCGAACTCAGGTCCAAAATAATGTTCCCGATTCTATCCCAACCTAATCCAGCCTTCACCCCCCATATGACAAAATCGACAGTTGAAACATCCTCCGTGAAGCATACGTTGTTCCCCGCACCGACCGGGTGACGGTTGAGCCCCCTAAGCCGAAACCAAGCCACCAGAAAACCCCCTACTCCGTCCCAACACCCCTGTCAAACTAAGACGTTTTGGCAATCAGCAACGACTGGTCTTCGCCTTAGAATGCGTTTGCACGGTTTTGAACCTGTTTCCCCCTTTCTCTTATCGGTGGAAAAGTCCAGAATAGTGTCAACTAACAATCGAAAAAGAAGGAGTCTACTCATGCGATACCCCTTGTTAGCATTGGGACTAATCGTCGTACACCTGTTCGGTTGTGCGCCAGCAAATCCAGTCAGCCCTCCCACGAATTCTACCAATGCCACAAACAGTGCGAGTCACCAATTAAACGACGAATCGGGGCAACCTGACCTGGAACCATCCAGCAACACCGGTGAGCCTGGTGCCGATGAACTTGGTACCGATGAACCTGCACAAGAAACAATCAGTTCCACACAGCAAAACACCACCATCGCAGTGGCCGACGAGCCATCCTTGCAATTCACCCCCCGACCAGCATGGACAACCTCACACGTGCAAGGTTCACCTGATCCCAGGTTACCCTTTGAAGTCGAAGAAGTCTTTGACGGGCTTTCCTTCTATGCGCCGGTGGTTGTCCAGCAAGTCCCAGGAACCAAACAGTATTTAATCGGTGAGTTATGTGGACGCATTTACTGGATTGATGAAAACAACCCTGAAAACGACCCTGTGTTGGCCATCGATTTGTTTCCCGATATGCCAAACCAGCCGCCGATACCAGCCCGTGGTCAGGAGCCCGTGGTCACAGACAATCCAATGCCCGCCCAACATCTGTACGACTTAACCTTTCATCCGAATTTCATTTCAAACCGTCAGGTCTTTGTGACTCACCTGGTCTCCGGTGATAAACCGGTGACCTGGTTGTCTCGATTCGAACTCAGCACTGAAGATCCACCGCGTATACATCGTGAAAGTGAAAGGCGTGTGATTTCATGGCCCTCCGCTGGTCACAATGGTGGGTGTGTGCGATTCGGCCCCGATGGGTTCCTTTACGTTTCTACGGGTGACGGTGTTGGACCGAACCCACCTGATTCCAACAATGTAGGTCAGGATATCAGTAACCTTTTGGCGTCGGTACTTCGTATTGATGTCGACAACGCCACCGACGACGCCCCGTACACCGTCCCAACGGACAATCCGTTCGTCGACATGCCAGATGCGAGACCGGAGGTGTGGGCCTACGGATTTCGTAACCCGTGGAAAATGGATTTCGACCGCGCCAGTGGCGCTCTTTGGCTGGGAGATGTAGGTTGGGAGACCTGGGAAATGGTTCACCTCGTCAATCGTGGCAGCAATTATGGCTGGCCCATTATGGAAGGCCGCAAGGTCTTACGATCGGAGGTTCCACCCGGTCCCACACCGATCAATCCGCCTGTCAAGGATTATCCACGGTCCGAAGCCAATTCTATCACGGGCGGCATTGTTTATAGTGGAAAAAAGTATCCCGAACTGGCAGGATCCTTCATCCACGGCGACTATCGCACTGGACATATTTGGGCACTTCAAGTGGACGACCAAGGAGTCATGCAACATCGCCACCTTGCACGCTCCTCCATTTGCATCATTGCATTTACAGAAACGGCTGACGGAGACATCTACGTACTGGATCACGACAGGACTGGTCGGACTTTTCAGTTAATACCGACTGCGCCTGTTGAAAAAAGACCTCCGTTTCCACTGGATCTCGACGCCACGGGTCTGTTTTCCAACACGGCCGACCTGCAACCGGCGGCAGGCGTCATTCCTTATGAAGTGATCGCCTCGCCCTGGATGGACGGTGCCACCGCCCAACGACTATTAGCGTTGCCTGACCAAACACAAATCACCGTCACGGAGATCGAAGGAAAATCCCAATGGGTATTTCCCGAAGGCACGGTTCTCGTACAAACCGTTCATCACCATGGTCTGCCAGACCAACCACCTACCCGCTTGGAAACGCGTATCCTTCATCGCGAGAATGGCAGCTGGCATCCCTACAGTTACCGTTGGAACGACACCCAAACAAACGCCGTACTGGTACCACAAACCGGTGAAGACGTCCGTCTTCCACGGTCCACCGTGGATTCCCAAGTCCCGCTACGTGAAACGTGGCATGTCCCCAGTCGTTCCGAGTGCACATTTTGCCACCGGCAAAGAATTGGTTCTGTCCTTGGTTTCGCACCTGCTCAACTGGAACGCCTCGTTCATTACGCTGATGCCGAACATCAACAACTCGACCTCTTGTCCGCCAGGGGAATTTTTGACGGCGATCCCCATGCGGCGATCGACGACGCCTCCCGCCTGGTGGATCCACATGATCTCTCCAACAATTTAAATGACCGGGCACGTTCTTACCTGGACGTTAACTGTGGGATTTGTCACAGCCCACACGGTGAATCGATCACCATGTTCTATCTGCGCCGACATTATTCTTTAGAAGAAGCCAAAGCTTTTAAAAGAGCGGCCATTGGCACGTTTGGACTTCCTGACCCTCACTTGATCTTTCCAGGTGATCCTTATCGTTCCATCATCCTGTATCGCTTGGGAAAACTTGGCAATGCGCGGATGCCGTATATTGGATCTCATGCAGTGGATCCCGCTGGCTTTCAATTGATTCACGATTGGATTCTTTCCCTGGACGGTGAAATGACTTCACTCCAAAGTGAAGACTTGATCAGCCTCCAGATGCTACGCAACAGGGAAGCATCCCCCGCCGACCACAAAGAAGCGATTTCACATCTTTTAACTACCACAAGCAGCGCCCTGGCCCTACTTTCGGTTGTTTACAATGATGAAGTCACCACAGCATCTCGTGACCAGATCGTCGAACTGAGCCAACAGTCGCCGGCTGCCACGGTCCGATCACTTTTCGAAGATTTTATCCCCGAAACCCAACGCAGACCAACGCTGGGTGACAACATACAACCACAAGTAGTCCTGGACGTTGCGGGTGATGCGGCCCGAGGACAACTGATTTTTCAAAGCGATGCCAGTCGCTGCCGCACCTGCCATGTCGCTGACGCACAGGGCCGTTCCTTAGGCGCCGACTTGAGAGAAATCGGCAAAAAATATCCCAAACCCGAACTGTTGACGCACATTATCGAACCGTCTTTGAAAATGGAGCCTGCCTTTATTCCCTACCTGGTAGAAACAGCAAACGGTAAAGTCCATTCCGGTTTAATCGTGGAACGCAACGACGAGGAAATCGTGTTAGACAACGCCAAGTTGGAACGTTTACACATTCCGGTCGCCGACATTGAACAGATCGAACCGCTGGCCAAATCCCTCATGCCCGAACGCCTGCTAAGTGACATGACAGCACAGGAAGCCGCCGACCTGCTGGAGTACTTGTCCACATTAAGAGGTGAAAACTAAAGCGGGTCATCTCGACGACGGACATGCCAGGCCTCTGTCTGAACGGCGTTTTTTTTCATCCACCAGACATAGGGCCAGTCCAGCTTTCCATCAGACGTCCTTCTCTAAACCAAAAGCCCGCCATACTAGATTGTCCAGATTGTTTTCTTGAAGCCTCGGTATCGAATTACCTTCGACCATCTGCCTGACGAGGTGGATCGCTGTCCGTGCTGCCTCACTCGTCGCATCAGGAACGGGAAATTGTTTGACATATTGCGCCATGAAACGCCGTCTTCCAGAATACAATTTATTATGAAAAAGCGTATCGTAATACTGCGTGATGAAGGTTGAATTCGCCACGGCAAGCATTAAAAACAACCAGGATTCCTTGACACCAGCCCGTAGCGTGAGCCAATAACAATCACCGTTGACGACGGCACCGCTACGGTCGAAAAAGAACCGTGGAACCTCTGAAATATCAGGACACACAATCTTCGCCTGCGCCCATTCATTCGGTTTGTGCGGCACCCAGATCTCGTACCAATGTCGGCCACTTTCCAGTACATACTTCCTTCTCGACAAGCGATCCTTGTGCTGTTCCAAAAATCTCCGTGCTCGCGGGTATCTTTCAAGCCTGACGGCACACCTCTTATTCTTTCTTATTTCATGGGGATACAACAGCTTCGTCAAACCGGACGTACGACGTGCGAGCCAGCGGCCCGCGTCACGATGCGTCAGCAGCGGTTTCAAAAGTGCGTCTTCGGGGCGGTTCGATTTTGGCAAAGATTCCCAGTCTTGGATGAACACATCATCGGCAGTGGTTTTGACCCCCACTCGAACCTGGGCAATCTCGTGAAAACGATATGCCGTGTGACACCTCACCGAGTCCAACCATACCTTGTTTTGGTGCGTCTGCAACGTCCAACGATGATCAACACCGACCAGGGACAGCTCTCCTCTTTCAATGCGATACTGCTTCGCCTTGAATTGTACGACACCCGTCATACGACGATCTTTCATCGCCGCCAGTGGTGACACACACTCGAGCACCGGCTGTTTTAAGTGGCTGACTCCGCGCTGTTCGTAAATCCGTGCAAAAAGACATTTGCACGGTACCGAAACATCCACCTTGCGCTTTCTCGCGATTACAATCACGGGCAAAACAGCCGCCGTTTTGAATAGCTTGGTATCACCCAGGTCAAAGACAGAAAGTAATTCAAATCTGTCTTGCAATAGTTTGCGCAGGGAGCGTTCAGAATTCGTCGTCAAAAAACGGTTGGACGTCAACAGCCCCAGGATACCGCCTGGCTGCAGCGTGTTTGCCATAGCAATCGTAAATACGTGATAGAGATTAACACGTCCGCGCAAATTAAAACGCTGCGCCAATTACTGGGATCTCTTGGCACCGAGAACCTGGGTTCGAACATAGAGCGGATTGGCAATGATGACATGGCTCCTAGGAACGATTTCCTGCGGTCGCTTGTCCACCGACACAATCTTACTAGGCTGGTCAACGCCAGGTTGGTCCAGAAAATCGGCACATTCCAATCGTACTTGTTCTTCACCTTGATCGACTAACAAATTGGTTGCCGATTTCAAAGCAGATGGGTCCATCTCAAAACCGATCAAATTCACTTGTTTTCGACTTTGATCCGATAGCGCCTGATAAAATGCCAGCAGCAGAGCACCGGTTCCGCATGCCGGGTCTAACACCGTCAGCGTACCTGTCCATGTTGACAAGTGCTCGAGGATGGACTCTGGGAGAAAATTCGCCAGATCGGCGGGAGTGTAATGAATTCCCTGGTCTTTCGTTTTCGAGACTACCTTCATTCCATCGCTCCCACTCCCAATTCTGCGTCCCCATTTTTCAGCAAGCCGACACACGTCCTCCATACAACCACAAAGCTTGTACCAGACGTCCAGAGACACATTTGACGTGGGAGAACTGGTACACAAACATTGTCAAATCAAATACCGCCAGGATTCCCAAAGAACCCGCTGGAATCCACCATTTCTTCGTACTCTGCACATTTTTTGCACTTCGCACAAACCAGCGGGGCCCCATCCAGCGTGGCACGGGTCGCGCAACGACAGGAATTTGAATATGTTTTGCACGAACAGCCCGTTGTAGTCGATGTCACCGCATCATGAACCTCTGGCAACTACTTTCACTGTGCTGACAAATTATTCGTCATGGGGCGACGCGTCATACCACAAGTGAATCGCAATCGTCTGACCATGTTGAACGATTGGCAACGAGGCACGCACCACTACCAACGGATTTTCCCCCATCCAATCCTGTAGGGCGAGCCCCAGGGTTCCTGGTAAATCCTCCGCGGGTGGAGGAGACTCATCGTCCGCACAGAAAATAACATGCCCGTAATCTGGAAACTCCGTGATCTTGACGGAATACTCTTCATCCGCATTGCCATTGGACATCGTTACCTCACCTGTCAAAAAATACCAAG
>CAYMUR010000088.1:0-11747 GCA_964393615.1 uncultured Pirellulaceae bacterium
GTCATCCACTGGAGTACTTTGGCGAGTGGGCCTACAGCCCGTGCCACGATGCTATTAAAACGAAAGTCTTCGACTAAGTCTTCTCCCCGGGCATGATAAACCGGTACCGGTAGTCCCAACTCACTGACAATTGAATCGATGACCGTTGCTTTTTTTCCCACCGACTCACACAGAGAGACCTGTAGATCGGGCCGCAGGATTGCAAGGAGTACGCCTGGTACCCCTCCGCCAGTTCCCCAATCCAATATTTCTTCATCGGGTTGCAACAACTCTGCAAGTACCATGCTGTCGGTCAAATCCCGAGTAATGAAACGCTCGTAGTTCGTATGCCGTGTGAGATTCAGTTTTTTGTTCCATTCCCAGAGAAGATGACAGTAACGGTCTAACTGAGATATCTGATCTTTGGCCAGCTCGATAGAGAAGTCCGAAAGTGCGTGTTGAAGCGTAACGGTCATGAGAGGGTCTTGAATAATGGGACTGCCGTGGGGCGATAGGGTGGTTGCAGATCCCCAATCAGCTATTGGTTCCGAGCAACGTTTTACCTGAAGAAAGCCAACAGGAAAAGTGTACCTGTTGCCTGGCCCAATCGCGATCAAACCTTCGGAGTCGCAAACTCAGCAGGATATCTGGCCTCTGGTCAATGCTCGTGCAGATGAAGAATGATTTTGTTGCGGGAAAAACATGTTGTTGTTAGTCCCACCACCATTGGCCTTCTGCCAGACCGTTCAATGTAACTGATGCACGCTGTGCAGAGACAGTTCCTTCATCGTCGGACAATAAATTTTCACTGGATAATGCGTTGACAGGGCGGATGTGGACGCCACCACCAATTGGAGTCAACAACCGGCGACCTTTCCAAATAGCGTTGATTGCTGTTTCTACTTGTTTGGGGGGATTGTAGTTCTCCACAGGGAATATCTCTTCGTTGGCAAAGATTTCTAGGTCCCAGCCAGCCTGGCCAAAGTAATCCTGTCGTTGAATGAAGGCTGCTGCGATCGACATGTCGATAAGATTGCGTAATTCTGCATAGACTGGCAAGCGAGCGGCCAGTTGAGAATATTTCTTAGTAAAAGCCTTGACGAACATTTGGCTGGCTTTATCGACACGCCCAGCAGAGAGGCGTTGTCCGCCAGAGGTAACCATCTCGTCAGCACCCACCAGGCGGACGCTATCGCCAACGAGTTCCATTGACATTTCATCCTGGCTGACCCGCACTGCTTCATAGTCTGGTATGAAATACCAGCGTTGCATTGCATTACGTGCGATGGAATTAGGTCGCGCTCTGCTGACCCAACTGGGAATCTTGACGGGGGGTTTTTCCAAGCCAATGCCGATTAGTTTCATGCGGTAGTCGGCTTCGACCAGGACTTGTGCAAAATGGGATTGGGGTGAAACTCCTTGGATATCCACCTTTTGCAGACCGAGCGCTTCGCGGAGCGTACCGACGATCGCTTTTGTGTCGGCTGGGGTGGCACGGCCACCGATGCTGGCCAGGGTTTGTTGTAAACGCTGTAAACCTTCTTGGGTCGGATCGATCGAGCAACCGATCACTTGAGTGGGTGACTTACCTGGGGGAAATGCACGCAGGGCGACAACCAGGTCGTGTAGAGGCAACGTGGCCCTGCCGCTGGTCATGCCTACCATGCGACCGGCCGGGTTTTCAAAAAAACCTTCTGCCGGACCGGCGATGACAATGTCCCCTGTTTCTGGATAGAAAAAGACATAGCGGATACGTATTAAACCAGCGAGGTACAGCATCTCATCCGTAGCGCCTGCACCGTTTGCTAATTGGTCAGCGATGGCTGCTTCCAATCGGTTCAAGGAAATCTTGCGTAGCTCGCTAGGCCGTACGAGGTCCGGATGAAGAGCAACTTTGGCTTGTTCGATGCGTTGCTGGTGCAGTTTACCAGTTGGATCTTTGAAAAGTCGCATGCGCAGGATCCCCGCCGCATCAACTTCGATGCCGCCGGCGCCAAAACCACTACCAGCACCACCACCACCGCCATTGTTGCCATTACCACCGCCACCCAAACCACCACCACCACCACCACCAAACTGGGCGTGAGTGGTACCGACAAGTGAACAGATCAGGAAGGTTGTCCATGCGACTCGGGAGAGCCAACGTGTCATAAGATGCAGTATGCCGAACGTTTTGTGTTGTGCGGAAACCATTTTGAACCTCTTCTAGGTTTTCACGGGCCTGGTTGGACGAATGTAAAGTCACCGATGGACGGATTGTGTCCTGTGACCAATGAGGGGTTTACATAGGAAACGTTGATCATATGCCGGCAAGGAACCAAGAAGTTCCAGACACATTATGGATTGACGCACTCCATGTCCCGTTGGGAACTTGTCCCCTCTTTCTATCTTAATCGCGCCAGCTGCCGAAACAAGAATCGCTGACGATTTAGGGGCAGTTGTTTTTCAGCGGTGAGGTGGCGAAAATACCGATTCTCCCGCTTATAAGGAGTAAATCTGCCTACGGGAACAGCGAAAACGATGTGTCAGGAAATAGTCAAGAAAAATGATTTGATCAAGGAATTGAAACAAATCAACTGTTGCGGGGAGGCGGGACGCGTCCCCCTTTCGTGTTCAGCAGCGCATCATCAATTAACAGGTCCGGCAGAATTTTGCCTTGCATCAATGTTTCCTCGACAATGCGAGGGACATCGGCTGGTGTGACGGCTCCGTACCAAATTTCTTGTGGATAAATGACGAGGGTCGGACCAAGCTCGCACTGGTCCAGGCAACCAGCACTGTTAGCACGAACGAGCGGTTTCAATCCACGGCGAGCTATTTCGGCCTTGAACAGGTTGCGCAACGTGTTGCTACCGTCTGGATTGCAGCAACCACGGGGATGCCCTGGCTCACGCTGATTGCAGCAAACAAACAAATGATGGGTAAATTTTGACATGAAACATTGAGGCGTCGCTTAGGAGACTGCCCATTCCAAAATGGATAACACAACGAATACGATCAGCATAAATCCCACGATCCAAAAAGCAATTCTCAGGGCATGTTGCAGAATGAACGTCATCAATTCGTGTCGCGTGGCGGCATATACGAAGCTGATCGCCACCACCAGTGGTAGCGCATACCAGATACGCAAACCTAATCCTCCGGCTAATAGAATCCCCAGTAAGCATTCAACCATTATCAACGGCCTTGTTTTCTTTTTGCCAATTAGGCGGTTTTGTTTTGATTTTGGTCTGGCAGCATAAACACGGGCCCACACCCAGCATCGTAAATCGCCAAAATGTTAAGCAGACCGGCAACCATCGTGAACAATGTACCGAGTTCAAATTTGAACTTGTACTCACGGTGCCAATTTGCCAATTCGTCCTGCGCATTGGCTCGAAAATTTTGTGGTGGTGCCATGAAGCCCTGCATCCATGGTTCCCGTTTTAACAAGTGTACACGCATTGCCTGCACGAGAGCTGGCAATGCGGGTATTCCCACACCGACCTGACAGACGTATGGCAGTCTGCGATCGGTTTTTTTGAACGATGCGTATACCACATGTCCACCACCGACTGCGAATCCGAAGAAGTAGATGCTTAGTATGCAGACCATGTAGAGCACTGCTTTGCCGAATCGCTCTTGATAGATGTGACCCGCACCTGGCCAAAGCCAAGCCAATAATACCGCCAGGGAGGGGTTTTTCAGGTTGATTTCGGCAATAGCTTCCCCGCTCTCCGGCGGGATTTTTAATCGAGTCATACATTGGCTCCAGGATGGTATCGCGGCGAAACATTGAATTCTAGCAGCACTCACCGCATTGTCACAGATCAAACGAGCTATGCAACTCGTTCCCGTTGATTTAAAAGTATCGTGGTCTGGGCCGAGCTGGACCTGGAAAATCGACAGGCGTGCGCTGTGAAAGCGAGAATTTGAGTAGCAAATCTGCAATGGTACCGACAGGTAAGGGCGTATTGATGTAAGTTATAGCCTTGGATGTTTGTTGGACATCTTTACCGTTCGCCCTTTCTGACAGAGTAGCGGTTCCTGCAAGGGTATGTCATGTTTACTTAGGAGTGGTGTTGTATCACGTTCTACATAGTCTCTTCGGGATAAGTCGATGAATCACCGGTTTTTTGTCAATCACCCGATTAAAGATAAGCAAGTCGAATTGGATGGTTCTGAAGCGCATCACCTGTTACACGTAATGCGGGCTGAAATTGGACAACAGGTGGTGTTGCTTGACGGGAGCGGATTTGAGTATCAAGCATTGGTCACGCAACGCGCCAGAGGGACTGCCCAATTAGAGATCATTGGTCGTGTAGAGAGGGACCGCGAGTTGTCCCTGACATTGGTCGTTGGTGTTGCTTTACCGAAAGGCGACCGTCAACGTTGGCTTGTCGAGAAACTTGTCGAAATGGGTGTCACTAGGTTTCAGCCATTAACGACAGAACGGACCGTTAGCCAGCCCAACAGTAGGTCGTTAGTACGCCTGCATCGAACGGTTGTGGAAGCTTCAAAGCAGTGTGGTCGGACAATGATGATGGAGATTTGTGAAGCCGAGTCACTGCAGAATTTTCTTGACGGTGCTCCCGAACATGCATTGCGGATTATAGCACATCCCCATGAATCGCCTACGAGCACGACACTCAAACAGAGACTGTTACAGCAGGCGGATAAACAACCGGTGTTTGTTGCAATCGGCCCAGAAGGTGGCTTTACTGATTTGGAATGGCAGAAAGCTTGTCACGCTGGCTGGCAGACAATCGATCTAGGGCCACGAATCTTGCGGGTCGAAACAGCCGCGTTGGCCTTGGTTGCGGGGATCACGTTCTCTCTCTGACAATGCTATGTTCTGCCTTTTACCAAAATACGCATTCATGATGGATGCATCAAGTAAATCAACAGCGTTTCTGCAGACAGATTTAATATTTTGCAAGAAGGTCCTCGTGCTGCAGAGCTTGATGTTTCCAGGGATACCGTTCTCAATGAAAGCTAGAAGAAGAACATGGTTTGACCATTGAAAGTGTGGTAAGACGGCGATCATCGTTCCACGCGTCCTCGAAGAGAAAGAGGTGGAAAGGTGTATTTTGATGCGGTGAAAATTTAAAAAAAGTATTGGGTGTTTCTAATAAATTATCCCCCTGTTTTTCTGCCAGTTTTCCTCCTGTAATTTTCAACGATCGTGGCATGGTGTTGCGGGAAGGCAGGGACCGTAACATCGATATTTCCGGATTCAACGCTCTTGCCGAAAGTTTTGATCCGAGTGGTGCGGATTGACCATGTCAGATCGATGAGGGTGATTTTGTTGGTAACGACGTAAGCGATATTTATCGAGTGCAATTGTCAGGCAGGTATTTTGTGCCCAGAGGTTGCGCTGGCATTTCGAGCGTCAACAGCGTGGCTAAAACCTGCGACAGGGGCGCTTTTCACAGCAGGTTTCTTTCGGTTCGTGGTTGGACGTCACGTGAGACAGGGCTAATTGGAGTTCAATAATTATATCGAACCCTCCCTCCGCACCGTTTGCAGTGGATGTCCTGTTTCTGTTGATATCTGCGGTCAAATTCTGACGAATTTAGTCGCTGCATTTCATGTGGATTGTGTCCCCATTGTCCTGGCAGGCAAACCCCTGGTGCCCCCAGTGCTCGAGCCTGAATCTGTGTGTTAGGATAGTAATAGTTAATTGATAGGACTGACCTGAAAAGTTTTAGGATGGCCAGTTCGGCCCACGTCGCTGCAAGGTGTTCGGATACCTGTTTGAAAAAAGAAGTCTACTGTCAGAAGTCTACTGTCTGGGCTTCTGTGAAACCGGCCTGACGAACTGGTGGTTTTACTTGTCAACCCAGGATGTGATTCATCGCCATCTTTGAATCTTTGGAACTTAGTATATAGGTGTCGTAACGATGATGCTCAATCCGGAAGATGTTTCTGTAGAGGGTGACGACGGTGAAACGGTAGTGGAGCCGATGACCCCCGATCAACTGGCGGAAACGAAAAGATATAACCAACAAGACTTGATTTGCAATTTGGTGGACCAGGCTGTTGATATTGTCTTTCTTGCGGTCGTTGCTTTTTTTGTTGCGCGTCCATTGGATTTGTGGCTGCAAGATCATTGGAGTTTGACCAATCCGTGGTTTCGTTTGGCTGCCATTTATTTGCTGGTGACGGTTTTGCATTATTTGTTTTCCTTCCCACTATCCTTCTATAGTGGGCATTTACTCGAGCATAAATTTGGGATGAGTAACCAGACACTGCGGCAATGGTTTTGGCGGTATGGGAAAGGGGTGCTCTTGACACTTCTGTTCGGATTGCTGATGGCCGAAACCTTGTTTGTGATTATTTGGTTAACGGGTGCATATTGGTGGTTGGCAGCCGCCGGCATTTTCTTTGTAGTGAGTATCGTGCTAGGCCAGTTGGCACCGGTCTTGATTTTGCCTCTGTTTTACAAAATAGAACCACTGGAAGACATTCAGTTGAGTGAGCGTTTGGCAAAGCTGGCTGAGGGGACCGGATTGTCGATTGAGGGGGTTTATCGCATGGTTTTAAGTGAGGAAACTGTCAAAGCTAATGCGATGCTGGCTGGGTTGGGAAGTACGCGACGCGTGATCATGGGTGATACATTGCTTGATCAGTTTTCCGAAGAAGAGATCGAAGTGGTCTTTGCCCATGAAATTGGACACCATGTCCACCGTCACATCCGCAGTTTACTGCTGCTAGGAGCCACACTTAGTATTTGTGTGTTTTTCGCTTGCCATGTATTGATTGGTATTTGGTTGGACAATCCTGGTTGGCCCGTTGAGCTACCTGTTTATGTGTTACCGATGTTGACTTTTGTGACCACAGTACTTTTTCTGTTGTTTTCTCCATTACAAAATGCAATTAGTCGGCATTTCGAAAGACAAAGTGATTCGTATGCACTTCGGCATACGGAAAATCGCACGGCTTATCGTTCTGCATTTACGAAGCTGGCGCGAATCAACAAGGACGATCCTGATCCCCATCCACTGGAAGTATTTTGGTTGCACAGTCATCCACCTATTTCGGAGCGGATAGGGATGGCAGACCGCGTATAGTTGTCGCCGTTTTTGCAACGATTACGATAAATGGAATGATTCGATGACGACGCTTCGCACCGTGCTGGTAACTGGTTCTTCACGTGGCATCGGCAGGGCTATTTGTGAACGTCTTTGGGGTCAGGGACATACTGTTGTGGGACTTGCACGACACCCTGAAATCGAAAATTCCCCGAAGAATTATCGACCGTTACCCATGGACCTGAGTTGTTTAGAAGCCATCGATGTTGGATTAAGAAAAATGCTTGCTGAATATCCAATGTTAGATGCCGTAGTTTCCAATGCAGGTGCACCAGCCTTTGGAAATCTGGAAGAGATTGCTCATCGCCAGATTGAGTCCAGCATTGCACTCAACCTTACCAGCCATCTGCTGGTGACCCGCACGATAGTACCTTTTCTCAAGCGACACAAGCAAAGCGACTTGATCCTGATGGGATCGGAAGCTGCCTTGCGGGGCGGTAAGTATGGTTCGGTGTATTGCGCTGCTAAATTTGGTCTGCGTGGGTTTGCGCAGTCATTGCGGCAGGAATGCGCAAGTAGTGGTGTTCGGGTGACGCTGATCCATCCAGGAATGGTTCGCACTTCGTTTTTTAAGGAGCTGGATTTTGAACCTGGCGAATCAGATGACCAAGCAATTTCTGCAGACGATGTTGCCCAAGTGGTGGAGATGGTGCTGGGAATTCGGGCTGGGACCGTCTTGGATGAAATTTCTCTTTCACCGCTAAAAAAAGTGATCCACTTTAAGGACCGATAGGGCTGTTTCCTTGTTGCGCTGTGGTGACGATGTGTTATCACCTACCAATTCCTTGAGCGTGTCTGGTAGCTCTACGACGGTCCACTTGTGCTTGTGACGCCAAAGTTTGACAATAGATGAACATCTGTTTCGATACGATCCGTTCTGAATGGCTATCTGTTTGACTTCACGACACAGCGTTATTGTCTTTCCGCTCGAAATGAAATCATGATAATTTCTAAAATGAGTAGTACCTTTCTGTTGCATGTATTGACGGCATCCCTTCTGATGTCCGCTGAATTTCAGGCTGGAGCGGTGGTTTTGGATATTACACCGGTGCAGCTGCCTGTCGTTGTGAATGGTGGCATGCTTAGCCGAACTGTTGGACAGGTAAAAACTCGGCTCAATGCCCGCGCATTAGTTCTCGACGACGGACAGCAGCGACTGGGAATCGTGATTGTGGATAGTTGCATGTTACCACGTCCTTTTTTAGACGAAGTCAAACAGTTGGCTTCTCGTAGGACCGGGATTCGTCGAGACCGGATACTTATCGCTGCGACCCATGCGCATAGCGCACCGGCAGGGATGGGTTGTTTGGGAACCGATGCCGACATGACCTATCTGCCATACCTTCGCGAACGATTAGCACAATCGTTGGTGGCAGCCGAAGCGAATCTCGAACCGGCAAAAGTTGGTTGGGCCGTCGAAAATGCTGCTGAGTATACGGCGTTGCGTCGATGGATTCGTCGCCCTGATCGCGTAGAAGTGGATCCTTTTGGTAACCGGACAGTGCGGGCGAATATGCACGCGGGAAGAAATTGGGATGATGTGACGGGTGAATCAGGGCCAGAAGACCCTGATTTAGCATTGATTTCGGTTCAGGCGGTGGACGGTCGGCCGATTGCCGTGTTGGCTAACTTTGCCATGCACTATTTTGCCGATACGGATCTTAGTGCGGATTATTTCGGTATATTTTGTGCGAGCATGGAAAAACAGCTGACTACAAAGCCAGACAACAACACAGACTATCCAGCATTTGTCGGGATCATGTCACACGGTTGCAGTGGAGACATTTGGCGAGCTGATTACACATTGTCCCCAGAATCCCGCTTGAACGTGTCAATCGAAGAATATGGTAACCAGTTGTCCCAGATTGCGCTCGATGCCTATCGAACGATAGAACATCACGCAGATGTTGATTTGGCCATGGACGAAACAAGGATGCGGTTGGACTACCGCGTTCCGGACAGTCAACGTTTACAGTGGGCACGTCAAGTGGTGGAACAGATGGGGGATCGTGGCCCTGAAAATGTGACCGAAGTCTATGCCCGTGAGCAAATCATACTGCACGAACTACAGTCGACGGAAATCGTTGTGCAGGCGTTGCGAATCGGTGATATCGCTATTGCCACTACTCCGAACGAGACCTATGCACTGACAGGTTTGAAAATCAAACTGCAGTCACCTTTAAAGCATACGATGGTGATAGAGTTAGCGAATGGCGGTGACGGATATATTCCTCCACCGGAACAGCATTTCTTGGGAGGCTACAATACGTGGCCGGCGCGCTCGGCCGGATTAGAAGTTCAGGCCGAGCCTAAGATCACGGAAACAGCCTTACAGCTTCTGGAAAATGTAGCACGGCAACCACGGCGAATGTACCAGCAAAGTTCTGGTCAGGCCACGCTGGCACTGCTAAGTGCAGACCCGATTGCATATTGGCGTTTGGACGAATTTTCAGGTCCGACGGCGACCGACGATTCGGGACATGAACGTTTTGCATGGTTTGAACCTGGAGTGGTTTTCTTTTTGGAAGGTCCGTGGTCATCGCGATTTTGCAAGGAACCGGAAACCAATCGCTGTGCCCATTTTGCCGGAGGACGCCTTAGAACACGTATTCCTCAATTAGGCAAACAATATTCGGTGTCACTGTGGTTTTGGAATGGTATGCCTACTGATGCACGTGACGTTACCGGTTGGATGATTTCACGCGGACGAGACTTTGGAAAAAATCTGGAGAGTGAACATGTTGGTCTTGGGGGTAGCTATGGAGCATCCGGAAAGTTGATTTTTCTCCAGGGTAGCGAACTTGTCGAAGACCAGCTGCTGACCGGCTCAACCACGGTCCCACGCTGGAGTTGGAATCACGTCGTTTTTGTGCGGGATACTGACAAGTTGCGGATTTATCTTAACGGAAAATCACCGCCAGAAATCGATGCTGCCTTACCAGCCAGTTCCGCAGTGGTGTTGGATGAGTTTTTCTTTGGTGGTCGTAGTGATCATCATGCCAATTGGGAAGGCCGTTTGGACGAAATTGCTGTTTTTGATCGACTACTTTCCGCTGATGAAGTGGCGCAGCTATTCACACATTGATTCAGTTTCTGTCGCATTAAAGATTTTGTTTTGGGAAATGCGTTGTTGCAATTCATGATTGCAGAATGCGATTAGTTCTAGCTGAATTGGGTTTTCGTAGGACACGAGCCCATCTTTCGTTGCTAAGGGACCTGCCAGCACGGGTTCGTTTGGATAGAGCTTGATCATTTTGTGAAACATTCCTTTTGGAAATCGTAGGGTACCCAGGCTGACAGAATGGATGCGTTCTGATGGCAAGGATTTAAAAACGAGATCAAAAAATTCACGGTAGACCGACTGGTAGTCGTCAAAATAGATCAAAGGGTCGAAGCGAAGGCCAATCCACCAGCCTTGTTGGGCCAACTGGACCATCGCGGCAAGTCGCCGCTCCAAGCTGGGAGTTTGGTGCTCCAACGTATCGACGACTGTTTGAGGAGATAAACTAAACGCCGCCACGATGCGATCGCATGGAATGCGCTGTTCTAAGGCACGTATTTGGACGCTTTTTGTTCGTAGTTCCAGCCAAGAATCGGGCAGAGTGTCAAAGAGAGGCAAAAAGAAATCAATAAAACCAGTCACCTGATCCAGTGCCAGTGAATCGCAATCGTAACCTGAAAAGAAATAGGTATTACCGTCTTGAAAAGACTTATGTTGTATCTCTTTTGCAAAATCCTCGTAATTGACAAAAACGATGTAGTGAGCGGATTGGTACATCCCTTGGAGAAAGCAGTAGCGACAGTCGTAGACACAGTTGAGCATGTGTGAAAAGTAATAATTTTGTTGTCCACCGATGCCATAACCTGCTGGGGTTTCTAACACAAAACCATCGTGTTTTCTGGCCAAAATCAACGCTGGTTTTCGCTTTTGCAGGCGAAAATTCTGGGCACGTCGATTAAAGACTTCACCATAACGCTCACAGGAAATCGTAACCGCCTGTGGAAATCGGCTGAGAATCTCTTGTGTCCGTGGATGTTGTGAGATTTCTTCTTCGATATAAATGGTGTCGATCATTTGTCCCCGATTTGCATCGCAGTTTTGTTCAGAATGTTGTGTAGAGTTTCTATGACAGACCGGGACGTTACCTGATTTTCAACAACGTCCAGGATGGAATCAGCAGGCCGCAACGCTTTCCAACGGCGCAATAATTCGCGTAGTTGATATGTCTGTGTTTTTGTGAAATGCCACCGTTTACACAAATGGTGAAACTCAGGCGCTGGTATCGCCTGGGTTATTTGTTCTGTTGAAAGATCTCGTAGTGAGCTGATGAGGTGTCCTATCAGGTCGACGTGTTGCTTGACGAGAGCACGAATGGTTTGCCGTGATATCTGATCGGTTGACGATTGCAGGTTGTCCGATACGATTTTGGTCAATTGCACCAACTCGACGGTAGCCAAACGGGATGCGGCAGCGATGAAACCGGCGGATTCCATGTCATAGGCAGCATTTGTCCCGTATTCGTTTTCGGGACGGTCGACGCAGCAAACGTCACAAGAGAGGCATTCTACGGAGAGGATCTGTGGTGGATACCATCGCTGGGAGGACGAATGATCGGTGACTTTATGCGCCAAGATAGCGGTACCCAGTGGCAGTTTTGCATGTCCGGCGATGCCCACATTGAGCCACGCTTCGTC
>CAYMUR010000088.1:11757-18423 GCA_964393615.1 uncultured Pirellulaceae bacterium
ATCAGCAGTGTTCGTTCAATTAAATCCGTTGTAACTTGACCTGGGTACCAGGTTTTACCTGTCGAATTTTCGATGATACGATTCGCGACCAGTGCTGTACCTGTGATATCCCTACGATGTCCGGCGATGCCCACATTGAGACACGCTTCGTCACGACGGTTTCCACTCCAGCCATACAAGTATCCGGCCGCCGTGGCGGCCGCCAGCTTGCCGATCCCGGAAATAATGAGTCGTAAATCTTTGCCCAAATACACTCGAAACGGGTCATGCCCCGCCGCCGGCTGTAAGGAAAAATGCTCGACAAGGGGCTGGGCCTCATCTGCCAGCGCGACAACAAGATTTACCATGCCGGTAAGGGAGTGGTTGGGGGACATGTTTTTTTAACCTGAAAAAATATCGACGAGGTCGGTTAAGTATGCTCTCCGGCATCGTGTCATCACGACAGTAGCTTATGTGATTTACCAACAAACAGGGACAACGTATGTAGAAAATCAATCACCAAATTACCCTTATCGTTTTTCAACAATCCAAGTGACATGTTATTGTCGAAACACCGCTTGATCAAACCTTGTATTTCTGAAAGGACATCGTATTATTCAGTTTCCGGTAAATTTTGGTCTGCGCCCCAAACGTACAACCCCGCTCCATGCCGGCGACCCCACGAGAGTGAACCCAGGTCCTGAGCGATGGCAAATTCGGTTAGTTTTTTTTCATCGAACGTCAATCCGATACCGGGCCGATCGGTGAGTACGATCCAGCCATCCTTGATTTCGTGTGTTTCCACAAAGATATCGTCACGTCCTGCACCGAGATATTCCATCGCGACGTGGTTCGGTAACGTAGCGGCTACATGGGCGGTGTGGCTTCCCGCAGCGTTCATCAAGGAAACGGGGACTTCGTAAGCATAGGCTAGATCAGCTATTTTCATCATGCCTGTAATGCCAGACGATTTGTGCCCAAGATTCAGAATGTCAATAGCATGGTTGTGGAGCAGCGGTAGAAAATCGTTGATGTCATCAAGATTTTCACCTGAGGCGACTGCAGCACGAATGCTGCTAGATACCTTTTTCAGGCCATGGACGTCCCAACGTCGAGCAGGTTCTTCGACCCAGGTAATGTCAAATTCCTGCTCGATTTCGTGCATGTGGCGAATGGTCTGCTTTGGAGACCAGTATTCGTTTACGTCGATCATAAGTTCGGGAGTTTTGCCTGATTTTGCCAATGCATCACGCATGATTCCAATGCGGCGCATGTCGGACTCCATGTCCAGGCCAATTTTCAGTTTGCCAGCTGACACACCTTTTTCAGCCAAGCCTTCGTAGTACTCTTGCAGCAGAGTATCCGAAAGTGGCAAATCGATTCCGCTGGCATAGGCTCGTACACGTCGTGTTGAAGCGCCGAGAGTCTTCCACAATGGTTCATCATTGATTTTTGCCTTAAGGTCCCACAGAGCCGTGTCAATGGTTGCAATCGCTGCAGTCACTGCACCTCGGTTGCCACCTTTGAAAACATGGCTCATCATCGTATTCCAATGTCCCAGGACTCCCCGAGGATCTTTGCCGATCAACAGTTCGTCGACCATGCGTACAACGATTTCACCGCATCCCTGTGCAATGGCAATGCCCGACAGTGCTTCATCAGAGTCGATGAACACTGCTGTAGAAGTTACCTTATTGCTGCCAGTGGGATTGTTCACGTCGCCGATAGGGCGCTGTAAAGTGATTTGATAAGGCCGTAATCGAACTCCCGTTATTTTCATGGAATAGACTCCTCATGAATTCGTCAGGGTTTGCTGTGTCGTGATGTGGCTATTGAATGTTTTAATGAAATTATATTGTCTATAAACTTACCGTTCTTTATTTTTAATGGAAGCCGTCATCTTGATTGTGTCGAGAGACGGCAATAGGAAGTGGCTCATGGTGTGCAGGCGTTGTAAACTTTCAGTACGTTTAGCCAGACAGTAAATTAGGTGGCTGACTTTCCGTGTGCCGCTGGCATTTTTTAAAGCATGTTTTGTTTAGATTGGTTGTCGTGACGGCGTGTGAATAACGGCTATGAAAGTAGTGAAGGTTGTTATCCGATCAGCGCGAAGAAAGGTGTCGTTGCTACCTATTTCAAATCTGTCATGTGGAACGGCTAACAAGGGGTGTTGAGAAGTGGTCGGTCGTTCAATGATGAGCTCGAAAAAAAAGTTAACGATTATTCCGGAATTGAGGTAAAAAATCATTACTAGGCATTGGAGCTTTGCCATACTCATTCTCGTGGTGTTGTTTTATCCTATGAGCAGATAATCATTTGCTACCGTTTCTGCCGAGTGTTACCAAACAAGTCTTCTATTCAGTAGGTACAGGCCGATGTATAAACATGAACGGAGAGCCTCATTCCTTTACATGACTTGTTGGAACCGTTTGCCATTGGTTGAGTTGTTGATGGAATGGCTGTGAGCGAAGGCATTTTGTTCTGTTGATGATCTGCTGTTACAGAGATTGGGATGGTTCTGGAAAAGAGAGCATTTGCCAATCGTTGTTGAGTATCTGGATTGCCTTTCTATCTTTTATCATACAACAAGCTGGTGTGGTTTTTTCTTGTAACGTTGAACGGTGAAAGAACACAGACATAGACGTTGCTTGAGCGTATTCGAATAAGGAAAGCAGACTTCGTATGAGAATCCTCGTGTTGGGAGCGGGAACTGTTGGCACATCGATCGCCAATCTCTTGTGTCATCACCGCCACATGGTCACGGTTGTGGATAGTGATCCAGACTATGTTCGTCAGATTAATGAAAGGCTGGACGTACGAGCGGTGAGGGGTTCTGGATCACAATCGAGTGTTCTTTTTCAGGCCGATGTGCTTGGTGCTGATCTTTGTCTGGCGGTGACTGGCGATGATGAAGTTAACTTGGTTGCTGCCAGTATGGCGAAAGCGATGGGGGCCCGGCGAGCGATCGCACGGGTCTATGCTCCAGTCTTTCGTGACATGAGTACGTTCGACTATCAACGTCATTTTAATATTGACCGGCTACTGAGCCTGGAACATCTTTCGGCCATGGAACTAGCGCGTGATATTCGCAATCCAGGCTCGGTAACGATGGAGAATTTTGCGCAAGGGGAATTGGAAGTCAAAGAAATCACTGTGCGAGAGAAGACTCGCTCCGTAGGAGTTGCCCTGAAGTCTCTCGATTTGCCGTCGGGTGTACGGATCGGGTCTATTCACCGCGGTGACAAGATGTGGATTGCTGGTGCCGAAGATGTAATCTGTGTGGATGATCGTATTACGTTGATTGGTGAGCGTGAGGATATCGACGAACTATCCGATTTGTTCCAAATATCGCCGGATCCTAAGATCGGTGTCGTCATCGCGGGAGGTGGAGAAACAGGTTACCACCTTGCGCGGTCGCTCGAAGGTGAACGTTGCGCTGTTGTTGTTATGGAAACATCCGAAGAACGTGCAGAGTTTCTAGCATCCAACTTAAAGCATTCCACGATCCTTCAAGTGGATGCAACGCGCCAAGCAGTATTAGAAGAAGAGCGGGTTGGTAGTGCCGATGTATTTGTGGCTTGTACCGGTGACGATGAAAATAACATTATGGCCGGTGTGGAAGCACGTGAAATCGGTGCGAAACGGATCATGTCCATTGTCAACCGGCCTGACTACGCGCACGTCGTGGGAAAGCTTGGAATTGATCTAGCAGTAAGTCCGCGTGAAGTCATGGCGAGGCAAGTGATGGGTTTTCTGAATTCAGGGCCGGTTATCTCACGGACTTGTTTACCGGGAGGTGCTATCGAAATAATTGAAATCGATGTACTGGAAGGTGCACTAGCGACGGAACATGTGCTAGCCAACCTTGCTTTGCCAAATGCGTGCCTGATCGCCGCTGTGACTCGCGAAGATTATGTCAAGGTTCCTGGTGCTGGGGACAGGCTGGAGCCTGGAGACACAGTGGTAGCCTTGGTGGATGACTCAGCGGTGGAAGATACCATTCGGATGTTCAGCGTGAATGGAAACTGAGTTTGGCGCGGTGGTGCATTCCGTAAACGCCATGGTGAGTATCTGAGATTTTATGATTAGGTTGGCTATGACAGCCATGACTAGTGATCAGAGTTGGATTGTTTTCAAAGCAATTTGAGCAAAACCTGCAATTCCTAATTATTTCGACGTGCACTTGTCCTCCGATCACCAAAACCAGAAATAAACGTTGTTGTTTTCACTATGAATATTCGACTGGTAATAAATAAACTGGGCATCATCAGCGTGTTGATTGGTGGGTCGATGCTGTTCAGTCTTTTGTGGGCGTTTCCAGCGCTAGGGCAACGTCAGCATTTGCCAAAAACGATTCCTGGCCAGTTTGAAGTTCATGGTTTCTTGGCACTGATTATCAGCATCGGCATTTGCTTTTTTGTGGGAGCCTGGTTTGTCTACCTGGGCCGTGGTGCCACGGGCCAGTTGTTTCTCAAGGAAGCGATGGCCGTGGTTGGTTTAAGTTGGGTGCTCGCCACGCTGCTTGGTGCGTTTCCGTACTTAATCAGTGGTACAGTGCGCGGGCCGAGTGTTCGGTTTGTAGGAACTCAAGAGGCGTTGTTCCTACAGGAGCCTGGTTGGTTGGGGCTACGGCAATGGCGTAAAGAGGATGCATTGACAGGGTTGCAGCGCGATGCGGTTAAGGCGATCCTTGCTGCCGGTGTCGACGGTCTGACTGCGGACGAATTGAAGAAGGCACTAGGATCGGACGTTGCGGAATCTGCATTGCAGGAATTGGCGAAAAGTAGCGATTCCTGGCGTCGTGCATTGATTCTAGAATCTCCCGGCGACACAACGAATCCATTACGAATTCGTGAAGTCACGATGACGTTAGTCGATGCATTATTCGAATCGCAATCGGGATTCAGTACGACAGGTGCCACAGTTATTTCTGATCTGGAAAAACCAGACGCTGTACCACATTGTATTTTAATGTGGCGAAGTACAACGCATTTTCTGGGTGGCTTGGGAATCATCGTATTGTTTGTGGCAATTTTGGGGCAAGGCTCGGCTGGCAAAGCGCTGATGCGGGCTGAGATTCCAGGGCCAAGCAAAGAGGGTAGCCAGACACGTATGCAGCAAGCAGCCCAGGTGTTTGCCGCCATCTATTGTGGATTGACGGCCATCCTGGCCGTCGTTCTCAAGCTAGAGGGGCTTTCCTGGTTTGATGCGTTTTGTCATGCGTTTGGCACCATGGCTACGGGAGGCTTCAGTACGTACAACGCCAGTGTCGGTCATTTTAACAGTCCATTGATTGAGTACACAATCATCGTTTTCATGATTTTGGCAGGTACCAATTTCGTGCTACTTTATGCGGTGTGTCTTTACCAGCCAGGAAAACTTTTTGCCAACGTTGAGTGGCGTATGTACATGGCGCTGATTGCCGTGGTCACGTTACTCGTGTTGTTGTTTGGCATGGTCCATGAGACGTTTGGATCGTTACAAGAGGGCTTGCGCTACGGACTGTTTCAGGTTGTCTCGATTATCACGACGACTGGATACTGTACTAATGACTTTGATTTGTGGAGTAGTTTTGGGCGAGCGATCCTTGTGATTCTCATGTTTTGGGGTGGTTGTGCAGGAAGTACCGGGGGCGGGATGAAGGTCATCCGTCATATCCTGTTTTTGAAAATTGTCCGCTTAGAGGTGGAACAAGCGTTTCATCCCACGGTTGTCCGCACGCTTCGCTTGGGCGGAGAGCCAGTGGATGATCCAAATTTAAGAAAAAACATTCTTGTCTATTTTAGTCTTATCCTCGTGATTTTTATTTTCAGTTGGATGGCGGTCGTTACGATTGAACCCGATACGACTTGGGCGGATGAATCGGAGCACAAACTGCTTGATAGTGCCAGTGCTGTTGCGGCCACGCTCAATAACATTGGTCCAGGTCTGGGAACCGTGGGGCCTACCCGGAATTACGGTCACTTTAGTGGGCTGACTAAACTTCTCTTTACATGGTTAATGATGCTTGGCCGGCTGGAAATTTATGTCATTTTGGTGTTGTTTTGGCCTCGTTTCTGGCGGGCCTTGTGAGTGCGGTTTGACCGTCTAGTAGGAGCTACAGGAACGCCGCGTGTAGCGGAATTTCGGAAAATGGTGGGTCGATGCCAGTTAGTTTGACAGAAATGTCCAATGGACGAAATCAACGTTGAATTACCTCGGGCCATGAACCGATGGGATATCTGCGAAAGGTACAAGGAATCGCTTGTTCTTTGGCCGGTGGCGTCGTACAATTTATGATTCTTGCATCTCGTCCTTACGAGGAGGTGGGGGATTTGCCCGAGAAGTCTCAGATAGCATTACGATCTAAATCCAACGTCCGTTCCATGGCTCCATTTGATGCTGAGGATGAATCAGGAGTACAAACGCGACCGAAACTTCTATGTCTAGGTGGCTTGCGGACCGAAAATGACGATTTATCGTTGCGTTTGGGTGGAGCCTTTGACATTCGCCATACCGACGAACTCTCACAGCTGCCTGAGCTTTTGCAGGAAAATGGGTTAGCAGGTGTTTTTGTACCGCTTGCACAAACTGATTGCATTCAACATTGGGCCGAATCAGAGCAGCAGGCGCGGGTGCTACAAGGGATGTGTGACGGTGTGGTGCTCTTGGATGAAGCCAACACGATCCTGTGGGCTAACGACAAAC
>CAYMUR010000088.1:18433-23085 GCA_964393615.1 uncultured Pirellulaceae bacterium
GCATAAATTTTTATGATTCGCTTGGTAGCCCGGAAATTTTGGGACCGGATTTTTGTCCTTTTCACACAGCTTTGGCGACCAAAAAAGTTAGCGTCTCAACATTGAAACTGGAAGACAATCTGCATTTACAAGTACGCGCGGCACCTCTTTTGCAAGAAGGCCAAACGGTCAGCCAGTTAATTGTCACTATTCGCGACATCACGCATGAGATGCTTCATCAGCAGAAGTTAAGTGCCATTCACAAGGCTGGTGTGGAGTTGGCAGACCTCACTCCCCAAGAGGTCTTTGACATGCAGGTGGAGGATCGCATTGAGTTACTCAAATCTAACATTCTGCACTACACCAAGGATCTGTTGAATTTCGACGTCGTCGAAATCAGGATGTTAGATGAAAAGACGCGAAAGTTAGAGCCATTGTTGGCGGTTGGTTTAGAACTGACTGCGACCCAGCGATTGTTATATGCGGAAGCCAAAGATTATGGCGTAACCGGATTTGTTGCTGCGACAGGCAAGAGCTATTTGTGTGAAGATACGACGGAGGATCCTCTCTATTTGCAAGGATTCGAAGGTGCAAAAAGTTCTCTGACAGTACCTTTGGTTTTTCATGACCAGGTGATAGGGACTTTTAATGTCGAGAGTCCAGAACCACATGCATTTTCTGAAAGTGATCTGCAATTTCTTGAATTGTTTTCACGGGATGTTGCTGTCGCTCTGAATACGCTGGAACTACTGGTTGCTCAGAAGGCAAATGCCGCCCAGGAGAGTGTGGATGCCATTCACAGTGCGGTTGCCATGCCAGTGGATGAGATTTTGAATGATGCTGTGAATGTGATGGAGCGTTATATTGGCCATGAACCGGATTTGAAATCTCGGCTGCAGGGTATTTTGCGAAATGCCCGCGAAGTCAAGCAGATTATTCAGATTGTGGGCCAGCAGATGACTCCTGCCGAGGCCGTTCCCACTTCGGTACAGCTTCCACAGCGTCCTTTACTGCGAGGAAGACGTATTCTCGTAGTGGATGCGGACGAATCGGTACGTCGTGCTGCTCATGGCTTACTTGAAAAATATAATTGTGTCGTCGAAACAGCCCATACTGGCGGTGAGGCTGTATACATGATTCAGAATACTACCGAAGATGATGCGTACGATGTTATAATTGCCGACGTGCGATTGGATGACATGTCGGGCCATCACTTCTTGGCGGAGCTGAAAAAAATTATGGAATCCGTTCCTCTAATTTTGATGAGCGGTTTTGGATACGATCCAGACCACTCGATTGTCAAAGCTAGGCAGCTTGGTCTGAATGCAAATGCGGTGTTATTTAAGCCATTTCGCCTGGATCAACTGCTGGAGACCGTAGAAATGAAGCTGTCCGTCTCCGATGGTCAAAGCCCCCTGCCTTGAGGTTTGTGACGGGACATGCCAGAGGTCTACAATGGCGCGTTAGACCGGTTTCAGCAGAAGTGATTCGTTAACCAATTGTCTTGACTCTGCCATTATTGAGAATCTTGAAATCTATGCGGCTGCTCGAACTGCTGCTCATTGCAGGTGGATTACTAGGACATGTTGCTATTTGGTCGACATTGGCCAACCGGTTGCACGGTCTTGTAGTGTCCCAAAAATTTATCCGGATAGGACAACTCTTAATCTATCTGATGAATGTTGTGCTGCCCCTCTTGTGGATAGTCATTTACGTTTGCTATCAGGGGATTATTTTTGATCAGCAACGGTCCAGGCTTGCTACAGTAGCATTCATCTATTGGGTAGCTTGCGTGTTATTTGCAGTCAGGACGGTAGCTGCCTGGTGGGTTCAGCAAGGGCCAGGTCGGACTGTAACGCCACGACTTATTTCGAACCATGTAAAAATCACGGACCTACAGCACGGTTTTGGCCAGCCCATAGCGCGATCGGCCAAAGCGAAGCTACTCGCTTCTTTTCCTGGGAACGAAATATTCCAACTGGCAATCCATACCAAAGAGATTCGTTTGCAACGATTGCCAACTGCATTAGAAGGGCTGACGATTACTCATTTGTCCGATTTGCATATATCGCAGCACTTGGACGCTGCCTTTTATGATAGTGTTTTCAAATATGCCAACGAATTTAGATCGGATTTTATTTTCATCACGGGCGATTTGGTCGATGGTGCCCAACAGATTGATTTAACAGTTCGATTACTTAGCCAACTGAGAGCGGAACAAGGCATCTACTACATTTTGGGAAATCACGAAATTCGAGAGGCTCCTGAAGATATTGAAAAACTCGATCGAAAACTGGCAGAGGTTGGTTTGATCCAGCTTGGTGGTTGTTGGCAGAACATTGAAATGAAGGATGAGCTGATGATTCTAGCTGGGAATTCTTTGCCCTGGCACGGCACCGCACCGGACATGCATCGTTGCGATATGCGTGATTGGCAAACGGACCCATTCAGAATCCTATTGTCTCACTCTCCCGATCAAGTCCACTGGGCCAGAACACACCGGTTCGATTTGATGTTGGCCGGACACACGCACGGAGGTCAAGTTTGTTTTCCATGGATCGGACCGGTAATTTGTCCCAGCCGATTTGGTGGGAAATATGCTGCCGGGTTGTTTGATTTGCCACCCACATTGTTACATGTCACCAGGGGAATCTCTGGCATGACCCCTGTTCGGTTTCGTTGTCGTCCGGAATTGTCTCAACTGGTTCTACGTGGCATCTGCAGATAACGGTAGTCATCGATTCCCTCGCGGCGCGTCTCCCAGCCCACCAACGGCATCGGGCGCTGATCGCCTTCGCGCATCCAGATGAGCTTGAATCCCGGAAGGGTCGCACGGTCACCTTCAGATCCAATTCCGTAGCGGCCTACCCTGTGGGCTGAATCCGTATCTTGCCGATGTGCTGTCCCGCAGTGATACCTTCCCTGGCATGGAGTGTCAGCCAGAAAAAAGAAGCCCTTTCTTGTTCGATCGCAGTAATCTCGTCTGCCTCATCCAGACACGCATGGTGAATCCAGGCGGGCACGGGGTTTTCGTATCCCAACAATAACTTTCCTGTCGCTTGGTCAAGAGGACGGTAAATCCTGGCTTCCAGGTCCGTTGTCAACTCGATACGAACACTTTGCAGGGGACTGGACGACGTATGGATGCCGATTTGCAAAGACTTGTACTCACCTTGAGCCAATGCGCAAGACACCTTGTCGAAGACTGCACTTTGAGTTGGAATATGGTCCCCTGGAAGACGCAACAAGGTGTTGTGTGTAAAGACTACGTAGTCTTTGCTTGACTCAAGCTTCGCTGCGGCGCTGTCCGATTTCCTCGCAACCAGCAATGCACCTACTAGACAAAGAATCAGCACCCTTTTCTTTTCCCCCATCGAGCAACTCCTGTCCCATTTTGTTTGGAACCCCACACTCTCGATCCTCTGCTTTCAGATGAATTTGCAAAGCCTGGTGATTTTGATCGTGCGCTGATCCCCTTTCCGGTTTTTGGGAACGGACCTCATCCGACGGCGGGTGCATTACCACATTTACCAGCTAAAAAAACAACCGCAACACACCATGCGTACGTACTAAAAACAGAACGGTTATCCGGCCGTTTCAGCTGGTGAAGAATGGTTTTCTTGTCGACTGGACTGAGTATAATTCAAACACATTGCTGCCGATAGAACGACAGGCGGTTACAACGTAAAATCACGGCTTGTAAAAGTTCTGTTCGGTGTACACGATTTTCTCACCATCCTTTTTCTTTTTTTCGATTTTCGCCTGGCTGTTGAAGATTGTACCCCGTAACGTCTCTTGTTAGACGCGTTGCACATCAGGAAACAAGACGTCGAATGAATTAATGGCCCTAGGTTCCAAAGGTCCGTTTTCCCGTCTCGGCCTGCTGGGAAATTCACGTTTGCTGTTTCCCCGAAAGATTTTGGTCGAAAGGTTCTCGTTGGCCGCAATCACCGGGAAAGGTCTCTGGCCTGCTCTTATCGCAGTCGTTCGGCTACCAGTCCCACGACGGTTACAGGTTTGCCGGCAGGAAAAGTATCTGACAAGGTGTTAAAATGAAATGATGCGTACAGGTGGTTGTCGCTCAACGTTTGATGGGGAACAATAGCCGCTAGATTGCAGTGGAATGGCAATCATCTTTGACCCCAGTGAATGCACCTTGTCGGACATCATTACCGGCTTTACCCAGCAAACTTGGAAGGGGAATCCAAAGTGAATCACAGACGAAAAGAGGTCTTGTCATGAATTGTACCAAACAGTCCTTCATTTCCTGGCTGATGGTGCTTGGCTTGATTTTCGCGAGGGCACACGCCGATTCCGTCGACGATGTTTTGGAGCGGGTCGGAATCCAGCGAGGAATTGTTGCGTTGATCGGCGTGCCAAACGACAGTGCCGATCAACCTGTCGAAATAGCCAACAAAAGTGAACTCACGCTTTATATTCAAACTTCGGATGAAGAGCTGGCCAATCGCATTCGACAGAAAGCGACTGAATCAAAATTGCTGGGAAACCGCATCTTTGTCGCGCACGGAGCGTTTAACGTCGTTCATCTCGCTGACAACGTAGCGGACTGCATTGTGGTAGCACCCGCGGCCGCAGATAAAGTCTCGGATGAAGAACTGTTGCGCGCGGTGCGTCCACGCGCCACGGTATTGATTGGTGATCGTGGACTCGTG
>CAYMUR010000089.1:0-22545 GCA_964393615.1 uncultured Pirellulaceae bacterium
CCGGTTTATCGCGGACAACTTCAAGCGCGTTCTCTAGGATATGCAGTTCAAGTGTTCAATGATGCGGGCCAACCGATTGTGGGAGAGAAGGGAGAATTGGTGTGCACTGCACCGTTTCCATCGATGCCCATTTCTTTTTGGAACGATCCAGGGGACCGTCGATATCATGAAGCTTATTTTGCTCGCTATGATTCGGTCTGGCATCACGGTGACTATGTTATGCTCACCGAAGAGCAGGGCATGATTTTCTATGGTCGGTCGGATGCCGTCTTGATGCCAGGTGGAGTTCGCATTGGAACGGCTGAGATTTACCGTCAACTGGAGACAATGGATGAAATTATCAGCAGTGTCGCTGTCGGTCAGGACTGGCAGGAGGATACCCGAATTATATTGTTCGTTAAATTGGCGAAAGATTTGACACTTGATGATACGTTATGTGACCGTATCAAGGACGTCATTCGGACAGGCGCCACGCCGCGACATGTACCGGCAAAGGTCATTCAGGTCGATGACATACCAATCACTCGTAGCGGCAAGATCAGCGAATTGGCAGTAAAGAACCTGGTGCATGGCCGAACTCTCAAGAATATTGCTGCTTTGGCCAACCCCGAATCATTGGCAGGCTTCCGTAACCTGGAAGCGTTAAAACAGCCTTGAGGAAGATTAGAGGAACGCTCCTGGCTTGAGATTTTTGACAGTGTACATAATTTGTCCATGCCCTAGAGTTGTCGATGGAATCGGGAGTTCGCATGATGTCTCCACTCGGTTTCTGACAGCCATCCCATAAAAGTCAAACTTGTGTTGTACGTGTTCTTACTGAAACGGTGAAAGTGAACAGGCATTTTCAATGATTGATAAGATTTTGTAATGGTTTGTTCGGAGTTAACAAAAGGTTTTCGCCTATGAATTGTCGAAATTGTTCGTCACTTGGCGACTGGTATTTTGGGGGAGTCGGGCCCATCTTGGTCTGTTGTGTTAGCCAGGTTGTAGAGGCGGCTGAGCAGAAGACCGAATGGTTTACACAAAAACCTGAAATGGCTCGGACCCTAGCGCGTATTACACGACAAACTGGTGGTTCCCCTCCGGCTAAACCCAATGCGGATGATCCCATGTTTCATGCGGGGACGGCACCGGTCTCGAGCGAATAACATGCTCCATGGGGGGTTGCGATGTTACACATCCACGACGGCTTACTTTTTGTTGTCATGGCTTTTTGTTGCCATGGCAAACTTCCCTCCAGCCCTAGGGTCCCCAAACCTACAGTAACCGGTTAAATTGTTTCTTTTATTGGACAATGCATTTCCTGAGGAGACTAGTCAGTGCACGTTGGTTCGACGCAAATTGAGGATTCGTTTGCTGAGGCGTTCCGGATGCGTTATTGCCGTCTCGTCGTAACGGCTCATGATGCACATTGGCTAGATGCTGCAACGACCGAGTTTTGCGGTTTCAGTTCATCGGTGATTGCTTGTGACTGTGAAGCAGGTTTGGAGCGTCATTTATCCAGTGACGAGACGCCTGACGGACGGCCAGGAGTTTCCTTGTTAGCATTTGGTTTTTCCACAGATTTGTTGGGACAGGCTGTTGCTAATCGGACCGGTCAATGCATCATGACATGCCCGTCAACAGCGGCCTATGACGGATTGGGGGAGGCGACTGAGCGGGTGCCTTGGGGTAAACATATTCGGTTTTTTGGTGATGGATACCAAAAGAGTAAGCAGGTTGGAGATCAACGGTTTTGGCGAATTCCGGTGATGGATGGCGAGTTTTTGGTGGCGAGCCAAATTGGTGTTGCCAAGGGAGTGGCGGGGGGAAATATTATTTTGCAAGGTGTAACGTTGCCGATCACACTTGCAGCGGCCCGGCGGGGTGTGGCTGCCATTGCTGATATGCCCGGTGTGATCACTCCATTTCCAGGTGGCATTGCCAGGAGTGGGAGTAAAGTTGGTTCCCGTTACAAAGCTTTGAAAGCTTCGACGTCAGATCCATTCTGTCCCACTTTGCGTGGCCGTGTCCAATCCCAGCTTCACCCAGACGCTAACTGTGCTCTCGAGATTGTCATTGATGGAGAGAACGAAACGACAGTTGCAAAAGCGATGGCGATAGCATTGCGTGCTGCGGCCGGTGAAGGGATCGTGGCAATTAGTGCCGGCAACTATGGCGGAAAACTAGGGAAGTTTCAATTTCAGCTGCATGAACTTTTGGAATAGTTTTTCACCTGAAATCGACGTGATTAAATAATTGGTTGGCCAAAGCCTTGGCAGAATTGTCAGGCAAGCAGATAAACGCCAAGGTATATCGAGACCTCATACCAAAAGCAGCATCTGTATGGTTTCTCGGTTTCAGCCAAGGTCAAAGCTTACCATTTGGTTTGGATGCCTGTGGTAAAGAAGATCGGACTATTCGGATCGTGACCACCAGCTCCAGAGGGCAGACGTGATACTGGCGCCGACCATCATCCCTAGAGTAAAAACGATCACAAAAGAAGACGCTTCTAAATGAGTTACGTGGGCCAAAAGTGTATTCATCGAAAATCTCGTTACCTTTCTGTTGAGCGATACGTTGTCAATGGGGATGGTGAAGTAGACACTGCAGGTTTGATTTCACGCAGGGGTTGTGGTTGATGTTTTCGAAAACTACGGATGACAAAGAACCACAAACTACCAATCACACTTAAAAATAATCCGAGTGCAATGCACCCCAACTGTACTAGAGTGTAACCCAATCTGTGAATGTTCTCAATCGTGGCAGTTTTGTCTTCCTGGACCAGCACCAACAATCCGGTTTCTTCCGATTTTGACGAGTCCTGTGACAAGTTTTGAGACGACTTCATCACCGGTGCACCAGCAGCCAACCAGGGCTTTCGATAGGCCGCTGCCTTTGTATCGGCGTAATGGCTGAGCGGATCCTGATATTCGGGCAGTTTGGGATTAGACCAATCTGCTAGTTGGATGCGATATTTTTTATTCTGGAGTTCGACGGGCAGATGGGGCTGTTGTTTGGTCAGGATTTCCTGGTAGAGCGGATGTTGCAGTAAAACACCTTGGTTTTTACCTGGTCGGCCCTCGACAAGTACAGCAAATAGATGTCCTTCATTACGCCCCTTAAATTCCATGAGTCGGCCTAATTCTAACGTCATGGCTAGGATGGCGATGACGCGTTTGTCGTCAGAAGGATCATAAAGTGGTGTGGATATAGCGACTTTCCATTCCCTGGTTGCCGTACTTTCGAAAACGGTTGATAGATGTGTGTGTCGAATATGTTCTGGACGCAGGTCATGGTTGTCCAAATCGTCTGGCCCGCCGTGAAAATAGGAGCGATAGGCGTAGTTTTTCCCTACAGGGGAGCCACTGGCTTGGGTTGCAAAGGAGATAGCCAGGTGTGTTCCCTGGGTGCTGGTAACAAACCAGCTGGCAGCGCTGGGTAGCTGGTTGTTCTGAAGTAAGTCACCTAGCCTGGTTTCGAGAGTATTTCTCGCAGCAATGGCGGCAAAATGATTGCGCAGCAGTAGGAGTTCCTCTTCTGGTACCTGAGGATTACTGAGGCGCTCAAGGAGTTGCGTGGTAGATTCGTCCTCCACAAGATTTTGCACGGCTCGGAGGAAGGAAGCCTCCGCGGCAACATTTTCCACGGCGCTAAAATAGGTGTCCATGGCATGAGATACGTTGGTTGCCACGGTCGTAGCGGTCCACACGTTTTTTTGGAGCGATTCCTCGATCAGTTCTCTTTGGTGGGTTTTCATGGCGCTGTCATATCCGCGCTGTGCAAACAGAGAAGTCAATCCAAGCAAAATGATTGGCCCCACGAAGCCGAGCATTAACAGCGGTCGCTTTGCTCGGTACTCGTCGCGTGATCGCAATGCATCGATTAATTCTTGGACATTGGCAAAGCGATCTTCAGGGTGTACGGCTAGGCAACGGTCAAGGATATCAATGAGTGTACGATCAACACGGCGGACGATTCGGTGGGCAGATGGTGGTGGTGCGGTACGTAACGTTGTTTGGTACGCTTCCAATCGCTGGTTCAAATCCGCTGCGGAATCGAGTTGATCAACCGTGGTTTCGTCACGATGAGGAGGAGAACCTGTTAGTAGACAATATAAAATGGCGCCCAACGCATAAACGTCCCAACGGGCATCAGGTACCGCATTCAGGTCGGCCTGTTCGGGTGCCATATAGAATAAAGTTCCCAACGCCGGCAATTGCTCACTCGATAGCCTGGATTGACCAAAATCAGCGAGGCGCGGCTTCCCATCCTGGTCCAGCAGGACGTTGGCGGGCTTTAAGTCACAGTGCAGTACGCCCTTGCCATGGGCGTGCATTAACCCGACTGCCAACTCATGAAATATCTCGACTGCTGCATCGACAGGGAGCGGACCGCGTTGTGAAAGCAAGTCATCAAGCGATCCGTAGGCAACGTATTCCATCACGTAGTAGGGAGGATCTGCATCCCAGCCCACGTCGAGTAATTGTACAACGTAACGATCAGCGGAAAGAAACCGCAACTTCTCGACTTCTCGTGAAAGCAGCGACCAGTCGAGTCCTCCCCGGTGCGTGTAAAATTTTATTGCTACATCACGTCCAGTCGTGCGGTCGACACCTCGCCAGACCTCGCCATAGGCTCCCGATCCAATGAAATGTTGGGTGTCGTACCCTGGCACTTCTGTTGGTGGTTTTGTGCGTTCGAGACTCAACTGCTGGGCGATGCGTTGATCTTCGGTGGATTGTTGTTGCGTGCGGTCAAGTGACATGCCCGGTTTTCCTGAAATATTATATTGTGGCGTGAAAGGCCATGGTGGATCACGCTGGCCATCGTGGTGAACTATTTATTTTCCAGTATCTCAGGCCGGTCCCGGCCGGTCCAGCTGAGAGTACCTCGAAAGACTTTCGCTGGCCGTGGTCGTTTACGGAAGTTCCCTATTCCCTGTTGGCTGGCTCCCTGCTCGGCACGCTTGATTGTCGAATAGGAGAAAGATTGCCTGTATCCCAGCGATCCCTGTGTGGTGGTAGCACTTCCCAATCTTGCTACAAGCCGCTGTTTTCACTGGACAGCAGGCCGATTGGATACATTTGTTAATTCTAATAGTTTGGGTATTTCATGGTGGTCTGGCGTTGACTCTGTTTTGAGTTCCACTAAAATGTTGCGCCCTATGGACTTGTATGTTTTGGCCAGGAGACGGTTTCACGTAAGTGGATTGGAAGGCCCTTATAGCATGTTGGCAACTGGAACCAACACGTACTGTTCACAGCATAAGTATTCACGAAATTCGTATTGCGGCTGATCCGGATACTAGCGCTGAGCACTGTCTAATCGATGAACACAACACCTGTGACAACACCTCGTAACGATCAGACTAACAAAACGAATACGAAGAACATTTCCTGGCGATTGTAGGCAAGACGACGCAATGTCGAAGCACGAGCAAACTGAGCGTGAAGCAGAGGGGCGGTTGGAAGAATCCCGGCGCAAGAAACTCGCCAGGATTGCGGAGTTAGGCCGAGATCCCTGGGGGGGACGTCTAGATGATCGCGCGGCAATAAGTGAAATTCGGAACCGAGCTGGCGAAATCCAGTGGAAGACGGAAGCAGGTGAATGGCAGGACCTACCTGCCGACGTGGAGAATGAAGAGTTTGATTTCCGAGCCTGGCTCAGCGAGCAGGGCCGTACTGAGATGACCGGTCCACGTGTTCGTGTTGCAGGCAGGATCCGGTTTCAACGCCCCACCGGAAAGCTGAGGTTTATCAACATCCAGGATGCCAGCGGACAGATACAGCTTTTTGTTGGCAAGAAACAGGTGGGTGAAGAAAATTGGCAGCTTGCCGAATGCTTTGACCTGGGTGACATCATTGGTGTGGATGGAGAACTACGGCGGACCAAGACGGGTGAACTCACAATTTTTGCTGAGCAGCTGCATTTTTTGTGTAAGTCACTGGAACCCCCTCCGGAAAAACATCATGGTCTGACAGATCCGGAGTTGCGTTATCGAATGCGCTATCTCGATTTGACTTATACGGATGGTGTGTTGGACCGTTTTCAAAAGCGGACCAAAATTGTCCAAGCGATCCGGCGCACGTTGGACAATCGAGGTTTTTGTGAAATCGAAGGTCCCACGTTACATGCGATCGCCGGAGGTGCAGCGGCTCGACCGTTTACGACGCACCACAATACGCTTGACATGGAATTGTACATGCGTATTGCATTGGAACTGCACCTGAAACGTCTACTAGTCGGGGGAATGGAACGGGTTTACGAATTGGGACGGGTTTATCGAAACGAAGGCATCAGCCCCAAGCACAATCCAGAATTCACAATGCTCGAAGTCTACGAAGCGTACGGGGACTACGAGACGATGATGGATTTAACGGAGTCGCTGGTGTTGGGAGCGATCGATGCGATTGGCGGAGACAGAAAACGTCCCTGGGCTGGAAGCGAGATCGATTTTACATCACCTTTTGCGCGAAAAACTTACGACGAATTATTCGCGGAACATGCAGGTGTTGATCCGCACGATAGCCAGGAAGTCAGCGCACTTGCCGATCGTATCGGGTTAGACACAGCCGGCAAACATCCTGATGTCATCAAAAATGAGATCTTCGAAGAAAAAGTCGAAGATGCGCTAGTAGGACCGATCTTTGTAATCGACTATCCAGCGAGTATTTGTCCGTTGACCAAACGGCGACGTGATAATCCGCAGATCGCCGAACGGTTTGAATTGTTTATCCAGGGCATGGAAATTGCCAATGCCTATACTGAATTAAACGATCCAGATTTACAAGAAAAGTTGTTTCGCACTCAATTAGCAGGGCTCTCCGAAGAGGATTCAATGGCCAAAATGGACCACGATTTTGTGCGTGCACTACGTCACGGTATGCCGCCTGCCGGAGGGCTTGGCATCGGAATTGACCGATTAGTCATGTTGCTGACCGACACGCAAACCATTCGAGAAGTCATTTTGTTTCCACTGATGAAGTCAGAATAAAGGAGGCCCAACGACTCCCGGAACCAACGGAGTGTATGGTAGAAGTCTGCTTGTCGATCTCGGTTTGGGTTTTCTCGAAATGGACGAATGATTGGTAACTAATGTCGATGAATGTTGGACGAACACCTTTTAGTCTTGTTGTTAAGCCGTTAGGGTTTGCAGTCAATGCTTTGCTGTCAGATAGTCAATCGTGATGGAACACATTGAATCTTGAGAACACATTGAATCTTGAATCGTACCCAAAATTGATTGTATACGGATCACGGGCGATTTGACATTCGTCAATTCAGCCCTTTCAAATTTGTAGCGCCAAAGGAATGGCCATGTATCGATTTCTGCTATGTTGGCGATATCTTCGTACGCGTTATATCGCGCTCGCATCTATTGTCAGTGTGACATTGGGTGTGGCGACCATGATTGTCGTCAATTCCGTGATGGCCGGCTTCTCACACGAAATGCATGTACGTCTGCATGGCATTCTTTCAGACATTGTACTTGAATCGGTTAGTGCTACTGGCATCTATGATTCGGATGTGGTGATGGAGGAAGTGCGTGAAGTGGTGGGTGAAGATCTGGCTGGCATTACCAACGTTGTTCATATTCCGGCCATGTTGTCATTCAAGTTGCGGGGAGAATGGGTTGCCCGGCACCTCAATTTGATCGGCATCGACGATGCAACTTATGCGGATGTGAGCGATTTTGGAAGGCATTTATTGCATTCTGAAAACCGTGAAAATCTCAGTTTTGAATTGCGTGATGGGGGTTATGATACGAACGACCATGAATCGGGGGCTAAGGTGGCTCCCAGAGCGGTATTGAAAAATGCTGGTTGGCCTTATCGCCGAGAGAAATTTGCTGCCGAACAGGAATACCAACGACACCTGCAACGAATGCGCGCATCAGAAACAACGAAGTCGCGACCTGATACCGAGGTAATAGAAGATGGATTGCAGGATCCTTACGCGACCGCGCTACCTGACAATCCGCATGCGGTCTCCGGAATTGCAGAGGAGGATGATTTGTTTGATGCTAGCGCACAGCAGCATACAGGCGTGATTCTGGGTATTTCAATCGCCAGCATGCGACATCGAACGGCGGATGGACAGGTTGAGGATTACTTTATGTGCTTACCGGGCGACGACGTAAATATTACGTTTCCTTCGTCAGGTACGCCACCACAAGCGGTGACAGGGTCGTTTACAATTGTTGACTTCTACGAAAGTAAGATGAGCGAATACGATGCAACATTTGCTTTTGTACCGATTCGCACTTTGCAGGAATTACGGGGGATGGTTGACCCAGTGACAGGGGCTGCCGCGGTCACATCGATTCAGATCAAGCTACGGCCTGGTGCGAATTTGCAAGCTGTTTGCAATCGACTGCATGATCGTTTTCCTGCTCATCAGCATCCGTATCGCATTCAAACATGGCAGGAAATGCAGGGTCCTCTGCTGGCAGCGGTGCGCATGGAAACCGTAATTCTCAATATCTTACTCTTTTTGATTATTGCCGTGGCTGGATTTGGAATTCTCGCTACGTTCTTTATGATTGTTGTCGAAAAAACCCGGGACATCGGCATTTTAAAATCCCTCGGCGCTCCCAGAGGTGGTGTGATGAGTATCTTTTTGAGCTACGGCTTGTCATTGGGAAGCGTAGGCTCGAGCGTCGGTATGATCCTGGGCTTGCTCTTTGTTTATTTTATTAACGAAATAGCTGCTGCTTTAGAATGGTTGACAGGCCACGAAGTGTTTGATCCTACAGTTTACTATTTCCAGGAAATACCGACGATCGTGAATCCATTCACGGTGGGTTGGATTGTCGTTGGTGCGATATTGATTGCGGTCGTTGCCAGTATCCTGCCTGCCTTGCGGGCTGCTAGATTACATCCGGTCGAGGCGCTGCGGTATGAGTAAACAGCTCGTGATGGGGAGGGATATTTTCGGTTCTGGTCGGTTTTGCCACAGGTGGCGACGTTTTCTGGCAGCGGATGACCGGTGACTGGATTTGTTTATTTAAACTTTGTCAAAACGTTTGGACACCCGTGTGTCAACGCATCAATGTCTGACAAAGAACTTCCAACATTGCTGCGATTTGTGACCGAAAATGAAATGGCAAAGACCGAACCAAAGTCGTTTGAAAAAAAACGTTCTGCAACTCTGAATGGAGCTGACGATGTCCGCAGCCAATAACACCTCTCCGGCAACCGCTCCCAGTGAGGATGCTACCAGCCATTTGGATTGGCGGGGTGTCAAATCATGTGATGCATCACAGAAAACATTGCTTTCAGTGACTGGTCTGACGAAAAGTTATCACAAGACTCAAGTTGCAATTCCTGTGTTGCAGGGAGTTGATCTATCGGTTCGTCAGGGAGAGGTAGTTGCCATTGTCGGTCAGAGTGGTTCGGGAAAAAGTACACTATTGCATCTGTTGGGGACATTAGACCGACCTGATGCTGGTGAGATTTACTTTGCAGAACAGCGAATCGACAATTTGCCGGCTCGTGATTGCGATACCCTGCGGAATCGATCGATCGGTATGATCTTTCAGTTTTATCATTTGTTGCCAGAATTGACCTTACTTGAAAACGTGCTCAGTCCGTTAATGATTCAGAAATCGGCCTGGAATTTCTGGAAAAGTCGCCACTTCTACAAGGATCGTGCCAGTGAATTACTAGAAATGATGGGACTTTCACACCGCATCGACCATCGCCCTAATGAGCTGTCTGGTGGTGAGATGCAGAGGGCTGCGATTGCCCGTTCTTTAATTGCGAAACCGCAGGTACTATTGGCCGACGAGCCGACTGGAAATCTCGATCAGCAGACCGGATCAGAGATTCTTCGTGTTTTGCGCACCTTGAACGACCGGGAAAACCTCACTATAGTCATGGTGACCCACGATTATGCGATTGCACAACAAGCAGACCGTCTCGTTCAACTCGTTGAAGGACGCGTAACCGAAGTCGAAAGCTGTGCGGCGTAGGATCGTGGTTGTTCACAAGTACGCAAGGTGGTCATGACAGGTTGTGAATAATTCGTTACCTGTTCGGCAACTAATCACGAGCTCTTTGTTACCCTGCCCCATGTCTCTCAAAGTTAATATTAACGGCACGCTTTTCGATAAAGAAGACGCCAAAATTAGTGTCTACGATCATGGGTTGTTGTATGGAGACGGTGTCTTTGAGGGAATGCGGAGTTATGGCGGCCGAGTGTTTCGAATGGACCAACATCTGCGTCGGTTGTGGGAATCTGCAAAAGCTATTTGCCTGGAAATTCCCTCTCGACCAGAGGAGTTGGCTGAGGCTGTCAACGGAACATTGCGTGCCAACCAAATTGATGACGGATACATTCGCCTGATTGTGACACGTGGTGCAGGAACGTTAGGCCTGGATCCAAACCGCACTAGTAATCCACAAGTCATCATCATTGTCGACCACATGACGCTGTACCCAGACGAGTTTTACGAAAATGGCCTAAAGCTGGTGACAGTCAGTACGATTCGCAACCATCCCTCGGCGCTTAACCCGCGGATTAAATCGCTTAATTATTTGAATAATATTTTAGCAAAGATTGAGGGCCTCGAGGCGGGTTGTGTTGAAGCTTTGATGTTAAACCACGAGGGAGAGGTTGCCGAATGTACCGGTGATAATATTTTTCTGGTCCGTGACGGAGCATTGTATACGCCACCGGTTGGTGCTGGAATTCTGAAAGGGATCACACGCGAAGCGGTAATTGAAATTGCAGAGAGTATTGCGGTGAGAGTACGCCAAGAGCCGTTAATTCGACAGGATGTCTACGATGCCCAGGAATGTTTTCTGACGGGCAGTGCGGCTGAAATCGTACCGGTTGTGCAAGTCGATGATTGTACGATCGGAGACGGTAAGCCAGGTTCTGTGACACGTAAATTGAGTGAAAAATTTCATCAAATGACTCGGCAGCTGTGACCGGGTTTCAGTTGCGGTGGCTGGTTACGATGTTTTTTTTCAGGCTGTGTTTATTGGAGTGGGTCATGTTTGGAAAACGCAGTTGGCGTAAAACGTTGACAGTTGGAGGTTTGGCATGGATTTTGGCGAGCGTTGCGTTGGCCGAAGATTGGCCACAATGGCGAGGTCCTCAACGGGATGGGGTCTGGCGCGAGACCGGAATCGTGAGTCGGTTCGATCGACAGCGGCTACAACCAGTTTGGAAGGCCGAGATTTCCTCGGGGTATAGTGGCCCTACGGTTGCAAATGGTCGGGTCTATGTCACGGATCGTATTGCGTCTCCCCAGCAATTGGAACGTATTCATTGCTGGGACTGGAAATCCGGAATTCCAATTTGGTCCTATCAATATGAGTGTCCCTATAAAGAGGTTAGTTATGAAGCAGGGCCTCGGGCAGCAGTGACGATCCATGACGGCCGAGCCTATTCTTTAGGTACGATGGGGAACCTCATTTGTTTGGATGCTGGCACTGGCACCCTGTTGTGGAAACGGGATTTGTATACTGAGTATGATATTCGCATGCCGATTTGGGGTATCGCAGCGGCACCGCTTATCGTTGACCGCATGGTCATCATACAAGTGGGTGGTAATGATGGTGCGTGTGTTGTGGCATTTGATCGTAAAGATGGCCATGAGTTATGGCGGGCATTGAACGATCGAGCTTCTTACTCGTCTCCTATCCTTGTCGAACAAGGGACAAGTCAGGTGGTTGTTTGCTGGACTGGAGACAGTGTGGCCGGAATGGAAGCATATAGCGGAGAGGTGTTGTGGCGATTTCCGTTTCCCCCTCGCTCGGTGATAATCGGTATTTCGACCCCCGTCGTGGATCGAGGACAACTGTTTGTGACCTCATTTTATGATGGATCACTCATGTTGCGATTGGCTCGTTCTCACCCTGGAGTAGAGGAAGCATGGAGTGCTTGTGGTGTCGACGAAAAACATACGGAGGCATTGCATTCGATTATCAGTACACCTATTTTGCGCGGTGATTATCTCTACGGTGTTGACAGTTATGGTGAATTACGCTGCCTGGACGCTCGCACGGGAAAACGTATCTGGGAAGACCGCACTGCGACTCCCCGTGCTCGTTGGAGTAACATTCATTTTGTACAACATGAAGAAGACGTGTGGATGTTCAATGAACGTGGTGAGTTGATCATTTCACAACTGTCACCAGCCGGATTTCAAGAAAAGAGCCGTTCACTGTTGATCGACCCTACTCAAGAGCAATTGCGACAGCGAAATGGGGTTTGCTGGGCCCATCCCGCATTTGCCAATCGCCATGTTTTTGCCCGCAATGACAAAGAACTCATTTGCGTTAGCCTGGAAGCCGGCCAGTGAGTTCAAGCATCCTACATGGTCAGCCAAAAGGTGTTGGGTCATTATAATCACGCGAAAGCTATATGGTTGAACGATCTTCGAGAACCTGCATCACTTCGGTGCGGATCCCGTTGGGGTCGATAAAAAAGGCAATCTTACGGCGTCCTAATTCTAGTTCAATTTCTTGTGGTTCCATGAGCCATTCCACATTTGCTTTTCGCAGCATCTCGATATGTTTCTCAAAATCGTCAACTTCGTAGACGAGATGTAAGAACCCTGGGGGAAGGTTCATGTTGTGTTGTTCTTCGTACGGCGCTCGGTCAAAAATTAACAGTCGTGTGTCTCCCAGTCGGAGAAAGACGTATTGGCACCCAAATACCTCCCCGCTCAATCGTAGCTGGGCTCCCAGGTGCTGGACGTAAAAATCGGTGGTTTTTTCAATGTCAAGGGCTTTGATCGCGTAGTTCCAGAGGCCGTGAATCATGGTCGCACCGAATCATGGATTGTGTGTAGGTTCAATCGAAACAGCAGGTAGTTCAGTTTATTCAAGGTGCATGTTCCGGGACAAGAAGGCGTTGATAGGGGTGGTGACTATCTCGATCCAGGCTGGTTCGAAATCAGCAGACGCCTGGCAGAAGCGTCATTGGTGAGTGGGCCATTTCATAAACACAGCGATGGAGTTCTCCTTCGGCAATCATCCATATCACGACGCCTTGACGGCGAGCGTCGTCCGGCGACGTGATATTAAGTGGCCACATTCCATTAGGCGAATCGTACCTGCCTGCCAGATGGCCATGCAGCCACCCAACGATTCCGTCCTTTGCTAAGAAGGCACGGACAACGATTGGATCAATACCGCCCGGGTCGGTTTCTGGCAAGATATTCGGTTGAACAGGTTCGCTATCCTTCGACCAATATCCTTCAGTGCGGCGGCGCGCTGCGAGTTGAAGTGGCCAGGACAAGCGCCAAAGACTTGTTAAGCCTTCATTGCCGTCGCTTTCAATCCCTTTCCAATACACAGTCCCCGTTTCTTCCAGGAAAACCTGATTGAATTCTTCCAGTATTTCCATCACGATGGGTGAAACCAATTCGACAGCCTGGTGAAAGGTTGCTTCACGTTCTGGGCGCTCAGTTGAACCTTCGTATTGCATGTCACGTAAATCGGTACAGTGGCGGCGGTAATCCTGCAGACGGTCTTTGTAGGTTTGGATGGAGCCAAGCATGGGTTTGATGTCTTTGTAATTAGTAGTATACGGTGGCTGGTATTAATAACTCGTGTTCAGCAGGAATTAGTGGAAGCTTCCAATTGCTTACCAAATGCTACTGGCGATAAATCTCAGCCGGTACTTTGTGGAAATGGCCATCTTTCATGACAGCCACCAACTTATCGTGATCCAATAGGACTTTGGTATCCTGGGCCGGGTTGCCATTCACCAGTAAAAGGTCAGCTAGAAAACCTGGCTGGATTTGTCCCAGTTCTCCAGGTAAATCCATCGCTTCTCCGCCATACTTGGTCATCGTCAGAATGGCTTCCAGGGGCGTAAAATTGAAATACTGTACAAAATGATCTAGATCACGGGCATTGTTGCCGTGCGGCGTGAAGCTGAAACCGTAGTCGCCTCCTCCCAGAATTCTGACTCCTCGTTTTCTGAGTTCTTTCACCCCTTTAATTGCACCTGCCAGCTCCTCGCGAAAACCGTATTGTACGACTTGTTCCTCGCTAAACCATTCTGAGCCTTCGTAGGAAGCCACCACGGTAAAGCCAATATTTGGACTGACGAAGAGTTCGTCTTTATGCTCCTCCAGCATGTCAAACGCTTCTTCATCAGCAAAATTGGCATGGTAAATCACTTTCACCCCGTGGCGCACACAAAGCTTGACGGAATCGGCACTTCGGGCATGAGCACTCATGCGCTTCCCATGTGCGTGCACGACTTCTGCTGCCGCTGCCACTTCGGATTCACTCATGACTGTTGTCGTTGACGGAGCGTGTGGCACAAAAGTATCGCCTGAGATAACGAGCTTGATAATATCAACGCCCTCACGGATCAGTTCTCGTGTTGTACGGCGATAGTTTTCTGGTCCGTCGACAACGAGAGCCATTGACTCGACATGCGGCATGTGTAACGCCCGCATATCTCCCAGACCTCCCGTCACTGTCAGCCAAGGACTACAAGCCAACAAGCGTGGGCCGGGAATCTCTCCTGCCTGGATGGCATTGCGAATCACAATATCTTGACGAGGCTTGGCTGCTGCTGCGCTGATGCAACTGGTGATGCCAAAATCCAGATAACGCCGCGCATTATGCATGGTGAGCAGTGTATTTTCTTCCGGAGGCATGGTTCCCACTTTTGCCAGGTCGTCGACATCGTCAATACTCAAATGGGAATGTGATTCGATTAAACCTGGCATCAAACACGGTTTTTCATCGCCGGGCACCAGCCGACGTCCGTCGATGACCTGGCTGTTGTCACGAGGTAACGTGGTACCTGGTGGCGCAACTGCCGTGATACGATTGCCTTCGACCAAAACCTCGCCGGAAAAAGGTTCGTTACCACTGCCATCAATGATTGTCACGTTTGAAAAAAGGGTCCGTGTCATTTGTTCCTACCTGTCTCAAGTGGTGTGTGAATGATGTGCTGCTTGTTGCATAGGTGTTTTGTTAGGATCATCCAAGTTATATGACAGACATTGCTGTTTGAGAAGTGAGGGAATCGTGGATAGACACACGACGGTAAGACGCCATTTTCCTCGTCGATCGGATCTAGGGCCAACCACATGGTGAGAACTTTGGCAGGCCGCAGGCAGAAATAAAATTCGTAGCACCAAGGGCCACTTGCGTGTTCGAAATGTAGCGTGTATCAATGCATAGCAATGAGAGGATGCTACCTACCACCGATGTCAAACCATTGGTGATCTCGACGACTTTTTTTGTTGGATCAAAACCATGCTTACCGGAACGGATTTAATTGCTGATATTAATGCGGCGGAGATCAATCCTGGACAGGTCGCTTTTTGGTGGCTTGGCCAGCATAGCTTTGTTCTCAAGATGGGTGGTCACGTTATCTACATTGATCCCTATTTGACCGCAAAACAGGCACGGCTAGTTGCTCCCATGGTCACACCGGACCAAATGGCCCACGCCAGTTTGATTGTAGGCACCCATGACCATGGAGACCACATTGACAGAAAGGTTTGGCCTGACATGCTTCAAGCGACCGAAGCAACCTTTGTCGTTCCTGATCTGTTGCGAGAAAACATTATTGAGGAGTTGGGCATTCCCAGTGGTCGGATTCTCGGTCTGGATGATGGTACGAGCCTGGAATACAAGGGAATACAAATTACTGGTGTTGCTGCAGCTCACGAGTTTCTGGACCAAGATCCGCAAACCGGTCGTTATCCCTACCTGGGGGTCATCGTTCGGGCCAACGGTTCGACGGTCTATCACGCTGGTGACACCGTAAAATATGAAGGGCTTGAGAGTCGGCTCAAGAAACATGGACCGTTTGATTTGGCATTGTTACCCATCAACGGGCGGGATGCGAAACGTTTCGCCACTGGGACCGTGGGGAACATGACGTACCAGGAAGCGGTTGATTTGGCGGGAGCCATTGAGCCTCGTTTAACGGTACCGACTCATTACGACATGTTTGCTCATAACCAGGAAGACCCACAGTTGTTCGTGGATTATGCCAAAGTCAAATTTCCCGAATTGAAGGTGATGATATCTCCCTACGGAACGAAAGTGGAATGTTAACGGCGCATGCCTGATGCTGGTGCCTGGGCCATCAGAATGACCGTAGTCAACATCCTGTGCGGTGCTGAAGGCAACACGTTTTCGCCGAAATTTTCACAGCTTACTGTTGCCGACAGCAGTGTGCCTAACGCTGAACGCGAAAGCCAATCTTGTTTTCAGGCCGTCTTCTTCTGCCCCTTTTAACGGTCTGCCAACATTTTCAGAATCGCTTATTCTTTGATTGCCAAGGAAACACATTTTGTTTCCAGATAGGCGTCCATCCCTTCGACGGAATTCTCTTTGCCTACGCCCGATTCTTTTAAGCCTCCAAACGGTGCTTGTGGCGTTGCCGGTACTGGATCGTTAATACCGATCACTCCAAATTCCAGCCCTTCGGCACATTTCATGACTGCTGTCACATCGTTGGTAAGCACATAGGCAGCCAAGCCAAAGTTGGTTTGGTTGGCTCTTTCGATGGCTTCGTCGATAGATTTAAAATCCATGATCGGCATGACGGGCGCAAATGGCTCTTCGGTCATCAGTGCCATGTTGTCCTGCATGCCCGTCAGCAAGGTTGGTTCAAAGAAATAACCTTTCTCAAAGCGTGTTGACCGTCCGCCTCCTAAGAGACAGTCTGCCCCTTTGCCACGGGCATCGTTAATCAATGCCTCTGTTTTGTCGAGTGCTTTTGCTTCAAACATTGGTCCAATTTGAACACCTTCCTCCATACCATTACCGAGTTTCAGCTTTTTGGCCTCTTCAACACACGCATCGATATATTGACTCTCTATCGATTTCTCAGCGTAAAATCGAGTAGGAGAAATGCAAACCTGGCCGTTATTGCGAAATTTTCCAATCACGGTGGTTTTAGCAGCTTCTTCGATATCCACGTCCGGAAAGATGAGCACGGGTGCGTGGCCACCAAGTTCGAGGCTGAGACGTTTGACTTGGTGGGCGGATTGTTGAATCAATTCTTTTCCTACTTCAGTCGAGCCGGTGAATGAGATTTTTCGGCAGATACGATTGTTCATGAATTCTTGCATCAGTGGTTGGGCTGGTCCCATTACCAGGTTAATAACTCCGGGTGGCAGGTCGACTTGTTCCATCAGTTCAAATAGTCGTATCAGGCAGAGGGGTGTTTGACTGGCGGGTCGTGAAACGGTCGTGCAGCCCACGGCCAGTGCAGGTGCCAGTTTCCTCGCTTGTAGAATGAGCGGAAAATTCCAGGGTGAAACCGCGGCGCACACTCCGACAGGATGCCGTACCGTGAACACGCGTTTGTTTGGCATGCTGGCGGGGATGGTGCGTCCGTAAGCTCTTTTAGCTTCTTCGGCAAACCATTCAAAGGTGTCAGCACTAGCCATTGTTTCACCACGTGCTTCTGGCAACGGCTTACCCTGTTCCATTGTCAGGGCCTCCGCCAGATAGTCAGCCTGTTCACGCATTAATTCAGCAATTTTTTTTAGCTTGGCAGAACGTTGATAAACAGTGAGTTTTTTCCAACCAGGCAGTGCGGCCTGTGCCGCCTCTAATGCGACCCGCGCGTCGTTTGCTGTTCCATAAGATACAGCTGTCAGGACATCTTCCGTTGCTGGATTGATGACTTCGAGAGTTTCTCCTTCTTGGCCGTTGACCCACTTGCCATTGATGTAAAGTTGTGTCTGTTTCATGTCCAGAGTATTAGCAACAGCAATTGACATAGATGTCATCCTTTCATAGTAAGTGCGACTGTTCGTAGTGCATCCTGCCAGCGTCTATTTAGCAGTGCATTGTATTGGGAGGAGTGTTTTGCATGTCAAGAATACACGAAAGACCGCTCAAAAATCAATTTGCTGCAGAGCGATGGTTGTTTCATTCTGACTACAGAGATACATTTTCGATAATAATGACTGAATATCAACCCGCCTGACAGCCACGATGAAATTTAACACAAGAAATCAATGGCCGCTGCAGCTTGCTGGTATCCTACTTGTTACTTGTCCCGTGTTGTGTTTAGTCTGGCCGGCTATTATCGGCCAGCAGACTTTTGTCTTTCGAGATGCGGGGCATTTCTATTATCCATTGTATGAATATGTCTGTTCCGAGTGGGGGAGTGGGCGCATCCCTTTGTGGAATCCATATGACAATCTAGGGCAACCGCTACTGGCGAACGTTCCGAGTGCGGTTTTCTATCCAGTCAAGTTGATTTTTCTTTTGCCGTTTGATTATGTGGTGAAATATAACTGGTACATCGTATCTCATCTGCTTGTTGCCGCTGCGACCTGTTACTGGTGTGGCCGACAATGGGGTATCAGTCGACAGGGCGCGTTGCTGGCTACGTTGAGCTATGTTCTCAGTGGCAGCATCCTGTCCCAATACTGCAATGTCATTTATCTCGTCGGTGCAGCATGGATGCCATTGGCATTGTGGGCTGCCGAACGGATGTGGCACGGGACAGGTAACCATGGGTATCTCGTGTGGGGTGTTTCTGTTGCTCTGATGGTACTCGGTGGGGATCCGCAAGCAGCTTATCATGCCGCGCTTGCCAGCGTACTGTTTGCCCTTTTGGTTTATTGGCGTGAACGTAACGCAGTGGGTGGGAAATCGTGTTCCCGTCCCGATGAAGCTGTCAACCTTAGTCGGTGGCGTCGCTATTTGTGGGTGGCAAGTTTAGCCGTCGTCACAGGAGTGGCACTTTCTGCTGTTCAGATTTTGCCATCGTTAGAGTGGGCCCGGTATAGCGATCGATCAAGTCATAGGAAGCCACACACGGTGTGGCAATTGGCGGAAGAGATTAGCAGGCGTGTCGTCGGGACGCAGGATAAAATCTTTACCGGAAATGAGCACCTGGGAATCGTTGGTAAGTTACCACAGGGAACACACCATGCGCACGCCTACGATTTCAGTAACGGTCCATGGCGGTTTGTAGAACTCGTCTGGCCCAATTTTGGCGGGTGCCAGTACCCGATCCATGCGCGATGGTTGAACGGACTGCCTGCAGAAGGTCGTATCTGGACACCATCGCTTTACATAGGAATTTTACCCCTGGTCATGGCGGCCGCTACATGGACGCGTCGCAAGTTACACACCCGTGTACATTGGCTGTGGGTACTGGTGGTTTTGTTCGGTCTGGCCAGTTTGGGGCGTTATGGTGTCGGTTGGTTGTTGAACGAGATCATTTATCTGGCCAACGGAGGAAAACAGCCTGATGCGATCGTCGGACAACCAGTGGGCGGCATCTACTGGTGGATGTTTATTTTGTTGCCCGGGTACTCCGTGTTCCGCTACCCGGCCAAATTGTTTGCAGTCGCAACTTTAGGCTTGAGTTTGCTTGCCGGTTTTGGCTGGGATTCAAAACGCTGGCAAAATGAAATGGTACGGCGGTTGTTTGTATGGATTGCCTCGTTCACCTTTGTGTTCTTTGTGGTGGCAATCTTGTTGATCTCTTATGGAGAGCATCTATTTCGCGACCATGTCCCTGCGGATGTAGTTTTTGGGCCGTTTGATTGGCAGGCCAGTTGCTGGGATATGGTTGTTTCGCTGGTACAGACGTTTGTACTTTGTGGGATTTATCTGGTCATTATGAAGTACAACCTCTTGGTAGAGCCTGACAGTCTGGTAAATAGTGAGCGACGATTGCTGAATCCGGTCTTTGGGTCCCGCTGGCAATGGTCAACCGTGTCAACCTCGGGATGGGCCTTATTGTTGTTGACTGCCTTGGAACTTGTTTTTGCACACCATTGGATGATGCAATTTGCGCCCAGTACCCTATGGCAGTCCCCGACCGCACTGTCAGCAACGGCGACGCAAATGGAACGGCCATTGTTTTCCGGTACACGCTGGTTCCGTTCCTCCAATTCGTCGAAATATCCACCAGAATGGCGATTCACGAGTTCCCGGGATCGGCATGTCGAAGCGTTACGATGGGATCGGGAAACGGTCTATCCTAATTTCCATTTGCAATACCCATTGCGACAGACTGGTGTTTTTGGCGCGGCAATGCCGGGTGATTTTCGATTTTTGTGGTCATTACTCCAGCGTCGGAATTTGCCAGATTGGCATACCGAATCCTGGTTGGATGCACTTGCCGTTAACGATTTTATGATGTTGGATACGACGGACAGGATGTCGTTATCCACAAAACTAGCATCAAGTACGCTAGAGGTTGGACATTCGCACACGGTTTGCTGGTTATCTCGTCCGCAAGAACTAGAACGAGCTTGGGCCGTACCTCTGGATCAAGTGGATTGGGTGTCCACTGAGAACATGGTTGTGCCACGTGCCACGGACAAGCTTTTGGATCGGGTGATCGAATCTCGGTCGAACCATCATAGTTACCGGGAAAGTCCAGTTCTTTTTGGCACAGCGGATGATGTGGTGCCAGGCGTGCTTTCAGCGGCACAACAGATGAGGGGTAATGCGCGAGGGGTCCATGCTAACCAGGTTCAAATCATCCGCGACGAGCCGAACTGTGTTGTCTTGCAGACCGACCTGTCAGAGCCTTGTCTGGTTGTTCTTGCCGATCAATTTTATCCCGGATGGAACCTGCAAGTTGCCATGGATGGTAGCGAGGATTTTCGTCGAGCACCTCTGTTACGCACGAACCTGGTCATGCGTGGTGCCGTGTTGCCGAGAGGACGGCAAACCTTATTGTTTGAGTATCGTCCGAAACTATTTGTGGTGGGTGCTGTGATTAGTGGATTGAGCTGGCTGGCCTTGATAACAGGAATCGGTTTCAGGGTGAGTGGTCGATTGGGTTTGCGACGAAACCAGGCAATTTCGGCCCACTCCGACTGCTGATGTCTCACAGAGAAATCAGGGTCAGGCCGCCGTGGGTAACAACCTTGGTTTCGAATAGATTTCAGCCAACTGTTATTGGTGTTGCAACTGGCTCGCCTGTAGTGTGTGGCGATGAATCACTTCACCGTCGATGTTGACACACTGGAACGTGACCTGTGGGTCTTCGGTTGTGGTATCGAATTGCATCAAGGCAAAGGAGCAGGTGTCGCTGTAACCCCAGACCAAGCCAGGAGTCTTTGTCACTTGGTGCGTGTGGCGATTAGTGAGACGGGAGCTTTCTAATTCAAACAGATTGTAACCATTTGGACGTTTTGTAATTCGCAGATCGGTCCGGTGCCGATCGGCAGATATCAAGAACACGCCGTTGATTCGGTTAGTCTCGATGAACGAAAAGATTGCTTCGCGTTCTGCGGGAAACCCGTCCCAAGTATCTTTACCCGGCTTGGTGCCTTCTGACCAGGGAACAGGGGAAGCAACTACTTTAAAAGTACTGTGTGATTTTTTAAGTGTCTCTAGTAGCCACGTTTTTTGTACCGGCCCCAGCATGCTACCCCCCGGGAGATCTCGATAGTAACGACCGTCCAGGAGTATGAAATGTACGTCACCCACGTGGAAATCGAACCAGCAGCCAGGTTGTGACTCACCACCACCATAACTAGGGTTAATCCAGTTTTGACGAAATGTATTCCAAACGTTGCGTTTCCAGGGTGGTGATTCGATATCAGGACCAGGCGCACAATCATTGGTGCCAAAGTCGTGGTCGTCGTAAATGGCATAAGTGGATGTCGCAGCGACCAGTCTCCGCCATTCAGGACGAGTTTGGCGACGGTAATAACAGTATTGTTGACAGAGCCGCTGCCGGGGTTGGTCGATATACACATTATCACCGAGCATTAATAGCGCGGCAGGCTGGAATCCGCTAATCGTGTCCCACATGGATTCCCATTGGGGGACGTAACCTGCACCGCCGCCAAAAGCAACGGCGAACTGCCCCCGTCCCCCCATTTTTGGATACGTGGTAAACTGTGCATTCTCGACTTGTACGACTCGTTCATCGATCAATACTTGGTAGGTGTAATTGGTTGCAGCGGAAAGTCCGTCGATCTTGACAATGGCTGTGAAATCGGTGTCCGGACCCGTAGCGACCTGGCTGGAAATGCGTTTACCTATCTGAATCGCTACCTGGGATTGATTGGTGGTGCGCAGCCAGAACGATGCGCTGTGGTCAGTTAATTCACCAAGCATGGGGCCATGAAGCAAGGTGAGATCGCGGTAACTGGCAGCCCATTCCTGAAATGCTTGCATGTCATGCAATGTCTTCAGCAGATGGCGTGGGCCGACTAACAGTCGAGAAAAGGGTAGCCCAGCGTTAACCGCAGACCGAGCCGATGTCAAAGCACTGGCCATGTTGTTTTCTTTGAGTGCCAGCATCATCTTGACAAAATGCGTTTCAGGATCGTTGTTGTCCGCTTTAGCCAGTTCCTTTTCGGCTTTTTTCAATTGATTGACAGCGATCGCTTGTGTCGCATTGCGGTGTGGATCGTGCTGAGCATTAACACTACGGACTAAAAGCATACTGACGATTAAAAAAAATGTATTTGTCAAGATAGTCTGCATTTTGATCTGCCAGTTCGGGTGCGTATGCCTCATGTTAATACAGTCCTATACCATACTTCTAAATGAAATTGTTTTGTAGATGTGATAGCGTTTAATAGACTCCTAGCTGGCCGTGTCAAACCGGTGGTTTAACGGATTT
>CAYMUR010000090.1:0-12267 GCA_964393615.1 uncultured Pirellulaceae bacterium
ATTTTGCACCGGGCGGTTATGCTGGCGAAGGTCCCGGTCAGGTGCCCGAACCGACCGCGTGGGTCTTGATTGCTCTCGGAACGCTCGGTATGGGAACAGTGGTCCGCCGCAGGAGTGGCAAGTAAGTAGGCATATTCACCTTCGCTCTCCCTCTCTGAGATTGTAGGCGCACTTCGGCGTTTTAAGATGCGTTCATTTGGGTTTCCAACCGGGGGAGTGGTACGGACCGACCGGTAACGTCGTGGATGCGGCAAGCGACCGAGAAACGATGGAAACCTTCGCGCGCTGATGGTTCGGTTCAGTTTCCTCTTGCTCGGTGGTAAACGTCAGCTGTTTTGGTCATGCGCTGGTTCTGTTGGCTCTGCATTTTTGACGGCTCAGAAAGCATTGGTACTAGGACACGACAATGCGAGGTTCGTCGAATCGGTTCGCATGCGGTGGGAGATTTACCAACAGCAACAACCGTATCGGGCAATCGTCAAGGGACAAGAGCCCTCCGGTTTCGGGACTGGAATATCATATGACTGGACACCGTGGTTCAACCACATTGAGGCGCTAGTAGAAACTGGGGTGTGGCTCTTTGGTAACGAATCTTTGAGCGACAGCGGGCGATTCGCAGAGATACCCTGTTGTAGACGCCCCATTTAGTCCTTGTTAAACTATCTGCCTGTGCTGCCAGCTTTTCTCCAGCAATGCACTTCTTTGACCCTTCAGGAGTAGCTTGATGTCAGAAGCCAACCAAAGCGAAGTGAAATCTGCTCCGCGCAGATTGCGTCCTACCATCCTTGCCTTGGGGCCGGGGATTGTTCTAGCCGGTGGTGTGGTCGGGTCCGGTGAGCTGATTAACACGCCGCTGCAGGCAGCCAATTTTGGTTTTCTGCTCCTGTGGGCGGTGGTGATTGCTTGTTTGATCAAATATTGTTTACAGGTCGAAATCGGCCGACACTGTATCGTCCATGATCGATCGGTGTTCGAAGCCATGAACATTACGCCTGGGCCTAGATTCTTCGGTGCTTCCTGGTTGATTTGGTCATTCATGGCCGCCTGGACAATCGCCCAGGTTGGTTCGGCCGGGATGATTGGTGCGCTGGCCGGTATCATGCACGGGTTGATGCCACTACCCGAGGGGCTGGGCGTAGATACTTCGGTACAAGTGTGGGCCGTTTTTGTCTTTGTGTTGGCAATTGGGCTGATGTGGAAAGGAATCTACAGCCATTTCGAGAAAATGATTATAGGACTGGTGATCACGTTCAGTGTGATCGTTCTGATTGGTTTGTACATGTTGCAAGGTACAGATTACCGTATCACTGGGGCCGACATGGTTTCGGGTTTCACTTTTTCGTTGGGAGATGACTCTCGTAAAGCGGCGTTTGCCGTGATTGCTTTGATGGGCGGTCTTGGTGTCAGTGGGATTGAACTTTTGGTCTATCCGTACTGGATTCGAGAAAAAGGATACAGCCGGTTCCTGGGTGCGTCGGATTCTGAGGGCTGGGACGAGCGGGCTCGCGGCTGGATTCGTATCATGAAGATTGATGCGGCGGCCGCCACGTTAACGGCTGCCATTATCACGGCGGCATTTTTTCTGTTGGGGGCCGCTATCCTGCATCGACAGGGCATTCAGCCGGAGGGAATTGGTGTCGTTAACCAGATTTCGAAAATTTTTACAGGAACCTATGGCAATTGGTCGCGGGGACTGTTTTTGTTTGGAGCTTTTTGTACTCTTTTTTCTACCTTGTTACATGCGATGGGTGCCAACGGAAGGATTTATACCGATTTCTTTTGTAGCATTGGATGGGTCGACCGTACGAATTCCATGCAGGTCAACAAGTCCCACCGATTCATGCAAAACATTTTTTTGGTTTCCGTGTTAATAATTTATCTGTTAGTACCCAAGAATCCCGCAGCGCTCGTGATTTTAAGCCATTATCTCATCGGGTTGGTCGGTACTCCTATCGCGATCATCGCAATTCTGATTCTGGCCTTTAAAACAGATTCCCGTGTGCGGATGAATCGTGTCACCAGCGTGATTTTTGTGGCCTCCGTCAGTGTGATACTGTTGTGCGTTGGAATTGGTTTCGCCTACCAACAGGGCTGGATTCAGTAAATTGGCGATAGCTGTCGGGGCCCAATTACCGAATCAGGCCACGGAACGGGTGGCCTGCTGAAATCTGTCAGAGAGCACTTTGTCGTCGATGAACCTGGTTGGTCATTTAGCGGGCGACTTGCAGCGCAATTGTGTTGGCTGGCTGTTGCAGGGTTTGCTCGAGCCAGATGACCAGTGTGTGCAAGCCATTCGCATGACGCTCGAAACCGTATCTGAAGGAATCAACGCCCAGCGGAATCCCGTTTAACGTCATCTCGATTGTTGCCTTGTTTTCGATCCCCTCGATGACAAATACTGGATTGATCTGGTGGACAGCAGGTGGAGATCGGAGCGTAAAAGAAAAGTCCCGTTCGTTCGGGTCGACACTGGCAAAGACATAGGCTCTTTGCGTTCGGTCGTAGTCGATGATTCTTAGTCCTTGTGCCGAATGCACGGAAGCTGGTTGCACCCAGCTGCGCGTCATTTTGACCGGATCGACATGTTCCTCCAGTCCCGTTAAATGTGTCCAGACTTTGAGTTCACGTTGATTACCGAGGAGTTTGTGTTCGATCGGTTGATATTCCAGGTCCAGCAAACACCAATGTACTGGATGATCTTCATATTGCCACGGTCTGCAGACCACTGTCCCAATCGCTGGTACTCGTTGCACTGGCCAGCTCCAGCATGCCATCCAGGGCGCTTCATAGGCGCCAATAAATTGTTCGATGGAAATGTCAGGACTCGCCTGTTGATAGCCTTCGGTCGCTTCGGCGTGGAGAGCACGATAGGGACCCTCCCAAAGCGTGGAGTAAAGACGCCACAGGTCCTTGACACCAACGAATGGTGTGGGCCTGTCCTGTAGGTGCGTCCGAAAAACAAAATCGTTGTTATTTTGCTGTAGCTTGGACCAACGCGTTTCCCAGTCTTTCCACGGATGCGGATAGTGTAAATCCAAGCGGTTGCCTGCTAAATCTGTCACGGAAAAACTGTTGGGTAGTTGGAATACCTGGCGGGGATGCATGCCGGGTGGCATTACCGTAATGAACTCGTTGATTTCATGCCAGCTGCCTTCGAGAAACCAGCCCATTACTTTTCGCACTGCCACCATATCCGGGTAAATATAGTAGTACTCGTCCACCCATTCTTCATCGACAATTGTGTAGACCCGAGTCGATTGGGGGTAACGCCAGTGGACAATGGTCCGGGCGGGGTGAGAAGCCAGGATGCGTACCCGTCCGAATCTTAATTCCCGGTCCATAAGAGGTTCTACAGGGCCTCTGTAATTGTTTTGTCGGCCGCCCGTCGTTTCAGCCCATTCCCAACAGGACCAAACGTCTTGTGATACCCACATGGGAACGTAGCTGGCGCCCCGCCAAAAAACCAATTTGTCAGGTTTGTTGTCAAAGCTAACGACGATATCTTGATGAGGTCCATAGTGTGGTGTAATTTCGTCCCATGCGAATTGTCCCTCGGCCAAAACTTTTTCCCCTAGCGAATCTCGCTGATCGACAACGACTGGACCGTCATATTTCAAATCCGTGTACGTGGCACCAAAGCGATACCGGATGGGTCGGGATTTAACAACGAGGACTTCTTGTTGTTGCTGACCGATTAGTTTTCCATTGGCTGCATTGCTTAGCTCGATATCCAGTAGATATTTGCCGGGGGCCAAGTCGGTTGTTGTCATGTTGTGTTGCCAATTGCTTTGTTCCAGGTGCGAAACTGCTATTTTGTGGGTTGCCTGGCGATTTCCGACAGTCAGGTGTACGTTGACTGGATAGCTGCCAGATGTCAGGCCTACGATGGCTAAACTGACATGGAACAGATCGCCTTGAGCCACGAGATGTTTTCTTTTTGACAGGAAAGCATAACCATAGTCCAAGGGATCTAATCGAGTTGCCGGGCGTGCGGCCAGTTGCCACCAAACAGGTGCGTTGAAGTGGATAGATTTTTGCAGATCTGCCAAGCGTTTCCGGTTGTGAAAAAGTGAAAAAGTGAGAGGCTGACCGGGCAAAACGGGTAGCCAACATTCTTGGACAATCTTGCACGACAGTGCTTGATGTTTTTTTAATTCGTTGGCTCTTGGGTTGTGGGCCGTGGGGACGGCCCAGATCGGTTTTTTTTCCAACTCGTTCCGGATGAATTCATCTTTCAATGGCGTAATATTTTCCAAGGGTACACTAGTTTTGTGTTTTCCCGTGGTGACCTGTAAGACCAGGCCCCGCATTTCTTTCTTGGAGTGGACGGTCACAAAGAACAGCGACTCCAGTCTTTCATTGTAGAATCGAAGATTGGAGCGACCTGGCATCCATTCTGCCTGGGCTTGCTGAACATCGAACGTGGGGCCTTCTTGGCCCACTGCCGGTTGGGAGTTGCTGCCGAACAATGTGTTCAAGGCCAGCCAGCAGGCCGAGGACACTATCCAGAAATGACGCGATTGCATAGGGTTCGCCTTGCCTATTTGACGGATCAAGAAAAGAACATTTGACCAATGAGTGAGGAGATCATTTTTTGCTTTGCCCGGCATCCGGGCTGGTGGGTTATTTCGCATGTCGGATTACGAACGCCTGTTAACAGCCAACTTTACCGCTGTGAAAAACTTGTGCTACCCACAGGTTTTCCATTTTGATTACCAAGCCAGGACCTGTAGGCGACCAGTAATATTCTAGCCCGGTTTCTCTGAATTTACGATGATTCCATGTGAAGACGGTGGCAGCAGATTCCAGAAGAACGAGCGAACTGCTATGTATTTCAAGGTTTCGCTCAGGCTGCAGGTTTTGCAGACGAGATCAAATCCTGGTCATGTGATTTCAAACTTTGCAGACTGTCATCATCCGTATGGACAGCCAGCGTCAAGGCATAATGTTTTGATGCGCCGGCTGCCAATCGACCGTCGGCTAGCGGATGGTCATCGCGAAATTTTCCAAACAGTGACCCACTGAACGGTTCTAATGCGGTAACGTAGGCTCCACCAGGCCCGTAATGCTGCCAGTTGGCCAGACGCGGAAGTGCTTGAGCATCGTAGCTCAAAGCCACCCCCAGGCCCAGTTTGCGATTGATCACTCCCAGTTGTGCGGTGCCATTTGCCCCGTTGTGAATGTCCATCAGCAGGCCACGTGAACTGGTTCCCGCATGTTCCGGGAGCGGATCGGGAATATTTTAAAAAGCGTTCAGATTTTCCGTACCAGTTGGCGGGCAGGGTGGATCAAGACCATCCCAGATTCCATTGACCTGTCCGCCACCCACGATTTCCGCACCACCGTCGACGAGAGGGTAACCGAAATTGACATGGTACAGCCAGTTGTGTGGAATTTCAGTATTGCCCTGATTGATCACCTCGTCAGAGATCCTGATAACGGGTTGGCCTAGCGTTGCTTCAATACGCCGCCGCACTTCGACAACCGGACCATACATGCGCGTGTCGCGCACACTCAACTCGAGATACATTTCCATGTCGCCGCGACGGGGGTCCGGATTGCGGATGGAAAGCAGTGCTGCGGGCGTGTTGGAATAAGGACCATGTAAATACAGCGCTTGGCCATCTTCCTCGCGGCCAGGCCCGATATAGCGTGGGCCGCAAGTAGTGACCAATCCACCGGGCCAGCTTGACAACCAGTCATCATCTTTTTGTGGAGCGGCAACCGGCGGTTTGTATCCATTGGGCGTCAAATAGGCGAGGCTGTAATGGCCAAAGAAAGCCTCGACAATATCACCGCCTCGATCCAGTGCTACCGTAAATCGCAAGCCACAACCGGTGTCCACCAGGGCAACGCGACAACCAGGAGAACCGCCAGCATCCGGCCAGTCGTAGCGGGCCGTACGGATGCCACCCACCTGGTGGATGCACTCGAATTTTTCGGGATCGAATCCGGGCATATTGTTTATTTTACCGCCAAAGGACTTCCCGGTGAACCGGTTGCACCCTTGAGTGGTAAGGGAACATAAATAAACGCGAATGTGTATACTTTGTCAGCCGCTAATTCCGACAGTTTCAAGTTTTCCAGATGGTAGATACCATGCCGGGTGATGTTCCAATGGTGAACGGGAGCTATTTGATCTGGACCACCATCAAATGGAACGACTTCAATACCCCAGGTATCTGCTCCAACCATGGAAATTTTACGATCTGTCAGCCAACGAGCGGCAGCCATTCCAATTCCCGGCTCAGTTGCACTGTAAGTGTCGTTATCGACCATCCACAAATCACCGTGACCAGTGTGTAGCAAGACGACATCTCCTGGTTCGATGTTTTTCAGTCCTGTAGCGTCCAGTGCTTTTTGTAGGTCCGCCGGCGTGATGATATAATCCGGGGGCAGTCGGCGAACGCCAGCAACCCTTGCCACGTCCAGAAGGATTCCGCGCGTGAAAACAGGGCCCATGTTTTCCACTCCCAGTTTTTTCAAACCTTGGCCGTCTCCAAAGTCAGCCAGATCAAAACCGTTGTAGAAGAGATCTTTATTCCCCACACGAACACCTACGTGTCCTAACCCATCCAACTGCGTACCGACTTGTCCAATTTGACCACTGAAAAGTTCGTCATTGCTGACCAGCTTGTTTGCGCCCAGCGGACCCGAAGTCGGCACGCCTGGTATGGTTAAACTGTAAAAACGACTACCGCCTAGTGGCATACCAGGTTCGTAGACCTGGCCAAGTTCGTAAATCTTTCCTTGTTTAATCAGTTGGTTCGCCTGGAGAACCTTGGCCGGTGTGATGTGATTGAGTGCGCCTTTTTGGTCATCGGGGCCCCACTCAGAGGGCCACCAGCGGGGACCGATGGGCGTCTCTTGTTTCTGGCCTAAGGAGACCGAACCGACGGTGACCACGACGAACGTTACACAGGCAAGAATGGTGAGACGGTGCGACACGAAATTCCCCTTCCATTTAAAATGCACTTCATGAAATCCGCTGAAGACAAACGTGAACCTTAAATAGAATGATACCCTTTGTTGTTTCGATTTTCAAACCTGGCGTGTACCAAAATGACGGCAACGACCCGGGTAAAACCAAGCTTATTTTTCCGATAGGGTTTTTATTGACGAAGCATTTCAGCCGCCATGGACTCACCTGGTCGCTGTGGCCGTCAACTCCGGGTCCGGTCTTTGACATCATCCGGCAAGATGGGGCAGAAAAAATGGTTCTGAAAAAAAGACCGGTTTGCATCCTGGATTTCCGACAGGGCAAGATTCCACAAGCGAGAATCAAGTCAACCGGTTGGATTGCCAGGAGTCCGGTGCGTGTCGAAAGATAGCATCGACAGTTTTACGGCGCTGTGATACCGCCAAATACTGGTTGGTGAGACCAGAGTCAAACGCAGGGGCCATGTGGTGAGGTAGCGTCGATTCCGCGAATGGTGGAGTGTTATCGGCCAAGCGAGTGTCGGACGTTGTTGTGGGAGGGTGCAATGAGTCTTGAGCTGCCTGTCGACTGGGTAAGGGGGTGGCTGTAGCAATGACCGCATTTGCCTGCTGACTGGCCAACGTGTCCGTGTTCGATGTCAGTGTTCTTAATTGTAACGACGACGAAAGGCCTCCTGGAGAAAAATGAGTGACCAACTGGTTAAAGTCCGAAATGTCGATGTCATTGTCACCGTCAAAATTCCCCATTGCCCAACCATGAGTTTCGTTTTGGCCGAGTGGATCGAAGTTTGCGACGACAGTATGAAAATCGGTTGCATCCACATCTAGATCGAGGTCCGCGTCGCCACGTTGCGATTGAATGAGATTCAAGAGGAGCTCATCGACATCCGACACATCCACATTGCCATCGCTATTGAGGTCAAACGTGACATCGTTACTGTTTAGATTGGCATAAAGCAAATCAATGTCGTTGGCGTCAATTTCGCTGTCGTGGTTGACGTTGCCCGTTGGGCTGCTCGTGGTATTCACCACCAAGGACCAATCTCGCAGTCGGCCCACCGTGGGGTCTGCAGGGTCATCGCTGATTTGTAACGTCCACATGCCACCTAGTTCGGTGCCTGCAAAATCTGACAATGTTCCTTGGGGTTGAAATCGTCCGGAAAACGGCGGTGTGGCGTTTACTAATGCCAGCGATGCTTCGTCATCCAAAATGGTATCTGTGAAATTGGTACCTGCTCCGCCGACATGGGTAAACAGTTCAACGCTAGTACCGTCTGGCGCGATAAGAAACGCACCTAAATCTGCAGTGTGCGTGTGTTCGATATCGAGGATGATGTCCAGGTCACTGATTCGTGCACCGCCGGGAATCGTCATTGTAAAGGAGCGCGTTGCACCATTGGAAATCTGACCGCCCTGGATGGTCAATAGTCCTGCCCCGCCGATAGCGAGAAAGGAAATGCTTTCACGAAGACTATGTATCTCTTCGGCATCCCAAGTGGTATCTTCCTTGGCCTTCAAATCCACGCCGGTTGTGGTCAAATTGCTGGACCGTAAATGGGCATTATTAGAATCCTGGCGTGTTCCCAGCGCTGCCAGGAAATTCGGTGGTTCGGCAAAGGTTTGGCCAAAATCAAGCGTCTGAAAATCCTGATTGAACGAACTGGTCGTTGAACGGGCTTCGTAGGGTAGTCCATTCCAGCTGCCCACGCCTGCGTCCATGGCCAGGTAGCCTACTGTTTCAGCGGTCTGTTGCGCCCCGTAAATTTCTGCCATTTCCAAGGCCAAGTCCACCTGACCGAGGCCTGTCTGACGTTGTCGTGTGTAAAGAAAATCTGGACCATGATTTGACTGAATTTGACTGATCACGACCGGGGGATCACCAAAGGTCGAGGTGAAATGGACAGTTTCCCACTGGTCTGCTGCAAACATGCCAACCGTGGCAGTTGTCGAAACCGTACCGACCTCGAATGACTTTCCATTTACCAACTGATGGTTGCCAGCTTCGACAACCAGGTAACTGATCCTTTCAGCTGCATTGTGGAGTCCATTTTCATTCGATGGTTCCGTCAAGCGGATCGTGAACCGATCAGACTGAATGTCGCTGATCCGGATGGCGACGGGGTCAGTTCCGTTGTAGGAAGCCGGTTGCGCGAAGACTACCGGACTGTTGAAAGTATGGTTGAGGATGACCACCTGGGACACGTGAGTAACATTTTCCAGGGTGCCTGTTTCCCCAATGATCGAAGTGCCTACCTCGGCACCCGCAAAGGTTGAGACGGAACCAGGACCAAATGATCCTGCACTGGGTGTTCCTGTGCCCCAGCTACTCGGATCGTTGCCCCACAAATCGACGAGTTGTCGATGCAGCGTCAAACCGCCACCATCGGCTTCGATCGGCCAGGGGTCTGCATCGTCAAAAATGACCTGGTCCTCGATGAGCAACGGAACCGTCTCATCGGCACCGGCGTCTTCGGCCCTTAACAATGTGATTGTTTCTCCACCGTTATCCAGACGCCCGGAGTAAGGCCCCAGGTATTGGTTTGGCAGGGCAGCCATGTTGACATCATAGGACGTGTTAAAAGCGTCAATGGCTGGCAAGTCGCTGACCGGATCAAAGGGAACCACGACCAAGAAAGCAGCAGAAGCGATTGTGGTCCCTTCTGGAAACTCATAGTCGATGCCAGAGATCTTCCATCCAGACAGGTTTACGGTTGCTGTCGTCGGATTATAGAGTTCCACAAATTCTAACGATGTAGGCGCTGCACTGTCTGCCGGATTACTGGGGTGGTACATCAATTCACTGATTACTATCGGGCCGAAACGTGGTCCGTTATTGTTTGCAGCGAGCGTTGGTGAAACCAGGGGAAACAACTCACCAGTGCCGTTGGGGAAACGACCCCAGGAAATACCGTTGGCAGCCGCACCGAATTGGACCTGGTCGACGATCCATTGGGGTTCGTCCGATTCGTTGGGTTGGACCAGCCAAACCTGGTCTCCGCTGGTGGAGTTCAGTCCGAAGCCGAATTGGTTCTGATCAAAAACCAGGTAAGAATCGGCTGGGATGATGGTGCCGTTGGCGATGACATATTGGCCGAGAGCCGTTGCCTTGTCACTCAAAAACCAGCCACCGATGTCGATGGCCGAGTCGGTGGGATTATACAACTCGATGGCATCCATATTCGGCAATTCCGTACGGGTCAGCACTTCGTTGATGAGGATGCTGTTCAGTGGGCCTACACCCGTTGTACCGGGGCTGCCTCCGTGTTCAGTACTCGGTTGCCAGTTGTTGGCACCGTTCAGCGGGAGGCTGGAATCGACAACTTCGAGCGAGCTACCATTACCGTCTGCACGTAGAGGCCAGTTGCCGCTATCACCATAATCGAATGCATGGACGGTGATACCGGTTTGGTCGAGGAACGTCACTCGTTCGCCAGCGTTGGACAGACGGCCACCGTATTCACCGTTCCCTCCCCCCTGCCCGTCATTGCCGTCCGCGATACGGACTTCGGTGCCGTAGCGTTGTTGAAATGCTGATCGGTTTTTGACGACAACGATTCGTTCGTCGGCATTGAGTGTTTGACTGGAAAATATAAAATCAATCCCCTGCTGATCTCCGTTTACATCGACCTTGGTCAACTGCAAACCAGCCAGGTTCATGCTGGAGTCAGTTTTGTTATGAAATTCGATATATTCGAAATCGTCGTTGTCCAGGTTTGGATCAATTGCCAGTTCTTCATCTGTTGCAGCATGGGGGTTGTAATTGATTTCTGTAATGACCACATCGAAATCTAAACGGAATTCTTGGGTTGTCGGGGCACTCCACTCACTCAGTGTAATTTGTGTTCCCGCCAGTGAGGTGGCTTGAGGATCGAAAGCCCGGGCGATGATTCGTGAAGTTTCGTTAATTGGAATGGGCAGTCCGCTGTACGGGATTGCAGCCGTACTGACCTGGCCACTGGTAGCCCGGGGGTCGCTACCGTCCAGCGTGTAATAAATGGTTCCTTGGGGGGCGGAAAGTGTCACTTCGAAAGGAGAGGATGCTCCTACCGAGGCTGTCAACTGGATTGGCGGCAGTAGCAGGCTGTCTACAAAATCCAGCCGCGCGGCGAGCCATCCTTTTATCTGTGAGATTTCCGCATCCCAGCCGCTCAAGCCCGGTTCTGCTTCGGGGTAGGGACCGTTAAAGCTTTCCTGCCAACGTTGTTGATTACGCAGCTGCGCTTCGGCGATTTCACCCGCCATGGTGTCAATGAGTGTATGAAAATTTTCTACGGTAAAGATATCCTGACGTAGTTCCTGCCAGCGGTCGACCCAATCCTGAATAAAATCTTCGTCCAAGAACAGCTGTCTCAACCACACCGCTTCGTAGGTAAAGGCGGGAGGGTTAAAGTAACTTGCAGTAAACATTCGCGTAGGCGTGGGGAAGAAATCGTATTGGTCGTGAGGATTTCCCAGGGCCCGATCAGAATCCCAGACAGGTCCTTGTTGCAGTTTGCCACCGCGATCTTTGAACCAAAACTCACTGACAACAAAGCCTTGTGGTTCATCCACCAAAAATCGCAACATGTGATGGTTGATTAGACTGTCTGTGTCGAGAAAAGCACGGTAACCAGTTTCCGGATTCTTGAAATCGGCGCTAAATGCAGCATTTTCAAAATCCTGCACGTAAGCCTGGATATAATTCTGCTGTTCGAGAGTGAGCGTATCAGGATGAGGCTCAATGTGGATGAAGGGAACTTGGCTGCGCGTCGTTTTCCAAGACAAGTCGCCTACCTTTGGATTGTTAATTTCAAACAGGTATCCACCTGTGACCGCTGGCTCCAGGTTGTCGTTGGGTGATAGCGATGCTATGTCAATCCGTTCGGAATTGATTTTAACGTGTTCTTTGAGGGCATACAGTCCCATGTATTCGTTAGTATTATCCAGAGCGTCACCATTCGTATTGTAATAGAATTCCACAAAACGAGTCGCGGGTGCCCAGGGTGCAGTTTGTTGATTAATAGTATGTACGAACGCGTTCCGGATCAGGGACCGGTCTTCATCGTAGGGACCTGACAGGATCCAATCCGAGTCATCAGAGAGTCCCAAAAGCGGTGCGTTCAGGTCATTGTCGTGTTCATCACGAAGCTCCACTCGTAGACTAGGCTTGGCATTGGAAAAGCTACTGTTTCCACGACGATGAGATCCCATCCGCGATGTAAAAGTTGGTGAGTCCACCAGATGGCTGCGTCCCATGGAATCGGGCTCAAACAACATGAGTGATCCGTTTTGGAATTGTCGGTGCGTCAAATCAAATCCATTCGTGAGACCACCTTGACCAAAGTTGTC
>CAYMUR010000090.1:12277-21973 GCA_964393615.1 uncultured Pirellulaceae bacterium
GGTAAATTGGACGAGACACCCAGTAACTGGGTACCGAGTTCTACATAGGTTTGGCTTGTGCTTTCGCTTGGCACGAGGTCAGGAACGTACACCCTGGCGCGGACCATGGTGGTTTGATCGATAACGAGCGGGTTGGTGTACAGTGGTGACGATTCTGTTGGCAGGCTGCGATCGGTGGTGTAGTGGATTTCCCCGTTGACGTGTTCCGTGGTGAGGACGAGCTGAAACGGATCGTGAAAAGTACCGGCTGGTGCAGAAAAATCAGGTAATGTGGCGACGGCTGCGAAATCTTCACTGTTTACGGTCCCCGGGGTCGGTGTTTCCATAAAGGCAAAGGAACGGTCAGGGATTGTTATTGCTTCCAGTGTTGGCAATATCAACAGACGCTCTGCATCCAGATTTGCGTTGATCACTTGGATGGCCAGTACGTTGCTACCGGCCTGTAACAGTCCCGGCTGGTTGATGATGAGGGATTCTTCTGCTGCCAAAGCATTGCCATCAGGACGCTCGGTGTCGGCCAGCGAATTGAATTGTGGAACGCCCGTAAAATTGTGACTGACGACTTTGTGGCCATTGATGTAGGCCACGGCAGCATCGTCGTATTGAAGTTTTAGATTGAGTGCGATGACGGAGTCCGGATCATCAACCGTAAAAGGAACACGAACATAGGTGGAACTGTGCTGATTAGCCAAGGGAGTTGCGACGTTCAAACCGATCAGGTCGTTGTATCCCGACAACAACAAAGGTGACGTCCCGTCAAAGATTGCCATGACCTGGGCTGCTGTGAGTGCACTGTCCCAAATTGCCACGTCGTCAATCAGGCCTTCGAAATCGCCCCATGCGTTTTCACCAGGACGGGCGATACCGATAGAAAATGGTGACATTCCACCATGAGAAACCAATCCACCAAATTGCTCGTACTGTTTGGCCGGGATACCGTCCCAATACAACGTCATTTCGGAAGTTGCCTGGCTGTCGTATGTTACTACCAGGTGGTGCCAATGGTTGTTTTGAAGGGTTACCTGTTCACGCACGGGTGGATTTGCTCCCCCTAAATCATTTGTGTCCAGATAAATTTCGAGCATGTCTCCTTCGGTGCCGATTTCCAGATTGTCATTCGAGCCAGCCGACGATTGGGCAATCAGCACGTTATTGATGTCATGATTGGTTTCGCTGCTCTCTCCTGCATGGTCCACCATGCGTCGAAACCACAGCGACGTCGTGAAGGCGCTGGGATTGAGCAGTTCAGCGATCACACCGGCCGACACAGAGTCGTTGTCTCCGTCGAATGCAAGTGCTTCGCCAAACTTGCCTTGATTGTCCGTGGTCAATGTGGCACCGTTCACAGCGCCATGATAGTTGTTCATGGCGTCGGGAACGGTCGAGTCATTGTCCTCCAACGAGTCAAATGTCCAATAAGCCAGAGGGCCTCCTGACGGTCCACCGGGTCCATTGTCGTAGCCGACTCCCGTTTTTCCATGGAACCAACTCGTGTCATAAAACGGTTCATGACTACCAGTCCAACTCGTTCCCAGGGTACCGTCTGTCGGTATATAGGCGGTGGCGGGGGCTTGCTCTTCCATCAGCCATTGACGACGTTGCCCTTGAAAGGCATCCAGTTCAGGCAGGATGATACTCCGCGTTGCCCCCGGGTCAAAGTTGAGCAGTTGAACCGCCAACGTGTTTTCACCCTCGGCAAGCAACCCTGGTGTATTGGCAACAAAAAAATCGCTTGCCAACAGGGCCTTAGCGTCCGATCGTTCTGTTGTTGCCGCCGAATTCCACTCTACGGGGCCCGTGATCCCACTTCTTGCGACCTCGGTTCCGTTAATCCAGGCGACGAACGCGTCGTCATAATGCATTTGCAATTTGAGCCACTCGAAAGAGTCCGGACTGGTGACGTTGAAAGGAATACGGACATAGGAGGACGTCTGGTTGTTTTGTAAGGCAGTGGCCAAATCGATTCCAATGAGATCTTGGTATCCAGTTAGCAGTAGTGGTGAGGCGGCGTTGTACAGTGCCGTGACATGTTGGGAATCCAATGCGACATCCCACACAGCGACTTCGTCAATCAACCCTTCGAAATCTCCAAACTCCGTTCCACCGGCCCGAGACAGTCCAATCGTAAACGGCGACAGGCCACTGCTTGTGACCAGGCCACCATAGGCGTCATGTGCTCCAACCAGCATGCCATCGACATACAGTTGGAGCTCTTGGTCGGCACTGCTGTTGTAGCTCATCACCAGATGGTGCCAGGTCGTGTTTTGAATCGCCGCAGGATGACTGACAGGACTGACGGCTCCACCCCACTCCGCTGTATCAAGATAGACCTGAACCGTGTCACCTTTTGTGCCGATTTCCAGGTTGTCGTTGTCAAAATCTGAAGCTTGTGCAATCAATACGTTATTGACCGAATGATTGGTAGCCTCAGCTTCACTACGGTGGTCATCTTCCCGGCGAAACCAGAGCGAAATTGAAAATGCGTCAGGACTTACCAGTTCTGGAATGACACCAGGCAGAACATAATCATTGTTGCCATCGAACGAGAGAGCTTCCCCTCCCCTCCCCTGCTGTCCTGTTGTGAGGGTTGCCCCAAAGACAGTACTGTCGTAACTGCCCCGGGCATCGGGGGCCACCGTGTTACCGTGTCGCAACTCGTCAAAGGTCCAAAAGGCGATAGGTAGTCCGACGGCTGCGCCCACTTGTCCCGTTTCGTATCCGGCACCGGTTGCGCCGCTCATCCAACTGCTGTCATCAAAAGGTTCATCGCTGCCTCTCCAGGTATCTCCCAAGGAACCGTTAGCAGGCACAAAAGCTTGAGCTGCTGCGCCTCTTGTGACCAGCGGTGTCACCTGGACGTTTTCGTCAATCCCGAAAGAGACGTCTTTGCTTTGTGCGGGAAAGTCAATGCTGGAAATGAGCTGGCCAGCGGGATCGGCCAGTCCGATGAATTCACCTTCGCTGGCAAAGCGGAAATTTGTGTGAAGTTCTCCGTTGGGTGTTACATAATCCTCGTTCGAGGCAAAGACAACAAGGCGTTCATCAGGACCGAGGACCGTGGCGACGGGTACCTGCCATTTGGTTGTGTTGTTAAGGTCGTCCGTAAAATGCCAGCCATTGAGATTCACGGCAGACGTACCCCGGTTGTGGATTTCAAACCAGTCAGAATGGTCGAAGTCATAGTCAAGTAGTCCCGTATCATTGCGGGCTACGACTTCGCTGATCAGCGGATTAGCACTCAGCAATTCACGTCGCTCGAGTGGCTCAAATACGGCACGTCGGTCCATGTGGCATCTCTGCCTGTTGTATTGGCTGCGCGCCGAGGCCACGCGTTCGCTTGGTGACCAAGATTGAGAGAAAAATGACCGCATGTTGTCAAAGAAAAAGAGGGGACGTGGCCACTGTACCGTATTTATTTATGATAATTCAAAATGTAAAAAAGGGCAAACAAGCAGGAGTTTATGGCTTGGGGTAGCTGCATTTGCCGAGCGATTCAAAACACGCTTCCGGACAGACCTTGTTATCACCGGTTGAACAACGGGCTGATGTTGTTATGGTTTTTTAGCGATTGCGAAGTGGGTGGTTCACCGCCATGTCCCAATGGCAACAAAAAACATTTCACATGATGTTGATCGCACAAGCCCAACGAAAAAATGCACCACAAAATACCCTGTGCCTTGCGGTGTGATGGAGCGAGTTGTGTCATCGTCGTGTCCTTCACAGTTTGTTGATGCAGCGTTCTGAGAACGAGGTCGATGGTGAAATGGTTGTTCTTGCTCTTTGCACCTTGGGTGGCATTTGCCTTTGAAAAAGCAGCTGGCAAATCCTACCGGATCGTCTGCCAGGCATCGAAATACCGAAAAGTTCTGTCCCCCAGGAAGCTGCCGAGCGTTACAATGTAGAGTGTCCTAGGTTTTGCCAATCAACTCAGGTTAGAACTGAAATGGGTTATCGAGTGAGCTTGTATCCATTGACGGCATCTGCCTGGAGCCCAGGTCGGTGGCAGTTAGTGATGGTAGTTGTGACATCGTTGGTCTTTACAACGATGCTAGGGACGCCTGTGGCCCGGTGCGCTGACAGAGCTGCGACCGTGCCTGGTCTCATCAAACGTTTAAAGGATCAGGATGCTGGTTTTCGCTCTTTAGCAGCATTTGCTTTGGGCCAGATTGGCCCGGCTGCTCAAAACGCCGTACCCAGCTTGATCGAAACCTTGCAGGATGAAAACCAAAAAGTTCGTATGTCCGCTGCCTATGCTTTGGGCCGGATCGGTCCGACTGCTCAAGGTGCCGTACCAGCCTTGATCGGAAAGATGAAGGACGAAAATGAAAAAGTCCGTTTGGCAGTTGCCACGGCTCTGGGGCAGATAGGTGCAACATCTCAGGAGGCTGTGCCGCATCTCCTGCATGCCGCTTTACATGATCAAGTTGCCAAGGTCCGCTCATCCTGTGTGCTGGTAGTGAAGCAGATTAACGCAGAGACCAGCGAGCCCCTTTCTTTTTTTACCGCGGCATTGCAAGACAAAGATCCTTCGGTTCGCATGGCTGCTGTGACCGCATTGGGATACTTTGGTCCGCTGGTCCAGGAGTCCATTCCCACCCTGATTGAATTATTGCGGGACGAAAATCCAGAGGTTCGTTCGGCGGCTGCAACGACACTTGGCCAGATTGGTGCGACAGCCAAGGAAGCTGTGCCCGATTTGATCAACTTGTTACAGGACCAGCATGTCGTGCAAGCAGCGGCTTATGCCTTGAACCAAATCGGTGTTGAGGCAATGCCACTGCTCATCCACGCTTTGCAGCATGAAGACCAGAATGTTGTTCGACAGGTCGTCTATATTCTTGGTGCGATGGGCCCGTCTGCCCAAGATGCCGTTCCGCTACTAGTTGACCTGTTACAAAGCGAAGACTCGCAGTTGCGCAAGATAGCTGTTACGGCTCTCGGTCAGATGGATCCGACGACCGAAGGCATTATCACTTCATTAATCCATATGTTTCAGGATAGCGATTGGCAGGTTCGTCTGGCAGCCACCGATGCCTTGGGGCATATGGGCCTGGCAGCTGATGAAGCGGTGCCGCATTTAATGAAGGTAGCATTAGAGGATGGAAACCAGCAGGTCCGACGGCGCGCTGCTACCGCATTAGCTCAGATCGGTACCGTGGCTGTACCGGCTCTCATCAAAGTACTGCAAAGCGATGATCCCTTGACACGCAGGTGGGCCAGCCGTGTCTTGGGGCAAATGGGGCCCGTTGCCACGGAGGCAGTCCCTTCGTTAATCCGTACCTTGCAGGACGATGATGAGCAGGTTCGCTCGTCCGCGGCTTATACCCTGGGGCGGATTGGTCCAGCGGCAAAAGAAGCGGTTCCTCTACTCAAGAAGACACTCAAAGACAAGTATGACAAAGTGCGTCTGGCAGCAGGCTATGCGTTGGACAGGATTGGAACAGCTAGCGAAGAAGAGGCAAACTCTGGTTCTTAAAATGAAAAAATCGAGATCGTTTGGCCAGCTGGGATGCAACAAGCAGTTGCCGGCCAATAGGAGTGCATACGACCATTGTGATAGAAGAAAAGAATTGAACAATCAAAGATAACGCGTTGGTACCAGAGTTTGATTTTTTCTTCGTTTCCGATTGCGATTTTTAGGGAAGTAGCAGCGGGTTGCTGTACAAAACGCTACCGACCAGATCATTTCTCTGGTTTTTCTATCGTGACCTCGGTACGTTCAATGACTAAGACGATCGTCAAAAAAGTGCGATCTCCACATAGCAGTTGGAAGAAAACCCAGGAGCCCTATGCAATGCGCGTCCGACGGTCCTGTACCCCATTGGTTGTCTGCCTCTATTTTTTAAGTGGTGTCTTATCGCTCTTCGCCCGGCCGGCGACCGCTTTCGAACTAGTTACCCAAGATAGTGCGCAATGGGAATTGCACCCTGCCGCAGGTGTCGAGCGGATGCCTCAGTCGAATCCTGATCAGCCTACGAACTTTCCCACTCGCTGGCGGGTCTTCGGCGTTCTGCCTTGGCAAGACACGCCCTTCTACTCTGCGGAACGTCGTGAACACATCGTCGTCAAGGTAATCGCCGATATCGCATCGCTGCAGAGTATTCCTGAACAACTCAAGATCGGCGACAAGATTCTCAGAGGCGTGGACTTGGATATGGACGGCGACACGCTGGACTTCACCAAGCTGTTCCAATACGACCGCAAGGCCGGGTACCGAGTCTATGCCATGGCCGAAGTTGAGTTTGAACAAGATACGGAAGTCGTGATTGGCACCGCCTCTCGCTGGTGGATGCAGTGGTGGATCGATGGCGAGGAGGTACTCAACACGCTCATTAGCGGTAACAAGACATTCGGCGACAATTCGATCCGCAAGGCGGCACATTGTATCCGGCACAAGTTTACGGCTGGCAAGCACCTGCTGGTCGCTCACGTGATCAGCCACGGTTATGGCTATGTGTTGCGTGCCAGTTATGCCACGGCGAACGACGAATTGAACGCACGCGGTCCCAAGCACGAGTGGACTTTCGTCCCGGAAATCGGCGCGATCTGGCCACCCTCCGAAATCTTGGAACGGAGTCTGGCGATTCGCACCGACCGTTGCGTCAGGGACGAAACGATTTCCTGCGATTTTGAACTGTGCACCCACGAAGGGCAATTTGGCATCGTGTTCGGCGCCCAGGACAGTGGGCATTACTATTGGGCCTACCTGCCCCGCTGGGGCCAGAATTGGCGGGCTCGTGCCGTCTATGCTGCCATTGCCAAGGTTGATGGCCACGGCCACGCCCGCAACCTCGTTCTGCAATTGATGCCCAACGTGCCCCCCCACGCGAATGCCAAACTATCGATGAAAGTCGAGCGGCGCGGCAACAAGATCCAAATGTACCTGGACGGCGTCCGGGGACCTTTCGTCGTGGACGACAGCTACGGACCCGGCCGCGCCGGCGTGGCCGGGTACAACGACTACGATGTCCGAAACTTCCAAATCGAAGGCACCACGGTCAAAGGGGACGACTGGAAACCGAATACCGGGAGCAAGCCTGCCTGGTTCACACCGGTGAAGGACACTGGCTACGGTTATGCCCGTCATCCGTACGCGTTGATGAAATTCACAAGTGGCGAGATCGTGGCGGGAATTGGTAGCTGGAACGGTCGCTTGTTCCCACGACCTAACGACGCGCCGAGACGAGTCAATCTGTATCTCTCGCAGGACGGCGGCCGAACCTGGTCCCCTCATGGTGACCAGATGCCAATGGACGAGGTTCCCGCCTGCCACCCCTGGGCCATCCCCTGGTTCGAGCCCGAGCACGGTGTAATCCGCGCTTTTGAGCCCGGACCTGCTGTGACCGGCCAGCGTGAATTGCTGGAAGACGTTCCGCCGGAAGACATGTTTACCTACCGCGACTCGTACGACAAGGGTCTCACCTGGAGCGATCCGAAACCGGCCAAATTGGTGGGTGACTGGTCCCGTGAACTGTACCGTAAGGGATGCTGGAATCACATCTACGGGGGCACTCAGCTAAACAACGGTTCGCTGTTGGCGGTTTTTTTGCATGGTTACCACGGCATGTACGACAACATCCTCAACGCGGGGCACGGCACCTGGGGCACCGAGATTGCTCAGCCGTACGCTTCGCGATCCGACGACGGTGGGCTGACCTGGCAATCGCCGGTGCCGATGGACAATGCCGCGTTGATGACGGGGCGCAAACCGGACAGCCCGCACGGCGGGTTCTCCGAATCGCCAATGGCCCAGCTGCCCGATGGTCGGATCGTAGTCGTGTCTCGACCGTTCCGTTCTCCTTACAGCTGGCAGACCCAGTCGGACGACGGCGGCAAGACGTGGCGTGCCGCCTGCTATGCACCGTTCTCTGTGGCGGGCGGACCACAGCTGGTGGCCACGCGTTCCGGGTATCTGGCCATCGTGGGTCGCGGATTGGGAATGGGGATGCACGTGAGTCAGGACCGGGGTCGCAATTGGGACGCGGGGACCCTGTTGAACCACGACCTCTGGTTCAACGGCTATATGGTCGAGGCCGAGCCGGACGTACTTTTGGTCTTCTACTATCATCCCAGTGTCGATGGCTACGTCCACGAGGCTCCCCGCATGCAACGGATCCGCATGACGCCGCAAGGGCCAATCCCGGCGGACGGATAGCAAAGCGTTGCCCGATCCACCCTCCAAATTGATAAATCATCCGGGTTAACGTTTTCAGCAAGGTGATTGCAACTACTGGTTGTACTTTGATCAGTGAATCAATGTATTGACGCAAACCGTACCTGGTGTTACCCATGCAGGGTCAGGTCGAACAACAGCTCAACGGCTATTTGTTAGAGAAGATGGGCTATGGGAAAAATGTTCGTGAAATCTACGATGACGTTATCGGAGAATTTCTATATGCTATCCCCCGGTATGAACCATGTTTCGAGGATTACCAGCCGACCAACAACCAGGCGATCCAGGAAAAACTGGATGAACTGTTGGAGAACAATGCCGCGTTGGCTGTTGACTTCCAGTCGAACCGGACTTAGGGCAAGGAGATTCACGGATGAGTTTTATTGATATTGATAATATCTATGGTGAGTTGGGGTTACTGGATGTTTTTTGTCGACTTGTTGTCGCAGTGATACTCGGCGGACTGGTTGGAATTGAACGTCAATTGAATGGTCATTGGGCGGGGTTGCGAACCTTGATGGCGGTTGCCATGGGGGCAGCTATTTTTACGCTGGTTGGAAAAATGGCCGCAGAACATGCCCTTCACTTGGGCACCAACGCACGCAATATTGTCGATGCGACGCGTGTCGTTCAAGGGATTGCTGCCGGTGTCGGATTCCTGGGGGCAGGAGCGATCCTTAAATTAAGTGACCAATTGGAGGTCAAAGGGCTAACGACTGCTAGTGCTATCTGGTTATCCGCCGCACTAGGAACCGCTGCTGGACTGGCTCTGTGGGAACTGGCCCTGGCTGCAACGGTCGTATCGCTGGTCGTACTGGCTCTTTTGCGACCACTGGAAAAATGGTTGGCCCGTTACTCAAACAAGGAAGAAGGCCAGTAACAAAAATCCTCCTCGCCAAAGAGGTACCGCACTACGTTGCCACGCAAACTGAGTTCTTTCGGTCACAACAGTCCAGGGCAATGTACTACTCCTCGTACCCATAGCCGTCCTCGCCTGTCGCTGTGAAGACCAGGCGGATCTGACCCTTCTCAGATTTTTGTGTCCGGGTGAGTGTGAGAATCTGGATTCGGTCAGTTGACGGTGTTCTAGTGGCTGTGGCGTCGTCCAAGCTGTAAGCACATAGCCGGTCACAAAATACGGTAAGCAACGCTGGTGAGGGTGGTGAATGGAGGCCAGTTGCCAGCGAGACAAAACGCTCAATGACTTATCTGGCACAAGGTAGGAGATGACGGGAAATCTTTGTAATGTTGGTGATTTGTATTATAATCAGGGTGGTTTCTTTTAAACAGGTTTTCTAGCGTACGCTGAGGCCTGAACGGCTATGGATAGGGACGAGAATCCTCTTGGAAAAGACGATTACGGTGAGCGGAGACCGTGGCCAATGCTTGACTGGCCGCGTTGGTCTTTACGTCAGGGTTCACGGTCAGGCTTGATCGCGTCGCGATGACAGCTCCGGCAATAGACATCCCCTTATTTTCGAGGAGAGAGACAATGAGAACGTTACTCACCTGGTTCTACGTCG
>CAYMUR010000091.1:0-17630 GCA_964393615.1 uncultured Pirellulaceae bacterium
TGGCAAATTTGGCTCACACCTGATGATGACACAATACAAACCGTAAAGTATAATGAGAATCACATTTCGGTCTTCATTCTTGGTTACTGGAACGCCCGATGAGACGTGGTGGTAACGTACATAACCGTCCTCTGGGATTCACTCGGCGTGAGTTATTGCAGGTTGGCTACTCAGGTCTGCTAGGGATCGGATTGCCGTCATTGGTCGCGAAACGGGCCATGGCCAAACCTTCGAACGAGTTTGGCCGTACTGTAAAACGGGATGCCAAATCAGTCATCTTTATTTTCTTGACTGGCGCACCCAGTCAGCTTGACACTTTCGACATGAAGCCCGAGGCACCGGCCGACGTTCGGGGTACATTTCAACCCATCTCCACCCCCGTACCGGGCATTCAGATTTGCGAGCATCTACCTCTGCTGGCCGCGCGTGCCGACAAGTTCGCCATCGTCCGCTCACTGCAAGGTTTCTCGAACGAGCACGAACACGGCACACACATGCTGCTGACCGGACACGATAACATCCCCCTCGGAGCGGGCAAACATGCCTCCGCCAGGGACTGGCCCTGTTACGTGTCAGGGCTGGACTACATGCGAGGACACCAGACCGGACTCCCGACAGGTATTTTGTTGCCCACGCACATCAATAGTAATGGATCGGCTTTTTGTGGACAGACAGGTGGCATGATGGGTGCCCGCTACAATCCGCTGCATATTCGACAAGACCCGAACGCTGGCGACTTTCACGTTAATATGAACGAGGAGTTGCCAATCGGTTTGACTGCCGATCGTTTAAACCATCGCCTGGCGTTGCTCGATAGTATCAGTCACCAGCGCGCGGGATTGATCCATAGTGCCGAGGCGGAAAAGTTCAGCGGATATCAGCATGATGCCTTGTCCATTCTTACCTCCGGAAAAATAAGTCAGGCCTTTGCCATCGATCGTGAACCAGAAACAGTTCGTGACCGCTATGGACGACACATGTTTGGCCAGTCACTGCTGTTAGCGCGGAGGCTCATCGAGGCAGATGTTTCGGTCGTACAGGCCAACATGGGTTACATGAACAACTGGGATACGCACGAAGCCAATGAACGGGACTTAAAGGACCGTTTATTGCCACCCTTGGATCAGGCCGTCGCAGCGTTACTGGACGATCTACATAGTACTGGCCTAATCGAAGACACTCTGGTGGCGATGTTCGGTGAGTTCGGCCGTACTCCTCAAATCGGAACAGAGAAACAAGGAGACATCATCCTCTCGGACGGCCGGGCCCATTGGGCTGGAGCGTTCTTCGCCGTCTTTGCGGGTGGCGGAGTACAAGGCGGCCAGGTGATCGGTAAGACGGACAAAATTGCTGCCTACCCAGTGGGGAAAACGCATCACCCTTCTGATCTAGGTGCGACCATTTACAGTGCTCTCGGAGTCGACCCTGGCTCTCTGTTTCGTGACCTCGGAGGCCGCCCTATAAAACTGAACGAAGGTCAGGTCATTTCCGAATTGTACTAACGATGCTGCTTGAGATGGCATGGAGACACAATCGTGGTTGATGTCGTTCAAAAATCATTACTGACTGGACATGAAAACTGGGTCACCTGTGTAGCATTTTCTCCGAATGGTGAAACATTGGCCTCTGCTAGCGACGACCAGACAATCAAGTTATGGAACATCGCCACCGGTAGCGAACAGGCGACCTTGAAAGGGCATGCCGACAAAGTTAATCATATTTCCTTTTCCAAGAACGGTGAAACGTTAGCCTCGGCCAGCAACGACCAGACGGTCAAGCTGTGGGACCTGCCAACCCGTCAACTCAAAGCCACGCTGACAGGACATACCGGCCAAGTCTATTGTGTCCAGTTTTCACCCGATGCGGCAACGGTGGCTTCAGGCGGTCATGATGCGTGCGTCCATCTTTGGAACACGGCAACCGGACAGTTAGAGTCCACGTTGAAAGAGCACACAAGCTTTATTTACGCGTTGGCGTTTTCACGTCTGGGAAACAGCTTGGCCAGTGCCAGTTTCGACCGTACGATCAAGCTTTGGGATCTGGCTTCCAACAGTGTGAAAACAACACTCCCCGGAACTGGGAGCTTTGCTTGGAGCCTGGAATTTTCACCCGACCAGCAAAAGCTGGTTGCAGGGTGTGACACGATTCAGGTTTGGGATCTGGCAAACCAATCACTGACCTGTCTCAGGGGGCATCAGGATTGGATTCGATCCGTCACGTTCTCACCTGATGGTACAACCTTATTAACAGCCAGCCACGACAAAACAGCCAAGTTATGGGATTTTACTACCGGCCAAGAAATTGCGACATTTCGCGACGGCCATGCAAAACATCCCGGCACTGTTCTCGACGCTGCTTTTTCGCCAGACGGTCAAACGGTCGCTACGGCAGGTAGCGATCACAAGGTTGCGCTATGGTCTGTGCCACGGGATACTAAATAATTCCCGTTCCAACATATTGCCAGCACATGGTTGCACGCACCATGTTGCACGCACCATGTTGCACGCACCATGGCATACGACTTCTACAGCAAAAGTCGGGGCGTTCACCAGTTTTTACTTGTTCCAGGAAGTCCCATCCGTCTGAAGCGTCTACGTTTTCTGACAGTCAACCTCCAATCACTCCGATAAGATGGCAGCTGTCACCGTTATTTGCTTTCGCTTTCAGCACGATGATGAAGCGAGATAAGACAAAGAACAGCGTGTGGCTGCTGACATTGGGAACTATTTTCGCAGCGACAACCCAGCACAGCGAAGCTTCTTCTGTTCGGCGCCCTAATATTGTTCTAATCCTGGCCGACGATCTCGCGTTTTCGGATTTAGGGTGCTATGGGGGAGAGATTCATACACCACACCTGGACCAGCTGGCGGCAGAAGGCGTCCGCTTCACACAATTTTACACGGACCCAGTTTGCCAACCGGCCCGTCATGCTCTATTCAGAGGACTGTACGCACGACTGGCAAACAATATTCTGCGTCTTCAAAGATGCTTTTGCCCCGTCAGGGCATCGTACGAACGGCTTCAGATTGCCGTACACCTTTAGCTATCGAGGTCAAGCTGTCGAATGCTGCTTGACAAAATTACCGTAGCTCCTCGGTTTCACCCGCAGTAATAGCTTCACTCCGACGCAAGTGATCTTGCAGACCTATGATTTGGTTGGTGAGCATCCATCTTTTTGTTTCGGTAATGGTCAATGAATCTTCACCTACGTCGGTCAGGGCCAGGGGCGGACGGTACTTGCCACGCCGAAAGTCACCCAACATGGCGCTAAAACGGGCAACGCCGATATCAAATGGAATACTTTCGATGACCAAATTCCTGGCGCGTTGAGCCAGCTGTAATTGATGTTCAAGATTTTCCAGCTGACCGGGAAGTTCAGTAGATCGTTTTTCGGCTTTGTCCAAAAGACTTTGAAAAAGTTGGCAATAGCGGTAGTCATCAATGCCTTCTCTGACGGCTTCCCAGGCAAGCGTGGGAATCGGTCCCGTAGGAGAAACACAAACCAGGGATAATCGTTGTGATCCTGGATTTCCTCGTGCATTTCCTTGGGAATCGGCCAACCATTTTCTAGCGTCATAATAAGCCCAGTAAGCAACGCCTTTCACACCCGTCCGGAAAGGCAAAAACCCATAAAATGATCGAGCAAAGGCCATGTTTTCATGAGGTGAATTGCAGTTGTATTGCCAGAGTTCACAACCAAGCTTTTGAGCGTTCATATGGTTTTCATAATGAATGCCACGATCACCGATGACCCAAACATCATAAAACTGGCCAAGGACACCCGTGCGCGGATCTAATCCGGCCGTCGTTGTTTTCACCGGGATATCCCAGGACCGAATCTGCCGGAGTGTCGCAAGAGCTGCCTCGGCCCGTGCCCCAGTTCCGCCAGGTTCGTCGTTAACATAAAGCAGGGGTGTTGGCCATTGGCGGGTCTTCCACCTTTCCAGGGTGGATTTTAGGGTTGCCTTGGAGCCATATTTTAAAGGTAGCCAAAATACGGGTTGCCCGGTTTTGCAGAGGCCGCTGTCTAAAATCTCTTGCATGTGTTGGTCGAGACCGACCGCAAACATGGGAGATTCTTTCCCATAAGTGTAGTTGTGTAAAAAATCCAGCTGCTCGCCAGTGGTAGGATTGTTATACACCGTAGTGGTGTTCATGCCGTGTTCCAGCATGTCATGATAATAGGAAGCACGTAACTCGGCGGTGAGAAACTCAGGCGGGAAATAGGCTTCGTGATGATAGACCAGAAACGCTATGTCCGGCTCAGGTAATGTCAAATCCATGACTTCAACACTCAGAGGCAACCTCGCCACGGTTTTGCCCGCGACCAGGATGTCGAGTTGACCATCATAGATTCCGGCAGCCGTCGCTGCTTTGGCATGAGCGGTAACCCACCAGGCGACTGTCTGGTGGGCAGCAATTGTCCTTGCGTGAGATAATGGCAACAAGGCACCCTCCAGCCTGCGAATGACAATGTCTGTTTTAGACAATGTGGCATTGCCTGGGCCTTTTAAGTCAGTGGCGATAACAAGATCAACGCCTTCCAGGTTTTGCAAGGCATGCAAGCCAAGCAGGGCCGGCTCGAATTCACCGCGGGCCATGCGGATATTCAAGGTGTCGATAATTTCAGATTGCTCGGGTGGCATCTTTTCGAGATCATCTGATTTCATTACGGATCGAGAAAATAACTGAAAGCCACGCCGATCGTCTTCAGTTGTTGCCAGCGCTTTCACTTTGCCAGTCTTCTCAATTCGCACATCGTCGATCCAGGCCTTATCATTGGGACCACCTTTCACTGCCGTGGCAAGAATCGTAATGCCATATTCCGTGGAATGACCGGTCATGAATTCCACTTCCACCGGCACCCATGGAAATCCATTGGTCGTGTAGAAGTCATCTGCCCAAGCGTGTACGCCCGTAACACGTCCATCCTCGCTGAACAAGCTGTCACGCATGGAATGAACGATCGTTTCCACCCAGCCTTGAAAGGCTGACGTCACCCACAATCGCATTCGGTACCCGGTATACGGCTCCAGTGAAAAAGAATCAGAAGAGATGCGACAAAACGGCCACTTTCGGTCGTCAGCTGGATCAACTTGAATACATACAGATCGTTTTCCCCGCATCTTTGAATGTTCATCAGGAAATAGTTTTCCTCTATCAAGATTCCAGCCAACGACCATGTCTTCGCCTTCGTCCCACTTTTCAAAGTCGCCATTGCGAACCGTGAAACGCTGAAAAGCTACTGGTGATTCGCGTTGCCTGGTAACATCTGGTTTCTTTTCGTCGGCGGCTTGAGCACAATGGCCCCAACCTGGCAACGTGATTACTAACTCCAGCATTGTCAGAACGACAAGTATTTTATAATTGCTTTTCATTTTCATATAACTTGCAAAAAACTCCGTTGTGCATTATCGGAAAATGACGAGTTTGTCAGCCTATCTTTTGTTTTGATTGTCAATTAATTCTACAAGGCTTTCTACATTGCCGCCAATTGTGTCGCTTCTTGTGTCGATGCATTCCCTTAGTTAAATTAGGATAAGTACTTAAGTACTGTTTACAGAAAGCGATCCGATGAGTTGGTCAACCATGTGGCTTATCCGATATGATAATCCTATGCGTGTTTTCCTGATTGCTGTTACCGTTTTTCAAATCCTCTTGGTGCCCTTGTCCGCCGGTAGCTTCACCACGAGAGCAGGTGAATCGTCCGACCACTGGGCGTTTCAACGCATCGTACGACCTGCTGTTCCGCAACACCAGACCGGGCAATCCCCCAATCCGATCGACGCATTTATCGACAGTCGTTTGAAGGCATCACAGCTTCAACAGGTAAAGCATGCGAGCCAAGACGTTTTACTGCGTCGACTTTATCTCAATTTGCTGGGGCTGCCTCCATCCATCGCTGACCGAAATGCATTTTTGGCAGACAAGTCCGAAGTAGCATATGAACGCCTGGTTGACCGTTTGCTGGCATCGCCTCACTATGGTGAACGTTGGGGGCAGCACTGGTTGGACGTCGCCCGTTATGCCGAGTCACAGGGTTACGACCGCAATGTAAATTGGCCACACATCTGGCGATATCGTGATTGGGTGATACGTAGTTTCAACGCTGACCTGCCGTATGACGACTTTGTCTTGCATCAACTGGCCGGTGACGAGCTGGAAGAATACTCCGATGATCATTTTATTGCCACGGCGTTCTTGTCAACGGCCCGCATCAATGCTGACGAACTGAGCGTGGCAAGACAACTCAACGACATGTACGTGGACATCGTTAATGCCACATCCAGCGCCCTGCTGGGACTAACCCTTGGATGTGCGCAGTGTCATGACCACAAAATGGAACCGTTGACAACCAAAGACTACTACCGGCTACAGGCATTTTTCGTACAAGGGATGCCTGGCGACCTCGTTTTAAAAAGCTCCCAAGTTCCAACAGAATTTCACGACACAGCACAAAAACGGAATGAGTTGACGCTCAAAATCCACCAGCGCGTTCTCCGTGAAGGCATTGCAGAAGAACCGGATCCAATTCAAAGTGTGTTACTCAAATCGGAATCCGAACGCACTTGTGAAGAAGAAGGAGCTTACCGCCTGAATAGTGCCCGTTTGAATATACGTATTGCTGGGTGTAACGCCTTTCGTCTCAAGAAAGAAGAACAGGCAGAACTCGATGCGTTGAAAAAAATACTAGACGACCAGGCAGACAACATTCGACAAGTCTGGGGGTTCTATTCACCGCTGACGAGTCCGCACACCATGAGCGTGTTGCCGATGAACGCCAACTTTCCGTTAATCCACCATGTTCCGGAATTAGCATCACGTCGTTTTTATCTCCTGGAAAGAGGGGACCCGTACAGTCCTGTCGAAATTATTAAGCCTGGTTTGCCACAGGTCTTGGGGCAATCATTATCACCCGAAGAAATTGGCAATCGCCCACGCTCTGCACTAGCGCGTTGGATCTGCAGTCCCGAAAATCCGTTGACGGCACGCGTCTGGGTGAATCGTGTCTGGCATTACCATTTCGGACGGGGCCTGGTAGCCACTCCAGGTAATTTTGGGACACACGGAGCACTACCCTCTCATCCATTGTTATTGGACTACCTGGCTGCCGAGCTGATTAACAACCATTGGAGTACGAAACAATTACAACGTTCGCTTGTGCTCAGCGAGACCTACCGACTTTCGGCAATTCGCGACGCGACCAGCACTCAGCGCGATCCCGACAATCTTCTGTATTGGCGTTGGCCATCGCGTCGACTGGAAGCCGAAGCGCTACGGGACACTCTTCTTGCCACAGCCGATCGTCTCGATCCTGCATTGGGAGGTCCCACGGTACCCCTAGGACAAGAAACACAGCGCCGCAGCATTTACCTGTTTCGACGGCGCGAAGAGCCCTTGGAAATTTTATCGCTGTTCGATGCACCTAGCGCAATGTCCGAAAGCTGTAGCAGAAGGCATGTCTCTACGACTGCTTTGCAACCGCTCTATTTGTTAAACCACCAGCGCTTTATCAATTTGGCGTCCAACTTCGAACAAGCAATGTCTGAACAAACCAGTGGTGATCAAGCTGAACTGGTAAAATTAAGTTTCCTGAAAGCTTTGTCCCGTCCTCCCAGCGCGACAGAACTCGACGCTGCATTAGATTATCTAAATCTAGCTGCCTCGGAAAAACGGCTGCCGCAAATCATCGACGTCGAAATTCCAGCGGCTGCTCGCATGCCTCTCCATGCGGAATCTGTCGTTGCCTGGCAAGATCAAATGATCGGTGACAACCAGATAGCAGATCATGTGGAACAACAGATGGCGAACAGGCAACCGGAATACGTCGACAATGCATCCGAGCGAATCAATGGACTGCCGGTCATCCGATTCCATGGCGGGACCGGCGGTAAGGGAGATCATTTCCTGGAAACAGAGGACTCGGATGAACTGGACTTCACGGACGGATATGCGGCCTATGTCGTCGCGCGCTATCGTGGCGATGGACAGGGGAATGGTACTATCTTTTTAAAAGGGAGAAACGGGGGAAATGATGTTGGCACCCTGGCATTACATCGCTGGTGCGCTGCCTATCCCGATACAAAGGGTTACATTGGCGTTGGTCAAAATATCGCCGGAGAGTGGAAAGATCGCCTGCAAAGCGAACGGGTCATTGAAGATGGACTGGCGTGCCTGATGGAAGTCCATTGGGATGGAAAGAAAATCGAATTGGATATTTTCGATGCCACCGGTCAAATCAACCATTCAGAAATCCCGGTCTCCGGTGCTATCGATCCGGGAAAGGCTGGTCGCTTGAGTATTGGTGGGTACGTTGATGCGTTTAGCCCAACCGGTGAGCGGTTTAATGGTGACATTGGTGAATTGCTGATTTTCCGCCAGGCACTCAGCGAGCAACAGCGGTCGGCGATACACCGTTATCTCTGCCAGCGGTGGGCAATGGATGCAGAAGTTATCGATTCGGTGGATCAGCAGGCTGATATTTCGACCGAACTCCTATCACAGCACCTGAGTCTCTGGTTGCGATCGGACGACGGTCTATTAACAAGCCACTCTGAAATAAATATTTCAAAACAGCCCAATGCAAAAATTCCCTTTGTATTACACAACGCTTCGCCAGGACCGGCAGGTTTTGATCAGCACACGCCTAATCCAGACATCGCCAGAGTGACTTTTCGTTTTGACCGTCCTGTCACGGTGTCTGAGGTCGAGATGCTGGTACATCCTGACGGGATTACTCGTATCGAAGGATTTGCAGGGGATTCGACCGGCGAATTAACCTCTATTGGTGAGGCAACAGTCACTGGAGCAGCACGTCACCAGCCATATACCACCGAACGCAGTTCACACGTATTTCGATTTGAACCGGATCGTGTCCGTCCAGGTACCCTCTTCCGGTTTATTGTACGTGAAACAGTACAACCTAACCGATATGCTAATTATCAGGCATTTCCCCGTACGGCAGACCAGCTGCGTATCCAATCAAAACAGAGAATGGAAAATGCTCCCAGTTATTGGGCATTATTTTGTCAAGCCTTGTTAAACTTGAACGAGTTTGTGTATGTGCCATAATGGGAATTCCCAGGGAAACAGCGTGGACTACCCTCCAGCAAAAGGAAACTCGCTACGCCAGGTCCCTGGGGAACAAAAACAACGCTTCAGAACCAACCCATTCATGACACGGCCATCGTAAACAGTCACTCAATCCCTTCAAACAGACCCTGGATTGAACTGTTAAATCAAGCATTACCACGATCATGACCAATCAAAACCCCTCTGCTGCCTCCACATGTGGGCGTTTCGGATCGCCTTCATTATCCCGCCGTGAAATGCTCGAACGTTCGGCAATCGGCTTCGGCTCGGTCGCCTTGTCCAGTATGATGTTGCAGGAATCGTACGGCGCCACAACACAATCGGTTGGTGCCTCTGTGGTGAACCCTCATTTGAATCCAACAGCTACGAGCATTATCTTTTTGTTTATGGGGGGCGGCCCCAGTCAAGTCGATACGTTTGATCCGAAGCCTGAGTTGACAAAACTGAACGGCCAGGAAACTCCCAAAAGCATTCAAAATACCTTCCTGCGTACCGCAACGATGGGAAACGGGACGCGAAAACTAATGGCAAGTCCCTTCACGTTCAAACAATACGGCGAATGCGGGCAACCAGTATCGAGTCTTTTTCCGGCAACGGCCCAGCATGTCGATGATCTGTGTATCATCCGGAGCATGCAACATGACACAATCATCCACCAGCCGGGCGAATACGTCATGACTACAGGCACTATTCTTGGTGACCGTCCCAGTCTGGGGGCCTGGGTCACCTACGGCCTGGGAACAGTCAATCAGGACATTCCAGGCTATGTCGTGATGGGAAAACCTCGACATCCGACATTTTCCTCTGGATTTTTACCAGCCCGTTTTCAGGGAACCAACGTCGAAGCATCGGGAATACGTCACTTAACACTGCCGGACGGGGTTACTGTTAAAGATCGCCGCCAACAACTAGATTTAATCAGTGCTCTCAACCGTATCCATCAACAACGGATCGACCCTGTCGATTCAGAATGGGATGCACGGATCCGTTCTTACGAATTGACGTTTCGGATGCAGGCCGAAGCGCCAGCTGCATTTGACTTGAGCCAAGAAACTGCGGAAACAAAAACACTCTATGGGATCGATGGTAGTGCAGCCAATGAGGTCGGTACTCAGTGTCTGTTAGCGCGGCGGTTGGTCGAACGCGGGGTCCGTTTTGTCCAGATTTATGTGGGAGGCTGGGACTCTCATTCCGATTTGAAAGGTGGACACGCAGGCTGTGCCGACCGCAGTGACCGGCCAGTAGCCGGCCTGTTGGCCGACCTCAAGCGTCGTGGCCTACTTGACTCCACACTGGTCGTGTGGGGCGGTGAATTCGGACGCACACCAGGGGCTGAGAAAGGCAACGGACGGGACCATTCGGCAGGCGGGTTCACAGTCTGGCTGGCAGGTGGTGGTACGCGTGGCGGTCAGACAATTGGCCGAACGGATGCCGTCGGCTACACAGCCATTGAGCGACCTATTCATCCGAATTCACTGCACGCCACCATGCTACATGCCCTGGGAATCGATCAAGAACAACTCTATTTCCTTCACAACGGCCGTCGCGAAATCCCGACGTTTGTGTACAGCGAAGTAGTCAAAGACGCCTTTGCATAACACAAGTCGATGCGCACCCAGAATTCTCATCAGCAGCGGGTATGCAACGGACCAGTGCCGAATGTCACACCAGCAACCTTGGCTGGCTATTGCATTTGCGCGCGTAGACGCTGATTTGTGACAACCACTGAGAGCGACTCGCTAGCCGGCGGTAACCGAATGAGCCCGAGAGCCAGTGGCCCCCTAAAACCTAGGGGAGCAAAAGCAAATGCGGGTTCTGAAGCGTGGTCACGTACCAGCTCTTCCAGATTAAGGGTATCGAAGAGATTACTGTCGCTCTTGGTGTTCATCCACTGCCGCACTTCGATTGAATAGTACGCTAGCGGCTGGACTTTGATGCCCAGTTGTCAGCATTGATCACCACGATGTCTTATTGATGTCTTATTGATGTCTTATTGGCTATGTCTTATTGGCGAAGCCATTTCGCAGCAGCAAGACCGTTACCTGGTTCAGCGGACACAGGTGCTGCATTGTCTGGCTGTCAAAGATTGGTGTGCCCGCACACCACCACAGGATATCCCCGCTAAGCGTCAACGATTTCCCGCAAAATATCTCCACCAATATCGGTTAAACGGCGGAAACGACCCGCATGCTGATAACGCAACAATTCATCATCCAGACCCATTAAATCAAGAATCGTGGCATGCACATTACGAATCGGTACTGCTTCATCAGCGGCGCGCAAACTGAATGCGTCCGTTCCTCCGATTGTCACACCCGATTTTACATTTCCACCAACCATCCACATTACCAAGCCATACTTATTGTGATCGCGTCCAGGCTTGCCGCCAATGCTGCCTGGCACAAAGGGAGTACGGCCCATTTCAGAGGCCCAAACAACAAGAGTATCATCTAGCATTCCACGACGCTTGAGGTCAGTCAAAAGTGCCGCCACTGGTTGATCAACTTCTTGGGAGTGACGAATCATTCGGCCCTGTACATCACCATGATCATCCCAACTGGCCGTGGAAATCTGAACTCCATGCACCAACATCGTGTATCGCACGCCACTTTCAGCAAGTCGCCTTGCCATGAGACACTGTTTTCCAAATCCAGAAGTCGAAGGATCGTCCAAGCCGTACATTTTTTGAATGTGCTTCGGCTCACCAGAGATATCTACTAATTGAGGCGCCGTAGACTGCATTCGATATGCCAACTCGTATGACTCGATACGGGCCTCCAATTCTGAAGCATTGGAAAATTGTTTGCTGTACTCTTCATTAAGCCATTTCAACTGGTCTAGCTCACCACGTTGTCGTTGGCGTCCCAAACCACGTGGCAAGTCAAGATTGAGAATAGGGGTACCTTCATTCCGCATCAACGTCCCCTGATACGCTGCCGGCAAAAATCCATTTCCCCAAATGTGTGCTCCATTGACCGGTGCACCTCGCGGGTCCTGGATCACCATGTAAGCCGGCATATCCTGATTTTCCGTACCCAACCCGTAGGTAACCCAACTACCAATCGAAGCACTACCAGGAAACTGGTTCCCAGTGGTCACATGCAAGGTGGATGGACCATGATTCGGATTGTCTGTCTCTATGCCATGGATGAATGCCAACTCGTCAATTTGTTTCGCAATATTTGGAAACAACTCAGAAACATAGCGACCTGTTTCACCATGTTGAGCAAACTGAAACGGGCTCCCCAAGATAGCGTGTGGATGTGTCAACCGTCCCTGCAATTCACCACGCACATTATGAGATCCCGGCACACGTTTACCATGCAGTCGGTTCAGTTCAGGTTTGTACTCGAACGAGTCCATTTGGCTGACACCCCCCTGCATAAACAGGAAAATGCACCGCTTGGCTTTTCGAGTGATTTGCTGTTTACGAGGAGCATACGGCTTGGTCGTCAATTCGTCGTCTGCCTGCAAGACATCAGACAGCGCAAGCATACCCAATCCGTTAAACGCATTCGCCAACATCGTACGTCGTGTAAACATCGGTCGTCTAATCCAGGTAGAGAAACTCGCTACTGTTATAAAGGACTCGGCAAATACTGATCATCGCCTCCTGGGAATCATCAAATGTCTCATAATACTCCGAAAACCGAGTGAGCTCCTCGTCCGTTGCTTCACGGCTCAAGGCCAATTTGACCGCCATTTTTATTCGGTTTTCAGCACTTTTGTCGGAAACATCCAGCACGCGACGGGCGAAATGTGGCACCTCCGTTGTCACCAAAGGGCCATTATACATCGCCAACGCTTGCAGGGCCGTCGTACTCATCCTGCGCCGAGGTCGAGATTCATCACAGACAGGTGCGTCAAATGTTTGCAGCAGCGGCATATTCAACGTTCGCTGTTGATAGATATAGATGCTACGTTTTCGTCCTTTTTCATTGTACTGTGTAGCCCATTTACTTCTGCTATATTTTACACGGTTTTCAATCCCACCAGGTAGTGGTGGAAAAATTGGCAACCCAAATTGTTCAAGGTTCAATCGTCCACTTACTGCTAAAATGCGATCTCGCACCACCTCGGCCCCGAGTCGACGAACTGGATACTTCCACAGATACCTGTTTCCAGGATCCTCTTTTTCGGCGAATGCATTTTCAACCGAAGATTGTTGTTTATAGGTATTGCTGTTGCAAATCAGACGGTGAATAGACTTTAAACTCCATTTATTTTCGATAAGTTTAAGGGCCAAAAAGTCCAACAGTTTTTCATGGGAGGGTCCGCCACTGAGGGCGCCAAAATCACTGGGCGTTTCCACGATCCCTCGACCAAAGTGCCAATACCATAGTCGATTGACAATCACTCGAGCCGTCAACGAATTATCAGGACTGGCAATCCAATCAGCCAACGCTTTGCGGCGACTTCGTGTCGGCCACCTCTTAAAAGTATCCAAGCGGATCTCGGCTGGCTCGGCCTGGCCACTCATTGCACTGAGGAATCCAGGTTCTATCATTTCACCCAGGTTATCCCATTCGCCCCTGATCATCACATAAGATGCTGGTACCCCAGGTTCATAGGGTGGTCCAAATGAATGGCGTAGCGTCATGGCCCTCGGTGTGAGTCGTTTCAACTGTTGCGGCAGAAATTGCTCCTCATTTTTCCAATGGAGAAATTGCCGACGTTCCTCTTCGGTAATCCGCTGGTCCGTCCCATCCGCAATCGCAGTTTCCAAGCCACCCGCCCCGGCAGCAGTCGGATTCACAAACGTTGCCACGAACTGACCATTCCCACCGACTTCGAAAATGTACGATTCGTCATCATCAGAACTGGAAAAGAACGTAACGATCGAACCTGTTTTGTTCTTGAGAAACAACAATTGTGCTGAATCGCCAACGAGAAAATCGTCGTCAAATTCGACGGCCGGTATTTGCGTGTCAGGCAAAACACCTAATTTAGGCTGGAGTTCTTCGTCCATTTGACTGATAACAACTCCAGAAATTTTGTCGGTCCATGACGCCACAGTGCTATCCGCTGTTGGATTGGCAGTTTCCGGATTGGCATCCAAATCGGACGCATCTAGCCAATACTGCAAGCCTTCCAGTCTGGTCAGTTTCTCAAATCCCAAACCCGCTTCTTCGGTACTCAAGGGCCGATTGAAAACAAGAATCTGTGCAATTTTCCCATTAAAATTTGACTCTGTCGGCTGCCCGGTCCCACCAGTCCCCGCGCCTACGGAAAGATACCGCGGATTTTCAATCCCATTGTACCAGTGCCCCGCATTTGAACCCGACAAGCTACCTTGCTGGTCTGATAACCTGGAATCTGTATAGTACTGCCATGAATGATTGACAGCATTCACAATAACCCAATGCGGTTTATTATCAGCCACTGGTTTAACGTCAAAAACATAATCATTACCAAACTCTCCACCGTACGCCTGAATACCAAAACCAGCATTCAGGCCCAAGCGTTCGTGCAACTCTGCCAGCAACTCAGCCCGCTTGGTTGCAGCCTTGGCTGCGTCGCTCCGAAGTGTTTCACGTTCTGCCTTTGCCCAATCTGTTGCTCCATCGCGGTAATACTCCACAGATGCCGAACCACCAATCTGAAATATATCACCCCGTACTGGTGGAGGAATCTGCACAGTTGCAAAAAACGCCTTCATACGATAAAAGTCTTTCGTTGGAATGGAGTCATATTTGTGGTCGTGACACTTTGCACAACCGACTGTCAATCCCAGGAAAACACTAGCAACCGTCGACGTCATTTCGCTTAACATTTCGTGACGAGTTTCATCGCCACGTGGTTCTGTAAATGGAGCTAAACGCAAAAATGTCAAAGCGACTAAATTTTCTGCCGGAGGATTAGGTAATTCAGAGGCTTCTGTAATGTCATACAACTCGTCACCCGCCAATTGCTCGCGGATAAACTGGTCATACGGTTTATCTCGGTTTAACGAGTCGATGACATAATCTCGGTAACGCCATGCATAAGGTAAATCCGGATCTCCTTCATACCCCGCCGTATCAGCATAGCGTGCCAAGTCTAACCAGTACCGAGCCCAATGCTCACCAAAGCGGGAATCATTCAGCAGTTTATCCACCAGGTTGGAGTATGCATCCGGTGATTGATCCTCCAGAAATTCGTCACATTCTTCTGCTGTCGGCGGTAATCCAATCAGGTCCAAATACAGTCGCCTGACTAACGTAGACGTTTTGGCTACCTCTGCCGGCACCATCTGTTTTGATTCCATTTTCTTCAGAATGAATGCATCGATGTCATTCGCAAGCCAGCGTTTAAGATTGACTGTTGGGACCTTGGGGTGGACCGGAGCGCTATAAGGCCAGTTCTTCTCCTGTCCCTGTGCATTGCCACAAAGCAAAAACGTAACGCACATCAAAGGTAAAATCAAAGAGACCACCACAATCACCTTGGAAGAAATCAATGCCCGACCGAGAATCAACCCTGCATTATACCTAAAAATATGACCGGCTTTACAAAAAAGATTACTCGACATTTTATGATTGAAGCAAGATTATGATTGAAGCAAGACCTGCAGGCCAGAAACGTTGTTCCTATTCATTTGCCTTGAACAGCGTCCCTTTTCCGGTGTATCATTTTGCGGTGCATATCACGACCTTTTTCGTAGGATTTCACAACCCTATTATTATAGTTTTCAATATCTGTTGTTTTCAATGCTTCCCCGTCAAGCCTGCACCCTGCCATCCCCAAACCTGCTCCCTCCCAAACGGGCCATCCGTTGTACCTGGCAGAACTTTTAAACCACGGCAGCGTGTCTCACCTATTTCAATCTGGTCTATCCAGTTTTCCGACGATTCCAACACATTCCAATACATTTTTTTCCGTTGCCAGTCTGTCAATCGGCTGATCGCCATTTGGCTCCTGGGTACATTCAACGAACAAGATTACTCTGTCGCTGCGACTGCGAGACGGTCAGATCCGTCACTTAGCCACTCCAAATTAAACCGTGCAAAAGTAATCTTTTCGTAAGGAGATTTTTCGCCGTTTTCAAAAAGCAGTCCGATCGTTCCATCTTGCAGAACGGTCAGGCACGAATAAGCAGTCGGACCGGGATAAATTACCTTTGACACGGGCCAAGTCTTGCCTTCATCGTAACTCAGACGAACTGTCATATTTCGGCGCTGGGAACTATCAGCCGGATTCGAAAACAAAAGTCGGTTCTTCTGATAACCGCTACGAACGTCCGTATAGCGAATGAGGGATCCCTGGCAACACGGTCCCGGCAACTCCGTGGCATCGCGTAGCGTTTCCCATTGCTGCCCAGCGTTGACCGAAGTCGAGAAAACTCGATAACCGTGTCGTCTTCCTGATCGCATGTTCACCAACCAGCTGCCATCCACCAATTCGACAACGGCCGATTCGTTAGTCATAGAACCCGCTGCATTGGACACCCGCCACGAGCTGCCATGGTCATCACTAACCAGAACATGTGTGTAGTCATTGTCAACTTGCTGCGAATAGCACGGAACCAACAACCGACCGTCACGCGTCTGCGATCCACGCCCTGGGCCCACCATGATCGCTTCCCACTCTGCCAGTTTGACAGATGGTGTAAGATCCTTCGGTTTCGACCAGGTCCGACCATCATCGTCGCTGGAAACCGCGTGCAACGCAACGATACGTTTTTCACGAACGCGTGTCCCACTGGCAGCCGGCTCTTCAAGAACATAGTCGTAAAACAACCACACTTTTTGGGCCTGCCGGTCATAGGCAATGCACGAGTCGGCGGCAGCCTGGCGACCAGGAAAGTCTACAATGCGGCGCATTGGCTCCCAGGTACGACCGGAATCAGTACTTCGTTTCAGCGCGATGTCAATATTGTTAATCGGGTCACCCGGACGGTCCACACGTGCGTCACAGGCCGCTACCAAGGTCCCCTCGTTGGTAGTCACTATTCCTGGAATACGATATTCGGCAATGCTGTCGAGTCCACCAATGAAAACCGGTATTTGTTGCCACTGAGGCTCAGCCGCACCAAGCATGGTGAAACCATATCCAATCAAACCTAAAAAGAACAATTTGCGCATGGCAATTTCCAATTCGATTTCAACATTCCCGGCTCATGTTTCATCACAGGGCGACCCGTTGAGAAAGACGCCCTCAGAACAGCCTGTGGCACTTTTTGATCTCTCACGTGTCCAAGTATTCCGCATGGTGCACTCATAAAATGAACTTTGGCATTATATTACCACACAAGCTCTCCGAGCACACCTCGACCAAAACTCAAAATGCACTTTTCCCAGCAACGGCCTGCGAATTTAGCCCACCAAATTATTGGTGACCATTAACGATTCAATGTTTGAATGACAAAAGTCTGTTGTCCCGTATTCAGCACTCCAAATACAACTCCACGGCGATTACGACTGGGCCATATGGCGTTGCGACCAAAAACAAGAATAAAAAGAGACGGGGAACCCGTCCGTTGGGCGCGCATTCGTCTGCAAGACGAAGAGGGTACGAAAGGAACGTTCCGGTTTACTTGTAAAGAGATCAAGAACGCG
>CAYMUR010000091.1:17640-21798 GCA_964393615.1 uncultured Pirellulaceae bacterium
CTCCACGCAAAGCGGAAACCTACCTCACGAAGAATGATTGTGAATTCTCCGAAACTTACTTAATCAGTCCAGACTAGACAAAATCATCACTCGCGGCAGGCCCCCTCTGGAACGTCGACTGACCTTTCCACTTTCTAGATTGCCTACTTGTCCTATTGAGCCTGTCGCCAAGATGGCTCAACAAGTTCTTTTGCTTCATCAATAATGAAGAACTTTGTCAAACCAGTCAAAATATGTAAAATCCAGGAAGCACTCGTTGTTTTGATAAGACAACAACTGGCACCGGGCATTCACTGGCAACCCCAACTATTTTCACCGATTACACGATGCAAATTGTCCGAATTCAAATTCACCCATTGAGAGTCCCACGTATCTATGGGACACAGATCGCACGCGCAGGAGGTGGCACGCGGTCCCAAGTGGATGGTTCACTCTACGTTTTCGTCGAAGCTGAAACGACCACGGGATTAGTAGGTTGGGGAGAAATCTCGGATATCCCTGAAATAGAAATGATTCCCTGGCCTGATCTCACCGTCCAACTTGAGACATTACTCGTAGGTCGGGATCCGTTTGACCTGCAATCTCTACACGATGATCTGCGAAAAAGTGATCCTACCGTGTCTGACTTGGAAATGCCGCGTTTGCTTTCCGCAGCAGTCGATATGATCTGCTATGACTTGCAATCTCAGCAGGCACAAGTGCCGATTTACCAGTTGCTGGGTGGAGCCTATCGTGACGAGGTATTGATTTCCTGGGTGGCTTATATTCGCGATGACCTGAAACTGTTGCGCGCAGAAATCGAAGCAAAACGAGCAGCCGGGTTTACCTCTTACAAACTCAAAGTAGGGGGCGACATAGATCGAGATGACCAACGCCTGGGCGTATTGCGCGAAATAGCTGGTCCCACGGCCCCTATCAAAATTGATCCCAATGGTGGTTGGTCGTGGGAAGAAGCCGTCGAGAATATTGAACGGTTGTCCAGACACGGAGTTGCAGGTGTGGAAACGCCTCTCGCCAGTCGGGATCCCGTTCAGCTAGCCACCTTGCGACAACAGGTCGAAGTCCCGCTGTTAGAACACGTCTGTACCGCTCAAGATGCACTCGCTTACATCGAACATGGTTCGCTGGACTGTTTCAATATTAGCACCACCGGGTGTGGCGGTATGTGGCCTGCAAAGCAGATCGCGACTTTGGCGGAGACTGCGGGCGTCGGATTGATACTGGGTAGTACCGTGGAAATGGGGCCCGGCACCTTGGCACAATTACATCTAGCAGCATCATTGTCAGGATTGACGATGCCTTCCGATTTAATTGGCCCCGGATTGTTGGCGGACGACATACTGAGCCAACCACTCGTCTACCGAGCGGGGCACTTGCGCGTCCCTGGCGAGCCGGGGATCGGTCCCGCCATCTGTCGTCGCAAGCTAACGCATTTAGCCCAAAAAGAAACAGGCATGCAGTGAGCAAAATGACAAGAATGCTGAGCAATGGAAACCGTGGGATTGTTCCAATTCGCCTGACGTCACAGGCATTTCATCGATGAGAATTTCCACAACCACCTCGCTTGTCATGCTGTTCAGTCTGTGTTGGTGGTTTTCCACAGCGCGCGGACCGCACACAGTCGGCCTACGACCATGAGGCGAATCCACAGCAGACTTCACTTCAAGGGAAAAGGTTGGAAATAGGGTGAACCAAAATACAACACAGCGTGACCAGTTTCGGCGCGATGGATACGTCATCCTGCCGGGCGTGAGTTCAATCACAGGCGGTCCACCAATGGATCGACCGCATCGAAGGTAAATGTGGTCGGTTGCGACTAAAACCGGTAAACAAAGTGGCTGTAAAGAAAGTTCGCATCCAGGTTTGTGGGCACTCCAGACGTTGTGTTGTAGAACGATCCGGACCAGAAATGGGAATACCCAAATCGCATTTGTGTTTGTTCGCTTACGTCGTATGTCGCTACCAAGTCCAACTCGGTTCCTAAAGTTTGACTACCGGCTGAACCCGAAGTTAACCCAGCGTAGGGGCGCATGTTGAGGTTATACGGCACGTCGTTCCCATTGGCCAAGGAAAAGAAGTGACACCAAGCCAACAATGTCAGTTTTTTCGTAGGGTTTGTGGTCAGGCGGATATTGATATCCTCGATGTTGCGACGACCAAAAAGATCCATAAACCCTAAATAATAGTGAGCTCGTTGCACATACGTGTGAAAGCCGTTGCCGCTGGTATTGTCCCCGGACGCCCAATCGTAAAAACACCACAGCTCTGGTTCCCACATTGAGGAAGCGAATTTACGGCCAATTCCGCCGGTGAAAAATCCCGCAACATGGCTCGTATCGTCTGGGTTTTCTCCGAGTTGAATGCCGCCCTCAAACTCATAAACCCATGCACCGCATCCGCCATAGTAACGACTACCCAGCGTATCGTAACGCGCACCACCAGCACTGGTTAATAAGTCGAACGCCAGACAATAAAGGTCAAGCTTGTTATTCTCAAAACCTTTGTAGGTCGAGAAGATGCCATAAAGCTGCTGGTTCGGGTTGGGATTGTCAAAGGAGCGAAAATGCGCACGATCACGAAAGGCCGGGCGAATCCAAAAAGGGTTAATTTCCCAGTTGTCGCTTTCCCATATCAACCGAACACCATCGTGAGTTCGCCGCCGATTGGCCCAGTTGGGAGCCATCATCAACCTCGCCGAACCGTAAAGAATTTCTTGGCGCCCGACGCGAGCGGTCAGAGTTCCAGCCCCTTCATACAAAACCGTGTTCACGTGTGCTTGATACAAATCGTGCCGATTTACTTCACGAGCTCTCGATGGAAAGTCCTCTCCCACACTGGCGGCGTCAATAAAACCGACATGAAAGTTCAAGCGGGAATTCAACCTTCCATCAAACCACAAGCGAGTTTGATGCAACCAAAAAGAATCGTCCAGCCCTGACAAACCGCCGTTCGCACCAGGGCGCATGTTGGTTTCGCGGTGATACCGCGCCCGATAGCTGCCGCCAACGTCCAGCCAGCCAAATGCACCAAACGGATCTTTTTTCAACGGCTTATTCAACAACCAATTTCGACAAGGATAGCAGCCAATTGGTTTCGTTACCTCACACTCCGGACGATCGTTACAACCAACTATGGAGTTTTCCACATAAGAAATTGGCTCTGCAACGAGCACTTGTTCCAGTTCATCACCACAAGCGATACCGTCGAGCAGAAACACGAACCAAAAAGTGGCGATCCATCTGAATTTCACAGATAATCCTTTACGATCGACTTGAACGAGACAACTGTCGATTGCCATTGATATATTTGTCGTCAGAATCGATCCTGTTTTCGAGAAAAGTTGTTTTCCCTTGAATAACCTCTACATTCCGCACGGTACTGTGGAAAACGAATGGGTTGGACTCAAAATCTCTTACCACGTTACAATAAGAGAGTGATTCCGTCTAAAGATTGGCTGCGGGGATCTCCAAACTTCTCAACGGAAATGGTATCATGAATACCATCACAAGCCTCGTGCCCCGCAGGGGGCGGATCAAGCGCCCCAAACCCCAGAGACGTTCTGAGACGCAAGGGGGGACGGTGAGCGATTGAGTGGCGCCTTGCAGCAACTGTACGGGCCCCACGCACACAACCTTGCCGTTCCACAACGGGTGATTGAGTGAATGATTTGCCCAAGCAAGTGACAGACACAGACCAGCTGCGATCGTTCTACGACGATCCATCGTTACTGTCGCAGCAAAAATTCATGGACACGCTCGACGAGCATTGTCAGACGATGGTACGGCTTTCACCGTTCGTCTGCATCGCCACGTGCGACACGAATGGCGCGTTGGACGTGTCACCGCGCGGTGACCCGCCCGGTTCGATTCACGTGCTTGACCCGTCGCAACTTCTGATTCCGGACCGCCGCGGCAATAATCGGCTCGATACACTCACCAATCTGACCGGCAACCCGGAGATTGCGTTGTTCTTCATCGTGCCCGGTATTGTGGAAACACTGCGAGTCAGTGGACGAGCCCAGATCATTCACGACGACCCGCGACTGGAACGTTGTGCGATCAACGGCCAAGTACCGGTAACGGGAATTCTGGTGAAGGTTCACAAAGCCTGCCTGCAATGCGGCAAGGCCCTGAAACGTTCCGCTTTGTGGGACGACAC
>CAYMUR010000092.1:0-21386 GCA_964393615.1 uncultured Pirellulaceae bacterium
CGATGCAGCCACTCTTCCGGTTCCTGAAGTGGTATATGAACGGCTGTAAAGGGAACATAAATGAAGAATGGCCGATTACGTTTTATTTTGATCCAGCGAATGGCCTGTTCCGCAAACAGGTCGGTAGAATGTCCCGCTTCCTCAAAAAGCTGGTCGTTCCGGTGCCATGTGGTCACAAAAGGCCCTTTCTTGTACCGATGCAGGTACTGATCGATACCACCGGCAAGGCATCCGTAGGACCGTTGAAATCCAAACTGAAGCGGACCCCATTTGGGCAACGAGCCCAGGTGCCATTTGCCGGTCAAACAGGTTTCGTAGCCTTGTGTGCTCAGTGCCGAAGCAAGTGTCACGGTATGGGAAGAGAAAACACGACTGTTGGTGGGGCCAAGGCAGCCAAATCGACTGGCATAGCGACCGCCCAGCAGCCCCGCGCGCGTGGAACTGCAAACAGGTGTGACATAGTGTTGATCCAACACAACTCCGTCTCGTGCCAGTTGATCGATGTGTGGCGTTTCAATTTCCGACCCGTGAAAACCCACGTCATTCCAACCCAAATCATCTGCCAGAATAAATAAGATGTTTGGCAGATCTTTGGAGTCTGCTCGAACATCAGCGGCCGTGGACATGGTGATCATTAGGGTTGTCAATAAAGTTACCGTACGAACACCTGGCTGCATGAAGAGGGCATGCCAGGTCGTAAGACGGTCGTTGGAACAATCCATTGCGAAAACCCGGAGCATCTTGAATCCCTCCATCCTAGTGACAACTTAGCATTGAGAATAAAAAGCGAGGACCGAACCACCCTCTCAGACGTGACAAGTGGCCAATGCATCGTTCGACAGATGTCTGTTCACCGCACCTCAGTGAAAATATTTTAAACCATCGCAGCAGGTTTAGACAGGTTTCTTAGGGGTTTCTTAAGGCTTGTTGTTTTGAGTCGGCACTTTACCATTGTCCAGATGTTAGCAAGAGTCACGCTCTTTTACCTGGAAGGATGTCGCGCTAAAAGCGGTACCACCCAGAATATCAATGACCGGACTTTCATGGTGATCTTGCCAGGAACGAATCGCCGCTTCCTCTCCGGTCATGCGTACGATCTTAGGTTTCGGTCTACTGGTCGGAGTTGCCGGAGTCGTAGCATGGAAGTGTGACTGGCCGAGTCGCTTGCCTGTTGGATGGGCTATTTTGGCATGATATCTTGTGAACCGCAACGATTTCTGGTGGCCGCAAAAGACCAGCGTGAACCGGGTGAGTTGTCCATGCCTCGTGAAGCTCCCTACCCTGGCAATGCCAGAGCACCTGCGGTGACGACAGTGAATTTTCTTAAATCTTCATGCGAAAACGGAACTTTTAAGTGTACCACGGGTTTGTAAAGGAGGGTTTCCTGCGATTCCTTTCCGTCTGTCTGCAAGCGTAAGGAACAAATGATGTTGAGCATGCTGTTCTGTTTGGTTGGTATCCTGACAATGACGAATACATTGTTGGCGCAGAATGCTGCTGTCAGACGCGTTGTGGCACGATACAACGCCGTGCGGCCCGATGCAAAGGACTTGGCGCTGTACCGTCTTGATTGGGTTGATTCGTTGCAAGAAGCGCTGCAGCGGGCAGCGCGGGAAAACCGTCCTGTTTGCCTGATTATCATCCACGCGCAATATGGAGATATTTTATCAGGTCATTGCTGAGCCACAGCCACGCAGGTCCGGGGGGCCTCTCTGACAGATCCAGCTGTTATCAAGAAACTTTCTCCTTTCATCGTGACTTCGTGGCATGGTCACCGCAAGGATCGTGATCTACCTGCAGCGGTACAGCAGGTTTGGCAAAGTAAATTACAGCCGCCCCGTGGTGCGAGGTCCCAGGTACAGAGTAATGTCGATCTGGCGGTTCTCTCGCCGACCGGCAAAGTGGTGTATTGGTTCGACGGTTTCCGTCGTCAGAATTTTGGACGACGTGAATCGCTGGGACAGTATACCGTGCGCGAATTGACCCAAGCCTGGGACTGGTTGAGCCCCGACGTGGTAGCTTTCAGAAAGCATTCATTGAAAATACCGGACCTGACCGGATCTCGTGGAATTCGCTTGTTTGTCATGCTTCGTGACGACCGACTACTGGCATATCAGGTGCCGGTCGTTGAAACAGTACCGTTGGGAACCCGTGATTGGGCGGCATTTGCCTGGCCAGACAAAGAACGGTCTGTCGATGCGGATTGCTTTAAAAAATGGTTGTCCCAAATTTATCCACCTGGTGTCATGGAGCGGACCAACCCGCGCACCAAAAGGGTCTATCAGATCGAATCGGTGGAGGGAAAGCTATCCATCACCCCAGCGGGGCGTAGTCGTCGTTGGCGTTACGCTCTGGCACAGGGTCAGGTTCGCCTGAGTGATGAGGGACCGGACGCATTTAGCTATAACGGTAAATTAGAGATGGTACTGACCTATCCCTCTGACGATTCGAATCTGCGCGCGCTGCGTGGTGTGTACGAAGGACTTTATCCACGTCATAACCAAAACATGGGTACAACACGTTGGCTTCGGCTGCAAGCCGCCTTTGAATCCCGACCTGACTGAATAGTACACGTCTGCCAGTCAGCATGGTGGGTGCGGTCAGAAAAAAAATTGCGCGGAAGCCAGGACACGATCCAAGGTGACCCTGAAACGAGAGACGTTTGTCCAGGTTGAGGCTGGTCGAATACGTTGGCAATCCCTCGGCTCAGAGTGTTTGCCAGAGGAGACGAATACAACCTGCCAGGGTAACATGTCTGAACGTTCTTTTTTGTCACACCCAAATTTGTTACAGCCAAAGGCTGTCGTCGGCAATGGCTTGTTCGATGGCGCGTCGTGCCAGTGAGTCCTCTTGTTGACTATTGACCACCGGTTCGTTCTTGGAGTGATTAGCCAGGTTGCCTGGAGCAGTGGATATGACGATAGAACGGGAGACGTCTGCACGCCTCGACAAAATGTAATCGACAGTGGCTGCCTGAGTTTCTGCATTTGTGTCTGTTTCATGCACCAGGCTGACGTGAGTTGCTAGGGATCGATCTCCGCTCGGACTGGAGCTGCTGCTGGTCGTCCGTATCGGATTAACCTGCGGTGACAGAATCGAGCCGTCACTACTGTCGGTGATTGCCGCTCCCAAATCCAAGGGAGCAAAGTTGGCCGCCAGTAAATTGAAATCTGTGATATCGATCGCTTGGTCCCCATTGAAGTTGCCTTGGGACCAACCATTGTTTGGATTTTTAGCCAGGGGGTCGAAATGTGTGGTCAAGCGACGGAAATCACTGAAATCAACATCGTGATCCAGATTGGCATCACCGTACCGAGTACCAATCACATTCAAGACCAACTCATCGACGTCCCCCTGATCCGTGTCGCTATCCCGGTCAAGATCATAGGTCGCATACAGGGAACCAAAATTCGCGAAAATGAGATCAATGTCACCGGCATCGACTTGACTGTCAAAATTGACATTGGCAGGTGACTCAGACGCCAAGTCGATATAGAGCGACCAGTTGAGGAAGGAACCCGTATCGCTGTTGGCAACGGTGTCCGTCACGTGCAGTGTCCAGGTCCCGTTGATATTTTCGCCCTGTAATACGGCTAAACTTCCCGTCGGTTGGAAATATCCCGTAAACGGTGCGGTGCCTGACGTGATGGATTGAGCTGCCTGGTGGTCCAAAATAGTTTCACTGAAGTGTTGACCATCACCACCGACCCCTGTGAATAACTCGACCATCGTACCACTTGGTGATTCCAGAAAGACCTCGAGATCGGCGGTGTGAGAATGGGAAATGTTTACCGTTACATTGACGCTGCCGACCAGGCCTTCGTCTTCCAATACGAGGAAAAAAGGTTCCGTTTGTTGGCCAAGCGGTGTGGTGGGTCCTGCCAACAAGCCTTGGCCTCCCAACGCCAGGTAGCTTGCACTTTCATACTGTTCACGTACGATTTCCGCATCGTAAGTGGTGTCTTCTTCGATTTTCAACTGAATGTTTGCCGTTGAGATATTTTGCGTTCGTATCTGTCCACTGTCGTGGACCTTGTAACCGGTCAGGGTCGAAAGGAAACTGGGAGACGTTGGGAATGTTTGTGAAAAGTTCAGGTTACCCCAGGAGCCTCCGATGTTCTCCGAGGTTGTAAAGGCTTCGTAGGTTAGGTCATCCCAGGAACCGGTACCTGGGTCGATAGCCAGGTAACCTATAGTTTCGGAGCCTGGTTGTATGGTGAGTGTCTCTTCGGATTCCAACGCTAGTTGGAATCCAGTGGAGCTGATTTGCTTTTGGCGGGTGTGAAAAAATCCCAATTCATGGTCGGTCTGGATGTGGCTGATCACGACCGGTGCGTTGTCGAATTGAGTTGTGAAATTGACTGGTTCCCAACGATTGAGTAGCCGCTTGCCCACGGTCGCGTCGGTCGATAGTGACCCGACCTCTAAGTGTACGTCACCCGGTAAAATATGGTTCCCAGCTTCTACAACGAGGTAACTGACTGTTTCACCGACCCCATGGGTGCCATTGAGATTTGACGGTTCCGCCAGGTAGACTGTGAATTGATCGGATTGCACGTTGGTCACTCTTGCGGCGACTGGATCTGTTCCAGCAAAGGTGAGCGTTTGAGCGAAGACCACCGGATTGGTGAACGAATGGCTCAGTTGGACGACTTGTGAATCGTGTGTTACGCCCAGGACGTTACCAACTTCGGCGAGGATCGTCTGGGCAGGATTACTGGCCATTGCATGTACGGCACGACCAAAAGCACCAGGTCTGGGGAGCGCCGTTTCCCAGCTGCTGGGTTCGGCTGCCCACAAGTCTACACGTTTTCGATGTAACGAGTCACCATTTCCATCGGGCGATAGAGGCCAAGGATCCTCATCACTGTAGTCCAGTTGATCTTCGATGACCAAGGGAATTTCGGTTGGCATGTCGGATGGAGGGTCACCAGCCCGGTACAGCGTGAGGCGTTCACCCTGGTTGGCTAATTGTCCACTGTAGGGACCGAGGAATTGTCCAAACCCGGTTTCACCAGGTGACGATTGGAGATCCACATGGTAGACCGCTGCAAAGCGAGCCGTCTTTTCCGCGTCAAGCAGAGGATTGAACGGAACCAGGGTTAAAAACTCTCCAGGTCCGATACGGGTGCCAGCGGGAAATGTCCAGCCAATCCCATTGAGTTCCCAGTTACCCAAGTCGACGGATGCGGACGTCGGGTTGTAAAGTTCTACGAATTCCAGTTGTTGCGGATCGGACCCATCGTCTGGATCGGCGGGGTTGTACATCACTTCACTTATCACGACCGGTCCAACCCGGGGAGAGGAGTTAGCACTTCCCAACGTAATGTTTTGGTTGGGTATCAGCTCACGGGAACCGTTTGGATGTCGTCCTAATGACTCGTGAACCAGTGACGGAGGGAAATGGACTTCGTCGATAAAGCTCAGAATATTACCGGAGGCATCTGCCATGACGAGCCACACGTCCTCACCGAACGTTCCGTTCAGGGCAAAGTCACTTGGTGCGATACCTGCCGATGCATTGAAATCGCTTTCATCAAAGACCACCCATTTGCCCGGCTCGAGAGGTGCCCTATTGGGTATTGGAAATTTGAGAAGATCGTCATCAGAATCACTCAAGAACCAACCACTGATATCTACCGGAATGCTACCTGTATTCAGCAGCTCGATCGCATCGGACATGCCAGCATCCGTGTTGGCCAGGACTTCATTAATGATCACCCCGACCTGGCCCAGGCCGGAGGTTCCCGGCGTCCCCCCATGCTCCGTGCTACTGCGCCAATGAAAAGGGTTGCCAAGCTCGTCGAGCGGGGTGTTGACCGGATCGATTAATTCCAGTGTCGCTCCTATTCCGTCGGCAGCTTCCGGCCAGGGATTGTTGTCGTTATACGAAAAATCGACCAGGGGATTATTCGTAAAGTCAACAAGCGTAAGATTCTCGCCAGCATTACTCAGCTTGGTGTTGTCGAATTCACCCAGCACGTTGTGACCCGTTCCATACCGCAACTCGAATGCCGAACGATTGTTGACGATCAGACCTCGCTCGCCCGGCAATAGTTGTACGTCGGGAAACAGGAACTGGATTCCATTTGTGAACGCATGGTTCAACAACTTGGCAGTCTTGCTCCCTATATTTTGAATTTCAATGAATTCGAAATCATCATTGTCGAGATTCGAATCGAACAGTAATTCTCCCTCGCTAGGATCTGCAGGATTGTAATTGATTTCAGTGATTGCCAGTTCGACCGGATTTCCGACCGCAAAAATTGCTTCGTTCGGACCCGACCATTGGCCTCCGGCGAATGATCGGCCAATCAACTGCGTGGATTCATTCAACGTCACAGGTCCGCTGTTAAGGATCGCGCTGGGCGATATGCCGCCACCTGGCGCCCGGGGATCGGTTCCATCAGTCGTGTAGTACACCAGTCCACTCGGCGCAGTGATCGTCAATTGCTGCCCTACAATGACTTGACCGCTAGGCTGGCTGTAAATCGGTTGTGCGGCAAACTGAGTATCAATCCATGCGATACGGTCGGTGTACCATTGTTTGAGGCGATCGATTTCCCCAATCTGCCAGTTGCCGCCCTGGGGTTGAACTCCCGGCCAGCGTTGTATGTTTCGCTGTTGAGCTTCACGAATCTCGTCAGCGAAAATATCGATAATGGAATGGATGTTTTCAGGGCGAAACGAGTCTTTTCTCAGTTCTTGATAACGGTCGATCCACTTTTGTTCAAAATCGGGATCCTGAAACAACCGTCCCCACCAGTCAAAGTTTGTAAAGCGGTGCCATTCGTCGGGGCGCTTGCGATCTTGTTCTGCCGGCTTTTCGGCAGAGTCGGCCATGCTCTGGTCGTAATCCCATGTCGGGCCCATGATCATTTTTTCGCCGCGCGGTATGTGAAAGTACGTGCTGTGCACGAGATTATCTTCGTTCTTGGCGATTTGGCCGAGCCAGTGTCCATCGACGAAGGAATCGACATCGATCAATGACGCATAGCCAATTTCTGGATCGTTGAAATTAGGCCCATAGAGAGCGTCCTCGAACTCTTCGAAATAGTTTTGCACCCAATTCCGCTGAGCGGAGGTGATCGTTTCCTTGTCAGGATAGTTGTGGACATAATACGAGTCATTACTGGGTAAGCCGCGGGACGAGTGAAAGAAAACTTCTGTTTGGCTGGGACCACATTGGACCCAGCAAAGAGCGTCAATCACAACAATGTGACCACCACTGATTTCCGGTTCGGAAGTGGCATTGGGGTACAGCCGCTGAATGTCGACGCGATCCTTTCCCCGTTTGATGTTCTCCATAAAAGAATAAAGCCCCATAAAATCGCCGTTCGTCAGTTCTCCACCGTTTGAATTGACGTACACCTCGACAAACTGTGTTCGTACGGCGTAGCGACCGATCTGGTTACTCAACTCGTAGATCAAGTCGTTGCGCAAGAGTGCCCGGTCGTAAAAGTAGGGTCCATGCAGGATCCAGTCAGAATCAGAAGGCATCCCGAAAGGAGAAATGTTCCCGTCGTCGTTTCTCTCGCTCCATGTTTCAATACGGTACGATTTTTTTGGTGCTTTTTGTGAACTCGACCCACGACTACGAAACTCAGCTCGCGTGGCGATTTCAGGAGTGTTTGTCAAGGAACTGCGACCGCTGGAATCTGGTTCGAAGATGGCCATGAAGACGGGCTGTTTCGGATTGTAGGTGGGGATGTTTCCTGCACCCAGGTTGTCCAGCACGATGATCGGCAGATCAGAGTTGAAGCTTTGTACGCCTGTAGAGAGTCGTAGATAGGTTTCAGTGACCGTTTCGCTGGCGATATGGGCATCACGGAATACTCTGGCGCGAATCTGAATCGACTCCGTGATTTCCAATGGCTGGGTATAGCGAGTCGACATTTCGCTGGGCACGTCCCCATTGGTGGTGTAACGTATTTCGCCGTCCGGTTCGTCAGTTGTCAGTTGGAGTAGGAAGTCTTCGGAAAATGTATTACTTGGCAAGGAAAACGTGACCGGGCTGGCAATGGCTGTCAGGGTCGAAGTACCAGCCTCTTTGGGTGTGGGCGTTTCCATGAATCCAAATGAACGGCTGGGCAACATGGTCGCTGTCAGCTGAGGAAATGCCAACAAACGTTCCGCATCAAAACTCAAGGCATGAAGAGCCAGGATATTCGTACCAGATTGCAACAAGCCAGGCTGATTCGCAATGAAGAAATTTTCCGCCATCAAGGCATTTTCATCGGGACGATCAGAGTCGGCCGCCGAGTTCCACGTCAGAGATCCACTGACATTGCTTCTGGCGACCTCGCTGCCATTGATATAAGCTGCAAAGGCATCGTCAAACTGCATGGCGAGGTTGAGCGATACAATTTCGTCGGGATTTTCGACGGTAAAGGGAATCCTTACGAATGCCGAAGGATTACTGTTGGCTTCTGCCAACTGAGCTTCCAGGTCGAGTCCGATTTGATCGTCAAAGGCAGACAACATCAACGGTGAGGTTCCCTGAAATAATGTTGTCACCTGTGAGCTATGGAGCGCTTCGTTCCAAATTGCCACGTCGTCAATCAAGCCTTCAAAGTCACCCCATTCGTTCTGTCCTGGACGTGCCAGACCGATGGAAAATGGAGAGGTTTCGCTTGGCGTGACCGGTCCGCCATATTCGGTGTGTTGGCTGACGAGTAGACCATCCCAATACAGTTTTAGTTCGTTGGCCTGGTGACGGTCGTACGTCACTACCAGATGATGCCACGTGTCATTCTGCAACGGTACCTGTTGGCGAAGAGGGAGAGCCGCTCCTCCTAACTGGTCGGTGTCCAGGTAGATCTCGAGAAAATCTCCTTCTGTGCCGATTTCCAGATTGTCGTTTGCGCCATCGGACGATTGCGCAAACAGGACATTGTTTACATAATGATTCGTTTCTGCTCCGGATCCCGCATGGTCCACGGTACGACGAAACCATGCCGACGTGCTGAACGCTGCGGGTGTCGCCAGTTCCGGGATAACACCTGCCATGACCGAATCGTTATTACCATCGAAGCTCAGGGCTTCGCCAAACCTGCCCAGTCCGCCGCTGGTCAAGGTCGCGCCGCTCACCATTCCATCGTAGTGGCCCATGGAGTCGGGAGCCGTTGTTCCTCCATCGGTGAGGGTATCAAAACTCCAGTACGCCACCGGTCCTCCGGTTGGTCCTTCGGGGCCCGTGTCATACCCTGCAGCAGTGGTGCCGCTGATCCAACTGGAGTCGTCAAAATCGCTGGTACCGGTCCATGTTGTTCCCCAGCTGTTGTCCACGGGGATGAACCCAGTTGCTGCAGCTCCCTTGGTAATGAGCGACTGATCTGCCAGTGACTGAATTGCTGTCAGTGTGGGACGCAGCAGCGCGCGGGGTGATGTGGTCGAGGCATTCAAAAGTTGGATTGCCAGGATGTTAGGTCCCTCGGCCAAGAGTCCGGGTGTATTCGCGATAAAAAAGTCATCTGTCAGCAGGGCGGCGGCGTCATGACGGTCAACGTCGGCGGTCGAGTTGAATTGCGGTGGGCCAGTCACGCCAGATCGAGCCACTTCGGTGCCATTGATGTATGCGACAAATGCATCGTCATATTGCATTTGAAGATTCAGAATATCAAACGATTCCGGCTGGGTGGCAGAAAACGGCAGACGGATATATGCCGAACTGTTGTGACCGTAGAGCGAACTCTCAAGATCCAACCCCAGCAGCGGTTGATAGCCGGATAGCCAAACAGGTGATGTACCATTGTATAAAGCGGTTACCTGCTCCAGATCGACTGCTGTGTCCCAGACGGCGACGTCATCGATCAAACCTTCGAAGTCGCCCCATGCAGAGGTACCTGGTCGTGAGATACCAATCGCAAAGGGTGATTCATGACTGTTGGATACCAAGCCGCCAAATTGATCGTGTTGGCCGGCAAGTGTACCATCCACATAAATTTTGAGTTCGTCGGTTGCGTCACTATCGTAACTGATCACCAAGTGGTGCCACACGTTGTTTTGAATACCAGCTTGTTGCACGATCGGCGAAATGTTTCCACCAAGTTCAGCCGTGTCCAGATAAATTTCGACCGAGTCAGCCGCACTGCCAATTTCCAGGTTGTCGTTGGCGATGCTGGAGGCTTGTGCGATCAAGACATTGTTGATCGCGTGATTCGTGGCGTGGAGTGTGTCGTCATTCGACCGCTGGAACCAGAGGGAAATGGTAAAAGACTCAGGACCACTGATTTCTGAAATCACGCCTGGCAGAACATAGTCGTTGTCGCCGTCAAATGACAAGGCTTCGCCAAAGCGTCCAAGATTGCTGGCGGTCAGGGTGGCTCCAGAAACGGAAGCGTCGTAACGGCCCATTGTGTCGGGCGCGATGGTTCCACTCCATCGCAACTCGTCAAAAGTCCAGTAAGCAACAGGTGTCTGGAGCGTCGATCCTACTTGGCCAGTTTCATAACCGACGCCAGCTGTTCCGACCGTCCATGTTGTATCATCCCAGGGTTCATGATTTCCGGTCCACGTTGTACCCAGCGAGTCGCTGGCTGGGACCAGGGCCCGCGTCATGGTCTCGGTAGTGACCAGGGGCAGGAATGCGATACTTTCATCGATGCCAAACGAGATGTCTTCGCTGAGTGCTGGGAATGTAAGGCTGTTAACTAGTTGACCTGACGGATCAGAAATTCCCACGAACTCACCATCGCCGTCGAAACGAAAGTTGGTATGCAATTCATGGTTGGGCGTTACCAGGTCTTTGTTGGAAGCAAACACTAACAGACGTTCGTCAGACGCCAGAACGGTCGACAAGGGTACTTGCCATTTGGTGAGATTGGTCAGGTCGTCTGTGAAGTGCCAACCTTTGAGATCGATGCTCGAAGATCCACGATTATGGACTTCGAACCAGTCTGAATCCTGGTCATAATAATCGAGATATCCATCCTCATTACGGGCCACGACCTCGCTGATCACCGGGTCAACGTTCAGCATCACGCGACTCTCGAGTGGTTCCAGCGTTAGAGAACGACCTCGTGGGGACGGAGCGCGTAGACGTTGGGATTTGGATTGGCTGTTAATCATTAATTATCGTCTGCCGCTGCACCAACGTTCTTCGAGCGGTGGCAACGAGATAAAAAAGGGGTTTCGATGGTAGCGTTAGACTCGTTTTGTAGTGGCCCAATCGATCGTTCAGTGTTCCGAGACGTGCGCTTCAAGTGCCTTGCATGAACGACCCCATCATTTCGCGGGAAATCAAGTGAAATATGACGTTTCCGTTCCCCGGAAAATAATAGAGATGGCCATTGACTTCCCCAGTTTTCAGTATAACAGATCATCCCGATCGATGATATTTTTTTGTCGAAAAAGACCTGTCGAGGATGTGCCGTAAGAGTTGAGAAGCTTGGTCCAAATCTGGGGATTGCAAATCTCTCGGAGAGGGGCCTTATTCGGCCTTTAACGGGTTTTCAGTTTATAGGACGAGATTTCGCGCTGTTGAGATGTAGTGTGGGAGCAGCCGAGCGAATTGCGTGCAAGTCAGGATAAGCTAAAACGGCAATGTTCAGGCTAGACCTTCACAATGGTTGTCGAGCACAGTGGTTGTCGTTCAGTGGTTGTCGTTCAGTGGTTGTCGTTCAGTGGTAGCAGGGCTCATGAACGACATCGATCCAGTGCTGAAAGGGTACTTCGTCCACGTTCCGGCCACTGAGCACAATGACGATATCGCCCTGGCCGTCCAACGGCATAGCCCCAGTCAATAAGGCAGCTGTGGAGATCGCTCCAGAGGGTTCCGTTCGCAGGCCATGATGTTCATACAACCATTTCATGGCGCAGCGTGTATCCATGTCCGATACAGCAACCGAACTGGACAACAGTTTTTGTAGAATAGGCCAGTTGTGTTCACCGACATCGTATGACAACAAGCCGTCACAAATACTGGTTGGCTTTTCCATGCGAAGTCGTTTACCTGCCGCCAGCGATTGGCGGAAATCGTCTGCCGTATCCGGCTCGACGCCGATAATTTTTGCCTGGGGAAAGTTGTCGGCAATGGCAAGAGCGTGTCCCGCCATCAGCCCGCCTCCACTGACGGGGCAGACAAGGTGTGAGATATCACGGCCCTGTTGGCGGAGCTCGCGTGCAATCTCCAATCCACCAACTCCGTTTCCGGCAATCACATCAGCGTCGTCGTAAGGAGAAGCTTGTCGTGCCTCTTCTTGCTCAGCAATCTCTCGGGTTAACCTGTCCCGTTCGCCCGTTTCGTGATCCTGGCTCATGTCATACGTGCGAATTTCGGCACCATAGGACTGAGTCCGTTCGAATTTCACTTGCGGCGCTGTTTCGGGCATGACGATGATCACACGCTGCTGGAAACACATGCCGGCATAAGCGAGTCCTGAGGCGAAGTTGCCTGATGAATGCGCGGTGACAGCTTGGTTTCCCAGCGACGGAACCTGGTGTCCCAGCCAGTTTAGCGCACCTAAAAGTTTGAACGAGCCAACAGGTGTCCAGCCATAGTCCTTGATCCACACGCGCCGTCCTGGGGCAAGTCCTAATTCTTTTTCCAACGAATAAGATCGCACCAGGGGGACTGGAGACACGTGGGGGCGAATGAGTGTTTCTGCTGCGCGGATGTCATTAATAGTGGCGATGCGAATCGTCATTGCGTCTCTCCTTGGAAGCAAATGCCGTTACGAATGATGCCAAGTTCTCAATAGGGATACGAATCCTGGTGCTGACCTGTTGTCAGGATAAGGGTTGGTTGCTGTTTCCGGGAAATCTCGTGTTACGTTGCCAGACAATGTTTGTTCTGGGTTTGCTCTGGGTTTGCTGGGATGCAGGCAAAGTCGATGCTGTTACGTCCCTTGCACAGCGGTGGATATCACCAGTAAACACCAAATGCCTGTCGATTTCCAGTGGATCGGTTCTCTGACGACCACGTGGAGCGAATGCGGGGTACCGTCTCCGCTGTGAATAGTTCGATTCTTGCTCTGTTACTGCGAACTACCGGCAGCAACAGAATCTAAAAAAATCCTTTATTTTGTGCCGTCTGCAAGCCAGTCGTTGGCCTGACTTCTTCCGAGTGTTGTCAACAGGACTGCGAGATGGTTCGACCGGACCAGTCATTGATCTGACGGTACGGACCCTGGCTCATCGGATTCCAATGTCCGCAACAATCGAAGATAAAGGTTGTCTCGTGCTGCAATCTGCTGTTCGACTGATTCGGGAGGATACTCATAAACACCTTGACCGGATTTTGCACCATAATGTTTTTGGTCGACGAGGCTTTGAATGGCCTCTGGTAATTCCGAATCATTACGTTGGTGTGGTATCAGGTTCTGGTAAACTTGTGCCGTGACGTCCCAACCGGCAAAGTCCGCAACTGCTAACGGACCGATCGCAGCCAACCGCAGGCCCATGCTTCCGCGAATCGCTCGATCAATCTGTTCGGCACTGGCAACGCCACGATCCAGCAAATCCCAAATTTCACGAGCCATTGCGGTCTGGACGCGGTTGACGAGAAATCCTGGAATCTCCTGTTGTACGTGGACCGGTAGCTTGCCGATGCGTTCCAGAAAGGCATAAATTTTCTGGGTGGTTGTTAGCGACGTCTTTTCGCCTGGGACGACTTCGACCACGGGTATAATATGGGGTGGATTGAACCAGTGCGTCACCACGGCGCGGTCAGGATGTTGCATTCGAGTCGCGATTTGCGTGATCGGAAAGCTGGAAGTATTGCTGGCCAGGATGGTACTCGGTGCGACCAACGACTCAACTCGTTGGAATAAGCTTTGTTTTATCGGCAGGTCTTCTGCAATCGCCTCGGTGACAAGCTCGGCACCTGTTACCGCTGCCGTTTCGCTTTCACAAACGGTCACGCGATCCATGGCAGCAGCGATTTGTGTTTCTTCGACGACTTGGGCGGCTGCCATTTGCAGAAGGTTCCCACGCATCCGCTCGATCAGCGTTTCCCGGCAGTTTGTGGACTCGTCATAGACTTGCACCTGGCACCCAGCGACGGCCATGGTTTGTGCGATCCCATGTCCCATGGTTCCCAGACCCAGTACGGCCACTTGTTGTATTTCATTCATCATGATTTCACGAAGGATAGATTGGTGATTTCCAACAGCGTTTCCATTGGCTGATGCTTGGCCCACGTCCACGGTGCCAGGTGGCAACCAAGTGGAAAAATAGGGCTCAAGAAGTATTGTTCGAAAATATTTACTGCGTGCAATTGACGACGTTTGTCAGAGCGGTGTCTTTCGCTGAACGCACCAGCGATGTGTTGAGTGGAACGATCCACACGCTGACACGAATTTTAATCTTCTTGCATGGAAAGCGCAAGGGTACCCAGCCGTTGTGGCAGGTGCTGAACCTGGGATTTGTCACTGCTCTAGAGGTTTTGACCGGTGCGGAACAGGCGACTTGTATGTGATCCTGGAATTTGTGTGGGAACAAAGGATTCAAGATTAGAAAAATGAAGTGCTAGTGCGGTGGGTCTGCCATTGTTTTACAATGACGAGATGTTTGGCATTTGGGTTCTTGTTGGCAAGGGTGTGCGCAGGAGTCTCTGACGGGAGGCAGGGAGACATGACTGGCATCGCAGGACGATTTTGTTTGACGATCCTTCTTAATTTGACGGTCATTCTTTTATGTTGTGCCCTGCCATTGCGCGCCGCTAGCGAATCGATTTGGAAGGCGGGAATCGCAAAAGCGGTCATTACTCCGGAGCAACCACTTTGGATGGCCGGCTATTCTGGCCGAAAATCACCAGCCACGACTGCGTTACATGATTTGTGGATAAAAGTACTGGTACTCGAAGACAGCCGGGGGCAGCGAGGGGTCTTGCTCACCAGCGATCTGGCTGGTCTATCACGTACCCTTTATCAGAATGTTCTAAAAAAAATTCACCAACGATATGGACTCGATTCTTCCCAGGTGGTGCTCTGCACGTCGCACACGCATTGCGGACCGTTGCTGGTTGATTTTGAGGTGGAAGTTTACCCGCTCAACGAAGAACGTTTGGCAGACATTCAGCGCTACAGCGAGGCCCTGGAAGCCAGGATGGTGGCAACGGTCGGCAAAGCACTTTCTCGTGTGGTGCCGGTTCGGCTGACCAGGGGCCAAGGTAGGGCACGGTTTGCCGTAAATCGTCGTAACAATGCTGAAAACCAGGTGCCACAACTGCTTGAAAGCGGGACAGTGTTGAATGGTCCTGTCGACCACAGTGTGCCAGTACTGGCGATCCGTTCTGCCACTTCGGACCAATTATTGGGAATTGTATTGACGTATGCTTGTCACAATACCACACTCAGCATCAACCGCTGGTGTGGCGACTATGCTGGGTTTGCTCAAATCGCGTTGGAGCAGCGCCATCCCGACGCCGTGGCGATGTTCACTATGGGTTGTGGAGGGGACCAGAATCCCCTGCCACGTCGAACCATTGAACTTTGTGAGAAATATGGTCACGAACTGGCGACTGCGGTGGACACGGTACTCAACAACAGGATGGAACCGGTCGAGCCGCAGCTGCGTACAGCGTTTCAAGAAATCCAGCTACGGTTTCACAAGTTAGACAGTCGCGAAAAGCTACAGCAGTACTCAGGAAACGAGCTGTTGGGACTCAAGCAAAAATTAGCGACGCGATATTTACAATTGTTGGACGCCGGTCAGTCAGGGATGATTAGCTATCCCTATCCCATGCACGTCTGGAGGCTTGGCGAGGAACAGTTGTGGATCTTGTTGGCCGGTGAAGCGGTTGTTGACTATGCACTGCGATTCAAACAGGAGGTCGGTCCAAGCGTGTGGGTGACAGCCTACGTGAATGACGTGATGGAATATGTCCCTTCGGCCAGGGTTCTCCGAGAAGGGAACTATGAAGGTACATTTTCTTACAATATTCCAGCGGATCGCTGGGCCGATGATGTCGAGGATCGGATTGTCGCTGGGGTTCACCAGTTGGTTGCGGAAGTGAATTCCGATTAGAGTTGTTTTGCTAAATCCGTAAGATGATTAGTCCAGGTGGTGTCTGGCATGCGATGTTTCTTGCGTGGCGGCTTCCTTGGATCCTGGTCAGAAGTTCCATCTTGCAAGTGGCATTTCGATCGCTGGTTGTTACAGGGGCATTTTTGTGCTGTCGCTGTGGTTTCAGAGTGCAGGCTTGGAACGATCGAGATGAATTTATAAAATGGCAGCAATCCAAAATGTATTTGCATGGTGATGAGTGGCGAGGACGGACAAGCTGAGAGTTTGTTGACGTCCTTCGACCCGAAAATATTTTGGCAGGAGACGAATGGATGTCGACAGACCGAATTGAATCAGATGCACATACGGTGACCAGTCTGGCGAACCATTTTGGTCGCCTCAAAGAGGCCACCATTTTGTTGAGTTCGAAAGGAGCGGCGGCCCAACGAGGGTACTTTCAGCCGTCGGAAGAAGACGAACTACGTCACTTACTCGTGTCGTACTGGCAATCGAGAAACGCACTATTGGACCTTGTTCTGACGTTGCACGAATCTCCGGATTTGGAGCTGGCCGAATTCCTAGTAGGATTTGCTGGCGCCCTGGTTTTAGTCGACGGAGCAAGATTTCTACGCGAACAGTTTGATAGTAATACGATCGTCCAGTCCAAGTTGAATGAGCCTGACATTCAGTTTGGTATTCCAGCGGGAACCTATGCAACGGTGCAACGTTCGTTGACCAGTCCAGCGAATGTGTGGCGGCTTTATCAAGCAGCGATGTGTTTTGAACATCATGAGGGAGCCATCAGAAAATTGGCCGCCACCCGTTCGACTCTGAAACCGGTTCTGGATGTGGTGGATGGTTTGAGGCATCGCCTGGAACTTGGCTGGGATCAGTACATCTCCGAGCGGGTCAGAGTGCGTACACGTCAGTTGATGAACCATGTGAGTCAGAAGATGCTCCGCAAAACGCTGTTTCGTCTGCAAAAAATTCTTTCGGAAACAGCAAGCACGATTTCGCTCAAGCCGTCACACCAGCCTGGTTTGCCTCCACAGATATCAGAAGAGCTTGGTGATATCATTTTACCTGGCGACATATTGGTTACCCGCAAGGAGTATGCTTTGACCAATTACTTTTTGCCCGGTCACTGGCCGCATGCTGCGTTGTACCTGGGGAAAGTGGAGGAATTGGAGTCGAGTCATTTTCAGGACGCGGCGCCAATGCAACCTCGTTGGGAACGATTTAAAACCTTAGACCTGTCGGTACAGGGTCGGGTCCTGGAAGCTTTGAAGGATGGAGTTTGGCTGAGGTCAGTGCTTTCACCCTTTGCGTCTGATTCACTGGTGGTGATGCGACCCACGTTAGAGCCGTCAGCGGTGCTGCAAGCATTGGGCAGTGCAGTGGTTCACGACGGCAAGCCCTACGATTTCGATTTCGATTTTACCCAATCGGAAAGATTGGTTTGTACGGAAGTTGTTTATCGTACATACGATGGAGTCGGAGGGATTGAATTCACACTGAACCGTCGTGCCGGGCGGATGACCCTTTCTGCCACGGACTTGTTGCGCATGCCCTTATCAGGTGATGATTTTAAACTTGTTACAGCATATATACCGGAAGTCCGTGATCGGCTGATCACGCATAAGGTCGATGCGGCCGTCAGCCAAATGCTCAACGATGACTAACCAATGTGGTGTATTTTGGCAGCAGGTGATTGGGGCGCGCTGCACTGTTTTGTGGTGGACTTCTTGGAGGCAGACTTCGTAAGGCCCACGAGTGTCAAGGCGAACATCGCGCTGGGAAATCAAGCGGTGATTCGAGGCGCTACGACACAGACTTCTTGGAGAAGGTCTTTTAGTTTTAACCGGTGGCTTGGTTTTCGAGTGCCAGACCGTCACCAGGCTGGTATGCGGCAGCAGGGCAAAGGTTTTCACCGATTTTCACGGGCTCATTTTCACTGGCTCGAGGGTATCCTGAGCCAATCAAAGCCAGAACCAGTCACGACAAGAAATACGACCGCCCGGTTCACTGACGTTCATCAGGCGGTCGTTCATTGGATGTGACTGCGAGTAATGACCTTATGCCACGACTCGAACATTTTCAGCGCGTGGTCCCTTGGGGCCTTCCCCCTCCGTGTATTCTACCGTCTGTCCTTCGCGAAGGCTTTCGAAACTCCCATCCGTGACCGATGAATGGTGGAAAAAGATATCCCCGCCTTCACCTTCAATAAATCCGAAACCCTTGTCAGTCAGCTTTTTAATCGTACCTTGCGACACTTCGCAACTCTCCTACCTAGCACGCAAACTTGATAATACGTGACCGACGCGCCGTGCGATCCACATCGGTCAACTTAACCTGAAAGCCTTCGTTAGAAATAGCTTCCACATGTGTAGAGGAAATTCCTAAAAACCAGACTAGTTGTACCTCCTATACTCTATTCGGAGGGTAAACTAACACGAAATTCTTCTCGTCGTCAATCGGGGGTCAGGCTCTTTTCCCTTTTTTTTTCTTTGCAAACGAGCGCAAGGAAAAAAATAAATAAAATACAAGGGAAAAACAACTAAAATCCATTGCCTCTTTGTTTTGTGTTGTCTCTTGGTTTCGGACGGTGGAATCTAAAATAATGTTGCCAAAGGGCAGGCAGTATCGACGCATTGCCTTGCTGGAGCCGGGAAATCTGAAAGATAGGCCTCTCTGGGCCGGTAGTTGGTCAGGATCGGGTGCAGCGGGTAGCCGCTGGTAACAACGTGACGACCCTGGGATTGGAGCTTTTCGGTAACGCGTCTTTGGCACCCCATGGCCATGGACGGGAAACTCGCTGGCGCAAGCTCGTTGCCACACGCGTTGCCTGTGGGTGGAGCTGCGCTTGGGGGGCATTCTTGGTGACCAGGCCGACTTCGGATTCTTATGAGGACCCTTTTTACTAGGACAAACGTCGAGTGTTTGCGACAACTTTTCGATACGGACTGTTCGCTGTATTGTTGACGTTTGGGAGGACTGCAGTATCCTGAAATCCTCTTCACGCAATCCGCAAGTCCTGGGAACGGACAAAGTGATCGGTCGACGGGACGGTCGCTGACTGTGAGCGGACCCTGCTATCACGGATCGAAAAGTTGTTCCTCAAACAAAGAAAAGAACGAGTGCGATGCCTTTGAACTTTGATATGCCACTCGAAGAATTGTACCAGTACCAGGGACGTAACCCCCAGCCGGCGGATTTTGAACAGTTTTGGGACAACAGCCTGGCGGATCTCAATCACATCGATCCCCAGGTCGAATTGATTCCTGCCGATTTTCAGGTTGCCTATGCCAAATGTGACCACATGTATTTTACCGGTACGGACGGTGCACGCGTTCACGCCAAATTGTTGCAGCCGAACAACGTAGAGGGCACCCATCCGGCTGTCTTGATGTTTCACGGCTATGCGGGCAATTCGGGCGATTGGTCAGACAAGCTACCTTATGTGGCTGCCGGTTACACGGTCGCAGCGATGGATTGTCGCGGTCAGGGAGGACGTTCCGAAGACACGGGGGGTGTGGGGGGCTGGACCTTGCGGGGGCACATTGTACGTGGGCTCGACGACCCACCGCAGAACCTGCTCTTGCGACATCTCTTTTTGGACGCAGCCCTCATGGCTCGAATTGTAATGGACATGCCAGAGGTCGACGCGTCCCGAGTGGGAGCGACCGGTGGTAGTCAGGGAGGCGGGTTGACCTTGGCTTGTGCCTCCCTGGAACCCAGGATCAAGCTGGCGGCACCAGTCTTTCCGTTTTTGTGCGATTATCAGCGCGTCTGGGAGATGGACCTGGCCCAGAACGCTTATGCCGAATTGCAGGAATGGTTTCGCCGTTTTGATCCCCTGCACGAACGACAAGATCAAGTGTTTACCCAATTGGGATACGTCGACGTTCAGCATCTCGTACCGCGCATCCAGGCCGAGGTATTGATGGCAGTAGGATTGATGGATCAGGTTTGTCCTCCCTCCACCCAGTTTGCAGCCTATAATAAGATCACGGCGACCAAGAACCTACGCCTTTATCCCGATTATGGTCACGAAAATTTGCCGGCGAATCCCGATGCGGTGTACCAGTTTTTCAATCGGTTGTAGCAGCGAGTTAGAGGATGGTTACTGCATCGACAGGCGGACGAATCGCTGCGAGGTCCAGTGGTTCCCAGGTTCTTTCGGAATAGGCTTGCACTGTGGGGACAAAGCGGCTCGCTGTGCCCCTGTATGGCACTCCACTTAATGAAAACTACCAAAAAACGTTTAATCTATTAAATCGGCCGTATTATGACGTTTAATGCGCCAGTAAATAACCTTGTTAATTTAGGGCAAAGCCATTGACTGGCCTTAAAACGTGCCACATACTCGGGTGTTAGATAGGTTGTTGCAGGGTTGATTAGAGTGAGAAAAGCTTTCTTTAGACTCTTCCCCCGTTTTGCTGACCGGCTGTCGCCGTGGCAAGCGAAGCAAAAATTCCATGGAGGGGGGTGGAAGTGTGGCCAGGCCGGAGGAAATCTTAAAGCGTCTCACAATATTCAAATATTCACCGGGCTCAGCAAGCCTTCTTTAAACCGACTGTTTGGTAATCTTTGTCCTGTTTAAATGTTTAAATGTTTAATGCGCCATCGATGTAGATTATAGATTGGTGGCAGAGAATTTTATCGAATGAAATCATCTGTTAAATGGTTAGTTTGTAGGGGAGAGGATAGATGTTGACACCTAGCAGGGGGTTGTTTCAGTCAAAGAATCTTAAGACCAGGCACGAACTACGTCGTCTGCGGTCGACGAAGTTTGAAACTTTAGAGGCCAAGCAGCTTTTAGCGGCCGATTGTATTGAATTCGAAGACCTGTTACTGGGGTGGTCGACCACGGATCTGGACCCAGCGTTCACGACCGTTTCTCCATCGGGAGCGTTGACAGCAAAAGTCATTGCCAAGCCGTTCCAATGGTATCCTATGGGATCGCCGGCCCCAGGTTCCGGACGTGCCAAAGTTGACAACAACGGCATGGCTGACGGTGGCACGGATCAGGATATGCGTTTGGACAATATTGTACTGGAATTCGACTTCAACAGCGGTACGACAGTGCCTGGGTTGACAGTTAATTTTGGTTCCTATGGTGGCAATATCAACATGGGCTGGAACGGATTTTTCCAGAATGTCCCGGTTCCCTCTGCGATTACATCCGGTGCTGGTGTGACGGCGACTGTTGTCAACACGGGGGGATATTTGTGGGAGATGGAACTGAATGGAAATATTAGCCCTGGTACGTTTCAGGTGGGTGGACAGGAACTTTGGATTGACCAGATTTGCGTTTACCGGGGCCAGGTGAACGAGGAATTGGATTACGGCGACGCGCTCGATCCCACCTATCCGGTTTTACTGGCGAACAACGGTGGCCGGCACACGATAAAATCTGGATACCATCTGGGAGCGGC
>CAYMUR010000093.1:0-21341 GCA_964393615.1 uncultured Pirellulaceae bacterium
ATTTTGGTTTTGTGGTCCGCGTGTGGATGACGGATCGCAGCATCGTGGTTTTGGTGTTTATTCGTCGGACTGGTGCAATAGTTTACCGATTGCTCCGATGAGTGATTTTTCGCACGGTCCGGAAAACGTATAAGTTTGCTCGTAACCTCCACGGTCCGTGTAGATGCGGTTTCCGCCAATATAGCCCATACCTCCGTCGCCATAACCCGCGACAGCCACGAACGATTGCGGACGCAGTCGCTGGGCCGCGAGTTGATAGAGCACGAAAGGTTCTCCCGGCAGATGTAGAATCTGAATATTGTTTACCGTCAAACAACTGAGCTCGATCGCGTCCCCGGCCTGCATTCTTTCGATCCAGGCGATGTTGGTAGGCGCTGTCAGGTTGTCACGTAGCTTGCTACGGCTTGTTTCCAGTGAAAAAGCCGGTTCCGTCCGTGGTGGAAACCGATAGGGATTGACGTGCCAGGACATTTGTTGAATGGGTTGCCGGGAAACCTTCGAGGCAGACCGTTGCATCGCATCAAACAAGCGATCGGTCAGCTCGTCGCGCGCTTGTCGAGAGCCGTCGTTGTATTTCCCCATGGCAACGTCTCCACCGCAGCCAGTAAAGTACACTTGGAAAATTTTCGACTGGCTCTGGAGACGCTCACGAGCAATGCCACACGTATCGTAACTGGTCCGTCCGTCGTTGTAGAAGCTTTGTGGATGCGTGGCATAATAATGCAACTGGGCAACGGCCTGTTCGTTGTTGTAGAATGACACGGTTTTCAGCCAGGGATCAATGAGCCCCTCAGGCGCAGCTCGCAAGGTTTCGTCCTTGCAACTGCTGCCGCGCATTTTGATGGAACCGTCTGGCTGTTCTATCCGTCGATTCGAGGCGACCCGGTCCACCTTGGCCTGGCTGGTGCCAACATGTGTGAGTGTCTGCAATCGGCCCAGGGCGTCCTGGATCGCTGCAGCAATCTTCGTTGCCGTTTCGTCCAGGTATTTTGCAGTCGCGACGCGCCGGGGATTATTGTCGTCCAACAGCAGGCGGTGAACATCACCGCTGAATGCAGGTGCGGTGTGCTGGTGCAGGCAATGTGCGGCCACCTTCGCAGTCGTTGTTCCTGCACTGGTGGCAATTCGCTGGCGCAGGTAATCGTAGGAAGAGTTGTGGATTTCCATCCAGTCGAGTCCACATAAGATATAGGTATGTTCTTGGTTCTCGCTGTGGTTCTTAATCACTACTCCCTTGGCCAGTAAGGGATGTTCCACGGTTTCTAGAACCTTGATAAATCCCATGCCAATTGGTGCCCCCGAGGGTGGTGTGATATCGCACTGGAAAGTGGCCACTTGCCACTGGCGGATAGTGGCCTGGCTGGTGATTGTGGCAAGCGAGAGGCTGGTGAAAATAATGATTCTTAGAAATGTGGAAATAGCACGTGCGTGGAACATGAACGGAGTTCTCCTGGACGATCATTGAAAAGATATCATTAAAAAGACATTGGATTACATTTAGACCTGCAGACTACCTGGAGGTTTTGGGTGGTCGCAGGCCAGGCAGGTTTTTCCAAAAGGAACGAATACCACTCAGACTGTGGACAAAGTTTGGTTTTGGTGACAAGCCGTTTCAAGGTCGCATTACTTTCCGTGTGCGAATCGACCTGCAAGTTGCAATGCCCAGAACAGTCTGCTTGGGCCTGCGACGAACATTTAATATAAAATCTTGTTCCAGGTAAACAATGTCGTATGTGGAAAGCTTTGGCGTTGGTGGCTGCTGGTCGAGTTGCAATGGGGAGACAGCAAAAGCGAGAGGTTGCCTCATGGGTGAGGTAAAACCAGTGACAAAAGTGATTCGAGTTACCAGGGGACGGAATGGGAATCGTAGTCCCAGGTGTGATGGGACCGAATATATAATATTTTTGCCTTTGCGTGGCGGGTGACGAGGATTGCCTTTTATATTAGGATGGGTAAAAGATCATCATGTTGAGGCCAAAGAATTTATTTCGAATTGTCGTGTGCTGTGCGCGTCTTCTCCAAAGACGTCAAGTGTCGTTTTTGATGGTGGTCAGTGTAGTACCCCATTGGGCATTTGTGTTACCCCGAAAAACAGATTCGACTGCTCAGGAGACGGTTGTCAACAGCGATCACCCTATTGATCGGTTTATTGACATACGGCTGAAGGATGCAGCCATGACTCCATCACCACCGGCAGATCGTTCCACATTGATACGTCGTGCAACCTTGGACTTAACGGGTCTGCTACCCACCCCGCAGCAAGGGGACAAGTTTCTCGACGATCCTAATCCGGATGCTTATGAACGCGTCCTGGACCGGTTACTAGCCTCTCCCCATTTTGGCGAACATTGGGCACGATGGTGGTTGGACCTGGCGCATTATGCGGACAGTGACGGGTACCTGACTGATAAGGGCCGCCCCTGGGCCTGGCGATACCGGCAATGGGTTGTTGACGCGTTCAATGATGATTTAACTTTTGACCAGTTTACCGTGCAACAGTTGGCAGGAGACTTGTTACCGCAATGTACACCAACAGAGCGCATGGCGACCGGTTTTCTACGCAATACACTCAGTAACCGTGAAGGCGGTGCTGACCTGGAAGAGTTTCGTGTCCACCAGGTCGTCGACCGGACCGTGACGACGGGTTTGGTGTGGTTGGGTGTGACGATCGGTTGTGCGGAATGCCATGACCACAAGTACGATCCGTTTTCACAGCGAGATTTTTACCGCCTTTATGCGTTTTTCAACCGGGCCCATGAAGTCAACATCGATGCACCGTTGAGTGAAAATGAACGCTTGGAATACCTCGCAGCCAGGCCTGAGTACGACCGCCAGCGGAAGGAAATTCTGGCTCCGGTGGCGGACGAAATTGCAAAGTTGCAAGCTGTTTGGGAGGAAAAAATACTGTGGACCGAGGCACATCCTGGCAGCGACGCCGGTTGGGATCGGCGTTTGGAAATCCTGGGACTGATATGGGCCATTCGCGAGGGCGGAGGACAATTAGAAGGTTTGATGATCGTCAAGACTCCGGTCGCCGATCGCACCCCTGACGAGCGTGACCGGCTGTTAGATTATTTTCTCGAACAGGGTAGTATGACTGACCCGGAGAGATTTCGGGAATTGGGATTACACGCATACGGTGAAAAGTTAAAAAAATTATCCGAAAGTGTTCCAGGAATCAGTCGTGCACAGACGATCGTCCGTTCAGAAATCAAGCGGTCCACACACATTCATATCCGTGGTGATTTCAGGCAACCGGGCGAATCCGTTTTACCAGGTGTTCCCGCTATCTTTGCACCCATCAGTGATTCCCAGGCGGCTGATCGGTTGGCGCTGGCCCGTTGGTTGGTTTCTTCAGAAAATCCACTGACGGCCCGGGTCACAGTCAATCGTTTGTGGCAGCAACTTTTCGGACGTGGTTTGGTAACCACTTCCGAAAATTTTGGTGTGCGCGGTCAGGTACCAAGCCATCCAGAATTACTGGATTGGCTCGCCCTGGAATTTTTGGACAAAGGCTGGAGTGTCAAACGCACCTTGCGCGTGTTGATGACGTCACGCGCCTATCGTAGATCGTCAGCGGCCAGGCCTGACTTGGAGAAGGTAGATTCCGAAAATATCTTGTTGGCTCGACAGATGCGATTGCGGCTCTCTGCCGAGTCGGTACGTGACACAGCCCTGGTAGCCAGTGATTTACTCGATCGCACGGTAGGCGGACCTAGTGTCAGGCCACCGCAGCCAGATAGTGTCAGCCAGGAAGGATTCAGTAATGATTGGAAAACGAGCGTCGGTGTCGATCGGTATCGTCGTGGGTTGTATACTTTTCTCCAACGCACTTCGCCATATGCCCAGTTTGTGACATTTGATTTGCCCGATACAAGTCGATCTTGTACTAAACGTGAGCGGTCTAATACACCGCTACAGGCATTGAACTTATTGAACGATCCTGTTTTTGTTGAAGCGGCCGAAGCACTGGCGTGGCGGGTGCTTCACGAGCGACAAGGCAGTTCTCGAGAGCGCTTGGAGTACGCTTACCAGTTGGCATTATCCCGTCGCCCGACGGCGAATGAATTGGAGTGGATGACACGTTTTTTGTCGGAACAAATTGAGGTTTACGAACAGATGCCAACCGTCGCGCGAAAATTAGTAACGAAGTCCGTAAGCGAATCAACAGCGATTGAGGCGGCCGCCTGGACGGTATTGTCCAGTGTGCTGTTGAATCTCGATGAGTTCATTTCCAGAGAGTAGGTGGGGTGTCGTAGTGGTGTTGAGATTTTAGTCGACTGGATTCTAAGGATCCGATCATGCAATTTCCTACATCTTTGCTTGGGTTGTCTCGGCGGGAACTGTTGGCCCAGAGCGCTCACGGCGTGGGCTTGATGGCTTTGTGGCAACTCATGGGCCAAGAGGGCCAGCTGACAGCGTCCGATCAGGTTGGTCCTGGGCGGACGTCATTTCCGCATTTTACCCCTCGCGCGAAGAATGTCATATTTCTCTTCATGCCGGGCGGGCCCTCACATGTTGACTTGTTGGACCCGAAGCCTCAAATGGCGAAGTGGCATGACCAACCATTGCCGAAAACATTATTAGAAGGCCTTGCCGATCCCGTCATTCGGGCCAGTGCCACTGTCATGGCGAGTCCACGCACGTTCCGTCAATACGGTCAAAGTGGCACTGAATTTTGTGATCTGTTGCCCTACACCGGGTCGGTCGCTGATGAGTTATGTATGATTCGGTCCATGCATACGGACCAGGCAAATCATACGCCAGCCCAATTGTTGTTGAGTTGCGGGACACCGTTATTCAGCCAACCGAGTTTCGGTTCGTGGGTCACCTACGGTTTGGGCAGTGAATGCGCGGATTTGCCGGGTTATGTGGTACTTATGTCGAATTCTGGTAAAGGGATCGATGCGGGTTCGGCATTGTGGAGTAGTGGCTTTATGCCTTCTACACACCGTGGGGTGACGTTTCGTAGTTCTGGTGATCCTATCCTCTTCCTACAGAATCCACCTGGTATGACGGTTGCTTCCCAGAGGGCGCGGCTCAATGTGTTACGTGAATTGAATGAGCTGCGTCAGCAGGCGACCGGTGACGACAAGATCAGCGCGCGGATTGCCAGTTATGAACTGGCTTTCCGGATGCAATCCGCCGCCCCGGATTTGTTGGATGTGTCGGACGAAACGGAGGCGACCCTCACGGCGTATGGGATTGGAGAAAAACAGACACATGCCTATGGGACCAATTGCCTGTTGGCGCGGCGGATGATTGAACGGGGTGTACGGTTCGTGCAATTGTTCCATTCGACGTGGGATGATCATGATCGCATCAATCAAAACCTGGCGACCAACTGCGGCATGACGGATCAGCCTACGGCCGCTTTGATTCGTGATTTGCGCAGCCGTGGGCTTTTGGATGACACCCTGGTAGTTTGGGTTGGCGAGTTTGGACGTACACCGATGAGCGAATTTAGACGAGGTAAGATTGCTGGCAAGGAAGGTCGTGACCACCACCCCTTTGCATTCTCGATGTGGTTGGCGGGGGGAGGTGTCAAAGCCGGACATGTGCGTGGCAAAACTGACGACTTTGGCTATCACGTGACGCAAGGCCCCGTTCATGTTCATGATCTGCAAGCGACCATCCTGTACCTGTTGGGGATGGATCACGAAAAACTTACCTATCGCCATGCGGGGCGAGATTTTCGTTTGACTGATGTGAGTGGTAACGTGATTCAGGACGTGATTGCCTAGTAGCGCAGGTAGATTGTTTTTAAGCGGAAGCCAACACGGGTCTTGCGGTTGTCTAGCGAATGCCGTGGCGAGTCTGGCCGTCGCTGCGGATTTTTCTTTTTCGCCAAAAGCGATCTTGGCGCGCGGAAAAATCTTAGTTCGCCCTGCCGCGTCCTGCATATGGCGTCTGTTTGCTTTTCTTTTCCGGTACCAATGGTTATATTTGTTGGGAAGTTTAATCCTGGCCTCTGGGAAGTAAAGGGGCCTCATGTTAGCTGAACCGTTAAGCGAAGTTCCCACGCGCATCTGCTTGTTGCATTGTCTGCATATGTTGGAGTGGCCGGCGACAAGGTTAACCATGCGCAGCGTCTGTCGAACATTTTGTATTGATTCTCGTCGACGGTTGGTGGGCTCCAGTTATTTTACTTTTAAATCATAGGGAGAAACTCTTGTCTTACGACGTGATTAATACACAGCCTCACTTGTGCAAAGAAGCCATGACTATTCTTGAATCGATCGGTTGTAAACTTCGTGCAGCCAATCTCGAGGCGGCATCTGAAGATGAAATTTGTCAAGAAATAGCAGCGGCGGATGCCATTATGGCGGGTGGGGAGTGCTACACGTCGAAAGTGTTTACTGCTGCAAAACGCCTCAAAATTATAGCACGTCATGGTGTCGGTTTTGACCAAATCGATCTTGAGGCAGGAGCCGCACATGGTGTTTGGGTAACCAACACGCCTGGTGCCACCAACAAAGCGGTGGCTGAATTTACGATTGGCTTGATGCTGAGTTTGTTGCGGCACATACATAAGCTGTCCGCAGACATGAAAAATGGAAAATTTGTCCGTACCCAAGGGGAAGAATTGGGGAGTTTGACAGTAGGAGTGATTGGAGCGGGTGGAATTGGCAAGGAAGTCATTCGCTTATTACGGGCTTTTGGAGCCCAGGCAATCGCCTACGATATTCATCCAGACCAGAAATTTGCCGACCAGTGGCAGGTTGACTATTTGCCATTCGATGAACTTTTGCAGCAGGCGGACATGGTGAGTGTCCATTGTGCTTTGGATGAATCGACACAAGGTTTAGTGGGAGCATCACAACTGAAGCAAATGAAGCCGAGCGCATACCTTGTCAATACCGCTCGGCCTCAAATCGTGGACATGGCAGCCCTGACCGAATGTCTCATTGAAGGTGGGATCGCGGGTGCTGCGATTGATGTTTGGGAAACGATTCCTATCTCAACAGAGGATCCGCTGCTGAAATTGGACAATCTGCTCGCCACATCCTGGTCGGCGTTTTACACAGGTCAGGCGGTCAACACCATGGGCCGCACCGCGGCTGAGGAAATCGTGCGGGTGTTGCAGGGCGCACCACCGCTGCACCCAGTCAACTCACCGATTAAGAGTCATACGACATCGGCCAACTAAGGCGTGTTTCAGTTGCGTTCCGCGACAGGTCCAAAGATTTTTTTTTGGCAATCAGCGACTGGTCAGTTGGTGGTTGTTTTTAGCGGAGGGAGCAGCTCGCTTGAAAACAGTTCTCCAATGGCAAGGTCTAAGGCCATGGTACGGACTTTGTGTTTTGCAGTTTCGAGCGTCAAACCTGTTTGGAACTTGTTCTGGGACAATGAAGTTGCCGTATCGCGCAACGAAGATTCTGTTTGGTCGTTCTGTAATAGGGAATCAACCGTCGGAAAAATGGGCCGAGATATCGATGAAGGAAATGGTTTCCTAATTTTTAAAAACCTGTAAACGCATTTGGCGTTGCGGTGCGAAAGAGACCTGTGTCAGAAATTCTGTGATTTCCACTGCACCCAGATCGACATCCGTGTCAGCTAGCGAGCGGATCTGGTTTGGCCCCTGACCAGCCATGGCGTTATAAGGAAAACCAAAATTCCCGCCTCGAGGGTAAGACGGGGCTCCACTAGCGTCGGCCCAACCTGGCCCTACAACAAACGTATTGGGTCCAGGCATACCTGGTGTACCATTGGTCTTTTGCAAAGCATCAATGGTCTTGTCGGTTCCAAAATAGCGTCATGCATCATTAGGATTGTTTTGCGGAAAACCATCGTGGAAATCGGCGGCAAAATCGGCAGCCAAGTCCCAGGACTGGTTCGAAAGAACGAGCCGATGCTCTAGCCTTTCGAAACAAAACCGATCGTTTTGATGGTGCTTTGTCGTAATTCTGTCCGCCATAGCCATTCTGTTCCAATCAGTCAGGCTACCTATCGACCGGTTGTTTCGAGTACACAGTTCCGATCGGGTGAAAAGTCAGTTCCAAGTACCAACCTATACGGTATTTGATTAAGAAAACCGACAATCGGTATGAAAAAAACAGACCGCGTGCTGAGGTTTGTCGAGCAATAGGTCACGGTGGCTTATTGACGACCGTCTATTCGTCTGTCAATTCGATGTCAATAGTGTTTCGGCCTGGCTCGAACTGGAAGGTCAGGCCAGACCTTTTGCTGTCGGTGTATTTTTGGGGAATACTACCTGCTTCGGCAGGAGAAATAGAGAGTTCGTATTCTCCTACGCTGGCCCCAACGTGGCTGCCTGTACGTACCTGGTATTGACCATCGTCAATGGTGATTGCCTGTGCCGAAGAACCTTCGCCAACGTAGCCAAATTGCAAAATAGCTCCTTCCACGGGTTGACCATTGTAGGTTACGCGGCCCCTGACGGTGGCGTTCATCGACTCACTACAACCGCCGATTAGTGGAGTTGCCAGGACGCAGGAAAGATAGAGAAACAATCGTCGTCGTTGATAGATGGGAAACATTGGGTCTCTCGCACACGAAAAACAGGTCAGCCGAAAGGAGCAGCACGTTTTATTTTTGCCAAGACCGTTGGCAGGTAGGTTTTGGTCCCCTTGGACTCAATGAACATCAACCACTTCGCCGTAGAAGCGTGTTGACATGGCATACCACACAGACAGGTCGATCGTATCAGCAATAAAGTGCACGGACGCATCCGCGTAGGCAAAACTCAAGGCACCAGGGTGCCAGGACCGAAAGCCGAGCGAGTCAGGATGTCGATGACGCAACACCGAAATTTCGGCAGCTGAAGCCCCCAGAAGGAAATTCGGAGGGATTGCGGTAGTAGCCCAAATACCATTTCCAAATGACCAGGAAGCATGTTGGTCGTATTCGGGCAACGCTTCACCGATCAAAAATGTATTACTTGTTCCATCTCGAATACCCTTGAAACGTTTATAGCGTGCGAGGTAATCGTTTCGCCAGAACAGCCCAGGATTGAGATCGTACTGGTGTGTGTCGCAGTTTGGAAAACCATCGATCGCTTCGGACAATGCCCACTTGTTTCCCACGGAAACCGGACCGATGCAACCTTTATAGTTCGTCGTCGCCTGAGCTTGACCCCAATCAGGCTGCTGAGTGGTATTGAACCGATTAAACTCATCAGAAGGACACTTCACGGCGCTCAACTGTGTTATGACCGCGTCTGCAATCATTTGTTTACATGGGGCAGTTTGGTTATTGAGTCCTTGCCCACTCCGATGATCACCTTCGAATGCGCACTCATCAAAGACTGCATATAGCGGTTCTTGTTCTAAATAAGGTAATAGTTGGACGATGAAACTAACACCGTTGCCACCTGGCATGATCCCTGTCTTGGCCCCACAAGCGTTTGGCCAGCCCTTGCCGTACAGTCCGTATCGCTCAAATTGGCTTTCCGGAAACTCGCCTCTGGCTTCTAAAAAGGTGTGGCAGGCCATCCCCATTTGCTTCAATCGATTTGTGCAATCAATGCGCCGTGCTGCTTCGCGTGCGGATTGCGCGGCGGGCAGAAGTAAAGCGATGAGAATGGCGATGATGGCGATGACTACGAGTAGTTCGACAAGCGTAAATGCTTTTGAATTTATGTTTTGGCGATCGGTAAGGAAGGTAAAGCGACACATAAATCAATTCCGAAACGGGGCCATGGGCCATGCCATGGTGCCTTGTTAACCAGGGAGGTGACTCTACTTTAAGGTGCCGTAAACAACAAGGTCGGCATGCACCATGATGAATTTATGTTGGCATGTTGTCGTTACTCTCACCACTGGCAACGCTGGCCATGTTGTTCTGGTGGAGTACCCATCCTGGTGTTTGGCCGAAACATTCGCAGCGTTGCAGTCGCGTTTAAAATTACGGACGACAAGGGGCTGCACTCAATAACCCCAATAGGCATCCTCCCAAGGTGAACAGAAGCAGCGAGGACGGTTCGGGAACATCACTGACTGTCGAACGGTTGCCTGGTGAAATGGTTCCGGCGGCGTTATGAAGATCACCGTCAATGGTTCCGTTTGCGGAAATGATACCGCCTTGGATATTCATCGTGCCACTATCCAGGTTAATGGGCCCCGTCCCGGCAACGATGTACCGGTTACTGTTGGTGAACTGGATCCTCTGCTCGCTGACCGGATCTTCTGGAAACACGACGCGGTCTTGTGTAATCTTTTCACCGAGAATGGCAGTTTCTCGGTTGTCGTGAGGGGCCTGGTTGAGCGTCTAATTGTTGCCAACAAGCCAGTTACCCGACTCATCGTCGGCGCGGTTCAGATGGTCATATCCATGCCGACCCATTTGTCACCCCCCTGCCCCTGTTATAGGAGATGTTTGCGGGGCTGTGGTATTCTAAAAGGCAGTGAATGCATGATGAGTAACAGCATTCATTGCCGTGGCACGGTACTGAGTGGAACGTGTAAACGGTCCATTGGAGTGTGCCAACTGCGGCGGCCGGGAGTGTCCCGAAACAGAGGACAGTGAATAGGTCCCACCAACCGAGGGCAACGTTCGAAAGGATGACAAAGATGAGGAAGACATTCTTTGTAGTGGCAAAAACTTTGGCTGTCTGTATTTGTAGCGTCAATACGGCAGAAGCAGAGTCCGGGGGCGCTCCACTGGTAGAGCCATTGGATATGAATCAGCTGCGGATCACTTGGCGCAACGTGGCCAACGAACAGATCGTTTTTCCGTTGCAGATGAAAAACGTGCCCGTCAAAATCGATCGTCACCGACAACTGTTCCTGGACAACTACCTGATTGCTGAAGGGGAACACGTTACACGCCTGGTACACCAGCCGCGTCGATTAGACATGCCGGTTTTCACTCGCGGTGATCGAGATGAAGAGGTGTTCGTACTGCAGGTTCAACAATTCGAAACCGCGCCCAAGTTCCGCATGTGGTATTGGTCCTGGCGGCAGTGGCACAAGCTTTCCAACGACCAGATAATCCGTTTTGCTACCAGTTACGCTACAAGCCACGACGGTGTGCATTGGAAAGTGCCCGATTTGGGCCTTTACAAGATCGCAGGAATGGCCGATCGCAATGTGGTGATTCCCTACGGTGTGATGCACGGACTGTTCTATGAACCTCATGAACCGGACCCGCAAAAGCGTTTCAAAGCACTAGTCTGTGTAGAAGCCAAAAATCCGAAAATTTCGGAGGGTTATTATTTACACACGTCACCCGACGGCGTGCATTGGAAAGGTGACCTGAGTCGGCAAGTCCTACCAAGTCTCCACAAATATGATCTTCCCCAGAGCGGAATCGGCGACACGACCCGATTCTGGTGGGACTCGCTGCGAAAGAAATACATCGGCGATGTCAAGTTCGTCATTCCGGGTAAGCTTCGCTGTCGAGGGATCATGGAAAGCGACGACCTGGTGCATTGGACACGGCCACGGCCGACTTTTTTTGCTCGACAAGAAAGAACCCAGATTTACGGCCATACTGGGTTCGCCTATCAGGGGGTGTACGTCGGAACACGCTGGATCTATGTTCCTGACTTCAACCGGAATACACATTCGATGTACGTCGAGCTGGATACGAGTCGAGATGGCCATGCTTGGACGCGGGTCGGTGCCGGGCAGCCGTTCATGGATTTTAATCACCAGCGCGACACCTGGGATGCCAGCCGGGTCAAACCGACCGCGTTGTTGGAAGTGGGTGATGAAATATGGATTTATTATGCTGCAGCACCTACCGGTGAAGATGTAAAAAATCCGGAGTTCCCCGATGCACACCGTGTCGGCTATTCCACTGGTCTGGCAAAGCTGCCACGCGATCGGTTCGCTTCGATCAATGGGGAAGATGAAATTGGCACGCTGCTCACCCGGCCACTTGACTTTCAGGGAGATCGCCTGCATGTCAATGCCGCCGTCGCAGAGAATGGTGAGTTGCGCGTGGGCATCTTGACTCGCGATGAACAATCTATTTCGGGCTACACGCCAGCTGACAGTTTGCCGGTCACCGGCGACAGCATCGACTTGCCGGTCTCATGGAAGGCAAAAGAGAAATTAACAAACTTAAATCATTCGCAGGTGCGTTTTCAATTCCTGTTGAAAAACGCGAAGTTGTTTTCGTTCTGGATCGATTAAAAGTAACCAGGGTCGAGACATGCTAAAAAGAAAATTTCTCCAATAATATTGTGATGCTAAAAAAGGAGGAAGAAGCTGTTTGACCACGACCGCCGGTGTCGGTTTGGGATTGGCAGGTTCCGATCAATCTCCGCTTTTCGCCACGGCAAAAAAACCTTGTCCCCAGGCCCGTCGTGCGTGAAGCGGGTGGCTGGCGGCCCGGCGCCAATTATTTTCCAGCCTGCTGCAGGGATGGCTGTTTCGGTGGAGAAGGTGCAGCCATCTACTTCCAGTGTGTTTTGGACGCAACGTCTCTCACCCCCCCCAACACTGGCAGCGGTGTTAGCTCCTTGAGTGGCGCTCTTCTGGGCGTCGTATCTATAAACTCCCTGCGCCAGCGTTCGCTACGTTTGGGAACGTGATGTCGAGAATACGACAGCCCGCTGGGCAACAGCCACTCCGACTGATCCGTTTCGGATCAGAACCGTTTCCAAGAATTTTACAACGTCGGAGAAAATGTTGGACCTTCACCAGCAGTGGCAGGGAAATATTAGAATGACAGTTCGTGCCGTGTATCCTGTTGTGTTGGAATACATCTTTCGCTGGTACCACGGTTAGTCTAATCCTTGCCAGGGACTTTTTAGCAACTGGCCACATTTTAAAGACGACCGGTGGACTGCGGCTCGTTCTCCCTCTGCTTGGACGCAGGCGATGTGATTGAGTAGGGTCGCCGTTCCGGACTGGTGTGCGAAGACTCAGGCGAGAATCTTGTGCAAGACGTGACCGTGGACATCGGTCAATCGCATATCTCGGCCACCGTAGCGATAGGTCAACTGCTTGTGATCAATACCCAGCTGGTGCAGCATCGTGGCATGAAGATCGTAGATTTCAACACGGTTCTCGATAGCATGATAGCCAAATTCGTCCGTGGCGCCGTAGAGGGTTCCTCCACGGAAGCCACCACCGGCTACCCAGATGGTAAAGCCAAACGGGCTGTGGTCGCGACCGACATGACCGCCCTCGGCGAAAGGAGTACGGCCAAACTCTCCGGCCCATACGACCATTGTTGATTCTAGCAGACCGCGACTCTTCAGGTCACGGAGCAGCCCTGCGATCGGTTGATCGACAATACGGGCATTCGTGTTGTGGTTTTTGACCAGGTCTTTGTGAGCATCCCAACGATTGACTCCATGAATCTTGGTTCCTAAAACTTCGACGAAACGTACGCCACGTTCCACCATACGGCGAGCGAGCAGGCATTCCATGCCATAGGTGCGTACATGTTCGTCTTCGGAGTCAAGTGCGTACAGTTTGTGAGTTGCTTGACTTTCGTCACCAATGTCAACCAGTTCTGGGACGGCAAGCTGCATACGGGCAGCTATCTCATAATTAGAAATGACGGACTCCAGTGCATCCACATGCCCCAGGTGCTCCAAGGATCCTTCGTCCAGTTTGTGTAACAGGTCTAGCTTGCGCTGTTGTCGATGGGGATGTTTCTCCAACGGGGAAATGTTGGCGATAGGCCGGTCGTTTGGGTGGAAGATGGTACCTCGGTAGCTGGCAGGTAGGAACCCACTCGTAAAACAGTCGAAACCCCCTGGTGGTAGTCGTCCTCCATGCAGGACGACGAACCCAGGTAGATTTTGATTTTCGCTTCCCAATCCGTAGCTGATCCAGGCGCCCATGCTGGGTCGGCCCTGGATGGTAAAACCGGAGTGAAGGAAATAGTCCGCATTTTGGTGAACCGATGATTGGGCGACCATGGATCGGATCACGCAGAGGTCGTCGACGCATTGGGAAATATGGGGAAACAACTGGCTAACAGGAATTCCGCTCTGACCAAATGGTTGAAACTTCCAGGGGGAAGCCAACGTTTGACCGATGTTGTCGAACTGGGTTGGTTCGATACGGGAGCCGAAGGGTTTGCCATGATCCTGGATAAGTCGTGGCTTGGGATCGAAGGTATCGAGATGAGAAACACCTCCGTCCATAAAAAGAAAGATGACATTTTTTGCCTGCGGCTCAAAATGGGGTGACCGGACGGTCCGTGGCGATCGGTGTTTTTTGTGCTGAGAAGCGAACGCAGCGGATTCACCCAGTAACGCCGTTAACGCGACGTTACCAAATCCGCAGGCTGTTTTTTGCAGCATTTCGCGTCGCGTTGGAAAAAGATTACGTGTCATCAGCGATTGGTTATTCGGCGTTCCAGCATGCCTTTCGGTTTGTTGGCATGGTGAGAGGAAGATACTCTCCTCGTCGTGCTGTGGGTGATTTGGCTGCATTTAATAAAACATGAATTCTTTGACATTTAGCAACGTGTGGCAGAGATCAGTCCACATGTGGAGTGGGCTTGCCGCTTGGTCCTGTTCGTTTGACTGACTCAGAAAGAGGGAGGCAGCATTCGTTTCCCATGGTTCCGGAGCTCGGCCGAAGGCCATGTAATAAGCCTGGCTGATTCGGTCAGTGCGGGACCCTTGCGGCATTTCCAGTAAACGTTCGGCCCACCGTTGGGCTTGTTCATGAATGAATGGGTCATTGAGTAATGTCAGGGGTTGATTGGCAGTCGTTGACTGGTCACGTTGCCCAACGGTTGTGAGAGGTACTGGTCGGCCAAACGTGGTAAGGAATTCAAGGAGTTGGTTGCGGCGAACTTCAAGATAAATGCTGCGACGTCCCGCTCCATCTTGGGGGCCACTGGCCTGTTGTATCTGGTAAGCTTTCGTGAAGGCTGTGTAGTAGGCTGGGACGCTGGGCCCGTGCAGCATCGGATCGAGACGACCCGATAAATAAAGTATCGTGTCACGGACTGATTCGGCTGGCAAGGATTTTAATGCCATGCGATGGAGTAGCCGGTTCGTCGGATCAACATGCTCAGCAGCAAGCTGTGGTCGACTGGACATGGCATAACTCTGCGAATGTACCAGGCGTCGGATGAGCCATTTGATGGACCAGCCGTTTTGCAAAAAATCGGCTGCCAGGTAATCGAGCAATTCGGGATGGCTAGGAGGGGCTCCCATCACACCAAAGTTGTCGACGCTGCGTACCAGGCCTTGGCTGAAAAGGTGTTGCCAAACACGGTTGACGATGACTCGGGCCAGTAACGGATTGCTGGGATCGACAAAATGCTGGGCGAGTTCGAGTCTACCACTGCCGTGTGTGGGACGTGGTTGGTCCAATCCTCCCAATGCGGCCAGTGAACGTCGGGGAGTCGCTTTGTCTGCCAGCTTGTGATGGTCGCCACGTCGATGGACATACTCATCTTCGCCGCTGCCGTCGAGCAATGCTGGAGCTTCTTCTGGTTTCGGGATACCAGATTCAATGGCAATCTTTTCTGCCGTGTAGGCTTGCCACAGGTTGGTGAGGTCTTGGTTAGCCTTGTCTGGCAAGTCAAGCAGGTTTTTGTGTTCAATAACCCATGCGACCAATGGTGCCACGTCTCGTAGGTCACCAGATTGGCGGTTTCCATATTGTGTGGCAAGATCTTGTGTTGCTTGAGAGAACAAGGCCTGGTACCGCTGGGCGAATTGTTCCAGAGATTCTGTGCTGGCTTGTTCAAGAATGGCCGCAATGCGCCTGTTGGGTTGGAATAGTTCGGGAGGTTCAGCGGCACTGAATTGGATACGACTCAAGGAAAAATTTGTTTCTGGAGTGAATTCGATATGTATACGGTGACCCAGGTATCGAGCGACACGGTGAGACTGCCACCGGTAGTTGTGGTCTCCTTCCAGTTTGCGAAACAGGTGCTTACCATGGTGTACGGACCCGGGAGTTGCGCCGCAGCGATAGGAGTCAACACAGAGAAACACCTGGGCGTTACCCCGAAAGCGATACCATAATGTGTCGCTACTGACTGCAAACGTGCGGGTGCGTAGAATGCCCGTGAATTTTTCTGAATAGAGATCACTGTGGGCCGCGTCCTCGACCAAGATGCCCGCCAAGGGGGTGCTCCGGTCCCTGCCCCATAGCAATTCGCCGGTTTGTGTCGGACCGTTGCCAAAACGCAGCCCACTGGTAATCCAGTCTTCTGGGCCTGGATGTGTAAAATTCAGCAACAAGTCGTCCGTTGTCCATTGTCGTTCGCTACTGGCGTAGTTTCGTTCTCCCTCTTCGCGGGTGACGATTGTTTTCTGAGAACGAAATTTTTCGGTAGTTTCTGCAGTACGCAGCAGCCAGGCGTTCTTGACTGTTTGTCGGGCGCGTTGGTTGGATTCGCTATCGGTTAATTGCTTGTTACTGGCAATCTGCATGATGGGATAAAACGGACTGGCAATGTCTTCTTGAGCGGCTGAGAGCAGAGTAGTCCAGCGTTCCAGCACGTCCTGCTTGAGCCGATCGGCTGTTTTGACGGGAATGGCAGAGATTGCGGCGACAATATAGTCTGGGAAGTGACTGGTACGGATAGCTTGAGCCAAACGTTCCAAGATCAACGGTGCATATTTGGATTGTAGCTGGCCGAATTGATCGAGAGCTTGCTGGCGAGCGATTGGATCGGCCACATTCGCCTGTTGGTAGCTGGAGCTTTGTAGGTAGCCGCACAGTGCGTAATAGTCGTCGCTGGAGATCGCATCGAACTTGTGGTTATGACATCGGGCACAGTTGGTTGTCAGGGCGAGGAATGTTTTGGAAAAGACTTCCACCTGGTTTTCTCGTCGCTCGGCTTCATCCCCGCGCAAGTCGATGGGGATGTGATTGGCCTCGGTCATCAGCCAGAAGCCCGTGCCTTGGACCGATTGGTTAGTTCGTGTGGCTCGATCGATGCGGGGTGAAACGAGAAGGTCACCGGCAATATGCTCGAGAACAAATTGGTCGTATGGCACGTTTTGATTGAATGCACGAATGACGTAATCACGATAGCGGTACGCATTGAGAATGGGCTCGTCTTGTTCCTGTCCATGCGTTTCTGCATAGCGGACGAGATCAAGCCAGTGTTGTCCCCAATGTTCACCAAACCGTGGTGAACTGAGTAACCGATCGATCTGCCGTTGCCGGATGTCAGGAGTGTCATGGTCTAAAATTTTCTCGACATCTGATACGGAAGGCGGAAGACCGGTCAAATCGAATGTGACGCGTCGCAGCCATCGGCGGCCAATTGCCGGTATGACTGGAGGCAAGTTATTCTTGTCCAGTTCTGCCAGGATATATTGGTCTACTGGATCGCAGGGCCAGGAGGTTTGTTTGATTGGTGAAGGTGGTACGCGTCGGACTGCTTGCCACGCCCAGTGGTCTGAGGGTGGTACGGAATCAGAACCGGTTGATTCAGGTGCGCTGTGCAGAGGAGGCGTAGCCTGCAATGCCGATGGGATTAGCAGGTAGAAAGTCGCTAATAGCATACCGCATGTTTGTTGCATGTAGACCATTGTAGCATCTAGCCACCCATGGAGTAGATGCGCGTTTTTCATCTTTGGAGTGTGTCGAACGGTTGCTGGATACTGTTTTGAGTTGTTGGCGGAAAAGTGATAGACTACCAGGGCATACGCGATGCTGATCCGTATTGACTACCCTAATTTTCTGAAATCTTTTCCGTGTGCTGAGGGGTCGTCGCTACGTGGAAAGACAGGCAAAATACACGACAAGCAATACCGTTCGTTCTGCGCTTCTCAGAATTCTTCACAGTGAAGTAAGCAGCTTGGAATATTTGAGAATAACGACTGACTGTATCTTTTGTAAGTTTGACGGTTACAAACAGAGCGGTATAATGGACGCCGTCTAAGCTGCTTAGATTAGTGCGAAAGGACTTTTTGGGGGATATTCATCCGCAGATGACGGAAAGAAGATTGGATGTGGTTGCATTTCCCTGTTTTGCCTGTCAACAGGGTGAGGCGCCGTGCTGGAGGCTGTTTGGTGGATGGAAAAAAGTCCTTTGTAAAGCTTGGTGGCAGTGACCCAGAACGTATATTCAGGTGGTATATCAGGCACTATATAAATTGGGCCCATTATCACAGTGGAATACCATATGCCGAAAAACAAGCGTCTGTTGATCTTCTGTTGGGCGTTGTCCGGTTGGACCCTTGGTGTGGATGCGGCGCCACAGCCGTGGGCGGATCAGCAATGTCAGTGGAGATTGCCGATCGTGGTCTCAGCCCAGCTGGGTACCTTGGATCAGCGTCCGGTCGTGATGCGTTGGTCACGAGTGGCTCAGGCGTTGAACGGAACTCGTGTCCGGCTTAGTTCGTTACGATTGATCGCTGGGGACGCATTGGTCCCCTACCAGATCGACCACCGTAATGCGGCTGGCCAACTAGTCCCGTCGGGTAATCTGAGACTGGACCCAGAGGATGAATTGGTGTTCGTTTGTCCGTCCGATCGTGAGACAGTTCTGCACCTTTATGGCAGTGAGGAACCGAGACCGTTGGTCAGATTTCCGTCTGGTCTCCAGGTGACGTCGTTGCGCGACGGAAGTGGCCAGGCCCACTACGTTTTGTCCACTGCAGATCTGAAAATTGGAATTCAAGGCGCTGGTGCTGTCGACCCGACGGTGAACATTCGGCGGAACCATGGTCGCGGTTCGGTTGTGGAACTAACGTGGCATGGCCAAAGTGCGATCTGGCCTAGCATGAACTGGACAGTTTATATGAATGGCCATCCGTTTGCGATAGAGCGATGGCGCAGTGCAAAGCTTATGCTGGACGGACCGGTGCGCAAAGTCATTGCCGTACAAGGTATTGGTAAGGTGGTCAAGGACGGGAATGGAACCACCGATTGTCATGTCAATGTTACACGTTACTTTTCGATGTTCGCAGGCGTTCCCTTGTATGAGGTCGAGGATCGGTTGCAGTGTGTGCAGGTGCCGTCAGATTGGACAGTCACCTACAGCGACCGTTTTTTTGCGGGATCCGCACAGGATGCCAGCGATGTGTTGTGGGATGGGTCGACGGGCGTTTTGCGCGAAATTCGCTTGGCAGATCGAGGTTTTCAGAATACTGCTTCCAATGGCCTGGTGGAAACTCAAGACGCGCCTGCTGGATGGTATGCGTGGTATGATATCGAAGAAAAGAAGGGGCTAGCTGTGTTCTACCGCTCAACGAGTCTCGCTGCGGAAAGGACGAGTTTTCAGTCTGGTTGGGAGCTTTATTCTTCGGTCAACCGAATGTCTTTTGCCTACCGAAACCTTCATTCGCCGATAACGCTCTGGCATCGTTTTCGAGTCATGGGGGTGGCGAATGCCGATGGCAAGCAGATTGCCACTGAGTATGGGCTCTGGTCAGATGACACTGGCTTGCCGGTTGCGATTGGCCCTTTGGAGAGGAGACGCTGAGATGTCGATGTCCAAGGCCCTATTGCTGACCACGGCGTGGGTGTGGCTTTCCATTTCTACTGTTTGGGCCGAGAACGTTGGCTGCATGGTTTACAACAATGGCCTACTTTTTTCAGAAGAGGAATTGCTACGTCTCGAAGCAAGTCAGTCGATTCAATACGTGGGTGTGCAGATAACGGGTGTGGCGCCCCATTTCAACCGGGTTGCGTCGCGGTTAGCGGTGTCTGGTAAGAAGCTGGTCGTTCAGGTCTGGTGGGATCAGTGGTCACGGTTTTCTTTAGCCAACATTGCCATGGATGCCAGAAACCGAGCAGCCTTTTTCGAAGAAGTGATCGATCCGATTGTGGAGGCGATTGGTCCGGAAAACATCCATGTGATCCATTTACTCGAGGAGAGCGGTTCCTGTTTCGGTACGGATCTGACGGAACCGGGAGAACCAGATAATTTACTCGATGGGCAATTAGGCTCAGCTTATGGCGCCCCACAAAACTCGGGGTGGCAGGGAGGTGGCGTTTACGGCGGGCCCTGGATTCTGTCGATGCGCCGGCATAATGCTGACTTTGTTCGTTTCAGCGGAGGTGCAGATCTTTTCCAGTCTGCGATTTGGAATGGCCGCCAAAACACCATTTTTCGCCGCTGGGTGGGGCAGCGAGTGCAAGCTCAGGCACATAATCAATTTGCCGATCACATCCAAAAGAAGTTTCCTGGTATTCGAGCAACCACATGGGATGGGCCGAACTTTGGTGGAGTCTTCTGGTGTGATACCCCTGCCATGTTGAACAACGTCGACGGTTTTACGGCCAACTGTTACTCTTCACCTCGACAAAATTACATCTATGCCCGCACCTTGCGCATACTGGATGATGAGAAGGAATTGGATTTCATGACGTGGCTTGGGCGGGGCAATGTTCCCGCTGCACATCGTCGACGCACCTTGTTGACGGGTATCTACGCCGTGGGCAGTAACATGCTTACCTTGTGGGAGGAACCGCAACGTTGTTATCAGGTGCCCGAACTGTGGAAGGTGATGGAGGATATTTATGGGAGATTTTCTACGTTACCGGTCTTTCGCCACAGTCCACAGGTGATGGTTGTGGCCGGCCGATGGAGCATTCCCAGTACCTACCTCACGAATTTTGATGTAGCACATGCTTACGATGCCGAGGGGGTCGGTCTTGATCGCTACAAGCTTGTGCTAGCGGATCATGCGGGACATCCCGGTATGAAAGACTATATCGCTGCCGGCGGATTGGCGGTGGTGTTCGACCACCCGTCATTTCTCAAGGATGAGGGCGTTCTTGTAACGGCAGGCAGTCCGGTTGATTTTTCCGGTACCTATCGCCCTAACGCGTGGTGGCAGAATCGATTTGGCCTGCAGGCAGAATATCAATTGAATGTCAACAGAACACCACATTTTGCTACTAGCGATATGGTGCATTGTGCGGAGGGGCTCGCCTATCACGTACATTACGGTCGGGGGCAGGTGTTGGTATTGCCAGGTCAACCCGCTCATGAAGGCAGCGATCCTGACTGGCAATTACTGGTTTATGATTTGATCCAAGGGTTGCTGCACAGCAGCGATTTAGATGGTGTTTTTGATAAACATTTTGCTCCACGTGACTCGGGCGGTAAGTATTTTCAGATGACCAGTGATGACGGTGCGGTTACCTGTTATTTTTACTACGGAGGAGTGGGACAAAAAGGTCCGCCGGTACAAGTCAAGGGTGTGGATGTTCTGACAGGTGACAAGAACCCAGTACTCGGTCCCGACCGTGCAGCGGCAATCGTTTTACATCGTCGCGCCGAACCGTGGCAGCCACCACCTCCGCCAGACCGAACGCGACTTGTGAAAACCGCGGAACCGGGGGCGAGAAGGGGGCTGCCCAGCGTACCGGAATTGCCGCCTGGCTCCGCGCTTGGACCGATCGCTGCTGAACTAACAGTGCCGCCTACGGTGGTCAAAAATGTGGCTGGCCGGTTTACTCGCTGGGACGTTCCTGACTGTC
>CAYMUR010000094.1:0-4781 GCA_964393615.1 uncultured Pirellulaceae bacterium
CTTTTTAAGGCGTTGGTAACGTTCATTGTCAAGATGATCCTCCACGAGTTCCTTCTCATTGACAGGTTCTAAACCGATTGTGTTTTGGCAATCTGTGTGTCGATGTACACTTGGTTGCTGTCAGAGAGATTGTCGGTTGGAATGTCGTCAAAAGGGGATCTTGATTGGAATGGAGGCTGTCTGGATTGGCGAGCCAGGTCCGATAGCCGTGGGTATGCGGGTTGCCCCACAAGCAGACTGGGAGTAGAACCTTAGGGTTCGGCAACGAGATCTAAACCAATCGGAATTGCTACGAATGTCTGCCAAAGTTCGTTGGGGCATATTATCCACCGCGTGGATTAATGTTGCGATGCTAGGACCGCTGCGTCGGTCTGCTCGTAGTGAGTTGGTGGCCGTAGCCAGTCGTAGCCTGGAGAAGGCCCAGGATTATGCAACGAAAAATGATATTGCCAAAGCCTATGGCAGTTACGAGCAACTGCTGAATGATCCGGAAATTGATGTCATCTATAACTCGCTTCCCAATACATTACATGCAGAGTGGACCATTCAGGCGGCGGCAGCTGGCAAGCATGTCATGTGTGAGAAACCGCTTGTCACTACCTTGGACGACTTGGACGCGGTCGAATCGGCTGCTCACGAGCATCGTGTCACGGTTTTTGAGGCCATTTCATTTCTGCACCATCCGCAGCTTCAAACAATCAGGCAATGGGTCTCTGCAGGGCATCTAGGTAAGCTGGAACTGATTGTTTGTTGGGATGCTTTCTGTTTGCCACCGGAGGATCGCGATAATATTCGTCTCAATCCTCAACTAGCTGGCGGTGCCTTGTGGGATGTTGGGGTTTACCCCAATGACTTTGCGATCGCCTTGATCGATGCCGGACCACCCGTGGAGGTGTGGGCGCAACAAACAACGGGACCAACCGGCGTCGATCTTACGCTGGTTGGTCAACTTCGTTTCTCGAATAACGTTGTTGCTCAGATTTCCTGCGGCATGCAGTCTCCAGGTCGTCGCGGAGCCCATGTCATTGGTACCAAGGGAATGCTCGTCGTTCAGGATCACTTGTCAGGTGCCGAATGGCCGGGAGACCCTCCCCAACCTGGACGCCTCACGTATGTCGACACTCAGGGTAATCAAAAAAATATCCAAATTCCTGCCGTCGATGCCTACGAAGCAGAGGTTAAATCGATGGAAGCGTGTGTTCTGGACGGTGCTGCTCCAGTTGTTTCTTTGGAGCATAGTCGTACTTTTCTACAAAGTGTGTTGGCACTTTATCAATCGGCCTATACAGGCAAGGTTTGTAGGGTGACCTAGCAAAGTTTGAAAAACAGGGGCTTTCCATATGGGTGACACGAATTGGTCTGAGGCAGCCGACGAAAATCGGATCGTTACCGTTTCGAAAGGGCGTCTTCCGGAATGGACTACAGGAGAGCTTCCTGGGGCGCCGGATATGGGTTTGCGGAGTTGGCTGGCGATGATCGGTCCCGGACTGTTAATGGCTGGCGTAGCAATTGGTGCTGGCGAGTGGCTGTTTGGTCCGGCGGTGACGGGGCAGTATGGTGCGACACTCCTGTGGTTGGCAACGATCAGTATTGTCGGCCAGTTATTTGTCAACATTGAGGTCATGCGTTATGCGCTATATTGTGGTGAGCCAATTCACGTGGGGTATTTGCGTACCTGGCCGGGCGCGAAAGCATGGACCATCTGGTATCTGCTGATCGACGTTAGTAATATCTGGCCGTTCATGGCAGCAACAGCTGCCGTACCGCTGGCTGCGGCTCTGTTGGGGCACCTGCCCGGTAATGCCGAGATCCAGTTTGCCGGATTTAGCTTGCCGGAGGTCACTATTGTCCACCTGCTGGGATACGTCGTTTTTCTAGGATCTTTTCTGCCGTTGATTTTTGGCGGTACGATCTATCGCAGTATCGAACGATTAATGTCGTTCAAGGTGGTGATTGTTTTAGGCTTCCTCTTCATCATGTCCGCGTTGACGGTGTCCCGCGCGAATATGTGGGAAGTCGTGACTGGATTCTTTCGCATCGGAGTCCTCCCCATACGGGCAGAAACTATTATTGTTGGACCTCATTTTGAGATGACCGACGTCGACGGTCCCAATAGTTACACGGTGAAAGGAACATTCGAAGGAAAAATCGAAGAAAGCGATCCTTTGGTAACTCAGTTTATCTTTGATGATGGTACTGAGGTAAATGAAATGAGTATGAACGATGAGGTGCCAGATGAGTTGGTCGATGTCCGCCAACGAATGCTGAACCAGATACAATCGATTGCCGGAGTCGATCGTTTCCTTGTGGAGGATACTAAGAAGGGGGTCACGTTGCGTATATCAGGCCAAATTATGGGGGACCAGACCTGGATGGCAGACCGGATCGAAGTCTCCGAGGCCGGTGAGAAGAAAAGCTACGATCAGTTGCGGGATCTACCCAATGAGTTGGTTGATCGCGCCACGGCTCTGGTTACCTACCAGGGAATCGAACGGGTCGGAATGATTAGTTATGTACGTCAACATGGTCGTTTGCCTGACCTCAACTGGGCGATACTGGCTGCTTTTGCAGCGATTGCAGGCATTGGAGGTTCGTCCAACACACTGTTATCCAACTATGTCCGTGACAAAGGTTGGGGTATGGGCAAACTGGTCGGAGCCATTCCCAGCGCCGTTGGCGGCAGCACGGTGACACTTTCTCATGTTGGTAAAGTGTTTCCTACGGATGAGGCCAACTTACGCCGCTGGCGCGGTTGGATGCGTTACATCGTACGGGATCAGGCCGTGGTGTGGTTGCTTTGTTGTTTCGTGGGCATGGCACTTCCTTGTATGATTTCTCTGGAATTTATCCGCAACGTGCCGGTGGAGGGTCATCGTGTTTCTGCAGTAATCGCGGAGGGCACGACGAGCAGATATCCTGACCTGCACTGGTTGCTCTGGCCGGCTACCTTGTTATGTAGTTTTCTCGTACTGGCGCCAGGTCAAATTTTTGCATGCGAAGCCATTGCCCGTCGTTGGACTGACGTGATTTGGACGACCAGTTCTGCTGCTCGACGTCTCCAGGGACATCAAGTCAAGTATATTTACTATGGAATTCTTGCTGTCTATGCCGCCTGGGGAGCTGTCTGGTTGTCCTTGTTTGAGCCTCTGACGTTGGCCATTATCGGTTCTGTCATTGGAAATGTGGCGTTGAGTTTCACGTCATTTCACACCCTTTACGTGAACCGTACATTGTTGCCGAGCCAGGTCCGGCCGAATAAGTTTATGCAGGTTGGTTTATTTAGCTGCGGCACTTTTTTTCTAGTCCTTTCTCTGATCGTTTGGAGCTACTTGTAGCCTTTGGATTTCCCAGGAGATGTGGCGGGTGTAGCGGATTTGTTGTGGATAGTGTCAAGTCATGGAGAGTAACAGGATGACAGAAACAATTGGAGTTGGTGTGATTGGTATGGGGTGGATGGGGACAGTCCACAGTCGTGCCTACCGCAATATTACAGAACGTTTTCGAGGCGTTGGGATTTCCGTGGTAATGGTTATCTGTGCTGACGAAGTGAAAGCAAGGGCAGACGATGGACAAAAACATTTCGGATTTCTCCGGTCGACCACGGATTGGCGAGATGTCACGGCCGATCCCGATGTAGATTTAGTGGTCATTGCCGCTTCCAATAACAGCCACCTCGAAATCGTTCAGCAGGCAGCAGCGGCTGGTAAGCACATATTCTGTGAAAAACCTGTAGGGAGGAACCCGGAGGAAACGATTGCCAGTCAAAAGGCTGCGAGTCAGGCTAAAATTTTGACGGCTGTAGGTTATAACTACCGTTGGGCGCCTGTCATTCGTTATGCACAGCAATTGATTCGCGACGGGAAGCTGGGTGAGATCACTCACTACCGCAGTCGCTTTCTTGTTGACTATGGCAGCAATCCGGATGGAGTACTTTCTTGGAGGTTTCAGCAGGAATTGTCTGGCTGGGGTACGCTTGGCGATTTGATGTCACATGTGATCGACATGGCGCATATGCTGGTTGGGCCTATCGAACGAGTTGTCTCACAGCAAAAACAATTCATTAGCCAACGTCCCTTGGCAGCGCCCGGTGAAGGGACCCACTTTTCTGTCGCTGGTGGTGGGCCGAAGGCCCCGGTTACCAACGAGGATTATGTCGCTGCGTTGGCTCAATTTACCAACGGAGCCCCGGCTACTTTTGAGGTTTGCCGCGTGGTCAAAGGGCACGATTGCGAAATGGCATTGGAGATCAATGGTACCCAGGGTGCACTCAAATGGAATTATGAACGACTTAATGAACTGCAGCTGAGGCTATCCGACAACCAGGATGTACACGAAGGTTTTACCCTGTTACGAGCAGGTCCGCAGCACCCGCAGTTCGCCGATTTCTACCCCGGGATAGGCAATAGCATGGGTTATGAAGACCTCAAACTGATCGAAGCCTATCAATTTGTCAAATCCATTGTGGACGGTCAGCAAGGGCAACCCGGTTTTGATGAAGCGTTTGCCGTGGCAGCGGTCCAGGTTGCCATGAGCCGTTCATGGCATAGCGAGCGGTGGGAGCCGGTGAACAAAGAAACGCCTGCGCCCTGAAAGGTTCTTTGGATGACAAGATAGAGCGGCCGTCGTCATGTTGACACCAATTCAACGTTGCGCGTCACTGCAGTTCATTCCGTTTATTGCGAATCGGTCGGTAGCAATATTCGTTCATCAGTGCTATGGAACCTAGATCACCATGGTCTTTGGCCACTCCCGCATATGCTTCAAGGGCCTGACGGATGGCA
>CAYMUR010000094.1:4791-19945 GCA_964393615.1 uncultured Pirellulaceae bacterium
GATCTGGTTTTGGGCCTGGGGCTTGTCCCCTGCTTTTTCGGCAAGCGACGTTGCTCCAAAGGCCTCGGCCGCAGTCAAATAGCTGTCTGCAAACTGTAGTCGCTGTACGAAATAGTTCATGTAGGCACGGCCAGTCGGACGACTTTGTTGCAAGGCTTCTTTCATCAGTTCCAGCGTCTGGCGGTATGCCTGGTGATCTTTTTTCAAAAGATCGGAGAGCCCACCCTGGTTGTAGTGCTTTGACATCATTCCTGGGACGGGAAATCCGAAACCGAGTCCGTGTTGGTTGAGGCCAAGTGTGATCTGTTCGATCATCTCGAATGCTTTCAGCGCGGGCCCGACCGAATGGATACCACATACATGTTCCAGCTGGTCTGTGTACGCATCTCGTGGTGTCAAGGACGCCTGCCAACTAGCCCGGGCAAGATAATGGACCGTCGGGTCTAAATCGCCAATGGTCCAATAGCGAGTGTAGAAACCAGACCAGCCGTTGTCCCGAAGGTCACCCAGCAGCGTGTGCAAGGATCCTGTAGCCAGTTGTGGCAAAATGCCTACATTATCGTCGGCCAAAGTAAAAATCAGCGTGGCGGGTACGTGATTAGGTGGTACTTGTTTAAGGAGATTACGCTGTTTCAGCACACGACTGGCAGTGTAGTCAACAAAACTTAATATCTCACCCCCGGGTGGAACCATGTTTGCCAATAACGGAAACAACTCGGCAACCACGCCGTTGTAAACCAGCTTCACATCGGGTCTGCCCCCTGGTCGTTGGAGAAGTTTTTTTTCACGGACCAAGGAATCAAAGAACCACAGGGACGATAGATCACCTTTGAGCATGGTTTCCACACGGCCACCACCTCCCGGAAAAGTCGTTCGGCTTCTTGCCCGTTGGCATAAGGATTCGAAACTGTCCAGCTCGACGGCGTAGTGCTTGGTTAGCTTGTCTAACGCTTCAGCAGCCTGGCCGCTCCAGCTGCGATGCTCTGGCATTCCTATATGTAAAAAATCGATATTGGGATAAGTTTCAATGTATGCCCGTATAATGGTGGCCACCATATCTCGTAACAACGGGTCTTCCATGGACTGGTTCTTTCCTGGTCCTGCGGTGACACGGCCTAGTTGTGTGACCGGTTCAGAACCGGGTAGTACTTTCATGAATTCCTTGGGCCACTCAAACGGTTGGATGGAGAGACCTGTTTGCATTCCTAGTTTGTGGGATTCGTCAATGATCCCACGAACTAACGCTGTAAAACGATGCCTTACCTCGTCTGGCGATTTTGCCCCAACCAGCTCGGGGTTAGTAAATACCTGCATGCCAGGAAATTTGTCGGCTGCCACGGTGTCAGTATCGATAGGATGTTGCAGGCCAAAAAACAAAAGTCCTGGCGGTTTTTGCATTCCTTGAAACGTGTATTGAACCGCTGGTTGGACAGGCCAGAGTGAACAGTGAATCCGGTTATATTTCATTTTGGCGATTTGCCGCAGGAATCGTTGATTTTCTTCCATGCTCCATGAAACGGGTCCGTTTGGCAGATCATTCACCAGTCTCCAGCAGCGAGTCAGCATGTTGGGTTCCATGATGACATTCAATGCGGGCCAGTTTGTCCATGCTCGCTTATCGGGGTAAACATCTCGATTTACCAGGTAGCGGACTCCGAAACGTTCTCCCAGTTCATAAGCGGCCCACATGACAGCAACCGGACTTCCACCACCCACGATTAATGTTGTTGGACGCGACTCGATTCGTCGCAGCAGCAAACCCTGTTCACTTAAATCAGGCCAGTGGTTGCCAACAGTTTCCGACAAAGCAGGATGGTTCTCCGGGCGTCCCAGCAAAACGGTCGCGGATGATGTTTTGTCTGCTTTCGTTGTGACACGCACGCTGACCGAGAACAGTCGTTCCAGAATTTGTTCCAGTTCAGTAGCTGCGAAGCGTTCCAGCGGATCCGCTGTTTTACCAATCAGTATTTGCACGGTGGGTGTGGGGGCACCGCTTGCCGATTCTACAGCGGCCGCGATGCTGATGAGAACTAAAAGGGCCAGCAAGGTTGGCCGTCTGGTGGACGAATAACGCATGATCGAGTCTCGCTTGTCAGTTAGAGCTGGTTAAAGACTAAAGATTAACCGGTTTATTGTCCTTGTACAATCGACTTTGGCCATGAGTTGTACAGTTTCTGAACCTTCCATCGTGGCAGTCACCGCCATAACTTCAGCATGTAGATAGGTATGTAGTTGTCGATACGTCTTGCAACGTGCATAATGATCGAGATGAAACCTTCGCAAGCTACGAATAGTCGTTCCGGCATTGCCTGGAATCCTTCATTAGCGTCGCTACCGTTTTCTCCGATCCGTAAAATGTTCAATGCGGCCGCGCAGATGGAGGACGTGGTCCATCTATCGATCGGACAGCCTGATTTTCAGCCATCGCCACACATCGTTGAAGCTTATGTGCGTGCGGTGCGTGATGGCAAGACGCGATATGAAATGGATGCCGGTCTTTCTGAATTACGGCAAGCCATCGCCGAGTTTTACAGTCGAAGTTATGGCATTTCTCTTGGAGAGGAGAATGTCCTGGTGACCACAGGGTGTTGCCAGGCAATGTACATGGCGCTGACGGCAGCCGTGAAGCCCGGCGGAGAAGTGATTGTGATTGAACCTGTATTTGTGTTGGGGCATGTGGCCGAAATGGCAGGGGCGACTTTGCGCCGTATTGTGACAACGGCGGACAATGGTTACCAGGTGGATCCGCAACAGGTCATTGACGCCATCAACGACCGTACGACTGCCGTGATGCTTAACTCGCCCGGCAATCCTAGCGGAACGGTGTACTCACGCGAAACGTTAGAAGCGATCTGTGAAGCCGTGTCTGATCGTGGTATCAGTTTGATTAGTGACGAAGTCTATGACCGCTTGATCCTAGACGATGTACCGTATACGAGTGCCTTGGTCGCGAATCCGACATTGGACAATTTGATCATGGCTAGCAGCGTCTCGAAGACCTATTCGCTGGCCGGACTTCGCGTCGGTTGGGCAATCAGCAGTGAAGAAAATATCGAAGCATTGCAACGATTTCATATGTTTATCAGTACGACCGAAAACACACCAGGGCAATGGGCGGTGTTGGAGGCATTCCGCAGCGATCAGGCCCCGGTCGAGGAAATGGTGGCCGAGTATCGTCGGCGACGTGACCGGATTGTTGAGTTGGTCGAGGAAACACCATTGATGACTGGCTATCGACCAGGTGGGGCATTTTTTATCACTCCTTCATTTCCACAAGGGACGGACAGCTTTGACTTGGCCATGCGAATGCTTCAGGAAATTCGGGTCTGCACGGTCCCCGGTGGGACCTTTGGAGAGTCATGTAACAACGCCTTGCGACTCAGTTATTCCACGTCGATGGACCAGATTGAGGAAGCTTTTCGGAGAATGATCCCATGGCTCGCCCAACAATCATTTTGACTCGGAGCGAAATTGCTGCTGGCTTTTCACCGGAAGCGGCTATTTTTGCTATTGAGCAAGCGATGGCCGCTTATGAAAAAGGCGAGGATTATTTACCGCCCAAAGCCATCTATGAATTGCCCATCGGAGAGCCTGGAGCTTTGGCAGCATGTATTACGGGGATGACTGATGCTGCAGGCTTGTTGTCCATGAAAGTTGGACAAGAACGAACGAGCAACCCAAGCCACGGCCTGCCCACGACCAGCAGTTGGGTTCTTGTGTTTGAACCACAGACAGGTGAATTGCTGATGATCTGTGACGGAACCTTACCCACGATGTTGCGCACTGCGGCCGCAGCGGCGGTGGCTGCCAAACACCTGGCTCGTCAAGATGTAAGTGTGCTCTCAGTCATTGGGGCCGGTCAGTTGGGGAAACAATGTGTACGGCAAGTGAGTAGTGTACGGAATTTTGAAAAGATATTGTTGTACGATAAAAATAGATCATCAGCCGACAAGGCAGCACGGGACCTGGTGTCCCTGGTTTCAATTCCGATCGAGGTAGTGGATGCACAGGTAGCGTGCGAAAATGCTGACGTTCTGGTGACAGCGACCAACAGTCGTGAGCCAATTGTGATGTCGGATTGGGTGCGTGCCGGTACACACCTTTCTTGCATGGGATCTGACATGGCGGATAAGATTGAATGTGACATGTCTCTTCTGTCGCGCTGTCGTCTTATCGCGGATAAAATTGAGCACGCTATCCAACGAGGCGAAGTGAGCCAGGCAATTCAGCAGGGAGTACTGGACGAAAAATGCTATGCCGGTACCTTGGGCCAGGTCATCAATGGAGAGGTGGTGGGGCGAACGAATGCGACCGAAGTTACCATGTTTGACGGTGTGGGAATCGGAATCCAGGATACAACCATCGTTCGAACGATCTATGATCAGGCACTCGAAAAATCACTCGGTACTTCGTTGCAGTTTTCTTGATACGAATCTGGCCATACTGGTGGTAACAGTTCGACGACCGTGGTATGAATTGTTTGGCGTAAGGGACACGTCGATGGTGCCAGTTTTGAGATTTCGTCCGAAGCGGTTTTCCTGGAATGGAAATTCGTCTGAAGCCGCTGGCACGATCAATTCGAAACGGGGCGTCCACAGCGTTCGGCAAAATCGTCACCGACTGGAATGGCTTGGAACTTGTGCTCGATCGTGCGATTCAGCACAGGGTCGTGCAAACGGGCCAGAAATGCATCACCGGTGCCATGGATGATTGATTCAGGCAGGCTTAGTGCCTGCGCTTGTTGGGCGGCTGTTGCCAGTGGTTCGGCAGAACCACAATACAAGAACATGGGGTTTGCTAACGTTTGCACGGAATGCATGGCGAGCAGGTAGTCCAGATTGACCAGGGTAGAAAGCGGACTGTCCTGAAGTGGTATGGCGTGGGGCCCGACGGTTACCTCGCTGTAGATTTGCAGCTGGTCCCAGTGATCTTGTACTTCGGCATAGGGCCACGCGACGGTCGCCATGGGATGCGGGCACATTTGTTTTGGCTTGTCGGGAAAGAGTGGATCCAATTCGCGATCACACTGGTCACTGCCCACCGAAATAAAAAGTTCGTCGTCACAACGGATGGCCACGACCTCGGCTTCACCTCCTGTCAAAAAACCCTGGACTTCGAACGTTTCTTCTTGGGTTAACAGGTAACGTGCAATACGGAAAATAGATGGGTTGGTTTTTGTGGCACCCGAATATTGACCATCTTGGCTAAGCATTTCGTCAAGTTCCTGGCGCATTGTCGCGGTATCACGAGACGAGAAACGGGCTCCGGCGAGACTCCCTATCGAAATCGTTCGTGTTTCAACGCCGCTCAGGCTTTCAACCTGTATTGAAATCGGGCCTGTGTCCATGGGAAGTAGTCTCAGGTCTGTAGTGCTGAATGTCAAGTGGACGGCGTTCTGGCAAGGCGCTAGTTTTCCTGGCCGACAGGGATCGAATCTTTCGTCCGTGGCATGGTAAAAACCATTCCCTGGCCTTTTGGTTCGGATTTCTAAAAATTTCCGGTGTTCATCATGTGAAAACGCGGGGGTTTGTTGACCGGAGAGAACCTGATGCTTGACACAAGATGTTCGATATTTCACACTGTCCGCATGCAAGGTCCACGGGCAGTTCGTCTTGATGAATTCGACCAGGTAATTAACCTGGTCAACCGAGTCTTTCGTGCAGACATCGACCAGGATGTTACGACCGATTATCCACTGGTATTTGCCGCTGAGAATCACGACAACCTTCGGGTCATTCTTGAAGATGATCGGGTTGTCACGCATTTGGCGACCAAGTCTTGGGGCGTCAATGATCGTAATTGTCATTTTCAGGTGGGCATGGTCAATTGCGTGGTCACAGACCCTAACTATCGCGGTCGCGGTTTAGCGAAACGTGTCACGCAGGATGCGCTAGATCGAATGTGTGAAGCAGGTGCCGACTTTGGATTACTTTGGACCGACACTCCGCCGATTTACCAAAGCTCTGGTTGGGAAGTCGTTGGAACCAATGGCTGGGCATATCTGGTCGAACCACAAGTCGCGAGACAGTTTCAGCAGACCCACACCGTGCGTGTTTTTGATGAAAAAATACATCTCCAAGCGGCCACAGAGATGTACCACTCGCAACCTTATTGTTTAACGCGAAGCCCTTTCGATTGTGTCACGCTCTTTACACTGCCCAAAGTAACCACATGGGTGGCCGAAGGTGAACACGGTGTAGCAGGTTACGTAGTCGTTGCAGAGGCCTGTAACAAAAATGGCGTAGTTGAGTGGAGAGGGGCCATGCCTGCTCTCGAGTCTCTTTTAGCACATGTGTTACCGCAGTGGAGGTCAGGTGACTTACAGGTGTTTGTGCCAAACCGCTCATGTGACATGTCGGAATTACTGCAGCACAAGAAGTGTGATCGGCGAATTTCGATGGAACAGGCGTCGGGGGCGGGACTAAAGATGGTCCGGATTTGTCATTTGCGGCAATTGTTGGAGCGAATGCTTCCTGTTTTAGAAAATCGTATCGATGGTGATAAATTGTCGGTGGGAATTGTCGTCACTGAAACATCGGAACGAATCAGCATGACTACAGAAGGTGGCCGAATTCGTATCGGCGTTGAACATGTGCCCCACGAATTCAGCCTTACATTACGACAGACGGCCAATCTTTTGTTTGGACCACAGCAGCCGTCGCAATGGCTTGACTTGCCCAACGACCTGGGACGGGTCCTTGACCGAATGTTTCCTTTTGATTTTCATGTTGGGATGTTGGATTACGTATGAGTGCTCCGCATCACGGGCCGTAGGTCAGCAGGTAAGCGAATCACTGATACGGTTTTGTATTGGCCCAATCCATCGGTGTTAAATCAGTGACTGTTTGTAGAGATCTATGTTGCCTTGGAGTGTTGATGCGATGGCCATTACCCTGAAAAATATCAGAATCATTCATGATGTTCTGGTTTCGATGGAAGCCGACATGGCAGCGGGGTTTGCTTGTAGTGCGTATCCAGTTTCCTCTCGTCGAGACGATGGCCTGATTGCATGTGCGTACCGGGCTGGATCGGCTCAGCACAGTTCGGATGGTGTGGGGGTTGTGCAAACGTCGACAGACAATGGTCGGACCTGGTCGCCAGGGGTTGCTGTTTGCGATGGCCGCGGTCTGCACCCGCCCGAGTCGTTGATTTCTCCCCAAATTGTCATCCCGCAGGATGGTTCATTACTGACCTTCTTTCCAGTTATCGTCACGACGCATCCCGATCACGACATCCTTGACGGCGAAGAAGGCTTGGCACAGCAGCGGCGGTACTACCAGTCCCGTAGCGTTGATGATGGACGCACTTGGACCGATCTTGTGCAACTGACCAACATGAGTGGAATTAAAGTGGGGTTATCGGGTCGGTCTTTTGTATTGCCAAGTGGTGAACTGTTTCTCAATACACCGCATGTGGATCAGGAGGGTACTGGGGTCTGTGGTGCTTGTTTTTCCGATGATCATGGAGTCACATTTAGCCCTATCCGACGAGTTTTGACAGATCCTTTGGGGCAGGTGTTCTACGACGAGGCTTATTACACTATTTTTGAGGATGGCCAGATTTTGGCATTGTATTGGGTATGGAAACGGGATCGAGATAATCTGCAAGTGTTTCGAATCAAAGAGACACTTCCTGTACACCGTAGTGTTTCTGATGATAATGGGCGAACATGGTCACCACCCCAGCCAACCGAGATTAGCGGCCAGGTGACCTGTCCGTTAGCGATAGATTCCAATACGGTAATTGCTGCCAGCAATGATCGTGATTCGAACCCAGGCATCCGTTTGTGGCTATCACATGATCGCGGTGTAACCTTTGATATCGCAGACGTGGTCCAGATGTGGGACGCAACGCAACAGCGGATTCTCGGTAAGCCGATATTAGTCCGTCAAGCGGGGGAGTCGTCTGACCAAAATCACGAAATGACTTCTTTTAGTTTCGGGTTGCCTGATCTGAATGACTTGGGTGATGGAAGCTACCTGTTGACGTATTATGCCACGGTCGAAAATCGACGACACATTCGTGCCTGCCGGTTTGAGTTGACATGACACATGCTGTCAGGTGTCGGTGAATGATACCCTGTACCACGATGCTTGCATGTGGTCAAGATTTTGTGGCATGTCGCACCCGGTGTGAGGGTGCTAGTTCATGCTTCTGACTTTACCGAATTAGCGTTGATGGGCCGAAAATAATGGTAAATCAGCAGTCCCAAGGTTCCCGTCAATCCCAGAATGGCTGCTGTGACGATTGGTTTCCAGGAGACAAATTCGGCTGAGTTGGGGTCCCAAAGTATCGGGACGATCCAACAGTAGAGTGAGCTACCTAGACCGGAGAGCATGATGGCACAACCTATGGCCGTCGGTCGTAGATTGCCCGGCATATGTTCCGCCAAATACCCGGCTTGTGACCAACGCATGAATTGTCGGGTGAATTCGAAACAGGCGACCCATAAAAAGATATGCCAAGGCAATATACTCATTCCAATGCCAAATGCCGTCACCGCAAAACATCCCAGCATCATGGCGGCTACCCATCCCGGTGCACGTTTTCCGGCAAGAAATGCGACGGCGATACCTCCAGGAATCCACATAAAGGTTTTCAGCAATTGTAACCAAATCCAGCCCTGGTCTTCCGAACCTTGCTTTAATCCTAATTCTTCGGCGCGGTATGGCAGGAATTGGTTGGAGGCTTGAAAAACAGGACCCCCTAGTAATGCGAGTGGGATCACGAGTGCCCAAAAGGTAGGATTGGAAACTAACAGCCCTACGTCTTTAAACGTCTGTTTCCAGTTTGCGGGTTCCTCGCGTTGGAATTTTCCTGGCCGTTGTCCAAACAGGGCGATGGCGACGGACGAAAGAATAGTAGTCGCCATCAATAACCAGAAAATGGAATAGAAGTCTTCAATTTGTGGGGTGGAAGTTAGTTTGACGAAGTTAAATAGTCGTGAAAAAAATTCCGGCAGATTCGTTTGATAGACGAACGGTTTCAGTTCGTCGATGTAGATGATGAAACGTCCAATTAATGCTCCAAAGACGGCACCCACTCCCACAGAAACCATAATGAGCCCATTGGAAAGTCCTTTTCGTTGTTCTGGTACCATTTGTACCAGCGATACGCCGGCGATCCACATTAAGGCCCCTGTGAGTCCCTGCCAGGCTGCCAGCAGAACGATGGCGCCGGGAGTCGGGCAATAGATTAGTCCCAAAATGACGACCACCTTACCCAATAGCGAGCAGCTCCATACAAACCGTTCACCGTAACGGCGTGACAACAAACCAGCCAGGGCGGAACCGAGAATCCAGGTTACCACTTTGTATTTGACAAGATTGGACCAGGTATCTTTGGGAAGCTCCAAGGCATCAAAATAGAGAGGTAACGCATACTCCAGAATGTTCGTGTAGAAAAAACTGGCGACCGCTACCGGTACGGCTATCGATAACCGTACCGTGCCAGAGAGCGAGTCGTTATCAACAGGTTGTTGAAGGGGGACGGTGTTGTTCAAAAGATTGCTTTCTAGTTGTAAACGCCGTTCACGAGGCCTGGCTGATTTTCCTAAAAAAAGAGCCAGGGAAGTTGTCTGTTATCGAAGAACAAATGGTTGGTCAACATTACCTAGACCAGAAAATTTGTTTAGTGATTGTTTTCGTACGTTTAATGTCTTCGTACGTTTAATGTCTTCGTACGTTTAATGTCTTCGTACGTTTAATGTCATTGTAAATACTGCTTTTCATCGTACGTTGCCGTGATTCGACAAAAAAATTGCCAGCGACTGAGCCTTGTGGTAACATAAAGATTGGATGGTTGATATGTAGATTCTATGCATTTTTCCAGTCCGGGAGAAGATAGCTGCTTCTAGACTTGCTGCTGAAGTATGTAGGTAGTGATGAGTGATGTAGGACGAAAACTTTGCCTGATGCGGACCTGGGACCGCGGGCAGGAGGTTTCGATCGTTTCGATAACGGAGCAGTGCCAGGTTCTGGACCGTGGAACTCACCACGCAGCGAAGATGTTCAGACTTTTAATTTCTAAGGAATCGGTGCTAGGAAGAGGTCAAACAAGTGAAACGATTTCTCGTATGTTGCTGTATGGCTGTTCTGATCATTGTTTGTTCTGGACAGGGAACGGCATTGGTTGCATCGGTCTATTGGACCAGTTTGACGGGGACCCCACAGATTGAACGTTCTGCTGACGACGGTACCAATATTCAAAGCTTAATCACTGCGGGACTCAATGAGCCCATGAGTCTCGATGTGGATCATGCAGCGGAAAAAATGTATTGGACAGAATTGATGGGTGGGGTGAAGCGGGCCGACTTGAACGGTTCGAATGTAGAGACTCTTGTACCGTTTACCGGGGGAGTCACTGGGTTCGGAATGGCCTTGGACACTTCCAATCATAAAATGTATTGGTCAGTGAGCAATCTCAATAAAATTCAGCGGGCCAATCTGGATGGTTCCAACGTGGAAGACGTTGTCGCTACTCCAGGTGGACCATTTGGAATCGCCATTGATAGTAATAGCAACAAAATCTATTGGACCGAAGGGGATACGTTAACGATACGGCGCAGTAATCTGGATGGATCGAATGTCGAAAATCTTTTTACGGGATTGGACAAACCCACTGGAATTGCGTTGGACCTTTCGGACCAAAAGATGTACTGGACTTCTTCTACCAAGGATACTGGCACGATCCAGCGCGCGAGTTTAAGTGGACTCAGTGTTGAAACTTTGGTTTCCACTGGTTTGGATGATCTGGGCGACATCGCCCTTGATGTAACCAACGGAAAGATGTATTGGGCTCAGCCAGACCTGGGTAAAGTTCAAAGAGCAAATCTGAACGGTTCCAATGTAGAGGACCTGGTGGTACGGGCTCCGGGGACTTTTGTTCCCATTGGAGTCGCCTTGTCGGCGGTCGTTGACGTGGGGCCTGTCTGCGATTTTAACGGCGACACAGTTTGTAATGTCGTTGATATCAACCTAATGTATGGCCAAGGTAACCTGCTCGCTTCGGTTAGCGTACCGCCAGCGAATGCGCAATTCGATTTGGACTCGGATCATGACATCGACAAGGACGATCTTCGCCGCCAACTCGAGTATTCTGCTATAGAAAATGGCTTTGCGACTCCCTATTTACAGGGAGATCTGGATTACGACCGGGATGTTGACATTACAGACTTTAATTATCTCGCCGTGAACTTTAACCCGATCGGTGGAACACCCAAACCGGGTTGGGAAAAAGGTAATGGTGATGGTGACAACGATGTCGACATCACCGACTTCAATAATTTAGCCGTGAACTTTAGCCCCATTGGTTACAACGCGACGGCCAGTCAACTCAGCGGCGTTCCTGAACCTGCCACGTGCACGCTCTTAATCATGTCACTGTTGAGCTTTTTTGTTTGCCAGGCACGACAAGTGTTCAGGTAGCGTCGAAGCACGAAACCTTTTGAAGTTGTCATCAGTGGCCGGCGGTGAGGGGTATTCTGGACAGTTCAGACAGAATCCTGCCGTCGTGATAACAACCCGTGTGTGCTCAAAGTCTTGACCAGTCCGGGCAAATTTAGGGAGAGGCTGGTGTCGTATCTTTTGAATCCACGCGATGCGAAATGCCTGTCTCCCTGAAAATTGGCTCACCCAATTCGCGCAGAAATCGGGGTTTCTCCAAACCTGCCGCCAGGCTTGCATCCCGGTAGCCTCGTCGGATGCTGTCGGCCACGAGATTGTGTGCGAAATCAAGCACGCACATATGAGGCGGGTCGGGTGCCAAGTTATAGACAACCACTTTTCCACGTGATCTCGCATCGAGCAATTGTGCTTGCCGGTGCAAATGTCGAAACGAGGAGGTTATGTTACGCAAAAAGTTGCCCTGTTGACTGCGTCGACGGGGTGTAGCTTCAACCAGCAAAACATGGGTAGCCCCCCAAAGCACAGCCGCTTCGAGTGGACTGTTGTGTGCGAAGCCACCGTCGACCAGGGTGATCGCTTCACCTGAACGTGGGACGTTGAGAATTCGTCGAGGTGGGAAAACGGGATAGATAGAACTGGACCCCATGATCACATCGAGCAGGATCTCAGGATGTTGCCGCAACGAAAGCCCTCGTTCGCCAAACGTTGGCAGGGGTGCAGTAGGGTCGGCAGACGCATAGAAATAAAGGTCAGTTGGCAGGTCTTCGCTCGTTTGGCCCAGGCATGATCCGGTGATCACAAGGTCGCGCTCCAGTAAATTGCGTTGGATTACCTGGCGACTGACGTTTCGTAACATCTCGTGCGGTTTGTCGGTGCCCTTTTTTTCTAACGGAGAAAGATCGTGATGGGCCAGATGCTTGTCGATAAGCGAAGGGATTTTGTCGGCCAGGGCACGTTCCATACCCTGGCCGCCGGAGAGGGTTTCTTCATGCAGCAGGATGATGGTCCACTGGATGATTGGTAAACCAAGAACACCAGCTAGTAAGGTGGTCTTGGTAAACCACTTTGGAATGCTGATGTGTTGGCCTCGACGCATTGCCCTGGATTCGAGAAAAATGGCACCGATTCCAATGGCGAACAGACTCCAGGCCGATGTGCGAACACCAAAACTAAACCATAGCCAAGCATGGTGCAAAACGTGATTGGTACCCAGCCAGTGCCACGGTGATCCAGGGAGATAGCCTAACAGGATTTCCAGAGCGGCCACTACGGTATAAGTGATCGCAAATGTCTTTCCCCGGCGTTCAATCTGTGGCACGAACCAGCGAACTGCTCAGATGATAAGAGCCGTTTGAACAATAGCAAACCACAGACCCATGTTTGCGCGAACCAGAAATGACGGCCGTACGATGTCGCGCTGGTCAAGTGCATGCCAGGTAGCCTCGAGGGTTTTCTGGCCCCGGGCCGTTGCTCCAATCTTCATTGCCATTGGTAGTGAATTAATCGCACCTCCTGACGTTCCAACGACCAGTTCGATATCAATATCTTGTTCCGGGTTGCGCTCGCGTAACTCGGCGATTTTTTCTTCCAGTGCCTGGACGGCACCAACCTGGTATGAGCACTTTGCACCGCCGCCTGATAAAACAAGTGCCAGTCTCGGAGGATGAGGTTGTGACCGGGCGTATTGAAGTAGCGAATGAGCAATTTCGTCGAGTGACACATGTTCGCCCTGGTCGGTTAGCAATGTTGTGTTCGAGACTTCTACCCAATGGTTCACCGCTTCATAGAGAGCCGCCCAGTTGTCGACTTGGGTGAATTGAAAAGGGCCATTTTTAACTTGGTTCAATAAAAGTGTCCTGAGATGGTCCCCGTATTGGAATTCATTACTGGCCACGACGACATCATGTGGGATTTGCAGTGCCTCAAGTTCAGGGAAAGGTAAACGACGAATACCGGATTCTAAAGCAGCGTCATTGCCAGCGGCATCGTCCCACACGAACGCGATCCTTTCCTTTTCAGTCATTGGATTCGCCAGGATGCGCAGTGATTGGCTGTGGGAATAAGTGAATCGAACCTGTTCGCGATTAGGTGTGATTCCCAGGCCTTGCAAAATTGCCGTTGGTGCAATCCGACCGAAAACCGACATGGGATGTACAAACAAAAATTCGACTTGATTTTTGCTTGTAGCTTGTCGCAATTCTTCCACCGATTGCAGTGTCGACGACTCGGCTACCAGGCAGACCGAACCGTAGTGATCATATAATCCCTCCGCTTGGCGTTGGTCAGTGGCCCATTTGGAACGGGCGGCGGGTAACTGCATCGTTGCCAGATACTGGCAACGGGGAGAATGAGTCGTCCCATTGGAATTCGACAGGAGACTGGCAAAAACACCAGGAGTCAAAATAGCAAGATCGACGGTTTGTCGGTCGAGCCAATGGACCACTTCACCATAAGATCCGACCGCCATCTGAAAATGGAATGCTGGATCGTGGTGGGAGAGCTGGGAGAATAGTTCCTCGTACTTGGCCACCTCACTGTGGAAATCTTCATAAGCTACAATGGCCACGCGAACGTTGATTGGAGGGGACGCAACCTGTCCGATCTGACTTACCATCCATAATGCGGTGATGACTTGAAAAGCCATGATTAAATCCTATGCAGGTCCGGTTATCGGCGACAATGGACGAATCGAGACTTGCCGGCCGGATATTGTAAAAACACCACGAAGGAATCAATGTTAAACCGTCAGTGTGCCGAATCGTCCGCACGAGTCGCTTCTAGCAAATGGATAATTCTTGTCATGACATCGAAGGCAAAGCACCCCGTAGCGGATTGGACATTCGATTGATACCAGCGGCTTTGCTGAATGGACTAGCGGCTATGATCTTTTCATGAGACATGTCGCTTTGCGGTCGATCATAAGCGTCCTACCAATCGTTGTCAATTTGCAGTCCTTGGCGGTCTTGGCGATTGTTTCTACAGACAGGCTGCCGATGTTGAGCCGGTTGTGGCTGGCGAACTGATTCCGACCGGTGGCGTTTGTGGTATTGGTCGTCCGTTTTTTTCAACACACTCAAAGCAAAGTGTTTTAGGGTCATTTTATTTGACAACGGCTCGTTGAACACAACACTTTTCAAGTTGAGACGCATGGGGTTCGTGAGCGATGCCGGGTGTTTCAGCAGCGACGACATGTGGCGGTAGCCCTGGCACATCGGACAGCACAACAATCGGTGGGTCGGAAAGATCTTGCCGGTAAAACCGGTCCGAAGGAAAGATATCAGCCGGGTAAAGAAAATTGTCCAATGTTGCCAGGGCAATGCAGAGAGACGCACCGACAGAACTTTCCAGCATTCCCCCAACCCAACATGGGATTCCAGCTTCACGGCATAGATCATGGATGGCACGGGCGGGAGTCAGGCCACCTACTCGGCCTGGCTTGATGTTAATCCACTGACAAGATCCCAGGTCGATGGCTTGTCTTGCCCGGTCTAGTGATGTAATGCTCTCATCCAGGCAGATGGGTGTTTCAATTTGTTGGGCAAGCTTGGCATGGTCTACCAGGTCATCGTGGCCTAACGGTTGTTCAATCATTTTCAACTGGAAGCGATCGACTTGCTGAAAAATAGACAGGTCTTCGAGGCGGTAACCGCTGTTGCAGTCGATGTGTATGGTCAAGTCGGGAAAATTGCTGCGTACGGCGGCGAGCATTTCCAAACCCCATCCTGGACGGAATTTAAGTTCGACCCGCC
>CAYMUR010000095.1:0-19129 GCA_964393615.1 uncultured Pirellulaceae bacterium
TAACCAAGACGTCCACATCACTGTCGACGATTTATCCCTTTACCACTCTGCCACCGGCGACCCGTTGGATCTGCAAGATCCAGGTTTTCATTATGAGGGGGCAGCTTATCAAGCTACCTGGAATTTCCCTGATATCACGCATGTCCCACCTGGTTACTACACAGCCGTCCTCACAAGTGCCAACATAACAAACCACGACGGTCTATCACTGGATGGTGACGCCAATGGCATGGCGGGTGACGACTACCAACATCTCTTTCTCATCGCCCAGGCCGGTGACACCGATTTAGACGGTGACGTCGACATCCTGGACTTCAACACGTTCGTCCAGCATCTTGACCCCATTGGCCAAACCTCACCTCTCCTGTGGAATCAAGGAAATTTCAATGGTGACCTGGACGTTGACATTCATGATTTTTTTCAACTCATCCACCATTTTTCACCATCGGGCTACACCACCATTCATTCCTCGTTGACGGCCAACCTGGCATTCGCAAATTTAGCGACCGAACACACTTCAAGGTCACCACGTGTCGAGTCGTTCAATGTCCTACCCCAACTCGATTCAGAAATTGTACAATTCCGTTCGCCCGATTTCGCAAAACCCTTTACCGCAGGTTCCATCAGCGACCCTCTCTTGCTGCAGGACCTGGCCTTGCTACGCCACTCTCGTTATCATTACAATTTACAGGTCCTGGATTCGACGTTTGCAGAATCCCCTCTGTTTGAGCCTGGCTTTTTCTAACATAACTGTTTGCGGGAGGTGTTAACGTGTCAATGCACAAGTACCTCGTTGGATGTCACCTTGTATTATTCACGATTTTCAGCGGCTGCAACCAAGCAGACACCAACACCATTTCCGCATCGGGCATTGTCATCTACGCAGGTTCCCCGGTCGCAGGAGCCGAGGTTGCCTTTCTTCCCGTAGACCTCTCTTCGGAAACTAAACCGGCCCGTGGAACCACCGATAGCAATGGCAGATTTGTCGCCAAGACCTATTTTTCGTCCCAGGTAGATGCAAAAGGCGTGCGCCCCGGTCAATACACCGTGACCGTGCAGAAACTTGCACCTCCCAATGGCATGACCATGGATGAATGGCAGATAGCAAATATGGAGAACGCCAATTCTACCCCGCCGCTGCGGTCGCTGGTTCCCGAAAAATTCTCCAGCGCAGAAACGTCCGGCTTAAGTGCAACCGTCGAAAAAGACGGCGAAAATGACTTTACGTTTGACTTGGGATCGTAAAAAGATCCTGCACCAGCCCTAGGGACTCTCCTGGCCTGGTGCCACTGAATGACTTTGCATGAAATCGCGATACGTGTAGAACGACGCGCGAACCCCAAACAGCAAAGCAGCCAATGCCATTAAACCGGCAAACAACCAAAAGGATTGGTTCAATTCCAAATCGTTGATGCGGGTGATCACGGCAACCAGCTTGTTCCCTAACGCCACCGACAACAGCCAAAAACCCATGACCGTGGACTTCATACGACGGGGTGCCTGTGTATAGGCAAACTCCAAGCCGGTAATAGAAACCATGACTTCGGATTGCGTCATGATCAGGTAAGGAAAGAATTGCCATAGTACAGAAATCTTTACGTTTTCACTGGCAGCCGTATCGATCCACGTTTGCAAAAGTGCCACCACGACAAACGCGAGTGACGCAATAAACATCCCTAACGTCATTTTCCGTAAGGGCGTCAGTACCACCCCGCAGCGTTCGGCGCAGGGATAGAAAACAAAATTATTCAACGGAATTAACGCCATCACCATGAGTGGGTTCAAGGCGGAAATTTGACTGGGAAGCAGTTTGCCATGGTAACTGAACAAGATGACGTTCAATTCCATCTGCTGTGCCTGGCGTACCCAGCTCGAAGCGTGCTGATCAAACAAGGCCCAAAATACACTCACCAAAAGAAACACACTCACGACCCGAATGACCGCCAGCGGACCTGCTGTTTTTTGCTCCCCGAATTTTTCGACCGAGGCGGCAAAAAACCAGTGATTGCGAATGGATGTCGACGCAATGTCCGGAGGTAAACGTCGCCTCGCTATTGTTGTCTGACCCTTGCTCCATGACAGGGCAGCATGGCTAAGAATCGCTAAAAAACCATCGTCTTGTTCAATTCGCTGCCGCCACAAAAAAAGTGACAGTCCTGCCGTTACACTTACGGCCAAAATACTCCAAAAAGTAAAGGTTGACAGGTAAGGCACGCCCCAACAGAACATGGGAAACGCTATCAATCCCGTGAACAGCAATGACGAGTTGATTACGTCCAGTAGACCAAGCCGACCTCCCGGCTGCGGAGGCACATGCACAAATTGATGCCTTCCCATCCAGAACAACACCGTCGCGATGAGCATCAGCAAGCCTGGCAAACCAAAGGCAATGCTGGTGTGGAATTCATAACCGCCAACATCGAACGACCAATCCAAATGCCGCTGTTCCCAGACGCGAATGTACGGTATGAGAAGTGTTGCAAAAAACGAACCAAAATTAATCACAAAATAAAATCCCTGAAACACTTTCGCCAAGTAATGCCAGTTACCTTTTCCAAACTGGTCACCAACGTGTGCGGATACACAAGGCTTGATTCCGCCTGATCCGATGGCGATGAGCCCCAGTCCAATCCACATCCCCTGGATCGAGTTTTCAGCAATCGCCAAGACAAAATGCCCCAGGCAATAAATACCCGAAAGCCACAAAATCGTCCGATATTTCCCCAAAAGACGATCGGAAATGATCGCTCCCAACATCGGAAAGGCATAGACACCCGCCACAAAGAGATGCACCATTTCCTGGGCATTCTGCTCAGCCTGCCCAACCGATTGCGCTACAAATAACCCAGTGATATGAACTTGCAAGATCGACTTCATCCCGTAGAAGCTGAAGCGTTCACATCCCTCGTTACCAATAATGTATCTCACGCCTCCCGGGTATCCGGTTTGCCCAGGATCGGGAGTCGTCGAGTACTTACGGGAACTGCTCATCATGCAGCAAAACAACAGTGCATCTTGTTAAAGAAACAAAAGAGACTACCTACATCCACGGGACACCTCTTGATTCAAACCTAGCGACAAACAACGACGACTACAAGGACCAAGAAGCAACACTTTCCATATCATAAGTGATGTCCGGACAGCCAGGCACCACCAACAACCAGGTGAGCGTCTATTGCAGATCGCCTGTCGACTCAGCACGCTCCAACACCTCGACTTCCAGAGAAGCAGGAACACGCGGCAACTCACTCGCTTGCACCCCTGCAGATAAACCATATTTTTGCGCGCCACCATTGGACAACATTTTGCCCCAGCTATAATCACTCGGCAGCAGATCGGATACGGGTCGATCGTTTGCGGGCAGCACAAAAGGTGAAACCGCCAGTTCTTTCCAGGTACGGTTTAATCCAACAAAAGCATGGCACCACTGCTGGAAATCAAACATCCGCAAAGGAACTGTTTCGACGGATGACTCCACTACAAAATAGGATCCACCTGTCTGGCTACCAGCAACCGTGAGGAACACATTATGGTCCCCTTCAAAATGCACTTGCTGCGCTTCGCGGAATTGAGACTCAGGGATTTTTTGTCGAATCAAAGATTCGCCGGCAGACGTAAGGAGCGTGGAATCCTCACAATGTATTTGCACGCACGGTCCCTCCGAATCCTTATCCCCTACAACTAACTGGCACAGGCCACGGTCCATCACAGCGGTTGTCTGGTTCAATGACAATTTCACCAACGGCATTTCCTGGCTGACATTTTTGTGGTCGGCTATCTCTAGCAGGCGTTCGGTCGTAATGAGGAAACTATTTTGCAAATCCACACGCAAGGGTAGCGAATCAACCGCTCTGACTACCGTTGCTTCACCCCGCACGACGCTGTTTTCCAAATGAATAGACACGGGTAAGAATGGTCCGTTACTGGGATCCACCGCGGTCCCAGAAAAACGTTTCTGGCGTGGAGCCAAGTGGAAGCACACGGCATTCTCATAAAACGAATGGCGACCGCGGTCCGAATTTCGCATCGTAAGCGTGCTATCCTGCAGGGTCAATTGAGACACGCCTTGCAACGAAAATAAACTCCATTGATCCACTGGGTATGGCAAATCAAGTTCACAATGAACACCACGCAACGCCATTTTGGAGTCGTACAGGGTAATCATCGTCGTTCGATCAAAATCTGTTGGATTAAAAGCAAGAATCGGTTCAAAGCCTTGTCCAGCACGCACTACCAGCTGTGGTACACGGATATCTAACGGTCTCTGGCCACTTGCTTGACGACCGGAAAACCGCAATTCGATCGCTTCCAGCCTGGCAGCATGTTGCGGGTCGGCATGCAAATAGTGAATGGCTGTGGCCAACTCTGCAAACACCATCATATCATCGTGTCGATTTCCTTTATGCGGCCCGACAACAATTAATGTGGGTTGCCCGCTGGAAAGCATTCCTTTGCGAGACTCCGTTTCGCTGCGTTCTGATGCGCGTACGACTGACAAGATCGGTTCATCTTCCTTGGCCAACTCTCGTTTATCAGGAATCTCGTTCTCGCGTTCAAAATAACTGGCATCCTGGTTACCACCCTCGACCGATGTTTCGACACGTGATGTACCAGCTTCATCATTATCTGTCGCTGCCGATCCCGTATCGACAGGAATCTGCGACAGAGACAATTTCTCCTCGTTCAATGCAACCGTTTCACTTTCGACCTGTCCAGGCCCTGCAACGACCCCCAATTCCCCCGCCTTCTCTGGCGGCCGTAACGGTTGCGGATTCTCTGTACCGACGAAATCCGGATCCGAACTCGACGTCTTCAGATTCCTGCCAATCCCTGGTCGACTCGGAAACACGTCATGCCCGGGAACCAACAAATCCAATCCAAACACAATGACAAACAACAGGACTACGGAAGCAAGCCACGGAATATGCCGTTCCCACGAGGATAAGGTTGGCAGAGAAGGTGTGACCCAAACCGTGCCACTTCGTTCGGCAGACTTCAGACCGAACTGCTCTACGACCAACAACAACTCGCCAATGAGCTGACTCGCTGTCTGCTGTCGTTGGCCAGGCGTTTTGGCAAGCATTTTACATAACACTGCGGCCAGTTCGGCTGGAACATCAGTACGATAGCCACAAATATCGGGCGGATCGTCACTGGTATGGCTAAGCAATTTCTGCAAGACAGTGCCTTCGGAAAAAGGAGGCTGGCCCGAAAGCATGAAAAACAGCGTACAGCCTAGCGAGTAGACATCACTACGGACATCAGCAGAGCGCGGATCACGGGCCTGCTCGGGCGATATGTAGTCGAACGTTCCAAGCGTGACACCACTGGCAGTTAAATCCTCCTTACCGGATTCAAACTGGTGCAAACGGGCCAACCCCATGTCAACCAGTTTGGCACGACCTGTCGACGTGACAAGAACATTGGAAGGCTTGATATCCCGGTGCACCACGTCACGGCACGATGCGTGGTGCAAGGCTTCGGCAATCTGCAAAGTATAATTGACGGCATCGTCCACAGAACGAGGACCTTGCTGATTAACCAGGTCACGAATATTGACCCCGTCAATGTATTCAAAAACAATATAATTCCAGCCTTCATGCTCTCCCACATAAAAAACTCGTGCAATATTTTCATGATCCAGCCTGGCAGCACTCTGCGCCTCTAACTGGAACCTTTTTTTCAATTCACCATCTGAACCTTGTCCGCGTGAAAGAATTTTGACGGCAACTGTCCGTCGAAGATTTGTGTCGTGGGCGCGAAATACAGCGCCCATCCCGCCACCACCAATAAATCGATCCAGACGCAACGACCCTAACATCTCACCTTCGAGGGCACTGCCAATTTCTTTTGTACTTAACCGTCCCGCCACACTAAATGGTGATAGGCCTCCTCCAGAGATGGCGGTCCTTTCCTTATCACTAGGTTCAGAAGAACTAGCAGGCCGAATGACGGTCGGAGCATCAGGCACCACCGGTGGCCCCCCTGAAACGGTTGGCCGCGATGCCGGCAACTTCAATTCAGAATCACGATCACGTGAACTGGCGCCGGAATCCTCGGACCCCTGATTCGTGCTCGACACCTGAACAGCTCCTTTTATAGCCTGGATGCCACACTGCCATGCTTCCTAAACGACTCGAATCGTCGACAAGGCGACGCAATCGAAGTCATCTCCGGTTTTCCCAAAAAACCGAGATCCCGCGCGGCCTGGCACCACTCTCTGGACGAATGTCCCTAAGAAAAGTGATCTCCTTATTTTATACGTACTCGGCGGGAGCGTCAATTCAGTGATTAGACTGCCCAACGACGGCAAGTTCCATCATCCTGAGACCGGTTTTTACAACGGTACCTTTCCACATCTTCGTCGCCTCCGTAAACTGGTGCGTGAGCGAACGATTTCGTGCCGCAGCACCTATCGTGATTTTTTCAAAAACGATCGACCCGACACTTAGACAGGGCAGAATAATTCATGACTAATACCAATGCTTCTCACGGAATCGCAGGCTCCGCCGAAATCATCACGCCAGCCGTTCTGGTGTTTCATGATCGGCTCGAACGTAATCTTGCCAAGATGATAAAAATAGCTGGCAACCCGGCCAGATTGCGCCCACATTGCAAGACCTATAAACTACGCGAGGTGGTGCGATTACAACTTGAAAAACAAATTAATAAATTCAAAGCAGCGACCTTTGCCGAAGCGGAAATGCTGGTTTCGAGCGGCGTGCAAGACGTGCTTCTGGCTTACAACGTCGTGGGACCTAATATTTGCCGCGCCGTTCAGTTTGTAAAAACATTTCCCCAGGTGACTTTCGCCGTGACGGCAGATCATGCTGTGCCAATCCAACAACTTGGCACAGCCATGTCGGCAGAAAACCAGACCATCGATGTGCTGTTGGATTTCGATGCAGGAATGCACCGGACCGGAATTGCTCCTGGAACAACGGCTCGTGAACTATATCGACAGATCGTCCAGCAGGATGGCCTGCGGGCTGGCGGACTACACGTCTATGACGGTCATCACCATCAAGTGGACGTGAACGAACGCCGCACCGCGTGCATGGCGTGTTGGGAATCCGTCTCCAATTTTCGGGATAGCCTCGTCGGCCAGGACTGGCCGGTACCGCGTATCGTCATGGGAGGTACTGGAAGTTTTCCGATCTATGCTTCGATCGAGGACCCCTCGATCGAATTAAGTCCCGGAACATGTGTATTTCACGATGCTGGTTATACGGCAAGTTTTCCAGACATGGATTTCGAACCGGCAGCTTTGATACTGACTCGTGTCATCAGCCGGCCCACGTCAGACCGGGTCACTCTGGATTTAGGCTACAAAGCCGTCGCTGCGGATCCCCCGGCTGATCGTCGTGTTTTGTTTCCAGATCTCCCCGATGCAAAACTCGTCATCCAGAACGAAGAACACCTGGTTATAGAAACTTCTTCCGCAGAACGCTTCCAGCCCGGCGACGAACTGCTGGCAGTCCCCTATCACATTTGCCCGACCACCGCGTTACACAAACAGGTACATCTAATTCGGGACGGTGCCTTCACTGAATGTTGGGATGTTGTTGCGCGGGATCGACGATTAACCGTCTGAGACACATCACAGCCCTCGGCCAGCAGGCGACCGACCACTGTGTCTAAAACATCGACAACGGGAATCATAATTTTTTTTACGACGATTGCTAGCCTTGGGAGCCCCGAGACATGCGTTTACTTTCCTTGCTGACGTGCATTCTACTTTTACAGCTGACAACCTGCCCAGCGCGGCTGATGGCGACACTCGCTCTACCCGCTATCTTTGGAAACAATATGGTCATGCAACGGGACCAGCCACTGCCCATCTGGGGTCGTGACCGCGCTGGGACCAACATCACTGTCACGCTCGCCGGCAACTCAGCTACCACCAGGACCGGTGCTAACGGCCAATGGATGGTAGAAATGCCCGCAATGCGCGAGAAGGGGCCACATCGCTTGCAGGTTGTCGGAACCACAAAACTGGAAATCACCGGAATCCTGATCGGTGAAGTCTGGCTGTGCTCGGGGCAGTCCAATATGGAATGGCTCGTCAAGAAATCTCGCAATGCGGAGCACGAAATAGCGAATGCAAATCACCCACAAATCCGTCACATCAAGATAACACACACGGCCACAGCAACGGCCCAAGACGACGTGTTGTCCATAGGCTGGCAGGTGTGCAAGCCAGCAACCGTTAGTGATTTCACCGCCACAGGCTATTTTTTTGGGCGACATTTACAGCGTGAATTGGATGTTCCCATTGGCCTCATCGGTTCCAACTGGGGCGGTACAAAAATTGAGCCTTGGACACCGCCGGCGGGCTTCCAACACGTTGCATCCCTGCGTGAAATTGCGGACAACCTGAAAGACTATCCGAAAACAAAGGAAAATGGAGAGGTGAATCATCAATCAGCGACAGCCCTTTACAACGGCATGATTCACCCGCTGCTTCCGTTCGCCATTCGGGGGGTGATATGGTACCAAGGAGAGTCTAACCTTACTGATGGAATGAGTTACTATGACAAGATGCAAGCTCTGATTCATGGATGGCGACGCGCGTGGCACAATGACAGCCTGCCATTTTACTTCGTTCAACTGGCCCCCTTTCGTTACAAGGGAGACGCCAAAGCGTTGCCAAAACTCTGGGAAGCACAAAGCATGGCGTTAGCCATCCCGCACACTGGCATGGCCGTGACCATAGACATTGGTGACCCAACCGACATTCATCCGATAAACAAGCAAGATGTGGGAAAACGGCTGGCGTTGTGGGCTCTCGCAAAAACCTATCGTCGTAAAAACATCGTTTACTCAGGCCCGCTCTACAAATCCCACCAGATTGTCGAGAACCGTATCCATGTTTCATTTCTCCACGTCGGTGGCGGACTCGCCTCCCGGGACGACAAGCCCCTCACACATTTTGAAATATCAGGCCCGGACGGCAAGTTCGTTACTGCGACCGCAAAGATCGAGAGCAACCAGGTAGTCGTGCACGCCGCATCCGTGAAACACCCCACTGCAGTCCGATTCGCATGGGATCAGGAAGCCGAACCCAATCTGTCGAACCAGGAGGGACTGCCGGCACCCGCTTTTCGAACAAACATCGAATGACCAATACCAATTGTACTGACCAGGAACTTTTGCAACGACTCCAGGTTCACAACCAGTCCCATGTATTACAATTCTGGGAGCAACTGGCACCGACCGAACAACAGTCGTTAGCCCAACAGGTCCGCAGTCTCAACCTACCCCTGATTGAGAAGCTCTACCAGGCCCGCCATGAAGTCTCGGATCGCGACAACCTTGCCAGCCGAATTTCTCTGCCATCCGCTTACCGTTGGGGACATGGTGACGCCAGGATTTCGGCCGAGTCCGCACGCAACGCGGGCCAACAAGCATTGCGTGCCGGGTCCGTAGGCGTCGTCATTGTGTCTGGCGGGCAAGGCACCCGCCTTGGTTTCCCACACCCCAAAGGGCAATTTCCGATAGGCCAGGTTTCTGGGGCATCATTACTCCAGATTCTCATTGAAAAAGCCCGTGCTGTTTCCATTCGCTACAACGCACCCCTTCCCGTCTATTTAATGACCAGCCCGGCAACCCATGACAAAACACTGAACTTCGTCGAAAAACATCAACGTTTTGGATTGGCAGCGAACGACTTAAGGACATTCTGCCAGGGGGTCATGCCGGCTGTCGACGCTACAACTGGCCAATTGCTGCTCGCTAAACAATCGACTCTCGCACTGAACCCGGACGGCCATGGCGGGATGCTGGCAGCCCTGCGTCGTCATGGAATCATGGATGAGATGCAACACAGGGGAATTAAATTTTTATTCTATGCTCAAATTGACAACCCGTTGGTACCGATCGCCGACCCGGAGATCATTGGTTATCATCTATTGGCGGCGTCCGAGGCCACCTCGTTAGCCATTCGCAAGCGGGACCCCCTCGAAAAGGTGGGAAACTTCGTCCGGGTCGATGATCGGCTTGAAGTGATTGAATACAGTGACTTGCCGGAGGAATTAGCGACCATGCGCAATGAGGACGGTTCGCTGAAACTGTGGGCAGGAAGCATTGCAGTCCACGTTTTTAATACCGAACTTTTAGAGCGCATGGCAGAGACCGAAACGGACCTTCCCTTTCACTGCGCTCAGAAAAAAGTACCTTTTGTCGACTCGCAAAATCGTCTGGTAGAACCAACTGTACCCAATGCAATCAAGTTCGAGCGTTTCATTTTTGACCTGTTACCGATCGCTCGGCACTCGATTGTCGTCGAAGCCGAGCGACAAGAAGTATTTGCTCCTGTCAAAAACGCATCTGGAGCCAGCCACGATTCGCCCGACAGCGTGATGCAACAAATGAACAATTTATATCGGAGTTGGCTAAAAACGGCAGGCTGCCTCGTCAAGGAGAATGTGGCTCTGGAAATCAGTCCGCTGTACGCCAATAATGCCGAGGAGTTAAAATCCCGGATATCACCCAACATGAAGATCACAACCGACATCTACCTGTCTTGAAAAAGAAACAGGCACATTGGTCACAGGTATACTTATGAATCGAGTGAAAGTCGCCGCCATCCAACTGGGAGCGGAGGCCAGCAAATCAGACAACCTGAAAAAAGCTTTACGGATGATTGACCAGGTGGTCGAGCAACACGGACCGCTTGATCTCGTCGTCCTCCCTGAATACTGCTGCGGTGAGCCCACAGCCGAAACCGTGACGGAATATGCCGAGCCGATTCCGGGCGCGTTTTCAGAGGCCATGCAGAAAAAAGCACAAACACATCAGGTCAACCTCGTGACGGGCAGTATTGCCGAAATCGCGCCCGATGGACGGGCCTACAACACGACGTTGGTTTACGACCGCAGCGGCAACGAAATAGGCCGTTACCGAAAAACACACTTGATGGACGCCCTGGCATTCCAGGAATCCTCGTACGTCGCAGCAGGCAATACCCTGTGTGTTTGCGAAACAGACATTGGCTGCTTGGGCGTGATGGTCTGTTATGACTTGCGCTTCCCGGAACTGGCACGCACACTTGCTCTCCGCGGTGCGGAAATCCTGGCAGTTCCTGCGGCATTTCCATCAGGACAACCACTTCCGCCCCGAACCGATCATTGGGACATCCTGACCACCAGCACCGCGTTGCACAATCTCTGCTATGTTGTCGCAGCAAATCAATTTGGGCGTCTCGGAAAAGACTACCCATTCGGTCGCAGCACCATCATCGACCCCTGGGGAATCGCTGTAGCCAAAGCCCAAGGGCGGGAAAGCTTCGTCATCGGAGAACTGGACCTGGATTATGTAAGGCAGTTACGTCGAGACCTGCCGACACTTAAGCGAAGGCGACCAGACCTTTATGAAATCCTATGAGCGGATGATCCGCGTACTGCCGCTTTCGTGCTGACCAGCTAACAGTCGTTACCCCTCTATAAGGCAAATACCTGGTCCAGATTAGCAGAGATTTCACGCAACCGTTCTGCATTTCCACCACCTACTTCCGCGGCAGCCCATCCGACGAAGCCGATTTCATCCAACGCAAGGCGGACATCGGCCCAATCCACATCCCCTTCGCCAATCTTCGTAAACTTGTCCTCTCCTCGGGAAAATCCCTTGACATCTAATTTGACAATACGTTTTCCCAAGACGCGAATCCAATCTCCCATGCTACCATATTTCCAATGATTTCCGATGTCAAATTGCATTCCTACCCAGGGAGAGTTAAACGCATCAACGTAGCGAATGAATTTATCTGCTGTCTGTTGCGGACCGCCACTATGATCATAGAGGAAATGATTCCAGACGTTTTCGATCGCAATATAGACTCCCAGTTCGGCAGCCAGCGGAACAGCCTGTGCAATGTTCTCGATGGACCGCGTCCAAAGTTCCTCTTCGTTTCCATCCTTACCGTGCCCCACCACAAGTAAAACGGTGTGACCGCCGATGGCATGGGTCTGACGCAAACCCGTCCGCAAAATCTCCAATGCCTGCTTGCGCTCCTCTTTCAGCGGACTCGTGTGACGAATCCGCCAATGGTCGGCACATACGGTCCCGTCAACAACAAGCCCGGTCGCAGCAATCGCTTGTCGCGTCTCCTCGACATTGACACCACCACTGCTCATTTCCACACCAGCGAAACCAGCCTCTTTGATGGCGACGAATTTATCTTGCAAGGAACCAGGGATATTAGCCATTCCCATTTTCAAGGTTTTATAAACCCGACCCTGCAAACCGTGAGGCGCCGCGTTGGCAGCGCGGGCAAACCACAAAGGCTGCGAACCAAGCCAACAGGCAGTGGTTTGCAGTAACCGACGGCGAGACAACTGATTGAACGTATTACGGCTGGATGGTAACATTTCGGGCTCCAAAAAAACGCGAAAATGGTGGAAACTTCAACTATTTCGCAGGTACTTTTCCCAACGTAACGCGACGCTCACTTACTGTCAACCATTTTGCACCGCACAGCTTCTCGTGTCGCGACCGTCACTTGGTCATCAGAAATCTCCAAACACTCATGAGGATACACCGCCAACCACCTTTCCCCAGGTCAAAACGTCACTGGATGCTGGGATTTGTAAGTCGCCTTGACAGAACGGGAAGAAACCATTTCATCCTCGATCCGTGGCAGTGGGGCAACCACGGGAAGGCCCGCCAACCTGAGAAACCCTGCCAGCAACCGGTAACCAACGGTCGTCAAAATGGATTCGGGATGAAATTGCAACCCCACCAACGGTAATTCACGGTGTCGAATCGCCATGATCAACCCTTCCTGAGTACGAGCCGAGACTTGGAAACAATCTGGTAAAGTTGCTTCGTCAACAACAAGCGAGTGGTAACGACAGACACAAATCGGATTTTCAAGGTCCGTAAATACGCCACGACCGTCGTGATAAACCTGGCTGGTCCGACCGTGCATCGGCTCCGGAGCACGCCGTAGTGACGCTCCGAACGCCACCGCAAGTGTCTGGTGCCCCAGGCAAACTCCCAACATCGGTAGCTTCGTGTGGAACTGCTCGACCAGGTTGCGGGAATTGCCTGCCACGTGCGGCGTGCAGGGCCCCGGAGAAAACACCAAGGCGCTCGGTGCAATATCACGAATGATGTTCGCGTCCACGGCGTCATTTCGTCGCACCGTGGTGAGGTGCCCCAGCCGTTGTAAATATCGACCTAGATTGTGTACAAAACTGTCATAATTGTCAATTAATAAAATACGTTCCATCGCCAATCCGCATTCTTTTCGATTTCCGCCTACCGTACCGGGGCCAAAGGCACCCCATCTGACTCCTAACAGCGTGTCGCCCCGCGGACAAGCTACAATGCCCGCAACAGCCCCTCTGCTTTGTGCCACGTCTCTTCGTATTCAGAGAGCGGGTCTGACTGCGCCACAATACCACCACCCACCGGCATTTGCCACCATCCACGACCCGCTGTGATCGTACGAATCAGAATATTCAGGTCCATGGTACCGTCAAAACCAATATACCCAAGAGAGCCACAATAAGCGCCCCGGGCATTCGGTTCTAACTCCGAGATGATCTGCATTGCCCGAACTTTGGGAGCACCGGTAATCGAACCACCTGGAAACGCCGCCCGCAGCAAATCCACCGGTCCATGTTCAGAAGACAAGGTAGCTTCTATTGCCGAGACAAGATGTTGAACATAGGCAAATCGTTCCACTTCACAAAGCTGCGTAACATTGACACTTTCCGGCAAACAAACCTGCGACAAGTCATTTCGCAACAAGTCCACGATCATCACGTTTTCAGCTCGATCCTTTTCACTTTGACACAGCTCGTTACCCGAAAATAAATCGGCTTCCGCAAGCGGATTCCGTGGACGCGTCCCCTTGATCGGCCGTGCCTCCACGCGACCATGTTCCTGACGCAGAAACCGTTCCGGAGATGCACTGAGAACCTGGAAAGATCCGGCATCAAAATAGCCTGCAAACGGCGCCGGGTTACACTGCCTCAAACGCATGTACAACTCCTGGGAATTACCGTTTGCCGGTTGCAACAACCGTTGAGCCAGGTTGACTTGAAAAATATCTCCCGCAGCTATAAATTCGATCGCCTTTTCGACTGCAGATAAATAGTGATCCCTGGAAAAATTGCTCGTGACTCGCTTGTCGTTGGGAACTGGAAATTGCCTGGACAAAACCGACGCCGCCACCGGATCAGATGCCGGCTGGACCCACGGATCATGCGGTAAACGGTGGACTCCCTCTTGTAACGCAGCGCGAAAATCAGCCAATCGCGTTTCAGCGCGGCGTTTCCGTTGCGGCGTTTCCTTTTCAGGAAATCCCGACGCCACAAGCCAAGCTCGTTCAGCCTGATGGTCCCAAGCAACCACCACATCATAGAATCCCAGGCACAAAGCGGGAACCTGGAATTCGTCGTACAACGGTGAAGCAATGTTTTCCCAGCCGCGGCCCAAGTCGAAACTGAACAGTCCAGCCGCTCCCCCTTGAAATGGCGGCAGTCCCGGTAACGACTGCAGCTGCCAGGCAGCGAGTTTCTGGACCAGTTGCGCAAGTCCGTCTCGTTGCCCGTCGGCGATGTACAACCATTCAAAAGGATCGGCTGCCACAAATGAGTAACGGCCCATTTCCGTGTCGACTGCAGCACTATCCAGAAAGATACAATGTGGAAAACGACTCAATTGGTGAAAAACATCGGCAGGGACAGGCGCCGGACAGATCTCCTCACACAGTGGCTGGAACCGCTGCACCTCAGCAACAACATTCGATTTTGACGCCATACCCATCTCTTATTCCGTCACCATAACTCGAGATGCTCCACGCATCATTCCGTCGATCTTCGCAGTCGGTGGCTGGTCTCCGCTGCCGTCAAATATCCCCAATCGAGCGCTTCATCTTGACGATATACTTTGCTTAGAGTCAAGGCGGTGAGAGCCTTGGCCATCTCAAAGCCCAAATAGAAAGCATGGCCAGCATCAAGATTTTTAGGTTTTTGGCTCCATAACTTATCGAACACGCGAAACGGGTCCGGGTCGTGCAAATGTAAACCGGTCGAAACAAGGTGCACCTCACCATCTGCGGCAAAAACACGATAATTATGGTCCTTGATCTGCTCCGCCAGCTGATCCATCTCATCACGGGACGGCCACAAGAGACGCGGGTCCCGCAGTGTCACCAACGCCGGTTCGAGGTGTTTTGGCAGCGTGCCTTGCCGGACGGCGTGGTAAACAAGACGACGGGCCAGGTCGCATTCCGTGACGCTCGTACGAGACCAATTGATTACTTCTGTGGTCAAAACACTGCGTATCCCAAGCTCCTGACAGATCGCCAACAGAATCACGTTTACACCAGCAGAATCTACGTCCGTCAATTCCGTCAAATTACCAATCCCCATCAACATTTCGTCCGACGGGTGCTGTCGCCGATGTTCCATATAGCGCCCCAGGCTCGCGGCAAATCCCATACCGATGGGTTCCAACACTGGATCGACACGATAGGGGACCTGCGCAGCCATGAGTACTTCGAGCGTTTCGTGTAAGCCTGACAAAGAAACCGGATGGTCAGGAATCGCCACAACAGGGCAGCCCCAGTCTGCCGCAGCCTCTCGATTGGATACATTGACGGACAACACAAGTTCTGCGCCAGCCCGCACCGCCGGTGCAATTTCTTGAGGGTTCAAGCTGTCAATCGACACGCGATGTCCTTCGTCACGCAACGCACGGACACATTCCGAGACATCTGCCCACACAGATCCCGGATCGCAACCAACATCAATCACATCGGCACCACGGGAACGCAGTGCATCCGCTTGTTTTAAAATCTCACTTAACACCATCCGCGGTGCGTGATTGATCTCTGCTAGAATTTCAATGTCGTACTCACCGTAACCTTCATCAATCTTTCCCTGCATGCCAAACCATTCGGGTAGCTGGCGTAAATCACGCGGCCCTCTCTCCACCAGGCATCCAACAGCTGCCTCGATCCCTGCCAAATCCCCCTCACAATAACCGGGAACTATCACCCGGCCTGCTTGGGGTGGCACAACCATATGGCGTAGTATCCAATCGGTCGTCATCAAAGCTGCGACGCTGATCGGTAGCACGTCAACCGTATAGGTGAAATCCATCGCAGGGGCCAATTCACGCAACATCGTCCTTAGCGAATCTTCCGCTAAACGGCCCGTCACAAAATGAATATCGCTTGATGACATGCTGACTTTCATCTCATTGTTACTGTCCAGGCGGTATTCGCCTGCTGGTTACTAAACCACCCGTCATCAGTGCCACTCCGGTCAAGAAAACATTCTCGCCTAGTTCACAAGTGATCGACAGATTCCTGGTACCAAACAGTGAGCAGGCAAACCACTTCCCTGTTCGTTGGTATCATTATTCATTTTTGAATCCACCATTTATTTCTAATACTTGCCCCGTAATGAACGATGCCGCCGGAGAGACCAGGAATCGTGCTACCTGGGCAACATCCTGGGGTGTTCCCCAGCGACCCATCAGGGCTTCACTTTTCGCCCGCTTTTGCCAATACTCGGAAGCCTGCTCTCCCCAGGCTGTTTGTATCCAACCAGGTGCCAGACAATTGACACGAACTTCCGGCGCTAATGACTTCGCCAGACTCCGCGTAAAAGCCATCACGCCCCCTTTGATAGCGGCAAACATTTCGCCACTGTCTCCGCCCATTCCATACCGGACCTGGTCCCAGCCCATGTTGAGAATCGAATGGACTCCAGCTTTGCCACTATGCTGTCGCATGCGTTCGCCAATCAGGCGTGACAACCGTACCGTGGCAAACAAATCAACCTGCCACAACCGTTCCATTTTTTCATCGAACGTGGCATCGGCCCGTTTCCCGGTCAACACGTCGACACCTGCTATATTCAGCCAGGCATCAACGCCTTGCTGCCATTCCCAGGCCTGTTTCACCAGTCGTTCATGAGTATCCACATCTGACAAGTCAGCAACCATCACTTCTGCCTGCCGTCCCAGTTGGCAAACTTCCTCGGCCACCTCTTGGGCAGCGCTACGTCGGACGCCCGTATGGATCAGGACATCGGCACCTGCCAGGGCCAGCTCAAGTGCAATTGCCCGGCCAATACCACTACCACTTCCGGTGACGACAACTGTCTGACCCCAAAGTTCACCCTGTATTTGATCATGAATCATCTCCTTAATCTAACACGTCGCCCCCGTACCCGTCACTGTCTCCCTTGCGTCAAACCGTCACGTTGTTTAATTTCCCTGGAACAGCTTGTTTCCACGGTGATCCATTTCGACAAGATTCTCGACCGGAAAGGCCCTTGAGCTAAAAACGATGCCAATTTCACTGAATTCTCTGCAAACGGGGCTGCGCCAATCTGCAATCGCATTTCGGGGTTATAACATAACCAACCTGGGCCGCAGCCATGAATTATTGAACCATGCGGCGTATGGTCCCATCGTAAGGCAGTACTTAAAACAAGGCTCGCAGATTTGTAGTGATACGATAGGTCGCAAAGTCGATCTGGTAGACCGCGTACAAAAACAACAGGACACAACGTTAGAGACCTATTCGGATGCGGTTTCCCTGATCGTATCGATGGAACTGGCCCAATTAGAATTATTGCAGCATTTCTTCGACATCGACTACCGCTCAGCAAACTTCATGTACGGTTACAGTCTCGGTGAAATCAGCGCGGTGATTGCCGGTGGCGTCCATGGAATAGAAGGGCCTTTGAATGTTTTGCTGGAACTGGCAAACGATGCGGTGGAACTGGCCCATGATGTGACGCTGGGTATCGTCTTTTCACGTGGTCCTGAACTATCCTCCGCACAAGTCAACCAACAATGCTTGCACATCAACAACGAGGGCCAGGGTACGATCGGTGTGTCAGCCTATCTCTCCCCCAACTCATTATTAGTGCTGGGGCAAGGCAACACGCTCGACCGTCTCAAGAAAAGACTTGAACAAACCATCCCCCACCGCGTGTACCTGAAAAAAAACAAACATGCCTGGCCCCCCATGCACACCAATATTGTTTGGGAACGCCATTTGCCGAATCGGGCTGCGGTGATGATGCATACGATTGAGGGAGGATTTGAGCCAAGTCGGCCAGAAATATTTTCCTTGGTTTCCGGTCAGTTTGCCTACAAGGACCACACGACTCGCGAACTGCTCCGGCACTGGATCGACCATCCACAGCGATTGTGGGACGCTGTCTATGAGACACTAAAACGTGGAATTAAAACTGTGATTCACGTCGGTCCGGCGCCGAACCTGGTCCCGGCAACATTTGAGAGACTGCGTATCGACGTCGCAGGTCAAACGCAAGGTAATCTCGGCATGCGGGCACTATCGAATATCATTCACCGCCCTTGGCTCAGTGCCATCTTGCCTTCTCGTACCGCGATTCTACGCGCACCTCAGATAACACAATTGATTTTGGAAGACTGGCTTTTGGAACAAACGGTTCCCTAGAAATCCCCAGCAATGGATCCGGATTCAACTCGCTACACGGCGTTCTTAAAAAGAAATTCCACGCTGATCTGCGACCAGGTCTCAAACCGATCCAGATCAGAAAGTAATTCTTTCAACGGCACAAATCCAGCATCAACAATGTCTGTTTCGCGAGGCTGAACTGCTGGAAATTCGACATCCCACAGGTGCACGACTCCCAAATGCACTTTTCCGACGTCGGTGGTGTCATCATTGATCAAGCCGACACTTCGTTCACGGTAAGTCGTTTCAATGACCACTTCCTCAGCGAGTTCGCGCCGCATTCCTTCATCATAGGGATGCACGTCAGAAGCCGTTTCCAAATCGAGCGATGAAATATGGCCCCCAACACCAACGCTCCGTTTGGCATGAAGCCGTTGCTCTCCCTGTCCCTTACCTCGTGTGTAGCAGAACAAATGTGGTTCGTTTTGCGAGTCGGTGTGGCAAAAGATCACGTAAGGTATCAATTGTTTGAAATCGGGATTGTCTTCCATTTCCCCACGAGGCCGATAGCTCGTTTGCTCAGGACTGAGCAACTCTTCGAGGTACCGCTCCGTGTCCGTTGAAAAACCCTGGAAATAACCGAGGCGGTGAAACAGTTCGGTCGGTACGACCAGCACACGTTCTGTCTGGACAAGCGACATCGGTTCGACTCCT
>CAYMUR010000096.1:0-19090 GCA_964393615.1 uncultured Pirellulaceae bacterium
GCGTACCAAGAGCAGAAATCAGGCGAGCTTGGGCCATTACAGTTCTCCTTGAAATGCAAAATAATGAAGCGTCTGTTTACGAAAACGGATTGTCAACACTGACAACATTAAAACAGCGATTAATTTACCATCATGCACTTTGCAGTGAAGATTGTCGAGAGTCCACACATTTGCAAACGAAACAATGCTCTCTCGCCAACCGGTTCGCTGAAATCAACTGACCCAAGCGAAGCCTATCAGGTTCATTGACCGCAACAAAAACAGCATCAGAAAATCATCCGCCACGGATTAAATCCAATCAACGGTCAACCTCTCGCTCCCAAACCACCAGCGCCTGGCGAAGTTCTCGTACCCGTTTAGGGTGGTCGTAAAAAAGCGTGTGGCGTTCGCCTGGATCGCTTTCCAGATCAAAAAGCATTTCAAGCATTTCGATGCCATCGAGAATGTATTTCCAGCGTCCTTGGCGGACTGCTTTCTGCACGATTCCTTGTTCTTCGATACGCCAAAATAAAGTGCGGTCTTTGAGCGGGGCCTCTCCCTTGAGCACTGGGAGCACATTCACCCCGTCCAGTCTGCGCCCCGTCGGTGCTGACGACTGCGTAGCAGCCAGAATACTCGCCGTCAGATCCATGGTAATCACAGCCTGTTTAGAAGTCTTTCCCGCGGGAAACTGCCCTGGCCACCGCATGATACAGGGGACACGAATTCCACCTTCCCACAAAGTGGCCTTGTGATGAAAGTAAGGTGCATTACGCGACAAACGTTCACCACCGTTGTCACTGGCGAAAATGACCAGGGTGTTGTTTGCCAGTCCACGGTCAGCCAATGTTTGCAAGATTTGCCCCACACCTTGGTCCATGCGCTCCACCATGCTCGCATAGTCTTTGCGGGTTCCTTCCAAGCGGTTTTCAGGCCGGGCCTCCCATTGCTGATCCGGTGGCTGAAATGGCCAGTGGGGGGCATTGTAGGAAACAAAAAGAAAAAACGGTGCACCTTTCTGTCGTTTGATAAAATCAACAGAGCGTTCCGTGATCAGATCCGTCATGTAGCCTTCGCACTCGACTGGATCCGTATCCTCAAACAGGTCGGGGGTCTGGAAATGAGGGACGACTTCCCGATGCGTATAAAAATCAATATTGGGCCCTAAAAATCCAAAAAACTTGTCAAAACTGTGGGCATTCGGTCCATATTCCGCACGGCCCCCCACATGCCATTTGCCAAAAATCGCCGTCGCATACCCGTTGTCCTTAAGCATCCTGGCAACAGACGTCTCAGAACTCGGTAGTCCAGGAGTCCCAATCGGATAGTTGGCCCATTCCATCCCAACTCGCTGCTGGTAACGTCCTGTCAGAAACGCGACCCGCGTGGGCGTGCATACTGCACCAGCACTGTAACAGTCTGTCAGCCTGACCCCTTCACGAGCCAGACGGTCTAAGTGCGGCGTGCGAATGTCCCGCGCACCATAACATCCCAAATCACCGTACCCCAAATCGTCGGCCATCACAAACACAACATTGGGCCGATTCAATCCAGCCTGTGCGTCAAGAGTCACCGCGACAAGCGCCAGAACCACCGTGAGTCCTTTTGACAGCATATCTTCCCTTTTTTCTCAGAGAAAAAGCCAACCGCTGTACGCCACTCAAAAGGTCAGCTGACGACTACACTTCAGACAGTCGCTCCGCTGAATCGCCAAACTTGTCAAGCCGCACTCCAAATTTATCCATGAGTGAGAGGTACAAACTGCACATCTTGCGGTTCGGTTTCTTACCGTAATCCAGAGTACGACCGGTTTCCAACTGGCCGCCTCCGCCGCCCAGGATCACAACCGGCAGTTCCGATGCATCGTGGATACCTGACATCATGCTCGAACAGAACATAATCATCGAATGATCTAAGGCCGTGTTCTCACCCTCTTGAATGGCATCTAGCTTACGCGCGACATATGCCAACTGCTCGATAAAGAACTGATTTACTTTTAGCCAGTCAGGAGACTCTTTTCCACGATCCGAATGTGACAGTTCATGATGCCCCGTTCCATCAATCCCCAGGTTTGGGAAAACCATGTAGGAATGGTCGTTATTAAGCTTCAACGTGCAAATGCGCGTGGCATCCGTTTGAAAGGCGAGAACAAAAATGTCGCACATCAGACGCATGTGTTCGCCGATGTCTTGTGGCACACCGTCCATGGGACGTGGTATATTCGGTTGCTCAAGCGTCGGACGCCAACCCTGCAATTCTCCGCGCTGCCCAGCTCGTTGGATCCGCCTCTCCACTTCCCGAATCGAATGAAAATATTCATCGAGTCGCTGCTGGTCAGCACCACTCACCTTTCGTAGCAGCCCTCCTGCATCCTCCAACACAGAGTCAAGCACGCTTCGGTCCGCTCTGCTGGCGGTATCTTTGAACAAACGGTCAAAGGCTAGGGCAGGATAAAGTTCTAGCGGAGTGGGTGTCGTGGGCGAACTCCAAGAGATGTGCGAACTATAGAGCATAGAATAATTCTTATGCACGGAGGGGTTCGCCCTTTCCCAGCCCAGGACCACGCTCGGTAACTTTGCGTCACGACCATACGATTGCGCCAACACCTGGTCGATACTCGTACCGGAACGGATCTCGCCACCCGATGCCAACGGGGCCCCGGAAAGCAAGTTACCGGTTTGGGAACTGTGTATATTGCCTTTCAATGCCTCTGCATTGTACAGGCCACTGATAAACAACAGCCTTTCACGATAATCGTGAAGCGGCTTAAGTACTTCGCCCAATTCCATCTCACGGCCACTGCCTCGGGCCCACCATTTGCCCGCATGAAAGCCGCTGCCAGAAAACATCGCTGCAAACCGCAGAGGAGCTGCCGAAGCTGTTTTTCTGGTTCCGATATCGTTTCCCCAAACGGGGAGCGATTCCAACCAGGGTAGCGCCATGGAAACACCAACACCACGTAAAAACGTTCGACGAGATTGGTGAGTTTGCATCGAAGTATTCCTTTCATCCCTTAAAATTCAAGGCTTAAAAACGGAGCCTGCCTTACCATGTCCGAGCGATCGAACTTGGAACTGTCAGTTGGTTCCAGCACTCTGCCTGGATAGCCTCCCCACAGTGCGATTCTCTAAAGTCTTACACTAGCCTTATCATTATATTATGACAGATGCGCACCACGAACGCTACGAACCCTACAAATCAGACGGTTTTGCTCGGATCATGCGAAACTGGTCACTCGTTACAATGGTATCGACCGCCACTGGAAAGCGATATTCATTTTTTTCCAGCCGCTGTAGCATGGTATCCAATAACGGCTCGTCCGAAAGCTGTACGCTGCGGCCCAGCGAATAACCGAGCAACTTGCGGCAAAATTGCCGGACAAACTCATCACGACGTGTGGTCAGCAAATGATCTTGCAAACCTTTCAGTCCCTCGATCTTGGTGCCGTCGGTCAGCGTCGTTGTCGCAATGATCGGATGTCCATTGGAATCTTCCACCCGAAAGCGTCCGATGGCATCAAAATTCTCCAGCGCAAATCCGTACGGGTCGATGCGGGCGTGGCATTTCGCACAGGCCGCGACGGAACTGTGTTGTTCAATCAATGCCCGCTCCGTCAATCCCTGCGGAATATCGTCGGGAAGTTCCGGGACATCCTTTGGTGGGCGGGGCATCCGCTGCCCAAGTATTGTCTCGAAGAGGAAGTTGCCGCGCAAGATCGGATTAGTACGAGATGCCCCCGATTGCTTGGCGAGAATCGAAGCCTGAGTGAGGATGCCTCCACGTGAGTATTTTTGCACGCCAGTGGCGCGGTGCCAACCTGGCCCTTTTATTTCGGGAATGCCGTAGTGCGCTGCCAACTGCTCGTTCAAGAAAGTGTGATCGGCCTTAAACATGTCCAGGATCGAACCCCCGTTGCGGAACATGTCGGTAAAAAAACGAATCGACTCTTCGTACATATCCTCTTGTAGCGCTGCAAAACCGGGAAACTCGGTTTTACTTTTTTCTTGGAGTTGATCAAAGTTGCGAACGTGCAACCACTGACAGGCAAATTCAATCGCCAAACGCCGGACACGTGGGTCATTTAACATGCGCCGCGACTGTCGCAGTAGTTCCGCATCCCCATCGTTGCTGCCCGTGGCGGCATCGTGACCTTGCCCTCCGTGACCGGTTAAATGGCCTGCTTTGGCAACCGAGTTCAGCTGTTCGTCGGCCAAGGACGACCAAAGGAAGTAACTGAGCCGGGTAGCCAATTCGAAGTCGGACACGGGGTGGGCACTCGGGCGGCGGGACACCTCGTCTGTAGCAACTGGCACCTCGTCTGTAGCAACTGGCACTGGCGGATTTCGCTCTTCCAACCGATAAAGGAATTCCGGCGACGAAAATAGTCGGGCCAACGTTAATCGAATTGCACCGTCGTGTGGCATCTCTTGGTCACGCAATTTCCTGTAGAGCGAGCGAAGACTCTGTGTTTCTCGCTCGGTGAGCGGCCGGCGGTAAGCCCGCGAAGCAAAGTCAAGCAGCGCGTCAAGCTGCCTCGGCTCGGATTCGATCAACGCTTCCTTGAATGCACCCGCTTGCTGTGTTGTTGGTGCGAGTAGCGGTTCGAACGCCTCGTACTCGCCGCCGCTATTGGCCTGCGTTTCCAGAAACATCTCCAGAGCCGTAAGTTGCAAGAACGCCGACTGACTGACGAATTGGAATTCGTCCCAGAGCCGCTCCAGCTCAGCCTCCTCCTGTTCGTCGAGCATCAGGCGTACGAGGTGATCGTCTTCGCGATAAAACAGCTTGATCGTCAGGTACTCGTCGACCGGGACAATTTGAGTGTAGCAGAGTGCCGCGGGAAACACGCTGCGGAACGCCTCGAATGACGACTCGATCCGCCGGCGGGCGTGGCTTTCTTCGGCAACTAGAATTGGTCGTGAGAAAGTAATTGTACGCTGATCGGAGTTACCTTGTGCGTCATGTTTGAACTTGACATCAACGTCAATCGGTTGAATTCCGGACTTACTCGACGGGGCTCCTAATACCAATTCAACTTGTGCGGTCCCCTCAACTCCTGAGAAACATCCTATTTCGTTATGGAGCTCCGCCGTCGTGACAAGAGTGCGACCGGCCGCCAAATGCACCGGAATCCGAACCGTGATCACCGAGGGAGCTTGCGAACAAAGTGAGTCAGCGTCGACCGACGGCCCAAGAGGGTGTTTGCCGAACAAACGCGGGTCGAGGCCCCACTGTGTTGCACTGTCTCCCGGATTGACGGGCTCAACGGGATCCGAGGTGCCAGCGGTTGCACGCAAGTCGCGCAGCAAAATATCCGGTTTCCCCTCCATGACCAACCGGGGCCGTTGCCACACAATAAAGTCATGCTCGTTTCCATCTCCCGCGTCGGTCGCTAATAACGATACAACGACATCCTTTTGTTGCTCGCCTTCCCCCGGCGCCAGCATGGTGAAAGTCAATTCATGTTGAGCCACCAAGGGTTGGAGCGGTTCCATCCAGCGTGATGGACCGGTCTCCGTTCCAATCATAGCGATCGGCCCAAACACCCACAGTGCCTTTTGCCATGCGGCGATTTCGGTAGCTAGTGCAGCAGTCTCCTGCGGCTTCGCAGTCCGCCAGCGAGTGCGTAAATTATCCCAAAAGAACGAGGTATCGGACTCGGACAGGAACGACCAGAGTGTGCCGAGATAGCGGGCACTGAGTCCATTGGCGCGGGCCACGTCTTCGATGGCCTGGGCCGGGGCCGAAGGCGCGTCACGCAGGGTGATCGTCGCCAAGAGATACTTCTCCAACGGCAAGCGTCCAGCACGCCCCAATTCGGCCAGGCCAGGATCTTCAGAGTAAGTGGCGCCAAGTTTTTCAGAATCGACAAACTGGCCATAAAACTCGCGAATCAGCGTTATATATTCGTCGGTCCAATCGCGTCGCGTCGTGTGCGGCGAAAAACGGAAGCCATCCGGTAATAACACGGCATGCGCTGCAATGCCTTTGGCAGCATCCAAATATTTTCGGATTAGAGCCGGCGACATGGCCAAAGTCTGGCCCGTATTCGTAAATCCCTCTCCTGCCGCACCGTCAACAGGAAATTCATGTGCCGGATCGAGTGGGATACCGGTCAGGTCCCGAATCGTATAGGTGTACTCAGCATTGTTGAGTCGGCGCAGGACGACCGGCCCTGGGTCTCCGGCACGGGAACGGGCTTCGGTATCCAGATATTTGTGCAGCCATTCTTGAAACTGCTTTCGTTGTTGGACTGAAAGAGGCTCACTGTCCTCTGGCGGCATTTCCCCAATGGCAAGCATGCCTAAAACGTTTTGCCAAACCGTGGCGTCCTGCCGAACAGCCGCCAGCGTGGGAAACCGTTCCAAATCCAGTTCGCCCTCCTTTAGCTCTGTCGAATGGCATTCCAGACAGAAACGATCTAACATTGGACGAATCTCGTGCTCATATTGGTCAGCCAATATTTCAAACGACAAGCGTTCGTCGGCAGCTACCAACAACGGGCTGGCAAGAAGTGTCAGCGTCATCAAAACAAGAGTGGTGAATAGCTGTGGCATGATCAAGGAAATGTTTGTCCATTCATCCGCGCCGGTAAAGTGCCAGTACGCCGTCTAGTATATCGAATTCCCTGTTAGGCAACAATGTTTTTTTAAATCAGCACAACCGGATCGATATTTAAACCACGGCAACGCCGAAACGTCATACTGTACCATCCATGCAGGCTGCTAATGTCCTCAGCCATCGTAAAACGGACCGAGTCAGCCAGCTTCCCGAAAGAACAGCATCACCCACTCGGCAAGCTTCCCAACATACTTTGCCACGGCGCCATCATCGAACGGCGACAACGAATCGTTAACGTGTACTTCGGCTTGGCCATGGGATTTCGCTTTGTTGCATTACAGGCTCGGTGGTGACACATTTTTCCGGGTCAATCATGATTTACAAATCGTTTCGGTCAGGTGTGAACCAAGTTTCACGGTGTCAGGCAGGCACTGGTTTTCTTTGAACAGGGAATCTTTGAACAGGGAATCTTTCAGAAACTCTATTGACAAATGACCTTTATAATCTGGCCCCCAACTCGACGGCAGAAAACGTTCTTTGCAAATCGCGCCCAGAACCATTGCACCAAACCTGGAACCAAGAACTGGTTCTGCATTCGGACACAATCTCGGACCGGGAACCAACAAGCCTCCAATCCCTGGAAGGGAAAACAAGTATCGATCGTAAGCCGTTACTTTCACTGTCCCCAGGTTCAAAGGGTACTGGTGACGGAATGGGATGAGTGGCTACAATAATGCAAGTAGAAAGTCAAAGTACGCGGTTCCAAGTCAGCACGTTCCTTTACAGAAGTCAAAGCGACATGACCATTCCCAGCATTAGCCAACAGGCACGTCGTTTGAATACCGCTGAGATTGAGCAATTTCACGAACTAGGTTTTGTCAAGAGTTTACCCCTGCTGGATGAGAATGGGATTAAAACATTACAGGCCGATTTCATGAAAATGGTGGAGTCCACACCCAAAGAGGTGGACATTTATCGCGTCAATAACTGGCATAAAGCCAACCGCTGGTTCTACGAGCTAACGCGCACGCCGGCCATCTTGGACTACGTCGAAGATCTTCTGGGACCTGATTTCTTTCATTGGGGCGGCAGTTTCTTTATCAAGTTCCCCCATGACGAGACGGTGGTCCCGTGGCACCAGGATGCCAAGTATTGGCCACTCGAACCGCGGACCACGGTAACCGTATGGCTGGCGGTGTTTGACAGCGACACCGATAACGGATGTATGCGTGTGATTCCGGGCAGTCACCGCTGGGGTGATCTCCACCATAACGATCTGGCAGAAGCTAAAAATTGGGAAAAGCAAGACACTCACCAAAATAGTAGTGCTGCCGAAAAAAGCAACTACGTTCTGTGGCAGAAAGTGGATTCCAAGGCATTCGACGAGGAGACGGCAGTGGATTTGACCATGCAGGCTGGGGAACTCTCGCTGCATGACGACGATTTGATCCACGGATCACCAGGAAATAAATCCGATCGTCTGCGTGCCGGGATTACCTTACGTTACAGCCCAACCAACGTAAAATGTGACCTGAGTGTTTGGCCCAACTTTGAGGCCTACCCAAGCCGCGGGGTGGACCAATTCCAGCATAACCCGGTCGGTCAAGTCCCCAATCAACATGGCTATCCCCTTATTTTCAACCAAAATTCCAGTGAGTTTGAGTAGCGACGCGGTGCTTCGCACAACAGAAAGCAGTTCCATGAGCAATTTCAAAGTTTCTCTCGTTGTTTTGGACGAAGGCCTCCCCCTGGAAGAAGTGCACCAGCAATTTGCGCAGGAAAGCATCGATTTCGCGTTTCACCATTGCACGACGGGCGATGAAATCATGCAACATGCCGCGGGAGCCGACGTCGTTTGGTTATACGGTGGCAGCTACATTCTAACGGCCGAAAGATTAGTCGGGTTGCCACAATGTGGTGCCATCCTTCGTACCGGTAGCGGTACGGACAATATTCCAATTTCTGCTGCCACTCAATCAGGCATTATTGTTGCCAACACTCCAGACGCCCACCGTGACGAAGTGTCAGACCACACGCTCGGATTATTGTTCGCCCTGGTACGAGAAATTGCAGTCCAAGACCGTGCGGTGCGAACAGGAATGTGGGATGCCGAATACGCTTATCCCCAGTGGAATTTTCAGAACAAAACACTGGGCCTGGTTGGCTTCGGCAGGATTGGACAACTGGTGGCCCGTAAACTGAGTGGTTACGAGATGCAGGTTTTAGTCCATGACACATACATCAAGGACAATGTGATCAAAAGCCATGGTGCACAACCTGTAGAATTCGACGAGTTGCTCGCGCAATCCGATATTATCTCGTTGAACTGCCCACTGACCCCGGAGACGCACCACCTGATCGGCCGGCGCGAATTACAGCAAATGAAATCCTCCGCAATCTTAATCAATACGGCGCGTGGAAAAATCGTGGAAGAACCGGCTCTGGTCGAAGCCCTGACCGATGGCTGGATTGCGGGAGCCGGGCTTGATGTACTGGAAACCGAACCACCAGACCCAACTCATCCTTTGTTCACACTCAACAACGTTGTGATCACTCCTCACACTGCAGGTTACTCGGATCGTTCGATGAAGCGTTGCTGGCAGTTATCAGTGGAATCAGTGATCGATTTGAAAAATGGTTTCTGGCCCCGGAGTGTCGTTAACAGCGACGTCAAGCCTCGCTGGACTCTCCGTCACCGAGATCGACCAGAGGCTACTTGACGATCACGCTTTGTTCTACGACAAAAGGAACATGGTCAACTTTTTTTCTGCCAATCGGCTTCTGTGGAGGTAGTGATGGACATCAAAATTGGTAGTGCACCTGATTCCTGGGGTGTATGGTTTAGTGACGATCCCAAACAGACTCCCGCGATTCGGTTTCTGGATGAAATCGCCGCAGCAGGTTACGAATGGACAGAGCTAGGTCCCTACGGATATTTGCCGGAGGATGTCAGCGTCCTCAAAGACGAGCTGAGAAAACGCAACCTGAAAGTCTCAGGGACGTTCGTAATGGTACACTTGGAAAATCCGGAATCGATTCCAGAACTGCAACGGCAATTACAAGGCGCAGGTGAGTTAGTTGCCGAAACGGGTGGCAAATACATCATCCTGATCGACGATACTTATTCTGACCTGTGGACCGGGGAGTTACGATTTTCTCGAGAACTTGACGACGATGCGTGGAAGCGACTCGTCGACAAGGTGAGCGAGGTATCCCGAGAAACACAAGAGAGATTTGGATTACAAACCGTCTTTCATCCACACGCCGAGACGCATGTGGAGTATGAACACCAAATCGAACGCCTTATCGAAGAGACAGATCCCTCCGTGGTGTCCTTATGCCTGGACACAGGACACCATGCTTATCGTGGCGGCGATCCCGTCAGTTTCATGAAAAAACACCATGAGCGGATTCCCTATCTGCATCTCAAAAGTGTTGACCGTGAAAAACAAACGGAAGTCGAGGCAAAAGGAATCACCTTTGCACCCGCCGTGGGAGATGGGGTATTTTGCGAGCCATCTGCCGGAGCTGTAGATTTCGAGGCGTTTCGTGATGTCCTGCAAGAAATCGATTTTCATGGCTTCGCCATCGTCGAACAAGACATGTATCCTTGTGATTTTGACATGCCTTTTCCTATCGCCAAGAGAACCCGACAATACCTGCGCGATATCGAAATCGGTTGACCAAAGACAATCCACCTCAACAAAATACTCGCTTTAAACATTTGTGGGAGAAAAACGATGGCAGCGAACGGACACGAAACGATCCGGCTTACCATGTCTCAGGCCTTAGTGAAATACCTGCAAGTTCAATTTTCAGAGCGAGATGGTCAGCAACAACGACTCATTGAGGCGATGTTTGGAATCTATGGACATGGAAACGTCGCCGGATTAGGCCAGGCTTTGTATGAATATGGCCAGAACCTGCCGTTCTTTCAGCCACGGAACGAACAATCGATGGTGCATACGGCTGCCGGGTTCGCCAAGGCAAAACGGCGGAGGTCGACGTTAGCTTGTACTTCTTCGATCGGACCGGGAGCCACCAACATGATCAGCGGTGCCGCCCTGGCCACCATCAATCGACTGCCGGTCCTGCTGCTACCGTCAGATTATTACGCGACACGCCACCAGGGAGTGGTGCTGCAACAGCTACAACATCCCGTATCAGGGGATGTCAGTGTCAACGACTGCCTGCGGCCTGTCAGTCGTTTTTTCGACCGCATCTCACGGCCAGAACAATTGTTGACTGCGCTACCCGAAGCCATGCGAGTTCTGACCGATCCCGTAGAAACGGGAGCTGTCACCTTGTCGCTGCCGCAAGACATCCAGGCTCATGCTTACGATTATCCAGCCCACTTCTTTGAAAAAAGAGTCTGGGAAATCGATCGCAGGGAACCGGATAAAAGTCGCATTCAGGAAGCGGTGGCTCTGCTCAAGAATGCCCAAAGACCCATGATCATTGCGGGTGGAGGCGTGCATTACTCCGAAGCCAACGAGGAACTGGAAACCTTTTCTGACAAATTTGGCATTCCCGTCGGCGAGACGTTTGCTGGCAAAAGTGCCATCGGCAACGGTTCCGAACTACTCCTGGGTGGTCACGGTGTCACCGGTGCGCCTCCGTCAGGAATCATCGCCAACCAAGCGGATTTGGTAATCTGTGTCGGCACACGAATGACAGACTTCATCACTGGATCGATGGCGGCTTTCCAAAATCCTGACGTCAAGTTCATCCAAATCAACGTCTGTGGCCACGATGCATTTAAAATGGGGGCGTTGTCAATTGTTGCCGATGCCAGACAAGCCTTGCGGGCGCTCACACAATCTGCCGAAGCAAGCGGGTTACAGCCAAATCAAACGTATCTCGAGGAGATATCCAAAGTCCAGCAAGCCTGGTCCAGCCAATTGGAAGAGGAGGTTTACTGTCCCGCCGACGGTCAAGCCATGGGGCAGGGCGAACTCATTGGCGTCCTTAATAGCCAGGCCCAATCAGGTGATACCGTCGTGGCTGCAGCCGGTACTCCCCCGGGCGACTTGTTGCAACTATGGGATGCCAGCCAGCAACGGTTCTGTCACCTGGAATTCGGTTTTTCCTGCATGGGTTACGAACTGCCCGCTGGACTGGGGGTCCGCATGGCTCAACCGGAAGGCGAAGTCTATGTGTTCGTAGGTGACGGAACTTTTATGCTACAACCTACTGAATTGATTACGGCGACACAGGAAAACCTCAAGCTCACCGTCGTGCTCTCCGAAAATCATGGATTTCAATCTATCCGCAACCTGCAAATGGGCCGGGCGGGACATAGTTTTGGCAACGAGTTTCGCCATCGCGAAAAAGGGTCCAATCGCTTGGAAGGGGATTATGTCAAGCTGGACTTCGCCAAAACAGCTGCCGGTATGGGAGCCAAAACCTGGAACGTCAAAACGCCAGACCAATTGCAGGAGGCGTTACAAAACGCGCGCCAGGAAAGTGGAACCTGTGTGATCATTGCAGAAATTGAACCCCATCGGTATTGTCCCTCGTCCGGGGTCTGGTGGGACGTCGCGGCAGCCGAGGTCAGTAACGATCCGGTCACCCAAAAGTTGCGTGCCGACTTTGTCGAGCAGCGTGACCAACTACAGCGGCTGTATTATTGAACGCTGTATTATTGAACGCTGTATTATTGAACGCTGTATTATTGAACGCTGTATGCTGGAAGCTTGACTGCAACAGGACAAACGATCATTTTGTGCCCAGCGCGCGTGTCTCCGTCACTACCTTGGCAAATCCGTCCGCCATGTGGCCCAAATCTTCCCCCAAAGCAAACCACTGCACGCCTTTTTCCCACCATTCGGTGACTAAATCGAGATCGAATCCGACCGATGCACCGACATGCAAATCCGTCTTACTGGCTTTGTCCAGTACCGTATCAATCGCCTGAAGTAATTCTGAATCTTGGTGCTGGCCCAATTTATTCAATGACCCCGACAAGTCATTGCGTCCCAGGCTGATCCCGTCCAATCCGGGCGTCGCTAAAATCGCGTCGATGTCCCGCACCGCTTCGATGGTTTCAATGTGCGCTATCACCATGATTTCATCGTCCGCTGTTTCCAGGTACTCGGCCATCGACGCCTTGCCATACATATTGCGCAGCGGTCCGAAACCTCGTATCCCTTGGGGCGGATACTTACACGCGGCCACTGCTAACCGGACATCCTCTGCCGACTTAATCATTGGCACAACAATTCCCGCAGGTGCCAGGTCCAAATAAGGCTTGATGATATTCGGGTCGTTATAGGGAACACGTACCAAAGGTGCGACCGTCGATCCACGAAGCGCCAGCATGTGCGCCAAGACATCCTTGATAGTGATGTAAGTGTGTTCCATTTCAAACCAGACGAAATCATTGTCTGCCTCAGCAGCCAACTCACTCGCAATCGGATCGGCAATTTGGATCGAAGTGCCAACACAAATCTGACCGTCCTGAATAATCTTTCGGAACCGCTCCACATTACTGAAGGAAGTCATTCGATTTCTCCTGACTGGGCTGGGGCACATCTGTCCGGCCCCAGACGATTTAGAGGGTTATGGACAATCAATCTATTCTCAAATCGCACGACACTGTACCGCGCGCGGCTGGTCGGTAACCTGCTTTACAGCAACCACTATTTCTTCCAGTACTTGTCGACATATTCGCTAATCTGCTGACGCATGAACCGTGACGATTCCATCGCTTTGTCAGGCATATATGCAAAAACCTGGCTGGTCATGATGCCGTCAAATTCAACCTCGGCCAACGTTCCAAAAAATGCGTCCCAGTCCACCTCCCCTTCACCAATATTAAGATGTTGATGCACGCGCGCTGTCGATCCTGGTGGATTGACCACATAGCGCCAGCCCAAGTTGTGGTTGAAGGTATCAGCGACGTGCACATGAGCCAACACAGGAGCGGCGTAGCGAATCATCTCGGCAACGTCTTCACCCAGATGAAAGGTATGCGGCGCGCAATACAAATATTTGATCATCGGTGAATTAATCACCTTAATGATATCCACTGCCAGATTATTCGCCTCTATAAAATCATCCGGATGTGCTTCAATGTGACAAGGCAGCTGCTCTTTTTCAAAAATTGGTACCAGTTCTTCCATCGATTTCCAAAATGCCGTCTCACAATCCTCGGCCATCTCGGGTCCGACTTTGAAGTGGCACCGTTCCGGTGACGGGCCCCGATCAAAGATCGAGTTGACTGTCTCGCATTCCAGCTCCACCGCAATTTCAATCGCTCTTTTCCAATAGCGAACCGCTGCTTTTCTCTCATCTTCATTCGGACTCGCCCAGCGAAAAGTGATAAGCATCGAAGCCAATTTTACGTCGGCCTCACGCAGTGCATTTCTGAACTCGCGAATACGATCCTTGTTCGCGCGGGGCGGAAAATATTCGGGAAGAAACTCGTCACGGGAACACATTTCCAGGTAGTCAAATCCCAGTTCCTTAGCGACGCGAGGAATCTCTGGCATGGTAAGGTCGGCGTGCACCAAAGGATCCAACGCAATTTTCATAGTACCATCTCCTACAAAAGCAGACTCACGATTGACCCGTCCTCTACTTTCCCAAACAACTCGAATTTGTCACAATGTAGCGTAAACTATCTTCTCCGACGACCCCCCGCAAATAGTGCAAGGAATTTGCTATGAAAGCAGCCGTCCTGCGAAATGTCAATCAAATGTGCTTGGAGGATCTACCCGACCCGACGGCTGGTGAAGGAGAAGTCGTCGTCCGTGTACAGGTCTGTGGCATTTGCGCAACCGATATCAATATGTGGCGTGGCACTAACGACGAAGGAACGTTTCCCTTCGTTCCCGGTCATGAGTGGTCCGGTGAAATCGTGGAAGTGGGACCCAAGGTTGGCGAGTTTGTCACTGGTGATCGGGTCGTTGGTGAGTGCTCTATGGCTTGCCAGACCTGCCGAAACTGTCGAGACGGTTTGCCACCCGAAGCCTGTTTGGATTGCAAGCTCTTCGGTTTCGGTCCAGACGCGCCTGGAGCCATGGCCGAATACCACAAGTCACCAGTGAAACGGTTGTACAAGATTCCCGAAAACGTCTCGTACGAAGAAGCCAGTTTGGTCGAACCTATTTCTGTGGCATACAACGGCATCTGGGGTGTGGCAGGTGGAATAAAACCTCATGACCGCGTGGTCGTGATAGGATGTGGTCCGATCGGAATGTTTGCTGTGCTGATTTGCAAGGCGGCAGGAGTGCCGGTGATCGCGATTGAGCCGCATCCTGACCGACGACAGATGGCCAAGCAATATGGTGCCCAGGCAACCGTGGACCCAACTGCCGGAAAACTGGTCGAAGAAGTGATGGACCAAACCGGGGGCCAGGGTGCCTCGTTGATTATAGAATGCTCCGGTAGTGACAAAGGTCGCGCGTCGGCACTGGACATCGTAACCAGGGCAGGGCGTATTGTGCTGATTGGACTGGGGCCCAACGAAACAGTGCCGATGGACATGAACAAAGCCGTTTTTCAGGCTGTACACATCATCGGTAACGACGGTAGCGCCCACTACTTTGCCAGTCCACTCGAACTCATGTCCCGTCAACTCGTAGACTTCGCTCAGGTAATTACCCACCGTTTTCCATTGGACGGCATTCAGGACGCACTCGAATTGGGGGCCCAACAGGCAATGTCCAGCAAGATTACACTGGTCATGTGACACGCCATTACACGCCTGCGTCGAATCATCTCCTGATACCGGTTTTGAACGACCCTATCCTGGTCACCAACCTAGGGTTTCTCCTATCATTGGCCCGCCAAGGATAAAGTGACAACCGTTACTTTCGGCCCTCGTGTCGACAACACTTCACAGGAATCGACATGCATTTCAGAAATATTCCTTGTCCGAATGACTAGACAGAGAACCGCTGCGAGTCGACAATGACCGACTCTTAGCTTGACACTAGGTCTTCCCTCCCGGAGTCCATCATGAGAAATCGCCTGTTGTTCATCGCTTTACCATTGGCTCTTACGTTCCAAGTTGCCCGGGCAAATGAATCGAACAGTACTGCAACAGGAATGGTATACCTCGACCACAATAACAATCAAACATTCGATACGGGAGATGCGCCATTGGCCGGTGTCAAAATCTCCAATGGTCGACAAATCACAACCAGCAACGAGCAAGGACGATACCAACTTTCCGTCGACACCGATGACATCCTGTTTGTGATCAAGCCACGTGGTATGCGCACACCTCTTTCCAAGGAGATGTTGCCACAGTTTTATTACGTCCACAAACCGCAGGGTTCACCCGAATCCAGATTTCTCGGTGTCGAACCCACCGGACCGCTCCCGGAATCCGTTGATTTCCCACTCTACCAACAGGCTGAACCTGACCAGTTTCGAGCTCTGCTGTTTGGCGACACACAACCCCGCAATCTACAGGAGGTGGATTACATCGCCCACGACGTGGTCGAGGAGCTGATTGGCAGCAACGCGTCCTTTGGCGTGACACTGGGTGACATTGTATTTGATGACTTGATGATCTTTAAGGCAATGAATCAAACCATCGGCTTGATTGGCATCCCCTGGTACAACGTGATTGGAAACCATGATTTGAACCGCGAAGCCAAACACGATCACCACAGTGACGAAACGTTTGAAAGTATCTACGGACCTGCCTACTACTCCTTCGACTACGGACCAGTACATTTCCTGGTGCTCGACGATGTCGAATGGTTCATCCCAGAAGGAAATGACCAGGGAAGTTATCGCGGTGGGTTTGGCAAACAGCAAATGGAATTCATCCGTAATGATCTGGCAAGGATTCCCGAAAAACAACTGGTCGTGTTGCTGATGCACATTCCCTTGCTCGACGTTCATGATCGTCATGAGCTGTATCGCCTGATCGAGAAGCGTCCTTTCTGCATGTCGATCTCAGGCCATACCCATACACACGAACATCGTTACATCACTAAAAAAGATGGTTGGATGGGCCCTGAACCGCATCACCACGTCATCAATGTTACGGTCAGCGGCAGTTGGTGGTCTGGGTTGCCTGATGAACGTGGTATCCCACATACGATCATGGCTGATGGGGCCCCCAACGGTTATTCAATGATCAGCTTTGACGGCACTAACTATAAATTGGACTTTAAAGCTGCCGGGCGTCCCGCCGAATACCAAATGCAAATCCATGCTCCAGAAATGGTTTCCGTTGACAAACTGGCACAGACGACTGTCTATGCAAACGTATTTAACGGTTCGGAACGATCCCAGGTTGAGATGCGTCTTGCAACGGGCGACTGGATACGCATGGACCAAACTCGAGAAATTGATCCCAGCTTCCAAAAAGTGTTCGATGCAGAAGCAGCCATTTTGGGTGAATCCAACCAATGGTTGAAATTACCTACACCTCAAGAATCGTCCCATCTCTGGAAAGCACAACTTCCCGTGGAAGCCAAAGTGGGTACCCAGCTTTTACATGTTCGGTCGGTCGACAGCCACGACCGTGTGCATACTTCACAACGCATCATTCGCATCGTCCCGAATTCACACTAACAGACAATTCAAAACACCCATGACATGCGATTCCCTCCTTATACGAGAATGGTTATTTTCATGGTAGCCCTACCGGTCTCAGTGGGAGTTCATACCCTTGAACTGGCTCCTACCAACACGAAAACGGCCAACCGAATAAGACTCATTGCTCCACTTCGGCCGTCGGCACAGCCTGGATCCAATTATGAGATCTCTCTGCTTGATCTACTCGATCCAACGAACCTCAACCCGGATACTCGCGGCGGCAGGATGGTCCCGTCTTGAAAGCGGTATCCGTGCGCTTTCGGCAATCGATGTGGCCCTCTGGGACATTCTCGAACAGGTCTGTGGACAACCCGTTGATCAACTGCTGGGCGCTGCGTCAACCGATTCGCTGGAGTAGAACAACCAGTCTGAAAAAAATCACGAGAAATTCAATGAACTGGCCAAAGCATGACGCTTCCAAAGACAACCTGGTGGCGCAGCGCCATGGCAAGTTCCCACTCGAAGCGACAGGCCCGAAAACATGTTGTTGGTAATTTGACCAATTCCTTTTCCATAGGAAAGACTTCCTATCCATGAGGCGAACCATGACCCAATATTTTCAATTTGTGCTGACAGGTTGTTTGCTGGTCATCTGTTGGATCGACTCGGCCACGGCGACAAACCCACAACTGCTCCTGTACGCCCCGTTCGACGGAACAACCCAGGCCCAGTTTGCCGCCGGGAATCCAACCCCGCAGGTGACCGCTGCGCCAACCTTTGTGACCGGAAAAAAAGGGCAGGCCCTGCGTGCTGACGGCGGACCACTGCGGTACGCCGTGAAGGACAATATGAACCGTCACCAGGGAACGATCATGATGTGGGTACAGACACCCTGGGACGGCACGCACCACGGCTATGATCAACTGTTCGACTCGCTCTATCCGAAAAGCCATGCTCAGTGCATGTTGTTCGGATTTCATCCGGGCATTCAGGCATGGCGATTTGCAATCGGTGATCCGGTCGAGATGGAGTGTTACAGCCATAAAATGAACCAGTGGAAAGCCGACCAGTGGTACCACCTGGCGGTAACATGGGATGTAGAATCCGGCGCAGAAATCTACGTCGATGGCAAACTCAGCGGCGAGACAGGCCCCAGCCCGGTGACCCGTCATGACGTAACGCCTATCGAGGAATTTTACGTGGGTGCCGCAGCACTGAAGAACCACGTCGGCAGAGTGCTCATTGACGAATTTTATGTCATTGATCGGCCGCTGAGTGCAAGTTCGATTGCTACCATTGCGGCAGGCAATGACCTCGCTAAAGATCTTCTGATTTTTGAAAACGCTGCAACTTCGGACCCCCAGTCCAGGCTGGCGATTCCCTGGGATCGGCGACTGGCCGGCGATCTTGCGGAGCGGGCAATCTACCTCAGCGACCTGGGCAGTTGCCAACCCAGGGAAGCGCTCTCCGTAGAACCTCGGGACGGGCGCTGGACCACCATCCCCTACCGAACTCTGGTCGCCCCTGGAAATGGCACGATGCTCGGCGCTGTTTCGTATGCAGATGTCCCTGACGTGCAACTGACGTTGGGACAATCCGGCTGGCATGCGATTTACATTGGCTATTGGAATCCACATCACGATTATGATGGCCCCACAACCATCAAGTTAAAGCTCAGCGGCGATCCCTGTTTCACCCGTATCGCAGACGGAGATCCACCGTTTGAAGCAAGAACCACCTATTTCAAGGAAGCCTTCTTTAAAGTGGCTGATCTCAGTGGACGTGATTTGGTCATCGGAAAGGTTCGTGGCCCTTACAGCCGGAAGGCCTATATCGGCTATCTGAAACTCGTACCGTTGACCGACAAAGAAGTTGCTGCAATCCAGACAGACCGGCAACGCACTGAAAAGCGCACGACACAAGTCAGCATCGATGGGGCCAGCTTCTTCAGCAACAACCAGTACACGAAATACGAACACATTCTGGAACTCGTCGAACGCTATCGGCATAGTGATGTGGGCAAAGTGATCTGGGCTGTCTGCTACGG
>CAYMUR010000097.1:0-18909 GCA_964393615.1 uncultured Pirellulaceae bacterium
CGCAGTGCAGCTGGGGCGACTCGTCCGGAGATGATCCTCGGTGTGCTGACGTCCTATGCAAACGAAGTTTATTTTACCAAGCTAAAAGGTGATCAGGAATTAGCGGAGCGAGAACGGATGCACTTTGACGAGTTTGTTCGATCGGTTCGATTTTTACCCACAGACACACAATGACAAATAGCGGCGATCGTTTCGTGGAGCTGCGAGGGATATCTTATGGTGTCGGATGATGTTTCGATAGAAGGCCAACCAGCGGCTCAACGTTCGCGCACCGCTTCCTCAGAGACGAATCTGGTTTGGAGGATGTTGCAGATAGGTCTCGCCCCCTTTGCCTCACTGAAACTGACGGTGACGTTGTTGGCAATGGCGGTCTTTATTGTGATGGTGGGCACGTTGGCGCAAGTCGACAAAGGGATGTGGGAGGTCATGGAGGACTACTTTACAGCCTGGGTTGCTACCATCGAATTCCAGGTGTTCTTTCCACGTTCGTGGTTTCCATCCTGGCAGAATGTGCCCGGTCGAATCTGGTTTCCGGGTGGGGCATTGATTGGCTCCCTGATGTTCATGAATCTACTCGCTGCGCACGCAGTACGATTTAAAGTGCAGACGCGCGGGGTGAGGCTAGGTGTTGGGTTGGCGGTTATCCTGTTTGGCGTGTTGGTGACATCGTTGGTCATTGCCAGTGGTCACAATTACGACGGCTTACAGGCCGCACCGCCCTTTGAGTGGACAACGTTATGGTTGGGTCTAAAAGTTTTGCTGCTTGTCGGGGCTGTAGGGACAGGCCTGGCGACCGCGGCGATGTTTTCTCAGCTCCATGAGAAAACTTTTCAGTGGATCCTGGGAGCTGTTTCCACCGTCGTTTTGGCGTTGCTTGCGGTCTGGTTGTTTGTGCAAGGCGAAACAACTTATTTGGGGGATTCTGGTATGAGGATCCTCTGGCAACTCATTCAGGGTGGATTGGTGGGAGTTGTTTTGTTGCTGGGATGCGTGCTTGTTTTTAAACAGCGGGCAGGGATTGTACTGTTGCATTCGGGGGTCGGGTTAATGATGTTTGGACAGTTTTTCGTATCGCAGTACGATATCGAAGAACAAATTCGGCTGGCAGAAGGCGAGACCATTAATTACGGACAGGATATTCGCGCAATCGAACTGGCAATCATTAATCATGATGTCCCAGGTGAAAGTGAAAAGGACCAGGTGGTCGTCGTCCCCATGACCAAAAATGGGAAATCCAGTGCGTTTCTTCAGGACAAGCAGATCGAAACAGGGGAACTGCCCTTTGACCTGAATATTGTCGAATACCAGCGTAATTCTGAGTTAAGGGCGATCAAATCGGGTGAACAAAATCAGGCCACGCGAGGCCGTGGTTTGCGGGCGATTGCCGAGGAGCGCAAGCCTGTAGGCGGGGCGGCAGGGAGCGAAGTTAACCTGGCGTCAGCCTACGTCGAAGTGAATCAAAAAGATGGCACTTCGTTGGGAACTTACATGCTCTCTCAACTGTATGCGGAGGGGGAAGTGGTCGAAGTCGACGGTCATCCCTATGAACTGGTGTTGCGTTTCCAACGCAATTACAAGACCTATTCCATGCACTTGGTAGAAGTTCGCAAAGATGACTATGTGGGAACCACCACGCCACGGAACTATTCGTCAGATGTGCGATTGCTGGATAACCATCGTCAGGAAGACCGCTTGGTGCATATTTGGATGAATAACCCGTTGCGGTATGCAGGGGAAACATTTTACCAGAGCGGCTACACTGAAATCGAAGGACGCGAGTATACGACGCTTCAAGTCGTCAAGAATACCGGTTGGATGATTCCTTACGTGGGCTGCATGCTGGTGGCGACCGGTATGTTGTGGCATTTTTCCCTTGCGCTGATGCGTTTTTTGCGGCGTCACCAACCGAGAGAGGTTCGGTCCACATCCTATGGGCGGTGGGGATTTGTGGTCCCCGCTTTGCTGGTGGTGGTGATGGGCTTGTGGGTCGCCAAGGCGTTTCGTCCGCTTTCGCAAGCCTCCGGCGAATGCGATTTGGTCAGCTTTGGTCATCTTCCGTTGGCCTACAATGGCCGGGTAAAGCCTTTTGACACGTTGGCCCGTAATAGTTTGGTTGTGATCTCGGATCGTTCTACGTTTCGTGACACGAAAGACAATCAACAACCAGCGATTCGCTGGTTGATGGATGTGATGACACAGTCGCCCCAAGCACATGAATACCGTGTACTACGCATTCAGAATCTGGAAGTCCTCGATTTGCTAGAGCTAGACCGTCGTAAGGGTTATCGCTATTCATTCTCTGAAATCGAGCCACGCATGCAGGAATTTCGACGACAAGTCGAATTAGCTCGTTCAGTGGATGCCGAACAACTGAATGTGTTTCAGAAGAAAGTTTTGGAACTGGAAGAACGATTGCAGAAATATTTGCAGATGCAAGAAGCATTTCGTATGCCAGTCGCAGCGGGGATGGGGCCGCTCCAGCAAGGGAAAGTGTTGCTGGCAATGGCCAATATTAGCCAGCAGCTTGCCTCGGCGCCCGTACCCCGTGCTGTTCCCAACCAGGAAGCGGGATCCGGAAATGCGCCGTGGATGCCGTTCGCTGTAGCTGCTACCGACCTGTGGATCAAAGAATTGGCAAGTGAAGCCAATGCCACCAACATTGACCAGTTGGCAAAACATTTCGTAGATCGGTTGATTTCTGGTGAAAGCCTCGACGAACTTGTTCGCTTCCGCGTGATTGACATGGTGGCTGCCGTGGTGCGCGAAAAATACCCTGACCGCAGAGATGGCGAAATTGGTGCCCTGGCAGAAAAGATGTATAACGAGATGGGCGAAGAACTTCGTAGTAGTTTGTTGCAAAGTACTCGTGAGTCTGTTAAAAGCGAGGCCCAGTCGTTGCAGTCGGAATTTGAAATGGCCATTTCTACGGCACTTGACGGACGTACGCTTGACTCTCCTTCGAATGATACGGCCCAGTCTCTCGCCAAGTTGTTTGTCGCTTATCGTGAGGATGACAGTCGCACTTTTAACGAAGAAGTTCAGCAAACACTGGAAGCAATACGGGTAGATTCGCCAGAAGAATATCATGCAGCGGCAGCTGGTTTTGAAGTGCTGTTCAATCGGGTAGCTCCGTTTTACTCGGCAACCGTACTGTATCTTGTTGCATTTGTCTTTGCGGCGGCTGGCTGGCTGGTGTGGCGGACTCCAATGAATCGTTCTGCAACCTGGCTGATCGTGTTGGCTCTGGTCGTGCACACATTTGCATTGGCGGCACGAATTTATATTTCTGGCCGCCCACCTGTTACCAATCTTTATTCGTCCGCGGTGTTCATTGGCTGGGCGGGGGTCCTGTTGGGATTGGGTTTAGAAATGCTGTATGGCATGGGCGTTGGTAATGCACTCGGAGCCGTGAGTGGATTCAGCACGTTGATCATTGCACACCAGTTGTCGTTAGATGGGGATACGCTTGAGGTTCTACAAGCGGTGCTCGACACACAATTCTGGTTAGCAACACACGTGGTTTGCATCACGCTCGGATATGCGACGACTTATCTGGCGGGTTTGCTGGGAATTGCTTACATTCTGGGAGGGGTCTTTGCTCCCCTGTCACCTGGTGTGCGCAAGGAACTGAACCGTATGACGTACGGGGTGCTTTGTTTCTCAATCTTTTTTAGTTTTGTGGGTACGGTCCTGGGCGGGTTGTGGGCCGATGATTCCTGGGGCAGATTTTGGGGTTGGGATCCCAAGGAAAATGGTGCGCTGATTATTGTGTTGTGGAATGCGTTAGTGCTTCATGCCCGTTGGGGAGGGATGGTTCAGCAACGTGGTTTGGCCCTCCTGGCTACCGCAGGGAATATAGCGGTCAGTTGGTCGTGGTTCGGTGTCAACGAACTTGGAGTTGGCCTCCACTCGTATGGGTTTACGGAAGGTGTAATGTTTAAGCTTGCTATCACGGTTGGTGTCCACCTCGGGATTATCGGTCTGGGGTTGTTGCCCACCAGGATGTGGTGGAGCTATCGTCACACTGCTCAGGCATGACAACACCGATGGTTTTACTCATTGATGTTCTTTGGATTGGCTGTTTTGCCGCGCTGGGTGCCTTGACGCGAACGGGTGTTTCATCGGTTTGCCACAACTTTTTTGGAAATTCGTTTCCGTTAGGGACCTTGGTGGTTAACGTCACCGGTTGTTTTTTTCTAGGTTGGCTGGTGACGCATGACCTGGGAGAGTCACGGCGGCGACTGCATTTGGCCATGGGGAGCGGTTTTCTCGGTTCGCTAACAACATTTTCCACGTTTGGCATGGAGACGGTCACCCAGACTCAGCAGGGCCAATGGCATGTGGGGGTTTTAAATGTCGCTGCCAATCTGGGATTGGGATTGGCGGGTATTTTGCTAGGTATGTATGTAGGGATGCGTACTCGGGCGTAAATTGGTTGAAACGCGTGAGAGGTGATGAAAACGCGGTTGGACCGACCCAGTGATTCCATGATTGCTCTTCGTTTTTTCTGCCTGGATGTCATTGATCTCAACTGTATTGGCTGGTCGTTAGGTGGTAGAATGCGAGACCAGGATGTTTGCTCGAGACAGAATTAGCAGGGTGAAATCAAACAGCGTGAAGTAGGCCAGGCAGGTAAACCAGCCATTAAAGGCTGCTGCCGAGGCGCCGTTTCTTGAACACAAATATTATTGCGGAGAACGTATTATGTTTCAACGAAAAACAGGGATCTTTTGTCTGCTGATATCACTAGCGCTGGGGCCACTGGCGGTGGGGCATCAAGGACACAGCGCTGTGAGCGAGGAAATGGTCCAAGCTGCCCAAGTGTTTTTGAAAAGCCTTGATGCGGAACTGAGACAGCAGGCAACGTTTGATTTTGATTCACCGGTGCGCACGGATTGGCATTTTATTCCCAAGGATCGGGTGGGGGTGATGCTCAAGGAACTGAATTTGGAGCAGCGCCGCGCCGCCCACGCTTTCATGCAAACAGCTCTTAGCAATAAAGGATATCTCAAGGCAGTGGCTGTGATGTCGTTGGAGAGTGTTTTAAGAGAGCTGGAACGGGACAAGCCTGATGCCGCAGAACGCCGCGACCAGGAAAAATACTGGTTTTCGATATTTGGAGAACCTCAGTCAGAAGAGCCATGGGGCTGGCGGGTTGAAGGACACCACCTTTCCTTGAATTTTTCCTCCATCCATGGATTGGTGGTCAGTACACCCATGTTTTTCGGAGCCAATCCGGCAGAAATCAAAACCGGCCCCAGGGCAGGTTTACGGGTGATGGGCCGCGAAGAGACAATAGCCCGCAAACTGGTCAATGCATTGAATGCGTCTCAACGTGAACAAGCTGTCATTGCCACCGAAGCGCCCAGCGATGTGATTACGGGGCCGGGCCAGGAGATTGATTTGGGTGATCCGGTGGGGCTGCCTGCTGCAGAAATGACTGATATGCAGGCAAAGCTGCTCGGCCATTTGATTTATGAGTATGCCACGAATCTGCGATTAGAACTGGCTCACGGCGAATTAAGAAGTATTTATGACAAGGGTGCTGAAAATATTCATTTTGCCTGGGCAGGTGGACTGGAGCCAGGGGACGGACACTATTATCGTATCCATGGGTCCACATTCATTATTGAGTATGACAGTACTCAAAATGATGCCAATCATATCCACACGATCTGGCACTCGCTGACGGATGATTTTGCCCTGGACACGTTGCGGCGCCATTACGCTGAAACACCACACGAGCAAAAAGACGAATAACAAAAAACGATTTGCGTGCATGAGTTGCTGACGGCGACAATGACGAACGGGAGGTTCTGTCTATTGGTTCGGCCGACGGTTTATTGCGCTGTCTAAGTGCCGTTGTGAGACTGCCATGGTGTTCCGTGTAAGGGTAATCCTTCACTTGGTGCGTAGGTTGGCCCATTTCCTGGTGACCCTGATCGCTGATTATTCGCCAGTAGGCCAAGGTAGTTCGGAAGAATTTGGAACAGGCAGGAAGCGAAGTAACTGCATTGTGTTGCGAGTTGCTGGTACCAGTAAATTCAGGGATGGGTTGACCATCATGTGCACTAATTTCATGGCTGGTAACGGTTGGTGTTTCGGGTCTGGCTCACGCAAGATGATTTCCGTATCAGTGTACATCACGACATCTTCGTAGGGAGGACGTCGTCGTCCACGAAGTTCCAGGCCTGACTGATTCAATTGCAGGTCGACACGGAACTCCTGGAATTCCGTCAGGGCGTCTGACGAACCTTTAACAGGAGATGCGTTTTGTCGCATGTGGAGTTCTCGACTGGCAGCTTGGAGAAGGGAATTGCTCACCTGGCCGTTGCGGACAACGACCGCACCACGCAGGTCCACCAAGCGACCATTCGTTATTTTCACTTGGTCGCATTGGAGTTGGCACTGACCGCTCCAGTGATGTGGAAAGCGGTCTCCTAGCCCTTGCTGCAGGTCGATGTTCGCTAATTGAAAAGCGCCTTCTCCTTGCCAGCCCGAATTGGTGTGGGCGACCCCCCACACCGCACCATTAAAGGTGCAATCAGCACCCCAGCGGGTAAGAAAGGGCAAAAAGGAAGACAAGGTACTGCAGGGGAGCTGGCTTTGATGAGTGTGCAGGGCAAATGTTGTCAGGGGCGTAGGAGGCTGATGATGACGCGTCACGTGCACGGAAACCGGCCCTACCAGGCCTAATTCGACGGCTTGAAAAGTACATGTTGCTTTGGAGTGGTTTGCCAGAGAGTTGTAATGCAAATGGACGTCGTTGAATGTGGTGTCTCCCGTCTCACGACGCAAGACGACCTGGCTTGCATCGAGCTGAAAAGGCTGGGTCAACTGGTTCGGAATACAGAGCGTTTGATCGTGGAATACCTGAAAGCATTTTTTCAAGGACTGGCCGTCCAGAGTAACATGTTGCAAACGCGCCACGGTTTTCTCTGCGAGCAGGGCAATCTGTGTGTTTTCAACAGTCGCCAGCGTCTGGTTGGTTTCCTGGTCAAAAAGCCGCAGTTGTTTGATGGCCAGGATCCCTGGACGTGGGTGAGAAACACCGTCCAATGCCACCCCCACTCCCAGCCTGGTTTCTAATTCGGATTGCAGGGTGGAGCGATAGCCAGGCAGGTTGTGAGCAACGATACGGCCGATAACTCCTAAGGTGGGCAGCACGCACAGTACGAGAAAAGCGACTCGGCAGAGCAATCGCTGATTAGTGACATGCATGACGAACTTCCATGTTCGAGCGGGTCATTAAAATTCGGGAGTCATGTTGTGGCAAGCTGCTTGGAGTGCGATCTTTGGCGTATCAACGCATACTCGTTTTATCGTTGGTTCGCCATGTTCTGAAATAACTTTAAACGTTCCTGCATTTCTGGCAGGCTATCCGAGCCAAATTTATCTACCAGGGCACCAGCGACTTCAAAGGCTACGACGTTTTCCACGATCACACTGGCGGCCGACACGGCGCAAACGTCGCTGCGTTCATAGGACGCCGATTCGGGTTCCTTCGTGTCCATGTTGATTGACGGTAGAGGTTTGCTGAGTGTGCTGATCGGTTTCTTGGCAGCCCGTAAGACGAGTGGCTGGCCATTGGTCATGCCAGCCTCCATACCCCCTGCATTGTTGCTGGGTCGAACGTAACCAAGATTATGGGTTTCTTTTTGTGCTTCGTCGTATTCGATCGGGTCGTGAACCTCAGAGCCGCGTCGTCGTGCGGCTTCAAATCCCATGCCGATTTCGACGCCCTTGATTGCCTGAATCGACATGACTGCTTGGGCCAGACGCCCGTCCAGTTTACAGTCCCATTGGGCATGGCTTCCCAGGCCGAATGGCAGGCCTTCCACGCGTACTTCGACGACACCTCCCAGTGTGTCTCCCGCTTTTTGGGTTTCGTCGATCAGTTTTTTGATCTCGTCGTCCTGGTCAGGGTTTAATGAGTAAATAATGCTTTTGTCTCGCATGGCACGTTGCTGGTGGATGTCACCTGGCAGCGGATCCGTTACCAGGCCGCCCAATTCGACGACATAGCCGAATACGTCGATCTGAAAATGGGCAAGTAACTGTTTTGCCAACGCACCAGCTGCTACACGGACTGCTGTCTCACGAGCACTGGCACGCTCTAAAATCCCACGGATGGGGCCAAGGTATTTGACAGACCCTGTGAGATCACCATGCCCAGGTCGTGGTCGGCCTAAATCGTCCAGACGCTCGAGTTTATAGTCTCGGTTAACGACTTGAAGCGCAATCGGGCTTCCCAGCGTGGTGTTTTTCCAAACACCACTCATAATTTCGACGCGGTCGGTTTCGATTCGCTGCCGTCCGCCACGGCCATAACCCCCCTGACGACGCCGAAGTTCCGAGTCAATAATATCCGTATCGACTTGGATACCAGCGGGGAATCCATCGACGAGAGCCAAAAGCGTTTTTCCGTGTGATTCACCAGCAGTTAAATAACGTAACATGCTTTTTATTGTAATCGCAGTCTAGAGTGGTACCTAGGTCACTTGGACAAAACATGTCGCTTGACGGACAACAGGACCGACAGCAGTGAATGCACCGACGGATTTAATCCAAAAACATTGGTTTTTGCCGTGCCTGGCGGCAGCCGTTTTGTCGGGATTTTTTTTCTGGTCGAGGATTGTACCGGTAGCTGATTCCGAGCGATTCCGGAACGTGATGGTCGCTACCGTCCTGTTTGTGATGGCTTTACCCTTGGAGTTGCGTACGATATCACTCGCAATTCGTAGGCCTCTTCCCATCGTACTTTCTGTCGCCATTACATTTGGTTTGTTACCGTTATTTTGCTGGATGTTGTCACACCTGCTTAACCCCCATTTTTCAGTCGGTTTGATGGTCGTTGCTGCGACGCCTTGCACGTTAGCGTCAGCGGCTGTCTGGACGCGACGCGCTAATGGAAACGAGGCGATCGCCATCCTGGTCACGATTTTGACGAACTTGGGCTGTTTCGTGATTTCCCCGTTCTGGTTATTACTGACGACGGATCAGGTGGTGACGGTGGGTACGGCGAGCGACATGATCGCTCAGCTGGGCTTGTTGGTGGTCATACCGATTATCGTAGCCCAATTGTTTCGCTTGTATTTTCCCGTGGCCCAATGGGCGAATAGCCGGAAAACAGCATTGGGAGCTTGTTCACAATTGGGCGTTTTGATGATGGTGGTTCTCGGAGCGGCCAACGCCGGTCGTGAGTTGTCAAAACTGGAAGGAAATTCGAACTGGTCCCTTGCTGAGTTTTTGGTGATGCTGGCAACGGTAGCCCTGGTACATGCCCTGATGCTTGGGGCGGGACACCAATTAGGTTGGCTTTGTAGACTGGAGCGAGCCGATCGGATCGCCGTTGGTTTTGCCGGCAGCCAGAAAACGTTAGTGGTAGGATTACACCTGGCAGTGACTTATTACGGTGGTTTGGCCATTCTTCCCATGGTGACCTACCACATCTTTCAGTTGTTGCTAGACGTGGTCGTTGCTGATCGCTTGCGTGAAAAGGGTGGGAACTGGTCAGACTGAAATGACTGGTTGTGGCGCATTGACAATGGGTGTTGTTTTTCCTTGGGCCGCTCGAGTGATTGTGCGTTTGACGCAGCTGGAGTGTTTCAGGTCATGAATGGTCAGCTTGGTGTGAAACGGTTTCCTTTCAAACCAGAGATTGGCCAGGTAGCGATGGACACCGTGTCAGCAGGGTGAAGAATGCGAGGGACTTCGTTCATTTCATTCTTGGGTTGTTCTGTTGGAGATGCGGGGACAGGCGGGATAGTTTTTGCACGATGCTGACGGGGGCGGTTTTAAAACGACTTGATCAGAATGCTGACAAATACCAGGACCACCATGACAGCGCCCATGAGGATTTTTCCGAACGTACCAAAAAGCCGACCCCAAAAGGCGACTTGTCCGACATGAAAGCTTTCCGCCCAGTCGCGTCCTGCCCAACGTTCACCGAGGATTCCACCAGTTAGGGCACCTAACCCCGCAAACAGGATGGAAGCGATGATTGGTCCGATGATGGGAATGGGCAGGCCTATTACCATTCCCGCCACACCACCACAGAATGATCCTACCAAGACAAGGATAGCGCATCGTCGACTCGCACCTGCCCGGGATGCTCCCCACACGCCCGCTGCAAATTCCACAATTTCTCCCAGTAGGGCGAGCACGGTCAACAAGATTAATGCGGTCCAGCTTATCGCCATCCGGCAAGCTTCGCTGTCAGGAACAAGCAGGGTAAAAAGAAAGGTCACGATCAGTAGCAGCCAGTTACCAGGGAGATTGATGAGATTGAGGAGCCAACAGGTAACCACGGCAAGCATCAATACCAATACACCGAAAAACAAGCCGATGTTTGTAAAAGCTTCCGACCAGGGGATCGAAAACGACATGTCGTGTCCTTTCGCAGGGCCCTATCAGGGGGTAACGGAACCTGATGATCAAGCAGCTGGTGCGATTGATCATGATGCCGACGACAATATAACCATAACCCGGAAGCCTTCGGTTACCTATACTGGAGAGTAGCGAAGGCGGCCCTGTGTGTCTCGTGTGTTGAACCAATAGGGCCGAGAAGCAAGCCTTCGTACCTGGCAGCCTGTTAGTACTTTTTTAATTTTAAGAAGATTCTATGAAAATTTTGTTTTTGCATGGTTGGACAAGTGTGGTCGGCGGTCGGAAACCAACCTATCTCCTGGACAATGGCCAGCAAGTGATTAACCCAAGTTTGCCGGACGATGATTTTGAGGCAGCTGTACAAATTGCCCAGGACGAATATGACCGCCACCTACCAGATGTGATTGTCGGTTCATCGCGAGGAGGTGCTGTCGCAATGAATCTGGAATACGGTGATACGCCACTGGTGCTTCTCTGTCCGGCGTGGAAGCGGTGGGGAACGGCCACCACGGTTCCCAGCAACACGGCCATTTTGCATTCAAGGCAAGATGACGTGATTCCTTTTTCTGAAAGCGAAGCACTTGTCAAAAATAGCGGGTTTCCCCGATCGATGTTGTTAGGAGTCGGCAGTGACCATCGCCTTGCCGATGAGGAACCGCTTGAAAAAATGTTGCATAGTTGTCAATTTATAGTGGGTACGACACCTGGTCACGAATTTGTCGATGTATCCGTTTACCATTTGGAGATGCTTGCTGCTTCTACCCAGTCTGTACAGATGCCACGAGAAGGACTTCGTGTACTACATGCCAAACAACCATCCGTATCGTATTATCGTTTTCTCTACAACACCGTCGGTAGCAATTACCATTGGTGCCGACGGGGTAAGCTTGCTGATGCCGAACTAGCCGCGATTATTTCCAGCCCTCAAAACGAATTGCACGTGTTGTACGTGGAGGGGGCACCTGCTGGATTTGCTGAATTAAATCGCTGTGAACACCAAGTAACGGAGTTGGTGCAATTTGGTCTCATGCCAGAATTTATTGGACAAGGGCTGGGGAAATGGTTTTTGCAGTGGACAGTCGACAAGGTGTGGAGCTGGGATGTGAGCCGATTTTGGCTGCACACTTGTTCGCTGGACCATCCGGCTGCTTTGCCAATGTACAGAAAAGCTGGGTTTGTGCTGTATCACGAAGAAACGGTTCGTCGGCCCTTGTGATCTGAGTCGGTTTCTTGTCCACAGGGAATTTCGATGGGCCAGAAAAGGCTGCAGAATGAACTGCGGATAGTGGAAGGTTGTGTCTATTCACTACGCAGGAAGGTGTTTGGAGTGCCTGGCGTGAGGGCTTGTTTTGTGGTCGTAAAGAAAAGGATTAGGGAAATTGTGTTGAATCGATTTTCCATTGTTCACCCACACGTACCATGGTCCACTCTTTGGGGCCAAGCAATTCGCCAGTACGTGTGATTTCGAAAACGATATCGACCGTTGCCGTGTCACCATTGACGGTAACGTCGCTGGTTTTTGTCTTGACCATGTAGCGTTTCAGTTCTGCGATGGTTTTGTCATCGGGGATTGCCTTTTCGGAAAATATTTCCCGCAGCTGTTCAGGTTTATAAACGTTGTCCGATAATTTACCAATGATTGCAGCGATAAGGTTGATGTCGGTGGGCTCCCAAGTGGGAGGGCTATTGGAGCATCCGGTGCCCGTCGTAAGAATAGCAATGGTTAGTATCCAGAGACCGGTCCGTCGGTGTTTGAAAAAGAGCATGAAGAGCGTTGTGTCCCGTCAGAGAGAAGAAAGACTGTGTGATTTTACAATGCTGAATCGGAGGGGGCTTCTCCGCCTGCCTTGGTTGCCAAGGCATGCCAAATGCCAATGTTAATGGTGTCTGCTATAAACTGTACGGACCCATCGCACTTGGAGACATTCACGCCACCGCGATGATCGCTTCTCGAAGCTGCCCAGACCTGGCCGTTAGATCGGTTTTCTGTGCACTTTAAAGGCTCCACGCTAGGAATGCTTTCGTCGCACATCGGGATGACATCTGGTTCTTTGGAGTTGGGAGAAGATTTGGCAGAAAAAATAGTGGAGCCCATGGCCGGAAAAATCCATGCTCCGCGGCCGTCTTCGGGACTGTCAAATGAAAGGACCTCTCCCACCATCAATGTGTTCGATGATCCGTCGAATAAATTATCCAACTTGGTTCCCTGTCCTCGGCCTTGTTTCCAGCCGCCGCGATTTGAGGCTATGTCATCTGCTTGTATGGCCTCTTTCCAGCCGGGCACCATGACGATCTGGAATGCACCACGGCTTGCTTTGATGATTTCGGACACGGGTTGAAACGGATTAAAATTGAGGAAGCCATTGTTGCCCCAGCAGACAGCATAATTGCCTTTGGACGTCCACGGACAGAAGTCATAGGTATTGACTGACTCTTTTGCACGTGTAGCGCTGGGGCAAAGATAAACGGGCGGGGTGACAGGGCCGATGTTGTACTCACAGCAAGGTCCGCAATTGAGCCGATTGCCGCAAAGTGCCGGTCCGCTCATCGTGTCGTCTCCGAAATGCTCGAAGTCGTCGGCCGGGTTCACGGCGTGTTCCATTGCCTGTTGAACGATTTCTGCCATTGGCTGCAGTTCCATCTCGGCAAGAATCTGTAGCGTCCAGGTTGGGCCTTTGCAGTAGGCCCCAGTTTGGGTGCCCCCTTGAATCCAGTTGTTGTGGGTGCAATCGGGTACACCAGGCGGAAAGCTGCCAAACGTGTCGTGATGATTTTGCATTGCCAATGAAATCTGTTTGATATTATTGGCGCATTGAATCCGTCGCGCTGCTTCTCGTGCTGCCTGGACAGCTGGTAACAGGAGCGCGATCAAAATGGCAATAATTGCGATCACGACCAATAGTTCGACAAGCGTAAAAGCCAAATTTCTGCGAGACATGTTTTGCTGATTCCTCTGTGAGTAGTTGGTCGATCAAATCTTAATCGCATTGTACTCCGTATTATAAACGGAGTTACTCCGTTTGTAAGACCAAGATTAATAATAATCGCACAAACCATCTGGGGCAATCTTCCATACGTACCGAGCAGGTAATCGCTTGCAAATCGTTGGGTTTTTAACCGGGAAGTGCCAGGTACGTGGAATAAGTCGATGGAAACGGGCGGGGGCCTTGTGGCTATGTAAATTTAGACCAGCCTGATGCGGAAGAATGGGTAGTGCGGGAGGCGGAAAGTTCCATATTATCATTATCTTGTTTATCACCAACCGAATGCGTTTTTCACGGACCGACGGAAAACGCAAAGATGGACGTTTGTCGATAAATTTGGCCAGGGTCAAGGATGGTATTCGGGAAGTGAGGGTAATGTACGGAATCAGGGAAATGTTGTGGTTCCAGACAACAGGCGCTGCGCAGTGCGTAGTTTTTTTCCTGTTTTCCCTGTTGGCCAAACAAGAAGTTTCCTCCATAGAATTGAACGGCCGGTTCCGTGGTCAACAAGGTTAAAGTGCGGCCTGACGATGGGTCGTGTAGCGTGGCAGCGACGGCCAGCTCCCCAGGTGTCTCTTTGTGGAGTACGAAATTGTGATCGTATCCTGCGGCTGGTGTATCGATTAATTCTTGGACACGCTGTCCGATACGCGTTGGTTTACGGAAATCGAGAGGCGTGTTTTCGAGCGAAATAATTTCACCGGTCGGTATTAATGTGTCGTCGACAGGCGTGTAGAAGCTGGAGTTCAAGGTCAGGAGATGGTCATGGATTGTTGCAGAACCGGCACCAGATAAGTTGAAATAGGCGTGATTTGTCAAGTTGACTGGCGTTCTTTTGTCGGTTTCAGCGACGTAGTCAATGCGAATTTCGTTGGCTTCGGTTAATAGGTAGGTCACGGTCACGGAAAGATTTCCTGGGTAGTTTTCTTCTCCGTCGGGACTGTGATATTGGAAGGTCACGCCATCGTTTCCGTTTTGGTGGATGGGGGTCGCTTTCCAGATGACCTGGCCCAATGAACGAGCGGTTCCACCGTGCAAATGATTGGGGTCGTTGTTGATGGCAAGTTGGTACCTGGTGCCGTCAAGCATGAAACGACCTCCCGCAATGCGGTTTGCAACACGGCCAGTGGTACAGCCGAAGTGTTGGTTCTTTTGCGAGGAATAGTCGGCCGGGTCGTCAAATCCTAGCACGACGTCAGCCAGTTCTCCGTGGCGGTCAGGAACTTCTGCTGCGACGAGTGTTGCTCCGCGAGTCATCAAGCGAACGGTCATGCCGTGCTTGTTTTGGAGGATATACATGTCAATGTTTCTGCCGTCTCTGGTTGTGCCAAATGTTTCCCGTATGATCTCCCCAGCTGGACTGATGGTGGTGCACAGCAGCCAAACAGGAAGTAACCAAGTATGTAATTTCATCGCCCACCTCGTTGCAACCAACATGAGAGGATTCTGGACTGGTTCTGCCGGATTTTAATGGACTTGGTGGTGGGGATGTCGATTTTCAACGCAAGTACCACGATTTTCGACCCCAGGCAACCAATCGCTCTTGTTTGGATGTTACGAAGTCCCCCAAGCGTCCTTGGTGTTAGTAAAAGACTATCGGACGAACGGTCTTTGGGAAAGTAGTCGTCCGGGAAAGTCGTCACTGCAGCAGAAATTGAGTCAACGTGATTGGCCAGTGGGCCAAAAGGCCGCCGGACGGATTGCGTGACGGTTTTTGGTCATGAACGGTCCCTAAATCGGTTCTTTTGGTTGTAGCGGAGCTCGCCCACGGCATGTGCTACGGTCATGATTTCCGGGCCTGAGGGGATACCGTTCGCTGAACCCGTTGTGATGCAGCGGTTCCACTGGTAAATTGTTTCGGAAGTTTGCTTCATGCGATGATGGGTAAGCATAGGCCTGTTGGGTTGTACCTGCCGTTTGGTAGGCCAGGCAGAGAAAGTTTCAGCTATCCGCACTTCTTCTTTTTATGGAGAGAAGAGGCAAGGTATTGGAGAAAGATTATGATGGAGATGGTGACACGTTTGCACCGATGCCTGGGCGAATCGCGCGTGGCGTGCGGGTTTTTCTTCTCGTCGAATTCGCCAGCCATGGTGGAAATGGCCGTCAACGTGATCGACATGGATTTTGCCGGTATTGACCTGCAGCACGCGCCCATTAATGCTCAAGACAACGTGAATCTCTTACGGGCCATACAGGTGGTTGGTCCTGATGTCACGCCCGTGGTGCGGCTTCCTAATCACGACGTCTATTGGATTCAACAGTCGTTGGATGCCGGTTATACGTGTTTAATCGTTCCGCTTGTCGAATCGGCGGACGAAGCGAGGGCGTTGGTCCGGTCCACCTATTTTCCTCCGGTTGGTGCCCGTTCGATGGCCGGTAGTATTCGTGCTTCGCTATACGGTGTGGAGGTGGCGGAAATGAACCAGCACACGATCCTGCTGCCTCAAATCGAATCCGTGACGGGGCTGGAGCATGTCGAAGAAATTTTGGATGTGGACGGCGTTACCGGTATTTTGCTAGGGCCAGAGGACCTAAGTTTAAGTAGTGGTTGGCGTGGTAAAGATATCTGGAATTACGATCCTTTTCTGAAGGCAGTCGAGCGCGTGTTGTCTGCCTGCCGTGAACGGAACAAGCTGGCTGCTATTCTGACAACCGCCTATCAGGAAGCGACTCGCGCTGGTTTTGATATCATCGGTATCGGGGGCGATTTGGGAGCAGCCCGGGTGACAATCAAAGATAGTATCAACCAAAAACTGAACGAGATGCGTCAGCTAGACGAATCGACATAAGTGACGATTCACTTTACTGCGGTTTCAGCTGGAAGCCTGCACGACTTCGTCAACTCGTTGCATCTTGTTGACGCATTTTATCCCGGGCTCTAGAGAGGGTGGGGCCAATACTGTTTTCGGGAATACCGGTATCTTTACTAATTTCCCGGTAGCTTTTACCTTCCAAGTGGTACATCCGGACTACCTGGGCCTCCGGGCCATGTAGAATGCCCAGTAAGCTCTCGACTTCATCGTGGTTTGCCACCTGTTGTTCGGGGCCCGTGCTGACCTTGGCGCCGTCCAGCGCAGATTTCTCCAGCGCAGATTTCTCTGCCAGATCATTTAAAGAAGTGACCGTTTTTCTCTTTAACAATCCGTGAACGGCAACTCGCCGAGCAACGACCGTCAGGTAGGTCGCCAAACTGGATTGGCCACGGAACCGTTTCAGCAATGCCAGGTCGTCCTTGACGATGGCTAGGAACACTTCGGCTGCCAAGTCGTCCCGATCTTCGGTTCTCAATCGTAACGATCTAGATTGCGCCGTATGAGTCACCACATGCAGTACCAAGCCCAGAAAACGATCGACAAAGTCTTCCCATGAACGCGGAGACCGTGACAAGCACCGATCGAGCAGTTTGCGGTCAAATTCGGACAGTGACACTGTGCTTGCCTTTGTTTGCCCCGATAGGGAACTTTGTTTGCCCTGATAGGGATCTTTGTTTGCCCTGAATAGGGAACTTTGTTTGCCCTGATAGGGAACTTTGTTTGCCCCGATAGGGATCTTTGTTTGCCCCGATAGGGATGGAGTGCCATCGATTTGGCAACGAACGCCGCCCGGTGAAACAGGGATTAATTCTAGTTCGGTCCTGGAATCGAGGCAAGGCTGACCAGTTCTCGACCGATACAGATATTGTTTGGGTACTTTCGTTTGGGGTCAGTGCCTTGACATTGCGGCCAGCTAGCACTAGTATTTCCGGAGACAACTTGCTGCTGCCATTGAAGCCTGCAGGCGTCTTAATTTTTCCAGGTGGTATGACCTGACTTGAGCAGACGACAAAATGGCAGAACTGATTTGACGAAGGTTGTCTTGGTGGTTGGTTTTGCTTTGATTGTAAAGGATCGCGGAAAGCCTGATATTTTATTCGGCATCGTGTAGATAGGAGAAGAAGATCAAATGACACACGTAGTCGCCCAGCCCTGTTTTGCTTGCAAATATACTGATTGTGTAGTAGTTTGTCCGGTCGAGTGTTTCTACGAGGGTGAAAAGATGCTCTATATTCACCCGGATGAGTGCATCGATTGTGAAGCTTGTGTTCCCGAGTGTCCGGTGGAGGCTATCTTCCATGAAGATAACTTGCCCGAGGAGTGGAAACCTTTCCTGGAGCTGAATGCTGAGATGTCACCGCAGTGCGAAGTGATTACTGAGCAGAAAGAGCCACTCGTTGATGAATAAGTAGAACCAGCGAAGAGGACGTTCGACCCTGGCAGGTTTCACCGAGGTTGTTCTTTTGATTTTGAGCACCCGGTGTTCGTGTTCCCGTAGGGGCCGGTGGGTTCCGGCAAGACTTATTCAGTAAGTGGCTTGCATCAGGCTGAGTTTTCTGGGAAATCGTGTTTATCGCAGTTTCAGACTGCGTTGATGCCGCTAGCCTTTATCAGGTGGCGGTTCGGCCATTCTGTTCCGGGTGCAAACAACAAGCATACAACAAGGTGCTCTAGGTGGAACGAACGAGCCCTGTTTTAGGGAATGAGTTCGAGCAAGGCTCTGGTCACCCTTCTGATTCGGGAGACTTTCGCAGGTGGAGGGTGATCTCTCCCCCGTTGTCGTCCAGTCGGTTCCAATGGTCCTGGCAACGGACGTAAAGGTTCCCATTGCTGGCAGGCGTGAACTCACCTTGCTGACCCAACACGAAGGGAGTTCCTAATTGGGTGCGAATCATCAATGCTCCCAACAGCCGTCCACGACCATCCGGTAAACCGTCGGCAGTGACGGATTCTTCGGCTGCCACTTTCCATTCGCCGCGCGAGACAAAATCATAGGATTCCCCCGCGCTGAGTTTGACGCCAGTGGCCTGCCACCCCCGGCCTGCTTTGACCTTGAAGCTTCTCCGTTGACCCCGCGGGATGGCCTTGAACGGGCGTTTCCAGTCCCAGTCACAAAGGTCAACGCGGTAGCCGTTGTCAACATGCCTGACAAAAAAATCGTACTCAAAGGAGACTTGGTCTGCGACTTGCCCATAGGTATTTTCGAACGAGACGCCCGGCCGGCCCAACATCAGGCCAATTCCCAGGTTCCGAAAGTCGTCTGCGTAGTTCGGGTTGTTGGCAAGCATGTAGCAAAGCGCCCAACGCCAGGTGTAAGCCTGCCAGGAGTCACCGGTGATCTGATTAGTTTGAACGATTTGCAGTAGTGGTTTAGGACTCGTGTTTTGTAGATAGGTGATCACCGCTGGTGGAATGTTGACACCCTGCTGGTTTTCTTTCCAATAGTTTCCCATTTCCGCCATGCCTTCTGCATACCAGGTGGGGCCGGTACTGCCAAAAGCTTGAGCGCAAAAAGCGTGGACCGCTTCATGTTGTACGATGCTGTGTTTGTCGCACGCGTAAACGACTGATTGGCTGCGGTTGCCGAGACGGCGGCTAATCGTAATTCCTGATGGTTCGCTGATTTTTTTTAATGCAGCCGCCGGAAAAATCCTTCGTTGCCAACGGTTCAGGTCGTGAACCACGTAGCATTCGATTGGATTCCCTGGGCGGCGGCCGAAATA
>CAYMUR010000098.1:0-7254 GCA_964393615.1 uncultured Pirellulaceae bacterium
AACTACGGAAAGGATAAACGCTGAAAGCATCTAAGCGTGAAGCCCGCTCCGAGATTAGGTTTCGTAGCACTTTGTGCGGAGTCCCCTGGAAGACTACCAGGTTGATAGGCCAGATGTGTAAGCATGGTAACATGTTCAGCTAACTGGTACTAACGGACGAAAGTTTGGCCACATTGATTCAACGCTCTTGGTTAAAAAAGAGGTGAGCCAACAGGCTTGCCTTACCATTTACGACACAACCTAGCGTTGGTGGGATTTAATCAATTCCCACCGCGCTATTTTTCCGGTGAACATACCTGAAAGGTCACACCTGTTCCCTTTCCGAACACAGTCGTTAAGCTTTCAGGGCCGATGATAGTACTGCAAGTGCGAAAGTAGGTATCGCCGGGAATTTATATTAAAAAACCCTCATTGGCTGTTGCCGTGAGGGTTTTTTTATAGGCGTCTCAGGTTTTCACGTTTTTAATGGGTCCCTCGCTATATCTGGAGTTGCTGACAATTTATCTGAAAACGAAATGCTCCGGGAAATAGTTTTTGTTCCAAATTCTTTTGCGCCTTAGCATTTTGCCAGACAGCGTTGACGTATTTTCTTGACGTGTCACCAGCAGAATTCTGGCGCAGGATGTTCACCCTGGAAACAAAACGCTTGGTAGCGTGGATAGCTGATTTTCAATGTGGTCATCCACTGTTGCGAATTGTGTCTCGCAGCATGATCCACATCGTTGGAGCAACGATCAGAAGAATTCCCACAAGTGTAGTAGCCTGAAACACACGTTTCCAAAAGATCATGTCGTATAACATGGCAATTGCAACCTGTGATAGAGCAACGACGGCAACACGAGCAGGCGGTCCCATGGTAAAGGCCTTTGTCATCGCAATCTGTCCACACGTGGCAAAGCCTCCGACACCTAATAACTTGGACCAGGTCGAGTAATCGGTTGGAACGGTGAAGCCACTTTTCCATGTTGACACTAGTAGTGTTAGAAATGATACAGGGATAAGAACCATAGTAAAATGGATGACAATGGCACGGCTATCAATGCCACGTAACATGTGCAATCCTGTTAGGGCCACTGCAGCCGCAAACGATCCGATAACCGCCGCCAGAGTTCCGATGTTGACGCCTTCGAAATGAGGCGGATGAAGAAGCACGACGCCTGTGATCCCGCAGGTAATCGAAATCCAAACTCCCGGGTTCGGCAGAACACCGAAAAGTGGCCAGGACAGAAGTGCCACCCAGAGAGGAAACATGTGGATGATGGTGATAGCGTCTGCCACCGGTAATTTTGTCATGGCATAAAAACAAGTGAGCGTGCCTAACGTTCCTGCAACGCTACGAAGCCATAAAACGGCCGGTTTCCAAATGAAAAGTTGAACCCCTGCGTATTTGGTGATGACCAGCAGGACTATTAATACAATCAGTGATCGCACCAGAACGATGAAATGCGAACTGACGGAGACGCCCAGTGCGTGTACCAAGGCAGACATCGAAGCAAAGCAAAGTGACGCAAATAACATCCACAAATACGGTAAGACGCTGAATTCTTTTCGAGGCATTGCAATACTTGTTGTTCTTTTTGTAACCGCCTGGTGATCACTCAGGATATGGCTTCCATGTCATCGCACAGGTCAGTGGCCTAAGAACGATTTTGTTTAAAGTCGCGACGAAACCGACTGGTGAATGTTTGGTGAAGGTGTTTTTCGTATCGTCGGTCGTCCTGAGCCCACATAGTATAGCCAAAGACGGTTTCGCCATTGGATCGGTGACGTCTGCGAATTCGAACGAATTGTTTCTGGGTTTTGGCTTTCTTCAAGCTTGTGGATCGGACTTGACGATGGACTGGGCTTGACGATGGGCCGGGCTGTGTGAAGAGGAGTGTCTGTTTTTGAACGCTGGAATGAGAGTCTTTGCGAACGATTCTCTGACACGTTGGTTTTGAGATGACCTGTCAGGTATGTTGGTCGCAAGTGGCGGTATGAAAAGGGTGCTTGGTAGTTCCGGTTAAGGTAGTGTTGGCCGTTACAGCCCGGACATTCGGTTGACCGTATTCTGAAAAATGGAGGACATGGGCAAGATGGTGGCGGGGCAAGGGGAAGTCAGGTTGATTGATTAGACCAAACTCTTGCACTGGAGATCAAGTGTACTAACGTGATCGTGACCGTTGCACGAAATATTTATTGCTCGAGCATTGGGAATGCAGTCTGACTCTGAACAAGTGGTTGGATTGGATCTGGAATTTCCAGTAGGGTTTGTGATGGATTTTAAATAGGATCCGTTGGCGAGGGGAGCCATGTAGTTAAGGTTCAGCCGCGTTGCAAGCCATAGGCTGAAAATCCATACAAGTAACGTAATGTGGACGACATCTGTGCGGCCCGTTCGGGGGCAATACAGGTGCGGTATTCTGAAAATGGCTTGATCCATGAACACTGGTAAAACGAAATGATTGCCCGCCGGGGGTGGTTGGTCGAATTGGGGCCAGCACGATGCCAGGTGTTTGCGAGCCATATTGCAATGGAGCCTGCCGGACCAGTCAGTTGTAACTCATTGGTTCCAGGTCCCCGTTTCCAGTCAGGTTTCCGCCGCGTGAGATGGCTTTGTGGTACGGCGCACGTTGCGCCATTCTCGGCAGTGAAATCGTCAATCATCCATGCCACCTGCAAGCCCAGTGGGAAATCTGGTAGTGGCTCGGGCATTTGTGTGAGGGGATTATCCAGGTGCCATGCGCCTCCGTCCGTGCCTGGGCCAATGCTGGTAGCGGTAATATCGCCCAAGACACAGTCGTTGCCCAAAAGACGGTGAGCAACACCAAGCGTAATGGGATGTTCCACAAGTTGATCGGCTAAAACGGTTTTTGCGGGCAGGTTTCGTACATACTGTGACCGATCCTGGTCGAAAAGGTTGGGGATATGCAGGAACGTCTTGTTCATCTTTCGTGGCTCGACCGGCCAGGATGTATCGTAGTTTTGGGCACGTGTGTGTCGAATTCGCCGCATCACTCGTTGGAGTTCCTCGGGAGTGGTCGAGTAAGACGTCGACAAAAGCTCTTCAATTTCATTGTCTTCGGCATGTATAGGGCCATCACCTGGTTCAAAGGGTGTAGTTCGTTCTTCGGTGAACAGGTCATTTAAAGTTTGCCGATACAGCTCAATCGTGTCGTCTGTCAAGATGCCTTCAAGAACAACATAGCCATGCTGCTGTAAATGCTCGGCTGCTTTCGTGACAGTGCTGTTTGGCTCGGTACTTGTATTCACTGTGATGACTCGATGCTGATGTTTCCGTGAATGATGTTTCGGTTTGCGGCAACCATTTGCTTGGATCGAGATGGGTTTGATAGGCCGACCCAATCGAAGGGGGCCCGAGAACAAGTTGCCCCGTATTAACGAGGCCCTGCTGTTTTCTTTGAATGGTTGATTTTTTGTAGAGCCATTCTAACTTTATATGTCAACGAATGAAACGGTAACACTTGGCCGTATGCATTCAAGCATTTTCATCGACACCGGCACGTTTCCAACTTGGTGGAAGTGGTGCGACGAGATTGATAGTCTCATGACGTACCGGATGATCGACTGCCAGGCGGTGCGCATGGAGAGCGATACCTGGAGAAAAGTGGACTGGATTTCCGCCGTATTTTCGATCGCCCAACACGGAATAGCCGCGCGAACCGAATTGCAAACGAATCTGATGTTTCCGGCCTGTTTTTAAAATGATTTCAACCAATTGGCCAGCATGGCAGGTGGTCACACAGCGGTATGACAATTCCGCGTGTCGTGCACCAGGGTGTGTTTTTTTGACAATATGCATGCGGCGGTGTCTTTCGTCTTTGGCGACCCAATCATGCCATGTCCCGGATGGTGGTATTGGTGGAGGACGGACAATTGCCAGGTAGATCTTTTCGACACTGCGGTCACGAAACTGCTCGTTGAGACGGGCCGCTGCCTTGGAGGTTCTGGCAAATAACACGATTCCAGTGGCCGGCGCATGCAATCGACTGACGGTGCCCAGGTAGACATTGCCTGGTTTCTCGTATTTCTGTTTGATGTACTCTCTGGCAACGTTTAGTAGGCTGGACTTGGTTGCTGAGACGCCCATCGTTGGCAAACCAGCTGGTTTCACAACGGCCAACAAATGATTGTCTTCGTAAAGAACAAGAAAAGGAGGTTTCACGGTTTGAAACTGGTTTTCACAGGTGAAGTGACACATGAACGTCAGGAATGGATATAATGTAACAAAGTATTGTGCCTTTGGATGCCTGGAATGAGGCATGGCTTAACTGGATCTCTCCGAAAACCCGGGAACCAGACCAGATTGACAGGTTGTGAGGCTAGTAGATTGGACGAGCGTTCTAGGAGACTTGTTTTGGCGAGCACATCGCCACGTCGACGTGAATTACTGGCCGACGCAGGCTACGAATTTGAAATTGTCTATCCAAGTGATAAGGCCGAATGTGGTATCTGCAGCCAGGAAACGCCACCCGAACTGGTTGCTCGCTTGGCATATCAGAAAGCTCGCGAAGTGGCCTTGAGAACCGAGATGGGTGTCATTATCGGCTGTGATACGGTGGTTGAATGTTGTGGGCAGATACTCGGCAAGCCCAAAGACCGCCACCATGCCAGTCAAATGCTACGACTGCTGCGCGATGGTGTACATCGTGTTTATAGCGGACTGTGCCTGTGGTGTCGGCCGGATGATAAGACATTGGTCGACGTTGATCTGACTTCTTTGAGAATGAAGAACCTGACAGATGTGCAGCTTGAGAAGTATCTCGAAAGTGGAGAATGGGAGGGGAAGGCAGGTGGGTTTGGATGGCAAGATCGACATGGGTGGTTGCAGATCGTGTCTGGTAGTGAATCCAACGTAGTGGGACTACCGTTAGAGTTGCTACAAGTCATGTTGGCACAGATCTAGATTTGGAAAAACGAGTCACTTGTGATGAAGGGGATGATGCAGAGGTGACTGGTGAAAACTTTTTAAGTTGTTTGGTGTGGAACGCTTGTCGAAAAAGGTCGTTGGACGCTTTTGGGGACTTTAACTAGCAGGGGTATCTGGCAAAAGATTTGCCGTGAAGAGACTGGGCGCTCCTGTTAAGAATAACCGCATTCCGTGCAACGAAAAACGTAACGAGTGATTCCCGAATTGGTAGTCTGTGACTTCATAGGTGCTCCACACTTGGGGCAAAAGGGAAATTCTTCCTGGGTTAGTCCTTGCTCTTCACCTTGCTGGCACGACATACATATCTTTGTTTCCGGTAAAACTTCTAGACGTTCTGCAGGGATCGGCTGGTCACACAAATCGCACGTTCGAGCCATTCCCCAGGTTTCGTCATCCACTGATTCGACGTCAGCGACCTGTAAGCCATGATGACTGCATTCCGGACATTGAAAAATAGTTGTTGTTGCCGTAAATAATTCAACCAACATTTCGGGGTCAGGGTTTTTGTCGCGTCGCAATTTGCCTTGACCTTCCAACCAACGTGCCATTTCTCCCAAGCCACAAATGGTGTTGTAGTCGCACTTGGGACATCGCAACTCCCGGTGAAAGATTGATTGACGCATTTTCCGAAGCTCCTTACTCACGGATTTGTCTGAAAAGTTACGAGGTGTACCAATTTAACCACTGTGTGCGGCGTCAGTATAGCGATCAGTTCACTTTGAAATCGATCCAACGATCCATCAATCGGGTAGGAAAAATGACTAATCCGAACCAGGGCCCTGGTTCTACCGCCGGTTTCAATTTTGCTATTTCAAATGATCCACCATTTGTTGGATGGTTTCCGTCAACAGTGGTTCTCCACCAAAATCTATGCCAAGGCCACGTAGTTTGCCCGTCTCAATCTGATTTTTCGGCTGTTTGGACTGACCGCTGATCTTGCCGTTTCCACCGGTCAGTTGGTGGGCTATGTGCGCTACGTCGTATTCAGAAATGTACATATCGTAGCAATTGTAGACTTCACCAGTTATGTTTTCTGCGGTGAGCAGACAAGAAATTGCACGGGCAACGTCTGCGGCATGTACTTCTTTACCACCGTGTTGGCATGTGACATCCTCACCTCGCATAATGTTTCGTACCAAGTCGTACCATTTGCTGTCTTCTACTGGATGGGCAAGTCCATAAATTCCTGTTGGCCTTATGGCGCAGATGGGGTAGTTCATGCCTAAGCCGAAACTGTGGACGAATTTTTCAATGGCGGACTTGTGTGCACCATAGTGGCTGGTAGGCCACGCTGGATGTTTCTCATCAAGAAGACGATCGGACAAGATTCGCTCGTGGACTGCACAAGTCGAAACAAAGATGAACCGAGAGACACCTGTCTGTTGCGCCGCTTGGATCAGTTGGAGCGTTCCCATTAGATTAGTTTGTACAAACTCGAGTAAATCCCCTTCGCCGCCTCGGAACGAAGAGCCGGCACGCATAAGTGCCGCGTGTACTACTGCATCACATCCTTGGACTAGATTTTGAGCCGACGCTGAATCTCCCAACTGGCCCGGGACCCATTTGAGTGCCTGGTTATCGCTTTCTAGGCCGGCGCGGTTGCTGCTATGAGGGCGATACCAGCAACGACATGCATGCTGCTGTCGAGTCAACTCATGGACGATATAACGTCCCAAAAATCCTGTTGCTCCTGTGATGGCAATCTTCATGAAATCATTCCTTAGATTGATAGCTGTTTTTTCGTACTCCACCTTCTAATGACGACACATTTTCAATACGTCCTCTAACGGATAGACCATTAGAGCATATGGTAAGCAAGTCGTTATCCCACGTTTCTAGCGTAAGGGGACCGGTTTTTAACCACTTTGTTAAACTTGGCAAACTTGAACGATGAAATGGATTTTTCGCCATCTACTGGTTGTATGGCGTAATAGGAAAGTTCTGGTTGCAATACCTTTTTTGAAACGATCAATTGTAACGAGGATACCCGCAGAAAAGTAGCATGTGGATACAGGGAGCCGGTTTCATGACACTGGCATTTAACGATCCACTCAAAAAGAAATTGCTGTTCGATAAACTATGCTGAATCGTACGGAGACTCAACGATGAAAATTTACCAGGTTGTGTTGACTTTGGCTGTTGTTGTCGGGTTGGAAAATAGCTTGTGGTCGCAACAGGCTTCTGAAGCAACGGCACCGTGTTTTTTGGGTGAAAATACGGAAATTTTAAGTCAGGGGCTTGCGGTCGATTGCAATTGTGAAACCGCGGACGGACTTAGTTTCGGTGACGGTTTCATTAGTGAATCGTTCACAGCACGCCTAGCA
>CAYMUR010000098.1:7264-9153 GCA_964393615.1 uncultured Pirellulaceae bacterium
GTCTCAACCCAATTGTGAAACGTGTGAAGCAGACAACCTGGACGAAGGTTACGCTGTCGAGTGTGCTAGTACGTGTGATGGCAGTTCTGATTCGGATGCTGGGGCTTGTGATAGCGAAGATTGTAGTTGTGAGGGACGAACAAATCTCGGTTTACAAAATATTAAAACAGGAATTCAGAGCTTGTTACAAGGATGTTTTTCTGACGTTTTGGTTTGTGAGTCTACCTTGGATTGGTACTGCCACTCCCGACCGCCAAAACGTAAGGGTGGTGGACCGTTTCGGAAACACGGTCCCTGTTGGTATACAGCTCCAACCGAATGGACGTTGTTCGGTATTATTCCACTTTCCCCCTACCCAACCTGTTTGTCGCACCAGCGAGAAAACAAGGGGCATTGCGATACCGATTGTGGGTGTGCGGTCTACTTGGGCAACGCAACGGTTGATTCCCTGGTGGAAAATTTTCCAGGGACACCTCCCACTGAACTTTTGCCTGGGCAAAGAGCGACTCAGGTATCGATCGTCGTGGAAAATGAACAAGATACCACCGAAGAAAAAGACAGCAACGAACGGTCTTTGGATGTGTCTTCGCGACGACATTTAAAGAAGTCGATATCATTCCGACGAGCCACCGGGACGGTGCCTCGGGCCACGCACGATCTGCTGACACAGGCCGAATTTGGCGTTGTGACCCAAGTGGAAGAGCCCATACGACAGACTGCTGAGTTACAGTCGTTTGTGAAACCAGTCGAAGAACTGCAATTAGTTCCTGCAAATCGCTTGGTGGTACCACAACGTACATCCAATTCGAGTACTTTGCCATTTCGCAGTCGCTTTGGCAAAGCTTCGCTGAAGATTTCCGAATGATCGCTGTGGTACCTTATTGGGCAGAACCAAGACTTGCTGAGAAGCGTTACGAGGGGAGATTCCCGTTTCAGGACAGCAAGACAGGACGAAATAAGGGACAAAAAGATTGTCACGGAAAGTAATCAAACACCTTGGTTCCTACCACGGTCGATTTGGAACCTGGAGCCCATGATCTGTCCCAGTCTAAACAGGTAGAGGCCAGACCGGCCGGTCTTCACGATGCCATGACTTGTTTCGCAAAGGCGCACGCTTCGATTGCATTGAATAACAACGCTAGCCTGCCAGGCCGGCCTGTTTTGCCAGCTCACAGACAGTGGGCCCGCTGGGTTTGACTCAATGCAAGTGTCACTTTGAATGGGCCAAATTTAGGGCAATCGAGATGGATTTCATTAGTGATCTGGTGACAACAGGCTATGAGTGATCGCTTCAAAAACCCGTTCTAGCTCATCGAAGTCACGAATTTCGGCTTGATAAAGGACTAGGCAGGCACATTGTTCGAGTTGGAAAGTGCGCAATTTGGCTGAAACGAGGAAGTCAAGGTAGAAGAAGTCGACGTCATAACCATGAGAAGTATGGCCGCCAATCTCGTGCTCGGCCATTTGGTATTCGAATAAAATGTCAGAATAGTCCTGTTTCAAAACGGTTAACATCTTTTCACCAAGCTTGTCCAAGTCATGAAAACCGTCGTATACGGTCAGTGACCAGAAGGAACCCGTAGGGCTATGTACCGAAACTTCCCAGGGTTGACTTGAGTCTTCCCTATTGTCGAGCGTCCAATTTTCGGGGTACAGGAATTGGAGACCGGATTGTTCATAAGTTGCTGTCATGATGGTGTTGATGATACCACAGAAACGTGCTTGCGACGAGAACACCCAGTTTGCTATGTTTTGCATCTTTGTACCTACACTTACCACGGTAAAGTAACAAGGATGGTTGCGAGCGTTGTACATATCGACCTTGTCGTTCGCCAAGCGACAATCCTGATGACCGTTTTAGGCTGCCTGATTTTTTCTGGGTGCCGTAG
>CAYMUR010000098.1:9163-14150 GCA_964393615.1 uncultured Pirellulaceae bacterium
TTTTATCAGTGATCGATTCAGCCTCTTCAAAAATTGTTTCTTGTCGTGATCAGTGGCAACATGGTTTGGAGGCATTGCAACGACAGCAGTGGGAAGAAGCTGAGTTACTTTTTGCTGGTGCCGTCAGAACATGTCCCCAGGATGAGCGGGCGCGTCAGTATTACGCCGATACGCTATGGCACCGTGGAGCATGGGATGAAGCAATGCAACAGATGCAGGAAGCGGTCACTTTGTCGGACGGTGATTCGGAGCTTTTGGTGCGTCTTGGCGAAATGTATTTTTCCCTGGGATATCAAAACGAAGCGCACGTTTGTGTGGACGAAGCGTTAGGCCAACAAGCGAATCTGGCCGATGCTTGGGCCCTGCGAGGAGAAATTCATTGGCAACGTGGTGAGCGGTCGGCTGCCATGGCGGACTATCACCGTGCCTTAAGTTTGCAACCGGCTATGCCACGAGTTCAGCTTGCACTGACACGTATCCATTACGAAGCGAATGCCCCTCAAGAAGCACTTACTACACTACATGTTCTCAAAGACAGCATACCGCCTGCTGAAATATCAGGTGAAATACTCTATCTGGAAGGATTGATTTATAAATCACTTTATCGTTACGAAGAATCGGCACGCAGTTTTCGTGAGCTGGCAGGAAAAGGAAAGGGTGGAAGGAAGATTTTTTACGAGCTCGCAAATTCAGAACTACTTAGCGGCCATCCGAATGCTGCGCGGCGTGCGGCCGAAACTTCTTTGGCGTGGGATTCCGGTTATGTACCCACGCTACGATTATTGACACAAATTGACATCACTTTGGAACGAATGGCGGCCAACACGCGAAGACTACCTGAATAACATGCTTGTCGATTTGTAAGCCGCGTGTTTAGCAGGTAGGTTAGATAATTCCAATTAAATGGAAAATTCGGTTTGAGATTCAGATCTTTTACATCCCTTTTTCCTGTTGGTAGGCGGACGGTAGAAAAACCAGATTGATTGAGGTCGAATGTTTGCATTGCCTTGGAAATGACGTAACCTTGAAAAGGGAAAATGGAGGGTTCCGTCTGGCACCGTATAACTGTCGCTAATACCCTGTGGTTGGGGTTCTTTTGCGATCCATTTCAGGAGATTGGTCATGGCAAGCATTGTTGATCCACCAGTTGGTACGTTTATTGATCGTCGCGGGACAACGGCAGAAAATGCGTATGTTCAGGAACGCCGGCAGTTTGCCAACAATCATGTTGGGCTGTCTCCCGATGCGCAGGAGCTGGCTCGAGCCATCGACCAATACAAAATGGTACACCGTCGACGTTTCATTACTTTCGAGGAGATGTTGTCCGTCATTCAAACGTTGGGCTATCACAAATAGCCAAAAAATATTTTATTTTCAGCGGTGTTCATCAGGAAGCTGATCCTGTTTCTGTGTGGGGTTTCAGTGGATGATGGCGACGGTATGCTGCCATGAAAAACTGGAACGGTGCTGATCGGTTCACTTTGCACCACGAAATAGTGAATCGATTAATCGACGGGCACTTAAGAGTCCGACTGTCTGATTGTCGGGATCCACAACATGTGCCACGGATTCACCAGGATCTTGCATTTGCATCAAGGCACCTACGAGTGTCTCAGAACTGTTGATTGGTAATAGGGGGCGGATTTGGTCTGTCCAATTACCTTGGTTGAGATGTAGGTCTACGACACGGACATAACCGAGCAGGCGACGGGGCTTTTGATCAGATTCGACAGGTAAGATGCCGGAACGCTGACGGTGTGCGAGTCGTAAAACTTCTTGGATGCTCATGCCATAGCGAACAGGTATGATGCGCGCTGCTGGGATGAGGAACTGAGTCACAGGTGCTTTCGCGACGCTGAACAATGAGTTGGCTAAATCACGTTGGGCTGGTCGTAAAATGCCAGCTTGATGTCCTTCTTCAAAAACTCGTATTAGCTCCTTGCGAGCCAGCATTAAGTGGACACGTTCGGGTGATTCTCCCAGGATGTAACGTAGCAATTGCCCAAACATCCAAAGCACTAATGCCAAGGGCAGGAAAAGTAGAGAAAACGCAAAAAATGGAATGGCTCCCAGACGAAGTAAGCGGTTCGGAGTATTGTAAAACAGATGCTTTGGTAGTAATTCGCCATACACGAAAATGAAGGGTGCCAGAATGATCGATATCCCAAGCTGGATTGCTATGAGATCGCTCGAAACGAGGTGATCTGTTGCCAAGACAATACTGAAAGAGACTAAGTAGTTTGCCAGGTTATTGCCAATCAGTGTCGTTGCGACAAACAGGGTTGGGTTATTTGTCAGGATAAGAAGGAAGCGAGAGATGTAATCGCCGTCTAGTCCATCCAAAAGTAAACGAACGCGGTTGGCTCGGTAAAATCCGGTTTCCGTGCCGCTAAAATAAGCACTTAACAGTATGCCGATCACAAATAACAATCCGACTTGGAACATACTTCGCTAGACTTTCTTTTGATGTTTTAGTTCCAATGTCATCACTCCAGGCTCAGGAGAGTCGAGCACACGAAAGTGAAAAGGTCCCCATGTGAACTTGTCGCCTGTTTCGGGGAGCCGTTCCAGGACTTCTTGTGTCACACCAGACAAAGTAACACTGTTGCTTTCGGGAAGCTCCGTGTTAAAGTGCCTTGCCAGACGCCGAAGACTGGTCATTCCCGTGACATTCCAGGTTCCTGTTTCAATTTCGTGGATCGCTTGGCGATTTAATAATCGTGCGCTGCGCGTCGGATCGAGGCGAAAGATTGTGTCGAGAATGTCGTCGAATGTGAGGATGCCAATCGCATCCCCGAATTCGTTGACGACTGCGGCGACATGTCGATCACGAGTTACCATCTGCTCCAACGTGTCAGCGACAGTGTGGAACCAAGGAACATAAATGACCGATTCAGCAAGCCTTTCCAAATGAAATTCAGGTACTTCACTCAATCCACTGAGATTGATCGCTTTGGCCACGGCATCACTGTCGAAATCGGTGATGAGAAGATATCCACTGGGCGGTAGTTTTCCTTCCAGGTCTTTGAGATGGACAGGGGGCGTAAAGGACCGAAATTGCAGTCGGGGACGCATTGTTTCGTCGACGCGCATATCAGAAAGGGCGACGATGTTTTGTAAGACAGTTTGTTCCTGTCCCAGTAACTGCGCATCGGTAGTGGAAAGATTGATTGCCCGTTCCAGATCAACGACTTCCAGGTACTGTTCAGGCTGAAAACGTGGCCACAGCAAACGCCGTGATAGTAGATTAGTCATCTGCAAAATCGGCATTAGTGGATCCACAATGCGTACAGCCACACTAAGGGGGAATCCCACTAAGCGAGTTAGTGAGCGTGCACTGACTACGCCAAGACTTTTGGGTACCATTTCGCTAAGAACAATAAGCGACATCAAGGAGATAAAAGTGAAGAGCACTGCCCCTGTTTCGCTGACCTGCTGTTTGCGTTCCAGGTGTAATGCGGCAATCGACACCGTCACGAAGTAAATCACGTTGATAGCGAGATTCCAGAACAGGATTGCCGTTAGCAAGCGTTCCGGGTCTTTCAGTAGAAATTCTGCTGCGCGCTGTGACTGGTTTCCCTCGCGTAACGTGCGGCGATCTCTTGGCCGTAATGAAAATAATGCTGCTTCACTTGCCGAAAAGAACGCAGAACAACCGATTAAGGTGGTCATTGCCAACAGGATAGGCCACTTGTCGAGAACGATATCCACTACCATATTGCCTGTCATGCACGTTGTGTTATTCGTCCTGAGTGCTCAAATAGACTGGGATACAAAATAACATAGAGTTGCGGGATTCCTCAGCTCGTTTCCGTTCAACGTTCCAATAACGAATGTCGTTGCGTCGCTGTATTGCCCAAGAAGGGCGATACTGAATGCCGACTGCTTGGTGAATAAAGTGTCATCGTTACCTCGCAAAAATACAGAGAAAGTCGTTCGGAAATAATAAATCATACCTGGGGGATACCATTTGGCTGGGATGGGCGATTAGTGGGATGTCAGCAACAGAACGGTACCTTAAAAAACTATTTCGAAATCAGAGCCTATCATTGTTCTTCTGGAGTTGTCGTTCGTCCCATGGCAAAGTCAAACTCGTATAAAGCCGGTACAAGTAACGCGGCTGTCGTAAATCCATAGGTGGAAATGATTACGAGGAATACGGCCAAAGGATGCTGCAAAAGAAAACTAACGATTGCGTAAAACGTCATAAAAGGGACAAGGACGGCTGCCAGAAAGATTGCGGAAGACGGGTTCCGAACACCGAGTGCCACGTAAAGACCAAGGGTTCCACCTAGAATGAACGCCAAGAACGGGGCTAACTGTGTTTGAAAAGACCGGCTGAATGAAATCATCATTAAGATACAGGTGGCGATTCCCAAGAAAAGAAAGAAAACGGTTCCCAAGCTAAGGCCAATGGCTGTCCGGGAATTCACGTAAGTCATACCGTAGTGTATGCCTAATGAAGCGGCAAAGATGTTCATGATACAGAGTCCGCCGAGAACATAGACGAGATTTTCCAGGCCAATTCCACCTTCCCACCAGTGTACCACCATGAGGATGATTGGGGCCAATATCATTTCCTTGCAGACCCAAAAAACTCCTCCTAGCTTGCCAAACACGAATTCCCTCGAAGAGAGATCTGTTACCAGCAGAAGATCAAGTGCGCGGCCATCACGTTCTCCGGTGATCGAAGTGACAGAGAGTGTGTTCACAATGACCAGGCTGACGAGAAAGAATGACGCCAGGACGTTGGTAGCTACCGGGATCACTTGCGTAGAGGTAGATGGGGCAGCATCCGATTGAGCTGTGTGGATTGCATATAATCCAACCCATGCCATCAAAAAAAGTACCAAATAAGCAAAGCGAATGAGGATTATTTTACGTCCATATGCCCAGGTGCAAATTTCTCGCCATATGATCGGATTGTCCCAAACTTGCCGACCATTTGTGTCGGTCCGAGCAGATCGTCGCAGCATCGCGTCGACGT
>CAYMUR010000098.1:14160-18901 GCA_964393615.1 uncultured Pirellulaceae bacterium
CATCCTGATTGGGCGCTGTTCGTATTGTGGAATCAGTAGCAGTTTCCGCGTTGAGGGCATGCCCTGGTATTTGTACTTGCCGAGTTCTCCGTGCACGTGATTGATTCCAGGCTCGAATTCGGCAGATGGCGATACCATTTAACATGATCGTCATACCCAGTGCCGCAAGCACATAGAGGTTGGCTGCTGTTCCAATTCCTGTAAATAAAAGTTCGTGATGGGGTAACGATCTGGCTCCAGCGAGAACAGCCCGCAAAGGGCTGCCAACCGTAGCCAGTATTTCAGAGGGGATGCCGGCGATTTGCGTCCCCAGCATTCCACGGCCTAATGCCTCAAAAATCCCCAGCCAAACCACGATTGTCATTGCCGTTAAAGCCAATGTTTGAAATGTTTTTTCGCGCCACAAGGCAATCGTTGATCCCAGGCTGCCAGCGACCAGAGCCGTGGCAAACGTCACTGCATATACACTAAAGATTTGTTGGAGAGATACTCCGCCGAAAAGCATGATAGCCATGAATAGCGGCAAAGCTGCGAATAACATGACACCAATGTTGAGCAAGCTTGCCATTAGCTTGCCAAGGACCAAATCAATGTTGCCCATCCGCGTGAGCAGTAACAGAATCAGTGTCTTTTTGTCTTTTTCCTGGGCCACAGCACTCGCTGCACTGATCGCGGAAAAAAATAATACGAGAATTAGCTGCAGGGGTGACAGAATTTGGAACAAAATGGAACCGAAACGAGCCATGTCACCGACGTTACGGACTACCTGGGTGCCTGCCAATACAAGCCATGCTGTGCACATTAACAGAAATAGGGTGGCTACGTAGACAGATCGCGAAATGAAGAAACGGGTACGCCGTGGCGTGGTGACGACTTCACGATAAAAAACGGGACCCATAGCGACACTTTCTGTTCAAATAATCCAACCATGTGTATTCTTGAATATAACAATATAATGTACTTTCTGTCGGATTTGGGCAACAGTGACCGAGGCAGGCGAGACCGAGGCAGGCGAGTGAGTGTATCAGTGAAATGGCGGTAACAAGTAAAAACCAGCTTTCGCAAGCCAAGTCGAAGGAGACAGTCTGTCCTGCAATTCAGCTTAGGAAGCCAGATCAGTATCGGACAGGATACCATTTCCACATACTCGTTATCTAGACATCCTGTTTCAAACAACACTGGACCCTGCTATGGAACCTAGTTGTTAGGCAGTGGCGGTCCACACCTTGGCAGTTAGTAGCATGTTGCAATCACGAGAAGCATTCAGGTTTTTGCAAATTCTTATCGTGGCTCTTCTTGGAGGCATGCTGCTCTATTTTACGTTTCAATTCGTTGACCACTACCAAACGGTTCGACAGTGGGAACAACCTTGGATCACAATTTACTTGACAATGGTTGCTACCGGGGGATTTCTCATCATCGGTGTTGTGGCATACGTCATCGGCAAATTGTGGTATCGCTCACGTCACCAAATGTTGCGGAAACGGCAACGTGACCGTTCACCGAGTCAATTGTCTCGCTCTGACCAAAAACGAGAGATTGAAGAGAATCTGACTGAAATCAAGAACCTGCAGGCTGATGCGGAAGACCAGCAGTTTAAGCTGGAATTGGACCCTCTGGTACGGGAGTTCATTGAGAAACAGAAAAACGCTACTTTGGAAATTGTGGCGTTCGGAACGGTTTCGAGTGGCAAGTCATCCTTGCTCAATGCGATTGCAGGTCGAGATGTTTTTCGGACGGATGTTCGAGGTGGAACAACGATCAAACGTAATGAAATTCCCTGGTCAGGAGCTGATCGCGTAACGCTCGTTGATACACCGGGTTTTTCAGAAATCGAGGGTCAGCAACGTCAGCAAATTGCGGCATCCGCAGCGAAAGGCGCTGACCTCGTATTGGTCGTCGTAGACGGCCCGTTAAGACAGTCGGAATTTCAATTGCTAGAAATTTTGAACCGAATGGAAAAAAGGATGCTTGTTTGTCTCAATAAAAAGGATCTGTTCGGAGAAAATGATCGCGATTTATTGGTGCAACAGATTTCCAAGCAAGTGGATGGGTTAGTGTTCCCAGCAGATGTTGTGGCTGTTCGTTCGTCTTCCACACAACAGATTCGACAACGTGTGCTGGCTGACGGGAGTGAGATGACCGAAACGGTAGAGTTGTCAGCCGACATCGAGCCATTAGCAGAGCGCATGTTGACGATTATTGGAGGTGAAGGACAGTCGTTGCTGATGGCAAATCTGTTGTTGCGATCTCGTGGACTCGTGGACGAAGCCCGGCGAAAGGTGCAAAACTCATTGGATCGACAGGCATGGCACATCGTGGACCGTTACACGTGGGGGGTGGCTGGCGCTGCTGCACTGAGCCCTTTTCCCGCCGTGGACCTAATGGTTGGGTGTGCGGTGTCCTCGAAAATGGTAATGGACCTAGCCGCGGTGTATCGCCAGGACATCGACCAGGAATCGGCAGTCAAGCTGTTGTCAGAGCTGGGCAAACATCTCGTGGGGATGCTCGGTGGTGTGACGGCCTCGGCTGCGGTTGGTTCGCTGCTGAAAGGGGTGCCAGGTGCAGGATGGGCTGTGGGTGGTGTATTGCAAGGTATTTCGCAAGCACTGATCACTCGCTGGATTGGTAGTGTTTTTGTTGACTACTTTGGCGCTGCGATGTGTGAGCCGGAAGGCGGATTGGCGGGACTGGCACAACGTCAATGGAATCAAATGACCAGTGTCAATCAGCTGCGACAATTAATCGGAGTGGCACGGTCTCAGCTAACCAAGGACAAGGATGGAGTGTAACGAGAGACAGGACAGAGAACGTCGGCCAAGATGTGGAGACAAAGATGTGGTTGAAATGCGGAAAAATGGGCCAGGAGCATGACAAGCTGATTTCACCGGAGATCAGGTGTCTGACACAAATGCGTCGAGTGGATTGCCAAGACGCGTTTGGCTGGCAGCATGGAGATGCTGTGGATAGTCTCCCAATGAACGTGTTGTGGGTAGAGAAGTGGATAGAGACGTGGATAGAGAAACTGTTGCTATCTATTTTACTGAGGCTAAATTGTTTTTATGGATCGTAAGCAGACTGGTGACGTGATGGCTTCGCAAGTGACTACCGATGATCGTTGGGATCAGGCCGTCGCCTCGATTCAGGTGACGATCGATAAGATAAAGCACTGTTCAGAAGAGGAAAAACAGCGTTTGCGAGATGACCTGCGTGACCTTTTAATGATGCAGGATAAACTGACGCGAGGACAGGTCGATGTTGTGGTTTTTGGTGAAATCAGTACGGGAAAGTCGGCCCTGATCAATGCCCTTGTGGGAAACCAGGTACGCGAGGTCAACGTGCAGGGAGGCTGGACGAAGGAGGTGTGGGATGTGGCCTGGGATGCAGTCAGCTACACAATGCCTGGCTTTGCCGATTCCCGTGTCGTATTGGTTGATACGCCAGGGCTCAACGAAATCGGAGGTGCTGAGCGTGCGGAAATTGCCCGCCAGGCAGCACAACGTTCGGATCTGATCCTTTTCGTGACAGATTCTGATTTGAATCACATCGAGTTTTCAGCTTTATTGGATCTTGCCAACGCACATAAACCAATTCTGCTCGTATTTAACAAGACTGATAATTTCTCACCCGAAGACCGGGAGAGGTTACGAGAAGTGCTTCGCGACGAAAGGTTGCAAGGTGTCATCGATCCAGAAGACGTTGTATTGACAAGTGCAGATCCGAGAAAAGTACAGGTCGTTATAGAGTCAGTGGATGGAACAAACCGTTCTGAGTGGCGCAAGCCTCCACCGGATGTTGAGCAGCTTAAAGTTCGCATTCTAGAAATTCTTGAACGAGAAGGCTTAGCCTTATTGGCGTTGAATGTTGCCATGTACGCCGCCGACAAAAGTGATCGAATCGGTGCGCTGCGAGTTCGGATGCGAGATGAAACTGCCAATCATGTGATTTGGAGATATGCCGTATTGAAAGGAGTAGGCGTGGCACTCAATCCAGCTCCCTACCTGGACACTGCCAGTGGTTTTGCCATTGACGCTACGATGATTGGGCACTTGGCAAAGGTCTATGGATTGACGATGACCCGGGCACATGCTGGAACACTGGTCAAATCGATTGCCCAATCGGCAGGTATGGTTGGCTTGGGCGAAATATCGTTTCATTTGCTATGCGGTACACTCAAAGCGATTACCTTCGGACACGCGCTGGCATTTACCATGTTGCCGCAAGGTGGATTGGCTGCCTTTAGTTCGTATATCGTTGGTAATGCAGCCAGATGTTATTTTGAGCAGGGTGCTTCCTGGGGTTCATCGGGTGTCAAAAAAATAGTCACTAATATTCTTGAGAATACGGATAAGAACTCGATCATGAACAAGTTTAAAGAAGAAATAAAGAAAAAGCTGCAATATAATCCACATGCTAGCGGCGCTGTATCAGGTGATTAACCTCGTGTTTGTTTCCGTGAATATCTCGGCTTTCGCGGGAGAAGTTTACGGTGGTTGGTGATGATTTGGGGTCGATTTGCCAGCGATAAATTGAAAATTTAAAACTTAGCAGCTTGCCTTGTCGTTTAAGGTGAAACTATAATGAGGGTATTGGGTCGTGCTAACGCGGTGCGACGGACTAGGGGCCCGTGAGGTGGTTGCAGCTCTGGCATCGTGACCGAAGCGGGAGGTAACTAGTGGAAAGGAGGTGGTTCTGTGGATTATTTCTGTATTAGCCAGCGAGGTGGCGTCACCTAAGTACA
>CAYMUR010000099.1:0-3659 GCA_964393615.1 uncultured Pirellulaceae bacterium
CTTTCACAAATGCTGCCCGTGACTGGCACGGTCATTGTTTGCACGCCACAGCAGGTCGCACTGCTAGATGCCGTGAAAGCGATTTCGATGATGGGGACGGTAAAGATTCCCGTACTGGGGGTCGTGGAAAATATGAGTGGTTTTGTTTGTCCAGACTGTGATAAGCGATATGACATTTTCGGCAGTGGAGGGGCGAAAGCCAAAGCGGACGAGTTGGGGGTACCTTTTCTGGGAGAGGTGCCGATTAATCTCTCGATCCGAACACTGGGCGATTCCGGCCGTGCGGTGGACGTTTTTGAAGACAACGTGGTGGCTCCTATTTTGGATGGAATTTGTTATCAACTGGTCCGATCCTTGGCCGACACACAAGCATCCGCGCCGCCCTTGCCAAATTTGACCGTTTTATAGGATCTCTTTTTCCGCAGAACTTGAGCACTATTTCACCCGGCGGTTTTCGTTTTCCCAAAAGTTGGGTACTCAAAGAGCATGACGCTGACCAAGGCAAAGGGTTGGTTCATCTGCGGCTGCAAAAAGATCTTGTAGCGAATCGTGGTGATGCTTTTGGCCGACGATTACAATAGATGGGTCCCAGGAAATGGGCGGTTCTCCGCAGAATTTCATGCGCTGTGGTGTTCGCAAACGATATCGTTTTGAGGGTGCCTTCCAATCGAAAGTTGGACAGGATTTAGTTCATTGCCGTGGAGCTGTCCGATTTTCCCTCCAAGCGGTGCCTTGTTTTATGTCGTACACTATTTTGCATCCGCATGAGGCGAACCGTTTCTATTTCTAGCAGACGAATAGAATTTGATAATTCTTGTATTCGAGTAACCGATGGCGACGCGTCTAATCATCGACGGGTACAACCTACTGAATGCTACTGGCATTGTGGGGCCGCAAGCGTTATCACCAACGCTGGAACGCTCACGCCATGGAATGTTGAATTTTTTGGCTACCAGGCTTGATCAGTCGTCGCGCGAGAGCACTACCATTGTGTTCGATGCAATGAATGCCCCACCGGGGCTTCCGCATCATTTTACTCACCATGGTATAACCGTTCTCTTTGCGCCGCGGTCGGAAGATGCCGACACGTTGATCGAAAGGTTGATTCAATCCAACACGTCTCCGCGTCAGCTGACGGTGGTTTCCAGCGACCACCGCATTCAGCGCGCCGCTCGGCGGCGACGTGCTACACCAGTGGATAGCGACAGGTGGTATGCCAGCATCGAGCGTTTACAACACTTAGGAGGCCCAGGCGGCGCAGAGAGTGACCCCAAGCCTCGTACTCCGCTCTCGAAGGACGAAGTACACCGTTGGCTTGATGAATTCGGAGAGCTTGAGTCGACTGACAATCACAACGAAGAGATAGATCCAGGTGACACGAATTCAAAAAATCACAAAAAAGACAAGTCGGCACACGATTCGGATGATTGGGATGGGTTCCCACCTGGATATCTTGATAACCTGCCTAATCTTGACTTGTAGAACACAGGTAGCCTGCAGATGCCTCAGAACAGAGTCTTTGGTTTCGTTGCCTGATCAGAGATTCATGCTTGCCTGAGGGAGTGTGATTTCTTTCATTCTGCCACTGTTGTCTGGTGTTAGCAGACCGTAAGACCATCTGCGAGAGACTATTTTTTGGTCGCCTTGTCAGAGATGTCTTTACGACACCAGGCTCCGTTCCAGCGGATTTTCTTGACGGCGGTATAAGCCTGTAATTTGGCCGCGGCAATCGAATTTCCGAGTGCGGTAACAGTGAGTACACGGCCACCGTTGGTCACCACCTGTCCGTCGGCTGTGGCCGTACCAGCATGAAAGACTTTTACGTCGGGAAGCTTGGCGGCATCCTGTAAACCACGGATGGTGTGCCCCCGTTCGTAGGATCCGGGATAACCTTCGCTGGCCATTACGACACTAATGGCGGGGCGCGGATCCCAACGTAACGTTTCAATTTCGTCGAGGTTACCATCGACCGTCGCTTCGAGTATGTCGACCAAGTCACTCTGGAGTCGCATTAGAATTGGTTGACATTCCGGGTCACCGAACCGAACATTGTATTCCAAAACCTTGGGACCCTGGTTGGTGAACATCAATCCTGCGTAAAGGACACCACGAAACGGATAACGTCCTCTTTTCATTGCGTGTACCGTTGGCACCAGGATTCGTTCTTCGACTTCGTGCAATGTGTCTGTATTGACCAACGGGGTGGGGCTGTAAGCCCCCATGCCACCTGTGTTGGGACCGTTATCGCCGTCATGAGCGCGTTTGTGATCCTGTGCGGCAGGAAGCGTGACAATGGTGCGGCCATCGGTCACTGCCAGAACGCTAGCCTCGAACCCGTCCAGACGTTCTTCGATGATGACTTGGTTGCCAGCGTCCCCAAATGTTCGCTGGCACACAATCTGGTCGATGGCTTCTAATACTTCTGACCGACGGTGGCAGACGAAAACGCCCTTGCCAGCGGCCAGGCCATCTGCTTTGACGACGAGTGGTATATCTTGGTCGTCACTTTGAAAACGATCATTTACAAATCGAGTCGCGCTTTCGGCATCGCGGAACACATGATGTTCAGCTGTCGGAACGTTGGCTTGGTGGAGCAGTTTTTTACAGAAAACCTTGCTCCCTTCCAGTTGCGCAGCCGCACGACTTGGGCCGAATACCCGCAAACCTGCAGATTGCAGCGTATCCACGATTCCTTCTACCAAGGGCTGTTCCGGACCGACGACCGTCAACTCGATTTGGTTTTCCTTGGCGAATCGAAGAATTCGTGGAATGTCTGTCGCCGAAATGTCCACGTTTTCTGCATCGTTGGCGGTCCCGGCATTTCCCGGGGCAACAAAAACGCGACTGACTCGCGAGCTTTGAGATATTTTCCAGGCCAACGCGTGTTCGCGGCCTCCGCTTCCCACGACGAGAACATTCATCTCTGTCACTACCCAACAGTGGTCTGCAAATTCCCAGGCGACGTTCCTTTGATATTAACCTTGTCACCACAAAAAAAGTAGGACGGATTGCCAATTCAGGGAAGAAATGCCGATAAACAATCACTTAGCGAACACGGATTCTGGAACGGCCATGGAGCCTGTTTGACAGTTTTGTTATCGGATTTTCGTATACTGAGCGGTGGGTTCAGGAAGGATTTTGAGTCGCCGAGAAGGTAGCGCACCTAAAAGACTTTGGATTTTGGAGTCTAATCGGCTGATTCATGGTAAGTATGGGTTGACAATTTGGGCTTCAGATTGGAAATTGGAGTTGACTTGTGAAAAATATCACAAGCCAGCGGTGTTTTTTCGTAAATAATTGTCAAATAATGACTTCTGGAACCAGTGCGGTGGTCGCTGATGCGTCTGTCAAGCCTGTGTTTCTCTGGGGCGTTGGCGACAGTTTCATCCAAAGAGGATCAAGTTCTCGGGGTGAAGCCTTGGATTGACATGACACCGGTCCTGTTTTGTGACCGGTTATTGTCGTCCGCATCGTAAATGATGAACGAATAGAGCGTTATTCATGGCAGCCAAGAAAAACATGTCGGTCGAGGAAGTTCTGGCTGCGTGTCGTCAGGCAGATGGCGATGGCACGGCGGCTGCGGCTCCTACAGATACAGCGGCTCCTGCAGATACAGCGGCTCCTGCAGATACAGCGGCTCCTGCAGATACAGCGGCTCC
>CAYMUR010000099.1:3759-17583 GCA_964393615.1 uncultured Pirellulaceae bacterium
AAACCAGCCGCCGCGAAACCAGCCGCCGCGAAACCAGCAGCGGGCAAAGTGTCTGCCAAAGCATCCGCACCAGCCAAGTCTCAGGCTCCTAAGGATACGATGAGTATTTTGGCGGCGGCCCGCAAGTCCGCCAAGCCGGGCCCGATGTCGAAGGCTGAAGCGAAGAAGCAGCAAGAAAAGAGCGAAACAAAAGAATCAGGTCGGGGGAAGCCGAAAATCCCTGTCCCACCGATGCCGGAAAAGCCTGTCTATGCGGTTCCGCCCTCGAGTGTTCTGGTGCCGAGTGATGAAACGCGACGAGGTTTCTTTTCCTCGGTAGCGACGACTTTTATGGGGTCATTTCTAGCGGTCGGGTTTACATCGCTTGGTCTGACGCACGTATTGTGGTTACTTGGTTTAGCCCGGTTTATGTTTCCTAACATTCGAATTGAGCCGCCGAGCGCTTTTCGTGTTGGGTTTTCCGATGATTTTGCTCCTGGTCAGGTAGAAACTAAATTTAAAGCCCAATTCGGTGTCTGGATTGTACGAGAGGAATACGAAGGGCAGAGTCAGATATTTGCGTTGAAATCAGTTTGTACGCATTTAGGTTGTACGCCTAACTGGTTAGAAGGAGAACAGAAATTCAAGTGTCCCTGCCATGGCAGTGGATTCTACAAGGACGGTATTAATTTTGAGGGGCCGGCACCGCGGCCTTTGGAGCGGTATGCGATTAGTTTGGCCAGTGATGGTCAACTGGTGGTGGACAAAAGCAAGACGTTCAACGAGGAAAAGGGGCAATGGAAGGAGTCAGCGTCTTTTGTCCCCGTTTAACGTTCTGCCCAGCATCTGGTCATACCCATGAATGCAAAAGCAATGAAGTAACTGTTTGCCGTATTTTAGCAGGAAAAAAAGAAACTGGCCGACTTAACACGGGAGTCTTGGCGCGGGAATTCGATTGACGTTGGTCACCGAAGTCATGTTGGATTTTTGGGGAGCATCGTCCGTCCTTACCGCTCTTTTCGGCAGGCCTGCTGCAACACGGTAAATGGTTACCCCGTCACGCATGAGACGTAGTCCTGGTTGGTGAAAGACTATTTCATGGATGGGGTTGCCTAAGTGGCCGTACGGACTGTTTTTGCTGTGTCGTCATGGTAGGCACAGGCAGATCCCGTTTAAATAGGCAGATCCCGTTTAAATAGGCAGATAAAGATTCTTACTGACTCACACTCCATTTGAAGATACAGACATGCCAGCACTCGGCGACGTCATTCGCAATTCTCAGATTTGGAAAAGTATTTTTCGGCATCCTATGCCAACCGATCGGCGGAACCGCATTGTGGTGATGCTGACGAACTTTTTCTTGCATTTACATCCGGTCTCTGTCAAGAAGCAGGGGATTGCCCTCAGTTTTACTTGGTGCATGGGGGGCGTCACTTTTTTTCTATTTCTTGTCGAAACTATTACAGGCGTTCTGTTGATGTTTTACTACCGTCCTACCATTGAGTGGGCGTACAACGACATTCTGGCGTTGCGCGACGTTACGTCGCTGGGGATCCTGCGTGAAATACACCGGTGGGGAGCTCATGCGATGGTGATTACTGTCTGGTTGCACATGTACCGGGTCTTTTTGACGGGGAGCTACAAGCCTCCCCGGGAGTTCAATTGGGTAGTCGGTGTGATTCTTTTGTTATTGACTTTATTATTATCATTTACAGGGTATTTGCTTCCTTGGGACCAGCTTGCGATTTGGGCGATCACGGTGGGTTCGAATATGGCTCGTGCGACACCATTTTTAGGGTATGAAGGGCCTGGGGCAGCGCTGCTCACGGTGGGGAATATCGATATGATTACGGACGCTTCTGATGCTAGATTTGGGCTTTTGGGAGCGAGATTTGTAGGAGAGGAAACATTGAACCGGTTTTATGTGCTGCATTGTATTGGCATCCCCTTAGCTGCTGCCTTTTTGTTGGCCATTCACTTCTGGCGAGTTCGCAAAGACGGTGGCATTAGCGCGCCGATGTGACCGGACTGCGACAACAGGTGACACCTAAATAACGCAAAGTCAGTAAAGAGTTATGCACGGAAACGAAGTTGAATTTTTACAGAGTATGTCGGGGTTTCTGGGTGGATTCTACGTCACGCTGGCGATTATCAACGGTGTGGCGGCATTGTATGTTTGGGAACGGGACCACAAGCCCAGGCTGGCAGTGGCATGGTCAGGAATTTCTATTTTCTTTCTGATCTTAGCGCCGATTGCATTCAGCGGAAATCCTCGTTGGATGACTTGGATTTCGGTCCCTGAGGTGATCCGTGGTTTTGTCAATCAGACGTTAGGTGGGCCGGTTGTTTATAGTATTGGCACGGTGACGTTGCTGCTTGTTTTGTTCCTGGGGCGCAAGTTTTTTGTAAAGCCGGTGGTCGCCTGGATCGGACTGAACCTGTCTTTGCTACTGATGGGATTGTCAATGACCAATCCCAGTTTTGCCGCCATCGTTACCAAGCCGGACAATGTACCGATTGTGGGCCTTATTTTTCTGCTGGGATTTTTCACATGGTTGAGTGCACGCAAGGCAGTTATTAATGATGAACGGATCGCTCAGGGGTTGGAGCCGATCGAAAAAACTCAGCAGGAAAAGGTGCTTGTATGGCCCGATTTGGTATACACCGAATTGATCTGCATGATTGCCATTACGGCATTGCTGTTGATATGGGGGATCGTGTTGCAGGCACCTCTCGAAGAGCCTGCTAGCGCTGTCAAAACTCCGAATCCATCGAAGGCACCTTGGTATTTTCTGGGATTGCAGGAAATGTTGGTGTATTACGATCCCTGGATGGCAGGAGTTGTTTTGCCGAGCCTGGTTGTGTTTGGACTGATGGCTATTCCTTTTATGGATTTCAACAAGAAGGGCAATGGCTATTATACGATCAACGAGCGGAAATTTGCTTATCTGACGTACCAGTTCGGTTTTCTTGTGTTATGGGTGACGTTAATTGTTCTAGGGACTTTCTTGCGCGGGCCGAACTGGAACTTTTTCGGGCCGTATGAAATATGGGATGCGCACAAAGTCGAAGCCTTGAACAACGTTGATTTATCGGAGTACTTCTGGGTCATTATGCTCGAGCAACCGCTTCCCAAGGCGCCGGAAAATGCCTCCGCGGCTGTCGTGCTGTGGTTTATATTTCTCCGTGAGTTGCCAGGAATCATTTGTGTCGCCAGTTATTTTCTCTTGATGCCACCGCTAATGGCGGTGTTCGTGTTTCGCAAATTTTTCGTCCGCATGGGATTCATGCGTTTTATGTTGATGTCCAACTTGCTGTTGTTTATGTGGGTTTTGCCAATCAAGATGGCGCTCCGCTGGTCGGTGAATATGAAATACCTGATCCATATTGATGAATACTTTTTAAATTTTTAAAAGCTTCTGACCGGAGATCCTGTAGGCACAACTTGGGCCTGCAGTGGGTCCGGCAGGCCAGCAGATCCTGATTTCAGTACAAAGTGGAAATTAACTTGCCGGAGATAGACGAGTATGCCAGCCATCGAAGAAACGTGGCGTAGTCAACGGCTGATGCACGGTATCTTTGCCGTCAGCGGCATGGTGATGCTGCTGGCCACGATTTGGATGTTTGCCGCCGATCATTCACGGGAATGGAAAGACCACCAGCGCACCGGTCGACGTGTAGTACGTGAGTTGACTGGTTGGAAATCATTTCAGCACCAGACGGATCAGGCGAGTGATCGAACCGGCGAATTGGAGCAACAGCTGGAGCAAGTAAGAACCAAGCCCATTGCCCCAGAATTGCTTTCTGATTTTCGCAAGCGGGTGGATGATTATGCCCAGCAAGCAGATGGACAAGGGTATGACTTTAAAAAAATTGACCGTTTGGACGGAAAATTCAAAAACGCTTTGGACGAAGGGAATGTGCAGCAAATCTTAGAGGACCGCCAAAATTTTGTTGGCGCCTTGCAGGATGTTGTCGACTTGGCAAAGGCGAAGGAAAAAGAAAATCTACGTCTGCGGAAGTTTGCCAATGCGAACTATGATGCCGCCAAAGCAGATCTGGGTATTGGTGTACGAGATGGTTTTGACGCGGTGCAGATGGAGCGTTTGCAGTCGGCGATCGACACACGGCGCGATCGGGTGAAAGAGCTGACCGCTATCTATGAAGTGTCCAATACCTACCGGCTTGAGATTCAGGGAAAATTGGATGAAATGCTTGCATCGGAGACTGAGGCGCTGCAAGAGTGGACGGAAAGTCAGGCTGATTTGAATCGGCTTGAAACGACTGTTCGGGAATCTGCCGTCACCTATTTTCAAGGTGGCTTTCCGTTTCTAGGCAAGCGGTGGTTGGAAATGCCCATTGTCGACGCGTTCAATTCACCACTGGAGATTGATAATCATCACTATCCGCTACTGACTGTCGATTACAACTTCAAGGGAGTTGCCCGTTACGATCGCTGTACGACCTGCCATCGCGCGATTGACAAATCATCCGAAGAAGATCCCTCGCAGCCTATGGTACTCACGGGGCGTAAGGTATTGCTGCAGTTGTCGACACCTGATGCACGTCCCGAAGAAGAGGGGGGTGTTGCAGACAGGCTACGGCGAGTCTATGGCATTCGTTTAGCAAAGCAGGGCTTGATTCATCGGAACGACGTGACTGTCAGTTTTGTGCGGCGGAGTTCGCTGGGTTCTCGGGCGCTGGCGGTGACGGATGGAGTTCATGATGAACCGCACTTAGAATCCGGCCTGGCACTTCGGCAGGCGATGTTTCATTACGCGTCGGTTGCAGAAGATCACAATCGTAATGGTTTGCAGGTTGGTGACGTGATCACCTCCATTAACGGTAATAAGATCATCGAAGAGCATCAAGTTTACCGGTTTCTTTTGAGGACAGCTTCCTGGGGAAAACCGATAGCATTGACGGTGCAGCGGGGCATACGGCACCCCTATGCCAGTCATCCGCGGCTTGATTTGTTCGTGGGGCCAAATAGCCCTCATCCGCTAGAAAAATTCGGATGTACCTCTTGTCACGAAGGGCAGGGAAGTGCGACATCTTTCAAGTGGGCATCGCACGCCCCCAATGGCCTGCGTCAGCGAGAGGACTGGGGAGAGGACCATGGTTGGTTCAATAATCATCACTGGATTTTTCCAATGTATCCGGACCGGTTTTCAGAGGCTTCTTGTATTCGTTGTCATCATGAAGTGACCGATTTGAAGGCGAGTCGGCGTTATCCGGAACCACCTGCTCCTAAAGTGACCGGTGCACATCGGTTGATCAGTATGTATGGTTGTTTTGGCTGCCATGAAGTGAATGGATACAATGGGCCTGATGTCCGTGTGGGACCGGACCTCAGGCTGGAGCCGAATTTTTACGCCGCTGCGCTGCAGCTGAAGCACTTGACGGAAAGTCGCTGCCAGGAGTTACGGGAGGGTGCTGCGTCAGACGAAGTGAACGAGCGCATTATTCATTTAACCGCAATGGCGGACTTGGCGCAGCGAGTTGGTTTTGATTGGGAGCATCAACATGCAGAGCGCCAGCAGCTCGTTGAAATGTTAAGTGCTGACAGGGAACCAGCGGAAGGCGAACCAGCGGAAGGCGAACCAGCGGAAGGCGATCCAGCGGAAGGCGATCCAGCGGAAGGCGATCCAGGGGGAACCATTTTTCGAGGAGCAAGTCAAGCATTGGCACGTTCGTTGAAGAATGTGGAAATACCGGGTGTAATGCGTAAGGTTGGGCCGAGTCTGCGGTTTGTGGGTCACAAGCTGGACGAGACGTTCCTTTATGATTGGATCTCGGAACCGAAGCATTTTCGACCGGGCACGAAGATGCCGCAGTTTTTTGGATTAACAGACCACCTTTTGGGAGATGATAAAGCGAAGTCTCAGCGGCTGGAGCCGATTGAAATTCGCGGCATTGTGACGTTTTTGTTGCAGCGTAGTCAGTCCTACGAATATGCTTCGCCGCCGGCAGAAATTTCGGCTTCGACGTCGGCCGAAAAGATTGAGCGAGGAAAAATTTTATTCGAAACACGAGGCTGTTTGGCTTGTCACACGCACCGTGAATTTCCCGAGGCACACCCGGAAAGCACCAATCAGTATTTGGATGGTATCGCACAAGGCCCCGATTTGTCCGCGTTGGGTGACAAACTGGCGGGTTCCCAGGAGGATGTGGGACGGCGTTGGCTTGTTAGCTGGTTGCGCAGTCCGGGTAGTTACCATGTCCGTACACGGATGCCCAATATGTTATTGGAGCCCATTGAAACCCGGGATGAACAGGGCAATGTGACCAGGGTGACGGATCCGGCGGACGACATCGCTGCATACCTATTGAGTGATCGTTCTGACTGGCAGCCGGTAGATGCGGCAACCGCTCCTGTGGATGTTGTAGCGCTGGATGAATTAGTCCGTGAACACCTTGGTGGTACGTTTTCTCAACGGAGTGCTGATAAGTATCTCAAAACGGGTCTCGACGAATCGATGAGGGCGGAGTTAAAGGGTGCCGAAGCGGAATTAATCGGGCCAATGTCGACAGTCAAGAAAATGCTGTATGTGGGTCGGAAAGCTATTGCCAAATACGGTTGCTATGGCTGCCACGATATTCCTGGGTTCGAAGACGCCAAGCCGATTGGTACGGGCTTAGCGGATTGGGGGCGAAAAGATCCGTCGAAACTTGACTTTGCGCACATTACACATTTGCTCCACGACCAGGCTCATGGGCATGGTAGCGTTGACGGAAATAGTGAAGATGCTCAGAGCCACAGTTCGCACCATGCCGAGGGTGATTCTGCAGACCATTCTGTCAGCGAAGAGCTTGATCCTTACTTCGTGAGATTGATCAATGAGCACGACCGTGCTGGTTTCGCTATGCAGAAATTACGGCAGCCGCGCAGTTATGATTACAAGAACATTACAAACAAGGGTTATAATGAGCGGCTGCGAATGCCTCAGTTTCCGTTTTCTACAGAGCAACGTGAAGCGGTCGTGACATTTGTCTTGGGCCTGGTCGCGGATCCGCCGGTTTCTGAATATGTTCACCAGCCCGAGGGTGCGACCAAGGCGATTGTTGAAGGTCGCCAGGTCCTTGAGAAATATAATTGTGGTGGATGCCATGTCTTGGAGGCAGAGCAATGGTCGCTGGCGTACCAGGCAGGTGATTTTCGAGCACCTCCTGCGATGAAAGCTTATCCTTTCATGCCCCAACATTACTCTGTCGATCAACGCGGTGAGTCCAAGAAAACGGATTATCGTGACCGAATGCATGCTTTGATTTCAGGGGCGCCCTCCATAAGTGCAGATGATGGTTTGTCAGTCGTCTTGGACGATGAAGGGGACGAAGTTGAGGATGAGGAGGAATACAATCCGCATGGTGTTGCCTATCGGTTTGATTTGTGGCAGCCCACTCTCTTGGAGGGTAATGCTTACAATGTAGGTGTGATTCCCCTTGAAGTCCGCCAGGAATGGATGGAACGGAAATACCCTCCGCGCGGCGGTCATTTGACGCGGTATCTTTTGTCACGGGTGGTTGACTTAGAAAAGGAAGTCAATCCGACGGTCAAAGGCTCGGAGGCGTGGAGTTGGTTGCCACCCCCGTTGATTGGTCAGGGCAGGAAAACGCAAAGCGATTGGTTGCATAACTTCTTGTTAGATCCACACCGCATTCGACCAGCGGTATTTCTCCGTATGCCTCGTTTTAACATGTCTTCTGCGGAAGCAACTCAGTTGGTGAATTATTTCGCGGCCATGGACGGTGTTGAATATCCTTACAATTTTGATTCGAGGACTCGTTCCAGTTACATTGCGACGGCCGAACAGAGGTTTCGGGAACGTTTGCGACAAGCTGAAAAACCATCGCCGCCATCAGAGGTGATGTCCCGGTTTGACCACGCCTTGCAGATCATCACGAGCAACAATTATTGTGTAAAGTGTCACATTGTTGGTGATCCCGAGAAGGGGGGGTATCAGCCGAAAGGTCCTGACCGAGCGAAGGCTCCCAATTTGGCGCAAGTTTTTCAGCGTCTACGGCCGGAATATGTCCGTCGTTGGATTGCTAACCCGAAACAGATTTTACCTTACACGAGTATGCCGGTGAATATTCCTTTTGACCCAACAGCGCCTCATCAAGGTGGAGTTGCGCAGGAATTGTTTCCAGGAACCAGCATTGAGCAGGTTGATGCCTTGGTTGACTTGCTGATGAACTATGACATGTATAGTGAAAATCGAAGTCCCATTTCACCGAGTATCGAACCAGCCACTCCAACGGCGGCAAGGCCAACGGCGGCAAGGCCAGAAGAAGAAAACGTTGTTTCGACGGTTGAATAAGAAGATGAGCATATGAATTCGGAGAATTGGGTTGGAATTTCACCCTTTCAGCGTGGTCAGATACCAGTAATCAATAAGAGGCTCCATTTGAATTGCTTGAGTGGAAGATGGCATTCCAAATGGTCAAGGTATAGTAACTCGAAATCATGTTAAAATCGTGTAGCATAGCAATGAATCATCAGGCGTTGTTGCCAAGTGGTCCGTCGTTCATGCCCTGCGGGCTTCAGGGATTGGGGAAGCCTGTATTCTTGAGTCGTGATCCATGCCTGGAGGGTTGGATATTCGATAGGAGATGAGTATGTCACGTCGCTTTTATGTCCATATCGTGTTGATTGTGTGTTGCCAAATCGTGGCTTTCGGTGATGCTGCGCTCGCTGCAGAATGGGCAACACTCAAAGGGCAGTTTGTCTATGACGGAGCGGTGCCCAAGCCGAAGACGATTGTACCGACCAAGGACGTTGATTTTTGTGGCAAAGCCCAAATTCCTGACGAGAGACTAATCGTCAACCAGGAGAATGCAGGGATTGCTAATATTATTCTTTATCTCAGGAAGAAGCCGAGTAAAATTAGTTCGAATTATGAAGCGAATACTAGTCAAGAGATACGGCTTGACAATCTTGGCTGTCGTTTTGAGCCGCATGTCCAATTAATACAGACGTCCCAGGAATTGACAGTGGGAAATAAAGACGCTGTCGGGCACAACACTAACTTTTCCGCAATATCGAATGCGTTGCCCAATCAGTTGGTTCCTGCCTTGGGACAGTACGTTGCGGAATTCTTGGAGCCAGAACTACGGCCGGTAAAGGTAGATTGCAATATCCATCCATGGATGTCAGCCTATGTCGTGGTCAAAGACCACCCCTATGTTGCCAAAACAGATGCAGATGGCAGATTTGAAATCAAAGATTTACCATGTGGAGAAAAGCTTGACATTCGTATTTGGCACGAATCGTCTGGCTGGGTGCGCAAGGTGAAAAGCGAAAATATTAAATTTAGCAAAAAAGGCATTAAGTTAATGATGGATTCGGATGTTGATCTGGGTACCGTCAAAGTGAATGCAGCGAGTTTCGACTAAAGCCGATATTTAGGCAATTACGGACCACAGTCTATTGGATACTTAAAAAAATTCGAAGAACAATGTCGATCCCAAACCGACGTATACTGTTGAGCTACTTTTTGTCGGTGGTGAGCTGTGCGCTGTTATGCACGGGTTGTGCCAATCGAGTAGCGACTGATCCCGCACCTGATATTGAGGTAGCGAAGACATTGAGAACGACCTTGGAAAAGGCGGGCGGAGGTGTAATCGCCAGTGTCCAAGTTGCAACGGACGTTCAGCCGACGGGATTTGCAACGTTAAAGGGACGGTTCATTCTCACGGGTTCGCCACCAGCCAATCCGGCAAACAATATCACACGGGACTTGGACATGTGCGGTGGGAGTTCTACCGATGCCCAGCTAGTGGTGTCGGATGAAGGTGGGATTAAGAATGTATTGATCTACGCCGAACAGATTCCGGAAGCATGGGTGCATGAGTCTGCCCAGGGCAAGACGGATGATTTTATTTTTGACCAGAAAGACTGTGTCTTTTTGACACGTGTAGCCGCCTTTCAGCTTTCACAGCCAATGAAAATCATGAACAGCGATCCCAGAGGTCACAATACTGATTTTGAACCACGTTATAGTGGTTCATTCAATCAGACGATACCTGGCGATGGTGGTTTTGCCGTCTACCAGGCCGAAGAAGAAGAAAAAGACCCGGTATCTGTTAAATGTGCAATCCATCCGTGGATGCAGGCCTGGGTGCTCCCTCGCAAAAATGCTTATTTTGCTGTGACGGACGACGAGGGGAATTTTGAGATTCCCAGTTTGCCGGCAGGTGTTGACGTTTCGTTACGGGCTTGGCATGAACGAACGAGAGGTATTCAAAACGTGACGCTAAACGGCGAGACGAAAAAATGGTCTAAGGGGAAATTTAAGAAGCTTTTGGAAGCCGATCAGGTGCTGGACTTGCAGGTGACCATTGATGCGGCAGAGTTTGAGTAAGGAACAACCATGTCGTTGTACGCAGTATTATTTAACAAGAAGCCCCCTTCGAACCAGTGGGGAGATAGTCGGCATCTGTTTGGCAGCTGGAAATGTTCTGGCAATTTCTGGTGGTGCATTGGGGTGGGGGCTCTAATAGGTGTGGTTCTCGGTTGTGATTATGCGGCTCCACGTTTTCATTTGAACATGGCTCATGTTCGCAAAAACGAAGACCCTGAGGCAAAGTTTTCCCCGGCTCAGTTAAAAAATATTGCTGAAATTCTTACCGCGTTATTTGGTACCCCGGATGAGCCACACATTATTGCAGACGCCAATCTTGGAATACACGAGATGATGGAGCTGCGAAACCTTGAAATGGCTGCTGGACCATTTGGTAGTGACGAAAATGGTTTTGCTCGCGGTTTGTATCGGCAACACTGTGCCCATTGTCATGGGGTGACCGGTGATGGAGCTGGGCCAACAGCGGCTTATTTGAACCCGTATCCACGTGATTATCGGAGAGGGGTGTTTAAGTTCAAATCGACGCCCAAAGGTGAAAAGCCAACCGACAGCGATTTGGATCGAATTCTGCGTAACGGAATTCCAGGCACGGCCATGCCCTCTTTTGGCCTGTTAGCAGACGATGAGATTGAGGCTCTTGTTGAGTATGTCAAATATCTTGCACTGCGAGGTGAAGTCGAGCGTAACCTGGTACTTGAATTGAGCGACTTGGACGAGGGCGAGTTGCTGTTTGATTCTGCCGGTGCGGAAGACGGTATCGCGCTGATTCAAGATGTAGCATCACGTGTGGTGGGTCGTTGGCAACGGGCGGAGTCGAAGGTGACTATCCCTTCGACGCGACCTGATTTTGATTCGACCGAAGCGATGCGCCAGTCGGTAGAGCGTGGTCACCAGTTGTTTGAAGGCAAGATTGCCAATTGCTATAGCTGTCACGGGGAAACAGCGCTTGGTGATGGGCAGTTGGATTTGTATGACGATTGGACGGAGGAATTAGAGCCGAAAAATGCTGAAAAACATGCCCAATTAGTATCGGACCAAGAACGTCCACAGCCGATCCGCAATCTCCGGCCTCGCAATCTCCGGCGCGGAGTCTATCGCGGCGGTCGCCGACCGATTGACCTTTACTGGCGTATTCGCAATGGGATTGATGGAGCGAAAATGCCTGCGATCCCAGTTGTCGCTGCGGATGCTCGCCCCGGAACGAAGGGTGTCACAGAGTCAGAGGTTTGGGATTTGATCAATTATGTGAGGTCACTTCCCTATGATGAAATTAGTGGTGTTAAATACGACATACATTCCAATGGGATACAGTTGGAAAAACCAAGATAATTGAGGTAAATCGTGGGAAGGTTGTGGAGTATTCTGTTTCTGCTGGTCCCCGTACTGGGCGTATGGTTGTTCATCGCTGCAGCTGTGGATTTGTGGCCGTTCAGTGGAGGCTGGCTTTCGTTTCCGGCTGGGCACTGGTTGCCAGAGGATATTTCAAAACATGGTGCGGTAATCGATGCGCTTTATGATTTTATCATGTACCTGACCGGTGCCATTTTCCTGGCCACTGGCCTGACGATGTTTTGGTTTATGTGGCGTTATGATGGCGATAAAAATTCTACCCCCGTGATTTTTTCGCATGGCAATCATGTATTAGAGATTGTCTGGTCAGTATTGCCGGCTGTCACGTTATTGTTCATTGCCATCCACCAGATGAACGCCTGGGCGGATGCCAAGATCCGTCACCCTATCGAAAACGCTGGCCCGGATGGGATCGAGGGTACAGCGGATGACGTATTAAAAAAGCCGTTTTTGGAAGTGACAGGCCGGCAGTTTGAATGGCGTTTACGATATCCGGGTCATGATGGTGAATTGGGGACACGTGATGACGTTCACCTTGTGAATGATTTGCATGTTCCAGTTGATGAAGAGGTGGTGTTTGCGATTAAGAGCGACGACGTGCTGCACAGTTTTTTTCTCCCGAATGTGCGATTGAAACAGGATGTTGTGCCGGGCATGAAGCAGCACGTGTGGTTTGTAGCAAAACGTGAAGGTATTTTTGATGTTGTTTGTGCGGAGTTGTGTGGCTGGGGGCATTACAAGATGAAGGGGCGACTGACGGTCGAGTCTCGAGCGGATTTCGACCGCTGGATTGCCGGTAAATATCAGGAACAGGAGTCCAGTGAAATTTCTGGCAAGGTGACCGAAGAATAATAGATTGAAGTTAGTGAGTGGCCGGGCGGTATGTTCAGTTGGCGTGACCCACTGACGGACTTTTTCGGTGAAGGCTGAAACCAACCAATCGACGAATACAGTATGTGGAGAGAAAACAATGAGTACTGAGGCTGCTGATGCCCATGTACACGACCATGCCCCAAGCCATTCTGCAGGGGGAGTGGGTGAGTTTGTTTCGACCTATGTCTTTTCACGAGACCACAAGATTATCGGCTTGCAGTTTCTTTTTTCAACGCTGTTGTGGTTCTTGGTCGGAGGACTCCTGGCGCTCGGTATTCGCTGGCAACTCGCTTGGCCCTGGACGGGCATGCCGGTCATCGGGTCGATGCTGTTTTCTGCAGACGGTGGTCAGATTTCACCTGAATTCTATACCACGCTGTTCACGATGCATGCAACGGTAATGATCTTTTTTGTGATCATTCCGATCCTGGCAGGTGCATTTGGAAATTACCTGATTCCGTTGATGATAGGTGCTGATGACATGGCGTTTCCGACTTTGAACATGCTCAGCTATTGGTTTATGTGGCCTGCTTTTCTTTGCATTGGTGCTAGTTTTTTCTCGCCGGGGAATGGGGCAGGGGGGGGGTGGACGTCTTATCCGCCGTTGTCCGCTGTCCCCGAAGCAGCCCCCGGAAGTCTCCATGCCCAGACACTGTGGTTACTAGGGATTACGTTTGTCGGCGTGGCATCCATGATGGGTTCGGTCAATTACATGACGACCATCATTCAGATGCGCGCGCCAGGGATGACGATGTTTCGTTTGCCCATGACGATTTGGTCAATGTTTATTACGGCACTGCTGCAAGCTTTTGCATTACCTGTACTTACGGCGGCTGGTTTCATGCAGCTGCTTGACCGTGTGGTTGGAACTGGTTTTTTTGTTCCAGAGGGACTCATCGTCAATAATTCTGTACCAGCCACCGGGGGGGGCCAGCCACTGCTCTGGCAGCACCTCTTCTGGTTTTATTCACACCCTGCTGTGTACATCATGATTCTTCCTGCCATGGGAATGGTTTCCGACATCATTGCCTGTTTTGCGCGCAAACCATTATTTGGTTACAAGCCGATGGTGTTTGCCATTGCAGGAATTGCTGGGCTCGGCTTTATCGTCTGGGGCCACCATATGTTTATCTCCGGTATGAATCCTTATTTGGGTATGACTTTCATGACTGCTACGATGCTGATTGCATTACCCAGTGCTGTGAAAGTATTTAACTGGCTCGGTACGATGTGGGGCGGAAACATACAATACACAACG
>CAYMUR010000099.1:17593-18280 GCA_964393615.1 uncultured Pirellulaceae bacterium
CACAACGGCCATGCTGTTTGCCTTGTCATTTGTGATGATGTTTATCATTGGAGGTTTGTCCGGAATTTTTATGGCGGCTACGCCGGTGGATATTTTTATTCACGACACTTATTTCATCGTGGCACATTTTCATTATGTGTTGTTTGCTGGAACGGCCATGGCCGTATTTGGGGCCATTTACTATTGGTTTCCCAAGATGTTTGGCCGGATGATGAACGAGACTTTGGGGAAAATTCATTTCTTTTTCACCTTTATTTTCCTCAACGGAACGTTTTACACGATGCACATACTTGGTGCGGTAGGATTTCCACGTCGCTTGGCGGATCCTTATCACTACGAGACCTTTCGTCATTTAATGCCGCTCAATCAGTTCATGACTGTGTGTGCTATCGGGATGGTGGCGGTTCAGATTGTGTTTGCGGTGAATTTTATTGTCAGCATTTTTGCCGGGACTCGCGTGGGACGGAATCCGTGGAGGGCGAACGGTCTGGAATGGGCGGCTCCCAGTCCACCAGGGCATGGTAATTTCGATTTTCAACCGATCGTCTACCGTGGTCCCTATGAGTACAACTCACCAGAAGTAGAAGCGGATTTTTATCCACAAACTCAACCAGCCCCTTCCTAAGCGAGGCAGGGTTCTGACCAGAGTCAAGAAAGGGTTCTGACCAGAGTCAAGAAAGGGTTCTG
>CAYMUR010000100.1:0-17512 GCA_964393615.1 uncultured Pirellulaceae bacterium
TCAAAATGCTGCGAGAATGTGCCGCTGAATAATTGACGAATGCAAGAAATATTAAAGAAAATAGCACCTGCCAGCTCAATGCAAGAAAATGGAGTTGGTTGGCAATAAGTAGTGCCACCAAACTGAAGAAGGGGATTTGGACCAGTAGTAATCGCGTCACACGGGCATTTTCAAATGGATACCGGAGAACGATTCTGTCCAGTCCGAATACACAAAGTGTGGCGAACAAAAACAGAGAAGCTTTGAGACTTGCCCATCTTGCAACGATCGGATCGCTGACTTCGCTTACAATTAGAATGTCGAACAGAAACATGGACCCAGAACCGATGCCGTACGCGACAAACGCGGTTGTCATACGGCCGATCGTTAACATTTTACCGGTCTGTTCGGCCATGGTTTTCTCTGGGAGACGACGGTCGTTGCGAAGCTTCAATCAAAGCAAACCTGTGGCGAGGTTGCCGTAATGCACTACGCCGGATACTTCCCAAAACGTAGGCTACGAGGTGTTAAAAGGAAATGCCTAAATGATTTTGTGGTCGAAACAGGTCCAAGTATTAACTAGAAATCGCAGATTCGTTACAGAATGTATAACCTGGAAAGTAGGAAAACAATGCCCCGTTCTGAGTGGCAGAGAGAAGAGGTTGCCAATTCCCAGTGATTTGGCATTTTGTTCAATAACAACAAGTTGATTTACACAGAGAAACGATCCGTACAGGAGTGATAATACTTAAAATCATCCAAAGCCGATGGTTTTGGGGAGAGGGCTATTTGATTTTCAGGCAGCTTACCGGTAAGAACAGCCATCCCTGCCATTGCAAGGAGGAAACAAAGTGGTCACTTGTCGACAAAACAAAACGATGGAGCTACCTCTTAAACCGTAAAACCCTCTTCAACGGCTTCACGCATGTTGTGGCCTAACCAATGGCACATACCAACGCTAGTCAATGTCCCCCTTGAAAGGGGCAATCCGTGGACGGGAATTTGACCATTTCTACCAGTTTGGCTATAATTAAACACGTAGGGGTAACCGGTTTATATCAATTTGATTCTTTTGTCCACGAAGCCACACGTAACCTGGAACCAGCCCTGTCGGACACGTTTTGAGGGGGAGTCCGGTTGCGACACCGCAGTGGCTGCGGTAGTGGTGTTGTTGGGGTCTCCTAACCGTATCGCCTATGGCTCTTTGCTCTTCCATCGTACGTCTTATCAGGTCAGGTGCCCGATGGATATTTCTTGTTGTCGGTTGCTACGGCTATTTCTTGCCCGGCGCTGGCGCCAGCTCCTTGGACGACATCGGTTATACCGATTTGGTCAGCCAGCTTGGTGGGTTAACCCCCGACGGAACTGGAATCAGCGTGAGTCAAATTGAAGCCAGTGACAATAGTGGAAATTACCGCCCCAATCAGAACGATAGCCGATTGACTGGGAAGTCACTGGTAGCCAAATCGGGTGGCAGTAGTTTGTCGTCCAGTCATGCGAACCTGGTTGGAGTTCTGCTGTATGGAAATACCGGTATCGGGTCCGGAATTTCAGATGTTCATATTTGGCAAGCGGACAAGTGGCTTGCGAATGGATTTCTTAAAAAGAACACGTCCGTAGCGCCGGTCACAGAAACACAGCGTATTCAAAACCATAGTTGGATCGACTCAAGTTCCGATGTCGGGGCTTTGCGCCGACTCGACTACGTCATCAATCGAGACAACGTTCTGGTTGTGGTGGGCCAAAATAACGGTGATTCCACAACGTTACCCAGGCTTTTGGGGCAGAGCTATAACATTCTTTCGGTGGGACGGTCCGATGGGTACCACACCCATGGATTCACGACGGAGGATGGGGCAGGGCGGGTCAAGCCTGAAATTGTCACTCCGCAATCGGCGACTAGTTGGGCGGTCCCCATGGTGAGCGCATCGGCCGCCTTGTTACTGGAGACAGCGATCGACGAAGGATACGGAGATGCCGAAGAAAATGAAACGATTCGCGCTTTAATCATGGCCGGCGCGACCAAGATGGAATTTTTGGGAGACTGGGATCGTACCACAACACGGCCATTAGACGATCATTATGGTGCCGGTGAGCTGAATATATTTCGCAGTCACCAGATCCTAACCAGCGGCCAGCAAGTCGCAAGCGACGTGATGGATGCGCCCTTGTTAGGTTGGGATTTTCGCGAGACCACATCCGATAACCAATATTTCTTCGAAGTGCCCGCGGACAAAGTGATGGCCGAGTTGTCGGCAGTGTTGGTCTGGAACCGGATTGTGACGGATACACCAGGTAGCGGTTTTTATCCCCAGCCGCAAACTCTTGATAACCTGAACCTGAAACTTCATTCGGCACAGGGGTTCATGCTGGATGCCGAATTAGATGCCAGTCTCAGTCCGGTTGATAATATCGAACACATTTACTTGAATGCTTTGGGAAACGGAAACCTCCTTGGTCCGGGGCGGTATGCGTTAGAAGTGGTCTCGCCGACAGACGGTGTCGATTATAGTTTGGCCTGGTTCGGAGAATTGGCCGAGTTTCACAGTTGGGTTTCCACGGATGCCGTCGCAGATTGGGACCTGGCGACCAACTGGACATCCGCCGGGATACCCAACGACCAATGGGTGGTTGAAATTGACAATATGCATGTTGCCGAAGGCCAGCACGTGGTTCTTTCAGCAGATTCGAGTATCTACAGCGTCAAGCTGGAGGGGACCGTTGGCAACTTGACGCTCGAGATTCCCACGGGTGTCACCTTGAGTGTGAAAACGGGTATTCGTGTCGGTAGTGATGCCGTCATTCAAGGAGGCGGTGTCATTGATGGGTTTCTCACCAATGGAGGTACCCATGCGGTGGGTTCGAGCGATACGCTGGCAGTGACAGGGCATGTGGATGTGTCAGACGCGGACATGTGTCTGGAGGATAGTTATCAACAGGTTCGAGGTACGACCACCGGAATGTTTTCCCTGCTGACAGCGGGGAGCATTGCCGGTACGTTTGCCACACCTGCCCTTGCTGGTACGGCGTCGCATCTCGGCGACGGCAGGTTTTTGTGGGACGTGGCGTACTCGGAAACAGACGTCGAAGTCGATATCCTGGCCGCCATTGCAGGTGATGTGGATGGCGATGCCGACATTGATATTACCGATTTTAACCATTTGTCGACCCATTTTGATCCTGAGGGGTCACAACCGGACAACGATTGGACGCGCGGCGATTTCAACGACGATGCGCGTGTTGACATCACGGACTTTCATCTGCTGGCAGTAAATTTTGGAGCGGACGAATACGCGATCACGATGCCGCTAGGTAACTCTTTGCTCGCTGCAGTGCCCGAACCGACCAGTTGGTATTTGCTGGCCTGGGGACTGCTGGTCGTGGCGTTATGCTCGGCCTGCTGGCGCTGGTGACAACGGATTGGTGTGATGTTTTCGGAGTGTTGCCCGCTAGTTCAGGTGGCAAGCAACCCGTCGAAGGCGAATGGTCTATAGGATAGCGCAGCAAAAAGCACCGGCAAACAGGCACGTTTGGACCGGTGCTGATTGAATCAGAACGCGTTGATGACGCTACTCGAAATCCTCAGAATTCAGGGTATACCGTACGGCGGGCATATCGGAACGTTTGCCATGCGGTGTCATCAGTTGCTGATAAACGTGATAGTCAATGTCTTCACGCAAGAACGTGGTATGTCGGTCCGCAAAAACGACCGTCACACCGCCCGGGTGTTCGCCGGATGGTCGTGCATAGATCTGGATGTCAATGGGTTCCAGGTCTGTGGAACTGTTGATCCGCATGTCGGCAGCAACATTGATTCCTTGGCGCGCTTGGCCCCCGACTGGTTGATTCAGACCGGCGCTTGTTGCTGCCGCCTCGATGGCGTTGTACCAGACAAACACATTGGCGTACTTAGAGCCGGCTGGACTCACATCAGTCCACTGTACTTTCGGTGAAGTGAGAAAAGCGGTCAAACTTTCCGAGAAAAGCAACGTGTTAGATGTCCCATCACGAAAATCAGCGATCGTTGTTTTGGTGGTCAAATTGATGCGGTCATGGAACACCCCGTTTGACGGTTTTTGAGCAGCTTCCCAACCCGCCAAATCAGTTTTCGGGTCAAATCCTGCATTCGCTACGTAGGCGTTGGAGGCGACAGCACGGTCGGGCGATCCGAGACTTGGGCAGTGCAGGATAGGAATAAACTGGGATACTTCGCCTGAGTCGACAATGTGGGCCTGCAAGAAGTCACGATTAATCCAATTGTTGTAGATGTCTTCACGTTCGATCGATGGTAATAATTCCACCACCCATGAACCTTGCCAAGCTGGCCCAGAACTTTTGGGATACGCGCCCTGGTAGCCGGGAAAATGGTTCTTGGTGGTCACAAAATTCATGGTGGCCATGCCGAGTTGTCCCAGATTATTCATGCACTGGGTGCGTCGTCCGGCTTCACGGGCGGTTTGTACTGCCGGCATCAAGAGGGCCATCAGCATCCCGATGATCGAGATGACGACCAGCAACTCGACAAGTGTAAAGCCTCTCTGCGTTGTGTTCCGTTGTTTCATCTTGGTAAGCCTCTAGAGAAGGGATGCTGCCGATTTGTCCTACACGTTCAAGACAAAATCCACAGCCTCTGAGATATGAACAGCCTCTAACATATGATTCGATGCTGGACCCTACTCTCTATTATGCCCAATAAGGGCCAGTTTGTCGAGAGAAAGGCGACTTGGATTGGCCAAAAATATGTTACATCAGGAATTGTGTAAATCGACACAAAGACATAACTTATGGTTGCTAGGAGGGGGTTTTCAGGATCCTGTCCAGTGTGGAAATTGTAGCAGGACTCTTCTTCCCCCAAGAAGGAGTTCACCCTACTCAAATTATGAGGGTGGTAGCACCTTTTGGGGACTTCTTCGCGGGTAATTTCTGCGGAAGAAGCTATAATTCACAGAGATACTAGCTGTTCAACGATTGAAGGGGAGTCAGGCATGTCGAAGCCATCATCCTGTCACAAGGGTATTATCCTGGCGGGTGGTACAGGGAGCCGCTTGTTTCCGATTACCCGTGCCGTGAACAAGCAGCTATTGCCGGTGTACGACAAACCGATGATCTATTACCCGCTTTCCACACTGATGCTGGCAGGGATTCGAGAAATATTGATTATTTCCAATCCCGATCAGAAATCGAATTACCAGCAGCTATTAGGGGATGGTCGGCAGCTTGGTATTTCTCTGAGCTATGCCGAACAGGATGAACCTCGCGGTCTGGCAGACGCTTTTCGTGTCGGTCGCGATTTTGTGGCGGACGACGGCGTGGCACTCGTCCTGGGCGACAATATTTTCTACGGACAAGGGTTTCAGGGACGCCTGACGGAAGTGGCTGCACGACCGTCGGGGGCGACCGTCTTCGCTTACAAAGTCAAACAGCCGGAGCGATTTGGTATTGTTGAATTGGACGTTGCCGGACAGCCTGTCTCGATCGAAGAAAAGCCAGATCGGCCCAAATCCGCACTGGCCGTCGTGGGATTGTATTTCTATGACAACCAGGTTGTGGAGATGGCTGCCAGGCTGAAACCGTCGGCCCGTGGTGAATTAGAGATTACCGATATCAATCGGCTGTATCTGGAGAAAGGCCAATTGAACGTCGAAATCCTGGGACGCGGATTCGCCTGGCTCGACACCGGAACCTTTGATTCACTGATGGAGGCTAGCAGCATGATTCAAACATTGGAACATCGACAAGGCTTGAAAGTTGCTTGTATTGAAGAAGTGGCTTACGTCAAAGGGTTCATCAGCTCCGACGAGCTGGCGGCACTGGGTGAGGAAATCGGCAGCGATTATGGAGAATATTTGCTGGAACGCAGTCGTGAATTACCGGACGGATAAGACGTTGATGCTGGGGACCGGCACGCGCTGCTGACGGACCGACAATCGTTGTTTTTCATCCTACAGGCGACCGATTCGGAGTCTTTACCCGGTGGCCCGATATTTTTGCAAGATTGGCCGTGTCAGCCGTCGAAATTGCCGTTTTAGGCTTTGCCGTTGCGCCTACGCTTGGAAGAACGAAGTCGGAATGCCAGGCAGGTCAAATCGTCTTTTTTTGAAGGCTGGTCCTCGGTGGGGGACGTCATGCGATCCTTGACGTCGCGGACCAGTTGTTGAACGGCTTGTTGCAAAGGGCCTTTGCGGACGCGTTTCACGATCTCTTCGATGTGCAAGTTGTCAAATAGCCCATCGCTGGCCAATAGCAGCGTGTCGCGCGGATCAAGTTGCACGGTAGAACCCACTTCGACTCGCATGTCTGCCAGGCCGACCATATTCGAGACCAGGTGACGGTCTTTGTGATGTAGCGCTTCCGCTTCGTCCAGAATGCCTGCCTCGACGGCATAGCCTACCGGTGAGTGGCTGACCGTTTGTAGCTTGATTTTTCCCCGTCCTCCCACCAGCAAGATCATGGAGTCACCGACATGGTAGGTTCTCATGGTCTGTCCTTGAATTTCTACCACTGCCAACGTTGTGGCGGCTCCCACGCCCAGATCGGCGACTGCCTGGTTGGCTGCCTCGATACCGTTAAGCACAGCGGTCCGCAAAGCGATATCGTCTCGCTCGACGGATTCCAGGCAGGATCGCAGGGTCTGGATGGCAAGCTGCGAAGCGAGTTCTCCTGCCGCACCGCCACCCATACCGTCTGCGACCACCAGAATACCTGTCCCATTTCCCAGGGGAATCAGCCCGGCAGAATCTTCGTTGGCAGTTTGTTTCGTCGGACAGCGAGCAGAATAGACGGCGGCCTGACCATTGGCAAACGGGCACAGGTCGGCCTGTTCCATATCGTGGTCAAAAAAGAATGTGGGTTCCTGTGCAATGGCCATCACAGGCTCCGTTTTAGTTCGGAATGATACGACCCCGTTTTACGAGATGCTCGCTAGTTTTTGGATTTCTGCTATTTGGCGGGCAGAGATTTTGCACACCAGGGGCAGCATGACCAAAACATTTTGAGCACTCCCCAGCCGCAACCTGTACACGTTTCGTGCGAACCGGGTATCTTCCATTTTCGCCGAACTCGCCGTCGGCACCAAGGACAATATCGCATGAAAGGCATCAATGATTTGCGCGAACAGCTAGCATTGTGGCAGCGAGCTTGATAGCGGGCGTCGTTGAACTGGCGGGTGGTTGTGACCTCGAATCCAGTGCCATAACACCAGGCACAGTAAGGCCAATCAAGCTTTACCCCCCGTTTGCAGCGATGGCACTGGGCGGGAAAACTAGTGTCGCCTTTGTGGATCTTGCGACGGCGACCACACCAGGGACAGGCTTGCATTGCTTCGGAAATCGGACCATGACAGCCGGAGCATTCATGATGGGTTTCGAGAATTTTTCCGTACTGCCGTTGAAATTGTTGGCGACGCACCTCGCGCCAGTCGCGCCGTTTGGTGCCGTTACGCACTGTCCCGTTGCGGCTATCACAGAAACGAAGGGCTCGAGATTTAATGCGAGCAAAACCAGCCAACATCTGGTCCGCGTCTGCATAACGCTGTCGCGGATCGACTTCAATTGCTTTTTCCAGGACGCGAATCAGTTGAGGATGAACAAGTCGGTTCAACCGGTCGTATCCCGGCGGTGGCCAGTGAAAAGGCCATTCCGGAAGGCGACCTGAAAACATCCGGTACATGACGAGTCCCAAGGAGAAGACGTCGGAATGAAATGAAGGCCTCCCCATGGCTTGTTCCGGTGCAACGTAGCCAACCGTCCCGGAGCCGGAAGCAAGAATTGTTTTCTGAGCGACTTTGGCAATCCCAAAATCGGTCAAGCAGAGGTGGTTGTCTGGAAAGAGGATCAGGTTCTCGGGCTTGATGTCGCAGTGGATAATACCTCGCCCGTGTGCATAAGCAACTCCTTCCAACATCTGGTCTGCCAACTCCAATGCTACCCGGGTGGAAATCCGGCTGCGGAGGCGATCGGCAAGCGTTTTTTCACCGAGTGGAAAAGCGACGACCAGCCGACCGTCAATGTAATCGGCATTTTTGAGAGGCAGAATATGTGGATGTTCAAGCCGTGCCGTAAGACGTACTTCGTTGCGGAAGTCGGCCAGCAATTCTTTGTTGACCAAATCGGGATGTGGGATCTTGAGCGCAACCGGAACCCCCTCGATCGTATCCTGGGCATGATAAACGGCTGCGAAGCCGCCTTCGGCAAGTCGCTTTATAATGCGATATTTACCCAGTTTCTGGCGCGTCCGTAACCCGGTCAAGTTTCATTCCTCTCAATTCGGGGGGATGTCCAGTGGGGAGATAAAAGTCGAGCAAGCGCTTGCTACGAAACCCTGGATTAGTCGGAATTGCTGTCGTACTAACTGACGTGCAACCAGCCAGGTTCCCGCCACCTAGTGTACGAACAAGGGCAGAAAATTTCAAACGGGTAGGCCTGCTTGTGGCTCCACAAACTCGAGAATGGAGAGTCGATCAGGGGTACGTGATCCAGCCGAGAGATTCCCAGTACTGAAACAGCCAGGGATGGGTCCAGGGATTTTGCCAGGGATAAGTGGCAGAGAAAACGGATACCATCAACAGTACGATGGCGAACCACCGCAACCAGCGGTTTTTGGAAAAGAAATCCGCCGCTGGCAACATGGCCATTAACCAGAGCGGCGTGAACCAGAATAGCCAGCGAAATCCACTACAAACCCCCCCATAGTTTCGGTCCTGAACAGGTCTCCAGCCAATGTAAAAGACGAGACAAACGACAGTTAGCACGAAGATCAAGCAGGCCAGTGCCTGCTGCCCGGACAGCCCGCGTCCGAACATCATGGCCAGCCCCACAACGCTTAAAATCCAGACCGGAGTCAGCGAAAAGATACCATGATGTCCGACCAGAACGTGCAAGGCGTAGGTTTTCCGCGATTTTTCACCTAAATCGACCCCACGTGGCAGGTCACTGGTCCAATAGCTACCTGCAAAATCGTACCAATTGCCCCACTCTCGAAGTTTCAGACGGTCCCCCTTTTGGACAAGCGCGTAGCGTTTGCCCTGTTCTTTGTCGGAAAGTTCCCAGCCTGTTCCGGCGTACCGCTTTCTCAGGCCAAGTTCCCTTGCCGCCTTGTTGAGAGGGGCCGGTAACTGCTTTCGGATCTCATCGGGAATTTTTCCAGCCTCGAGTTCCTCGACCAGGTGGGCACCTGCGTCAAACGAATGCAAATCTTTGCCATCCGTACGGTGGGCGTAGGGGGGTAGCCAGTCACCATGGGCTCGGAAATTTGTCCCAAAAAATGCGATTGCGACCAGTATCACGGCGGGTAAGTAGCCAAACATGGTTTGCCTGGGAGATTTCCACATCAGGCCGGCACCCAGCAGGACCAGGAGCGAAAGTGCGGGTAATTCATTGGCGGCGGCAAAACCGGCTCCACAACCGGCAATCACGAAATACCGTAATTGGTGACGGTTGTCATACCATATTCGATGTGCGCAATACGCGGCCACGAGGACGCTGACGGCTGCCGGTAGATGATTGTTGATCGTGACCGAAAAAGTTGTCAAAAAAGTCCCAAACGTGGCGGTAGCAAACACCAAGATGCTACCAAAATCGGTGGTTGCCGAACGCTCGATCCAGCGGACAAGCAACAAGAAATAGAGCACCAGTGGAAGCAAATTGGTCGTCACCAGCAATATTCGGCCAACATACAGTGGGGATTGTGCGATGGACGTGCCTGTCAACTGTCGTAATCCCCAATATTCAGCGGCAATGAGGGTCGGTAACAGTGGCGGTTTGCTGGAGAAATAGTGTTGTTGGCCGTCTGGACCACGGTGCCGTACCCGGTCAATCGTGTGCCAATTTTTGTCTTTTCCTTTTACCATGGAGTCGATGGCGTAAGTACCTTCGTCCACCAGGGAACGCACGGTACACCAGCGACTACGGTCGTTAGCACTGAGAAAAGGAGTGTGTGTTTTTTTAGGACTGACCGTTTTCGACTCGACACTTACGATTCGCGCCAGCATGATTGAACAGGAGACCGTGGCCAATAGTAGGTAGACCGTGTAACGAAAAGGTGTTCGAGTGTCGGACATAGGCGTTGTGGTCAATAAAGGAGTACGAGGATGGTTTGATGACTTGGCAAGCGTGCCCTGGCGAGTGACCGAGAGCACGCGTGTAGCTGTCAGGGGTCAGGCTTTGTTTGGGTAGCCGCCTCTCGAAGCATCGTACGTTCGGCGACAGAATACGGCTGTGTATCACGCGAAGCGTAGGATGCCATCAGTTCGGCTAAAAATCCAAGGGATAGTAGTTGACCTCCAAAAAAAAGTGAGATGATCGAATAATAGAAAATGGCACGTTCCGTCAGGTGAACCGGTTCGCCCCAGTGAAAGGGTGCCCGAGTGAGAAACCACAATGTGGTCAATACCACGATCCCCATCATTCCCAGGAAGAAAAAGCACAAGCCTAAGGTCCCCAGTGCATGTTGTGGACGTTGGCCAAACCCAGTGAGGAATTTCACGGTGAGCAAATCGAGAAAACCTTTCGGTAACCGTGCGATCCCATATTTTGAACGACCGTGCTGACGTTTTCGGTGGCCGACTTCGATCTCGCCTACTCGATAGCCACGGGAACTCGCCAGTACGGGCACAAACCGATGCAGTTCGCCATACAAACGGATTTCATCGAATAGATGACGACGGTAACATTTAAAACCACAATTGTGATCATGGAGCCGAACACCAGTCAGACGGCTGACCATCCAATTGAAGATGCGTGATGGCAGAACTTTGTGCCACGGATCGTGACGGACTTTTTTCCAGCCACTCACGACGTCCAGATTGTCTTTCATGCGTTCCAGAAATCGAGGGATTTCCCGTGGGTTGTCTTGTAGATCGGCGTCCATAGTGATTACCATGTCGCCACGTGCTGCATTGAACCCGGCACTGAGAGCAGAGGCTTTACCAAAATTGCGGCGCAACCGTATGCCACGTACTCGCATGTTTGTAGCGGCCAGCTGTTGTACTACCTGCCACGAGCCATCGTCAGAACCGTCATCCACGAAAATTACCTCCAGGTCGTAGCCTTGGGACTGAGCGACTTCGTCAATTTCAGCGTACAGCGTTTCGAGACTTTTGGCTTCGTTGTAGACTGGGATAACGATGGAATACATAGTGTGCCAGGCGTCCTTTATGGTTCAATCATTCCAAGTGCGACAGGAATTTTTCAGGGACAGGGTTTATTTCAGGGACAGGGTTTAAGTGTGGCCAAGATTAGCGATTTTTGAATTTTCTCGAAATGGTACCTTTTGGGGAACGGTGTGCTTGGGGAAGTTTGTTTTGGGTGTTTGGTTACCCGTTACTTAGTTTAATTACGATTCGGCTGTCGTGGGAGATTTCCACCCGCTGAGCCAAGCAGCGGCAACCAGTTCGGCAACCAGCCACGACAGACGAACGGCAATAGTTGCCACGACAGCTTGCAGGTCCCCCAGTTGTAATTCATGAGTCAGCAGACCAATCAGAACCAACTCGCGAACTCCCAAACCGCCCGGAATTAGTGAAAGGAACCCGCTGACGATCGCCAGAGCGACTGCTGCCGTCAGTAGTAAATGGTGCTGGATGCTCCAGGGTACTTGAATGGTCGTTTCTGGAACGGCGCGAATGGCAGCCCACAGGCTGATTCCCAGGATGGACCAGCCGACCAGGTTGAGACACCATCCCTGGAACATCAACCTGGGACGAATGCCTAACAACCGCTGGTCGATTTCCGGACTGACGCGTGCCACTTTTAACACAATCACCAGTTTCCGAAAGAAAACCGGCACCGTAGGAAGCCCTGCACAAATCATCAAGGCACATGCCAGCAGCATGAGTTGCCAGTGCTGGCTGAAATGCAAGGCGATGATTCCTGCCGCCAGGGCAGAGCCCACTGCCATTTGGGTTAATGTTTCCGTAAACACAGTGACTGCTGCAGCCGTCGGGTCGACATGTTGACCGCGAATCAATCCGGTTCGCAGTACGACCACCATGGCTTTGCCGGGAACGTATTTTCCCAGGTGGCCTACGTAATAAGCACGCAACGTATCGTACCAATGGGGGCGTTGCCCCACCGCATGTAAAACGCGATGCCAGAACATTCCAGCCGGCAATTGGCCAAGCAAGTAGGTGACGCTCGACAACCCCAACCACCAGGCATTGATTTCGGTCAGCGAAAATCCATGCTGGTTCAAGTCTACGAATGCTCTCTGAACGAACCTGCCAATGCCTAGGGCGACCGCGAGAACGATTAACGTTTTGACTCCCCGAACAATCCATATTTTTTGGGCGGACGTCACAATCTTAGCGGACAAACGTCGGGAGAATGAGATGGTTTTGCCACATGGAAGCAATCTAGCTACTTCCTATTGTCGCCAGATGTCTCCAACGGAACAAGACGAAAGCTGGTTAGTGGGGTTCTGGTGCTAAAATCACAGGTTGGAGCGGTTGCTTGCATCCTGCCTGACACGAACTGGTTCCCGTTGGTGTATTTTACAATCCAGGTTACAATTCCAGGCAACCTGGGAGGATTACATGACAGGCAAGTTTTCTTTTTACTTGTTGTTAGCCATTGTGTTGATAACTGGTTTTGTATTTTTCCAGGTGATGGCGAACTTCTTGATTCCACTTTTTCTGGCCGCCGTGCTGGTCGTTATTTTTCGCCCGGTTCAGGATTGGATGTCAGTGCGTTGTCCTGGTCGGGAGCGACTGGCTGCAGCACTCACGACCAGTGCCATTATGCTCATTGTGATCGCGCCGTTGGCCTGGATTTTTGCCTTGGCGACGACAGAAGGCATTCACTTGGTCACCGAAACCCCTTTGGCACGGGTAAAGTCCAAGGTGGAAGATGTTCGCGAAAAATATAATTTGAACTTGGAAGATGCTGAGCTTTTGCACCAGATTGAGGATTGGTTGAAACGGGCGTCGCAGGCGTTGGCACAGGAAGAGGTGGAAAGTGACGGTCAAGCCATCGTCGCAGGGAGTCAACTTGAACAATTGCGCGTACTCGTTCAACAGCTCAGTACTGTTACTGCAGATGAAAAGCCAACTCAATCGGCGGCGGAAAAAAATGCGAACGAGACTAGAAATACGTTACTTCGAACAACCAAGTTGCAATTACTAGGCATCATCGAAGAATTGTCGTCGGACGAGCTAAGCAAAATGGACTTTCACCAACATTCTGAGGCGGTTCTCGAGTTACAGTTGGCGTTTCAAAAGTATCGGCACCAGTATCTTGGAGGTGCCTTGCGCACTTGGATGAAAGAGACTCTGAATCCGAGTGAAGAACAAATTCGGGAACTGCAAGGGTGGTTGTTTAGAGAAGCGAAAAAGATGCTGTTCTCCATTACAGGGACTGGGGCAGCGATTGTCAGTAGCGTTGCATTCAACCTCACTATCATGATCATCGCCGTTTATTATTTTTTGGCGGATGGTCCCAAGTTGATTCGTGCAGGCATGCGGTTGTCTCCGTTGGACGATCGTTACGAAACAGAATTGTTGCAGCAGTTTGATGTGAGTTGCCGGGCTGTTGTGCTGGCGACGTTGTTGACCGCTGTAGTCCAAGGAATCCTTGCGGGAATCGGTTACTATCTCTGTGGTCTGCAGTCCGTTTTTCTTCTCACGATGCTCACGATGGTTTTTGCCCTGGTTCCTTTTGTAGGTGCCGCTACGATCTGGCTGCCGGCATCTCTCTGGTTGTTGATCGACGGCAGTCCGTACAAAGCATGTTTTTTGCTGGTGTACAGTATCGTGATCGTTTCGATGGCCGACAACGTTGTCAAACCTTATGTCTTGCATGGACAATCGAAATTGCACCCGCTCCTGGCACTGCTAAGTGTGATCGGTGGTGTTCAGGTTCTCGGACCACTTGGTATTTTGGTCGGACCGATGTTGGTGACATTCTTGCAAGCGTTGCTGAACATGTTACAGGGCGAACTCGATTCGTTGGCAACGGCGTCGGTTAGCGAGTAATGGATGGTGTCAATGCTTTCTGGTATTACGTCTCGGTTTGAATTGTGGCGACGGCTTACAAATACGAAAAAGCATCATTACTGCTGTGGCTGGTGCGTCGGAAGTCGACAACAAAAGGAAAGCACCGTAGGGAGTGATGCTTTTTATTCAGGAGATATTCCGCTAAGATAAAGTTTGGGCAAGAGACGCTGTTGGTTGCCTGAATGCTTGGGATTTGCGTTCGGAGTTTTCGTGGAATTAGAACGCATCCTGCTTCCAAAAGATATCTTTCAACCTTTGGGATGAGCGAAGAACAAATGTCGAAAACACGACGTGAATTTATTGGAACCACCACTAGTTATGCGGGACTGGCAATGGCGAGATCGCTGTGGCCTGGTTCCGCCATAAAAGCACAAGATGCGAATAGTCGGTTGACTGTGGCAGCGATTGGTGTTGGTGGAAGTCGAGGGCGCTACAATCGCGGTGGTGAAATTGGAATGCAGGCCTCCAAGTTGGGCCAGATGATTGCTGTCTGCGACGTCGACGATGTCCATAATGTGGAATTCAATGGACGATTTGAAAATAAGCTCAATACGTACCAGGACTACCGTGAGCTTTTTGAAAAGGAGTCCCCCGATATTGTGACGATTGGAACGCCGGATCACTGGCATGTACCGATCTCCAAGGCAGCTTTAAGAGCAGGTTGCGATGTCTATTGTGAGAAACCACTCACGCTGACGATTCAGGAGGGAATCGAGCTCCAGCGTGTGGTTGCAGAGACAGGGCGTGTTTTTCAAGTTGGTACACAGCAGAGAAGTGAATATGACCTTGTCTTTCTGAAGGCGATTGCCATCGTCCAAAGCGGAAGATTGGGAAAAAATGTCAAGGCCTATGTAGCCATTGGTGCGGGGCCCTCTGACGGGCCTTTCCAGTCCAGTCTTCCACCGGACGATTTGGACTGGGACATGTGGGTCGGGCCGGCCCCCGCTGTTGAATACTGTCCGCAACGTCACCACCAGTTTCGTTGGTTTCACGAATATTCGGGTGGCAAAATGACCGATTGGGGTGCGCATCATGTCGATATCGCACAGTGGGCTTTTGGTTGTGAGCATACGGGGCCGGTGAAAATATCTGCCCGAGGAAAATTTCCGGCTATCGTTCCGGATGATTTTAACTGGGTTGCCTTTTTATCCGGCAAAGCGACGCTTCCCAATGCGTTCAATTCGGCCACCGAATTTAGCATCGATCTGGAGTTTGCGAATGGGTCCGCGATCAATGTGAAGCACCATTATCGGAACGAAGATGGTAGTGTTGATTTTGGAAATGGCCTGCTGTTTGAGGGGGATGAAGGACGTATCTTTGTGACGCGCGGCGCTTTAAGAGGCAAGCCGGTTGAGAAATTAACCGAGCAGGATAACCAAGAATTGGCGGATCGCGTTGACAAGCTGTATCAGGGACGCACTCCGGGAAATCACATGCAGAATTTCTTTGAGTGTGTGCAAGAACGGGAACAGCCAATCTCGGATGTCGTAACGCATCACCGCACCATGACTTCGCTTCATTTGTGCAACCTATCGCTTTGGTTGGGCCGGGATCTTCAATGGGATCCGGACCGCGAGCTGGTGGTTGGCGATGAACAGGCGAACTTGTTACGCTCCAGGCCGAGCCGTGAAGGGTTTGGTTGAGGACGCATTCCATCTATTTGTGCTCGGTAGTGCCAGCGATAAAAAGTGATTTCTGCAGATTGTATTCGATGCGCCAGGTATCTGTGCAGGCAAGGCTTCGTCATCGAAAAGGGTAAGGCGATATTTTTCTCGGAGGCACCGTCGTTTGTCGGGCAGGAGCCCCAATTGAATTTCGAATCGGTCCGCGGTAAAAATAAGCAAGTTTTGAAAACGAATGACTTGCCTGATCAATGGGCGTCTGTCTGGTAGCGGTGTTTGAAATATTGCGCTGGGGTGTAGTGGTAAAAATTAATGGGAGTCCACGATGAATTGGAAACCTCTTGTCATAACGATTACTTGTGATCCTCGTTTGCAGGATCCGCTCAATCCACGCTGCGAGGAGTTGTGGAACGTTGACGCAATTGTCAAGGACTACATTGATGCCAACGCGGCTGGAGCGACGATCGACCACGTCCATGGGCTTTATTCACGAGATCCTGTTGTCCAAGCGGATGGCAAGCAGTTGCAGATGCCCAATCTGGAAGGGACCGCGGCGATTATCGAGCAGATTCGAGAAAAATATCCCAAGATCAGTATTCAGCAGGGCCTGGCCAGCATTCGGCCTGAACAGAAGTTGAAACTTTGGGAAATCATCAAACCCGAAATGAGCTCATTGAATATGAACTCACACGATGAATATTTTGATCCGTATCCCCGCGAGGTGAAACCGGTTGCTTGTTATTCGGTTCATCCCATCAACGAGTTGCGGCAATATTTTCAATGGGCTAAAGAGCATGGTGTGAAACCGGAATTGGAATGTTTTGACACCGGTGCGTTTGATGCAGTTCGGATTATCCGGGACGGAATATTTTGGACCGATGACGACAAGATGGAAGAGGAAAAAGGATTGCTCGACGACCCACTGTGGTGTACGTTCTTTTTCGGCTGGCCTGGACAAAGTTGTCAGCCAATGACAGATATTGCGTTGTTCAATCAGGTCTACCACCAACCCGAACGAATTAATTGGTCCCTCTCGGCAATGTCTCGCTGTGCGAAAGAGTATTGGACACAGATCAACCGTGCCATCCTGCAAAACGGACATGTTCGCGTTGGTTATGAGGATTGTGGTCGACATCCCGACGGATCGTACGCCAAGTCCAATGCGGACCTGGTGGATCGGGCTGTGCAGATGGCCAAGGCGGTGGGACGTCCGATAGCCACAGCGGAACAAGCCCGTGAAATTGTTGGACTGCGTCCTGCGTGAATGAGGTTCATGACCTGGACGGATGTTTCGACAGCAGGGGAGGGCAAGGCGACGGGGCCAAGGCTACTTTGTGGTGTGGTCAGCTGTTCGGCCTATGGGAGTTCCATGCTGGGCCATTAGTGCAGAGGATTGCCTTGGGTGATGAGCGTAATCTTGGCTGCTTCTGCATGGCCCTGGCTTTGGTCACAGGAAAAACGGATTAGATTGTCACCCTGTTTCAGCATGGGAATCGTTCCTTCGGGTTTGACATTGGCCATGGTGTGTCCGTTGGGATCGAAAACACGGACAGAGTCGTCACCTTGGAACTCCAGATACCAGCCGGGCTGTAGGCTTACTGGGAACGTGATGGATTGATCTTGTATGCTGAGGCTGGGACGGTGAAGCGTCCGCGGCGATTCTTGCAGGGCCTCCAGGCGGCCAAAACGGGCCCGGGCCGTGGCTCCTGGCGGCAGGTTCGTGATGAAAATATACATCTTGGGGATGCCCTGGAAATTAAAACCTGCCAGGGCCGTGAAGAAACTGTAGGGAAATTGGAATTCGTAGATTTCTTCGCTGGCGTGCGTTGGCATTTGAATAAATTGCCAACCAGTGAAGTCGAGCCGCACGTAGTAGTCACGCGCTTGCCACTCGCTACGTTCAAAGGTGAAGTGAAGGACTGCG
>CAYMUR010000101.1:0-7793 GCA_964393615.1 uncultured Pirellulaceae bacterium
ATACCGCCCACGAGAAATTGTTGCAACGCAGGCGGTGGTTCGACCACCGGAGGCTGTGGGTGTTTCCAAAATCCTGTAAAGTGATAATGAGGCCCCCAAAGATCATCTGGGTCGACCAGTTCCTTATTCATCGCAACGATTTCGAGAATCCTTCCGTGGTGGTCGACTAACTGGCTGGAGTATTTCGCCAAATTGGCAATATCACTCGGTGGATCATAAATTAAAGATGTAGCGGGAACAATTTCACCGTTTCGTTTCCACACCGTTCGCAAATTATCAACCATGTAATCTGTTTTCGAAATGATCGTTTCGATACATTTACGGGAAGAGGATATCTGTGGTTGCACCCAGCGCTTGGCATAGGCCACCACCCGTGCACGTTTGTCACGGACAGACGATTGCGACCGAAAGATCGCAATCAGTTCGTCTTGTGTTCCGTCACCAACTTGTACCCAATCAAGTCCCACATCTTGAACTCGCGTCGAATAAAACGACGAGGTTCCCAACGTGATGTGATGGCCCCTGCGGTGTAATTCCTGGCCAAGCATCAGGAAAAGTTCCAGGTCGCCGCGAGTCCCCAGGACCAGCATAAATATCTGCACGCTTTGTCTCCCTCACACCAAAATCCGCTAGACCATCTAAGAATGAATATTGGAGTCCCACTTGCGACAGTAGACCCGATAAAGCGCAATGGTCCGCTCAACCTTTTTTCGTTCCACAGCCGATTCCCAGGCCTCTGTTCCCTGGCGTTGCCAGGCACGCAGAAGCCCCACCACATGCGCCATCCTGACAGGAAGATATTGCAAATTATAGTCCTCTGGCAAACTGCGCACCGATGCGTAGCCTGTAAAAAAACAGCGTGTCAGTTCCATCGGACAATAGTAATCCAAATAGGCGTGCGTGATCGCCAAATCAATCAGGGGGTTACCAGACCACGCCGATTCCCAGTCGACAACAGCCGTAATGTGTCCATTTCGCACAACGCACTGTACCGTGTGATAATCACTGTGGCACAACGAAAACCCATCCGTCGATGGCATTTTGAGGGACTGGAACAAGGACACTTCTGCGGCACTTAAAAGGCCTTGTCCAACAAACCTGTCGGCTGCCTGATACAATTCGCACAAAAAACGATGAGGGTCCCGCGGTACGATACTGTCGTGCTGAATATCACCGGCAGAAGGAAACGTGATGGTATGAATCGTCGCCAAAATGACTCCCATTTCAGTCAACAAACAACGGGAAAGGTCATCCGTCTTCAAACAGTGCATCACCGTCTGGTCCCCCGCGCTATCCATGACAAAAAAAGGGGTTCCTGCCAGGGTACCTTCGCTGTCAACATGTTCAACAACCGGAACCGGTACGTCGTGCTGTCGCAGGAGATCGATGAGCGTGATTTCTTTGCGAACAGACCGACCCTCCTTGGCAATTTTGAGAATTTTACAGGTATCACCTAACCACAATCTAAACACCGGGTTATTAGACCGGGTGATCCGTTCGACACGTGTTGGCATATCGTAATATGTAGTCGCCACATGTCGCGCAAGCAGAAGATCGTCAGCCGTGTTCATACTGATAACGCCTTCATTCCCCGTGTAAATGGGACAGTTATTTCATGAAAGATTCCGCAAATCAAAGCGAAGCGAAGCACGCGTTTACTAATTTCCTCCGGTTCTCAGCAGTTTAAAAAAACATTTTCATCACTTCATCTGGCCCCGGAGATGATACAAAATTCTGATGCACGGGAATCTGGATTCCCTGCTCTTGTTTCGTCGCCAAATCGGCCAACCAGTTTGAATCGAGAACAACATCTTGGCCGAGTAATTCGATCTGGCAACCTGGATAGAAGTGCTTGCAACCCACTTCGAGGATATTCGCCATGGCATGCACCAAATGGCCCCGGTCAAATAAAAAGAACGGCAAACGATTGAGTACCCGTGCCACAATGGATGCAGAAAACATATTCCAATAGAACACATATTCCGCATCATTCAACAAAGCCATGAACGACACGTAGTCACAGGCCGATACGGCAACCAAATCACCTATCTCGTGGCATTCGGTCTCAATCGCATCCAGGCAAGACTGCGGGGCAATCAACACTGGTTGGCGCCCAGCGTGATGGGTCTCTCGCAACCGGTCTACCAGACGTTGGTGCACACGCTGGTAACCACAAGCCCCTACCTGAAGACCATAGTCCTCCGGTGAAAGAATAAAAAGCCATTGATGTTTCTCATCACACAAATTCTGCCAGACAGGAAAATCTTGTAGACATGGTCGATCGGTCGTGGTAGTTGCAACCATCCGCTGGTTGAAGAAGGACACCCATGGCATAGTTGTTGAAACACCACTGGATGCCAGATAAACATGCACTACATCTTGTAAGAGTGGGAGCAACCACTCAAAGTGTTGCTGTAACAAAAGAGGGGCCGGATGTCGCGAATGAAAAGTGGCTGAGTCGATATTGGACAGAATTCCCAAGGAAGGATCGCTAGTAAAAAGTTTTATGCTTTGTTGGCGACAGTTGCTTACCAATGCTTTTAGGTCCTCAGCATCAAGCACCCGGTTAATGACATAGAGATAACCGGAAAACAAAAATATGGCATCTGGACGTTCACGTTCGACCGTAGCCAAAATGTCGCAAGCATTCTCATAACGGTAGCTTGTGATCGGCAGTGAGGCGTGATTAAAGGCAAAAAGCCTGGGAGGCATCAGGATCACGGAATGAAAGTCCATGCCTTTCAAAAAATACATCGCATTGAATAGCTCTCCGAAATCGTTAGACAATACGAACAGAAGCTTCGGTTTGTCAGAATGAGGTCCCGCCATCCGTTTACCTGCTAACCAATAACAGCCCTTTCCATGGCGTGTCAGCCTATTTTCACGCTCAGAGCTGAGTTTAGCGGAGACTTTTGCTACGGGCGAGGTCGGTATGGAAGACTTTTTAAATCGCCGCCACCGCAAGACGTGACATCCACAACACGACTTGGCTGGTAACCTTGCCAATTTCTCGTCAGCGGTCCGTCCAGCAATGGCCACCAGTGGTCTTTTCGATAGTGATTATGACGATGCCGTCCAGGATACTCTCGTCACTGGGCAAGCTAGATGGAATCAAATTTGCCGCCAGATCCTATTTCTCTGCACGATTTCATGGGGGATCTCTTTTGCACCCTGGGAGTTTTCTGCCTGGGAAGAAATTAATCCGTGTGGGTAAACGTTGCAATTTTCTGGCCCCAGGAGAACCGAATATACTGGACCCAGCCCCCTCACACGTCAATTGGGCCCCAGCACTGAATGAGCAAGGGGTCGAACGTGAATGACTCGAGCTAAACTGGACCGTCCAGCGCAAACTGGGTTCCAGCTGCTGGTCAAACTTGACCTTCGAGGAACTGCCATCGCTGCCGGGCCAAGACAACCAGTGCTGACATGATCAGCAATAGCCCTGCCGGTTCAGGAATGGAAGCGGCCGAGCCACCATAACCCATCGGTACAAAATTAGTGGCTAACAAATTAAAATCGGTGATGTCAACATCGTCATCACCATCGAAATTCCCCTGATCCCAAAAAGGACCATTCGTGGGATCCCCGTCACCCACAGGTGAGAAATTCGTCGCCAAAGCGTTAAAGTCCGTGATGTCCACGTCACGTTGTTGGGGCGAAACCTTGCCCAGGTCATCCGTATCTCCGTGAAGATACGATGTTGTGTGGCCATTGAAACTCGCAGCGGTCTCCAACCACACGTTGATATCCGCCGAATTAATCTGGTTGTCACCGTTCAAGTCAGCCGTGTTCCCTGACGCACCGGAGACACCTGTCACCAGGTTGCCCTGGGAAAACATTTGATTGATATCCGCCACGTCACAAGCGGCGTCGGAGTTTAAATCACAGGGCGTTACCTTCAAAGTCCCCTGGTAGCCATCGTAGTTCGCTCCCGCTTGAGCGATTCGGGATCCGGTGAACTGATATGCGGTTCCTGACAACAAAGTATGTCCACCCCAACTAAGTTCGGTTGAAAATGCACCAGATGTTTCGAGTGTGAGTAAGTCGACCGGATCACCACTATTAAAAATATTACTTCCGAATGCTGCAAACACCTGACCGCTGGTTAAATCCATCGACACACCTTCGGCGATCCCTGCGTTAAAGGGATTATTTCCGGGGTTGGTATTGGGCCAATCCACCATGTTGGGCGTCACCGAAACCAAGTCATTTCCCGTTACCTCGACGGCAAGTTCAACTGCCAAGGATCCGCCCAAGCCCACATTGGTATCCACAAACAGACTTGGATCCGCTGCAACCTGAATGAGCCAGCCAAGGTTACCGTTGGATTGGATTCCCTGATCGGTGACCAACAGCGTCGGATTGGCAAAACCAGGGCTTAGTAGAAACAACCCCAGGAGAACCGCGACGGTCATGTGATAGAAAAACGCCCGCGATTCCACTTTCCGCACAGCGAATCTCAGCATGGTAAAAACACGTGATTCACAATCGTTCCGAAGAAAATCTGTGAAGCGGCATCTAGGTCGAAAATAGTCTCTTATTAAATTTTTGTGCGCCAACATCATTTTCATTTACTTCTATTGTTCATTCAATTCCTACATCATCAACGCCACGCTTAACAAAACCACTCTCTAATGGCTGGAACTGTCATGTTGTCAGTTGTTGGTATCTTTACGGAATATGCGTTTAATTCTACTATGGCTTGTCCTTCGAATCAACCAAATATGATCTCCATTTGTCAAACCGACTTGGTATTATTTCCATTTGACGGAAAACCTGACGCATTGCTCAGAAACAGATGCATTACCTGTTAAGCATCAAATTGAATCGAGAAAGCAACTTGCACGAATAATCCTGAAAATGGCCGACCCTCGGAGCAAGAAAGCCTCTCAGCCAATGCCGACCAGACGATGTGAAGCCATGGGGTGATACCAAAACCATGTCTTCACCAGTGTCTCCCTAAACCTTCCAGGAATCAGCAACACCATTAAGACAACCAATACAGCAATCAGTAGAGACCAAAATGATCATGACACTTCACAACAACTTACGTGGGGGATATCAGTACCTTCAGGGGATAGACCCATACTCCTCCGGAGTCGTGTCAGCAGATGGTTTTGAGATTATCCAAACAACGTTAGTCAAGCCACTGCCATGGCAGCTAGGGATCATGAGAACACGCCGTTATCTGGAGTCATTAGGAAGAGATCACTTTGCACTGTGTGGTATACAGTTGCGCTGCCCCCAACCACACAGTATGGCAGGTTTTATCGATTTCAATCGTGATTACCGTCAGCTGTTGGAATCATGGCAGATGATGGAAGGAAATGACAATCCTGTCGCTCGAACCAATGTTTCTCCGGTCATTGATCCACCTGGCGAAACGATGTTGTACGGATTCTCTTACACCGTTCCGACCACTATCGGTGGAAAGACGTTTGTGGTCGCCGGTGGCGGCGAACTCGTGGGCGCATTGGACGAAACACGCATCGTTCGAGTAGGTGAAACCAGCCAGGAGTCACTCACGGAAAAGGCCCGATGCGTTACTGGCCTCATGCGAGATCGCCTGCTGGGACTGGAAGTCGCCGAAGCCCAACTGTCACAGATCGATGTCTATACGGCGCATCCGCTGCAATCCCTTTTAGAACAAATCGTCATTTCAGACATATCTGCAGCAGCGCACCTGGGAGTTCACTGGTTTTATTCTCGGCCGCCGGTCGTTAATATCGAATTTGAAATGGACATGCGTGGTGTACGTCAGGAACTAGTCGTTGCATTATGAGGCAACCCATACGGTCACCTGTCAATCTCAGATAAGACTGCCAATCCCAGATAAGACAGCGACTAGCTCCCATCGTTGACAGCATCTCTTGTGGCCGGTCCACATCGGCATGCAGCTGTGTGTGGTGAAACAAAGTTTTCGTTGGCCAGGGAGTATGAACAACAAACCAACTGGAAAGATTCATCCGCAAACACCCAGTCAGCTTCTTCCACATTCAGCGAGAGAAACTCACTGAACAAAGTTACACACGGTAACATTTTTGGGCGATTTTTTTGCGCCAAAATCAAACAATCAATCCCCGGATAAACTGCATTTCCCACAAAATAATCATTCATTCGGTGGTAAACCTGGACAATTTAAGATTTTTTTCCCTTCCTTCTGATTAATGGCCTACGGTTTCCTAGGGTCAGAAGTGAAATGATGCTGCTCGCTATCTTTCCCCTTTGTATACAAGCAGCAAATCACACAAAGTTTAAGGTATGACCATGGATATTAACGTTTTAGTGATCGACAACTCCGATGAAAACCGCACAAACCTGGTGACGATTCTTGAGCAAGCCGGCATCTCCAGCACGACTGTAACCGGTGACTTTGATACGGTTGTCAGTCAGTTCACCCAGGGACAGTATGACGCAGTATTGCTCGACTGGAACACTTCCATTCAAGACGACCGTAACCTCGTCCAAGAATTGCGTGAAACGGAACTGAACTCCCCCCTCTTTATCATCAGCACAGAAGCTGAAACGGAAACCGCACAGGAAACTCACGGGGACCAGGTAACGGAATACTGGACCGGCACGTTTGATGCTGAATGGCTACAGGAAAAGTTTAACCTGCACTTGATTACCAGCACCAGCTAGGTACCGGCCAAGCTGATTTCCATTGAAAACCACTTTCTGTCATAAAAACGGAAAGTGGTTTTTTTGGTACTCTTAAAACATCATTCGAGCACCTTGATCAAACGTCGGTACAATTTTGATCTATTCCAGCTAAGGCTAGCCAGCCAGCCCCCCTCCCGGTAAGACAAATCTCAGGACGGGCCAGCCATGGAAACCTGAACCACAACCAGCACTACCTCCAGAACGACTGGAATGGTTCCATAGCCAGCCTTGTACAACAAGCCAGATGTGTCCCAATCCAACACTGCTGACAGCTGTGGCAGGCTTCCATTTCTCTCTCTACCGGGTACAAAGACTGAGGATGGATGAATATAATTCACGCAGGTCTGAAACATCCTGACTGGTTATGGCAGCAACGGCATGTTTTTCCAGTACCGTTGTTAGCACGACGACATTTTCCAGGCCACGGGCTTGGAACTATTGATTGCTATAGGTAGCAACAGGCTTTCAGTAACAAATTGCTTTGGAATCCGATTGATGCACATCTCCCCTTCACAGCAAATTGCCTGGCTCTTCGGGACCACGAGGCCTGTCTTTCAACAAGCCCCGATAATGATGTGCATGGCTTTCCTTCTTACAATCTGGACCAGTGACTTGAGTGCGGCTGACTGGCCACAGTGGCGCGGACCGAACCGCGATGCAATTTCCATGGAAAAAGGTTTACTCCGTCAATGGACCGGTGACGGTCCAGAACCTGCTTGGCAAGCTGTTGGATTGGGTGAAGGATATGCAAGTGTCGTCATTAGTCAGGACCTTGTGTTCACTATTGGACGCCGTGACAACCACGTATTTTGTTTTGCCCTGGAAACAGAAACAGGAAAGGAACGTTGGACCCGCGAAATTGGCACCACATCACGGATTCCTTGTTCAACGCCAACCGTAGATGGAAAGTACCTCTATGCGCTCGATCCGGATGGTGATCTTGTCTGCTTAAAGACGGTCGACGGTGACATCGTTTGGCGAAAGAGCTTCCTGGAAGACTATTCTGGCCAAATGATGTCCGGCCGTGGGTATGGAGAATCCCCTTTGATTGACGGCGAAAAAATCATTTGCACCCCCGGTGGGATAGAAACCACGCTGGTTGCGATGAACAAACATACGGGAGAAACGTT
>CAYMUR010000101.1:7803-17256 GCA_964393615.1 uncultured Pirellulaceae bacterium
AAATCAACAATGCCCGACCTCGGTCCAGCCGGTAGAGAAGGGGCAGGTTTTTCTTCGATCGTCATCACGGAAGTCGCTGGAATTCGACAGTATGTCCAACTTGTAGGGCGCGGTGTGATCGGAGTGGCAGCGGACGACGGGCGTTTTCTATGGGGTTACAATGAGGTTGCCAATCCAACGGCTAATATTCCTACACCCATTGTCCATAAGAACCTCGTATTTGCGGCAAATGGTTATAATGTTGGTAGCGTGCTTCTGCAACTCAAAGCCAATGGTGACGGAGGAATTGACGCGCAACAGATCTATCGACTTTCTGGTAACCGCTTTCAAAACCACCATGGTGGTGTCGTTCTTGTCGATGGTTACCTCTTCGGAGGTCACGGATCGAATAACGGATTACCTACCTGCGTAGAACTCAAATCGGGCCGAGTGATGTGGAAACGAAGAGGCCCCGGTACTGGCTCAGCTGCTGTGGTCTGCGCTGATGGTCATCTCTATTTCCGATACCAAAACGGGACAATGGCATTGATCGAAGCTTCTCCGGAGGGCTACCGCCTCAAAGGAACATTTCAGATTCCTGGTGCAGGTGGTGACAGTTGGGCACACCCGGTTATTGCGCATGGCCGACTCTACTTGCGTGAAAAAGACAGCTTATGGGCTTACCAAATCACCGCGGACAGTCCTACGTCGACAGCCAATGCTTCACGAGTACTCCAGGCACAATCAACCCAGGCCGTCACGGCATTACACGAGCTTGGTATTTCGATCGAATCTGTCAAGTTCAAAGCATTACACGAAGCATCAAACAAAGAAAGACTTTACCACTACATTAACACAACCAACCAACAAGACAGCACGTCCAACGCACTACTCATTCCTATTCGCAACCGACACATTGCTTCGTCAGGAATCATCAACTCGCAACTATTTCGTCACCTTTCCGAACTACGGCAACCCTTTATTCTAAACTTAGCGGGCACTCACCTGGGCGATGCAGGGTTAAAGCAAATCAGCAGCCTCACATCATTGGTTGGTCTCGATCTTGAACTCTGCCGGAATATTACAGACGCAGGCCTTCGACATCTGCAAAACACCAACCGATTACATGTGCTCTTATTAACTGGCACAGCGATTGGTAACCCAGGTTTAAAACATCTGAAACCGATCACTAGTTTGTTGGCCTTGGATTTCGAGTTTTGTACAGGCATCACTGACACCAGCTGTGTCACCTTAGCTTCCATGAAACAACTCAAAGCACTAATCCTTAAAAAAAGCGGCTTTGAGAAGGTTCGTGTGACGGATGCCGGACTTGAACACCTCCGCAAACTCCCTCACTTGGAGGCACTCGACCTCTATGGCAACCACCTAACTAATGCCGGCCTGTCGCATCTGGGAAACATGCAACACTTAAGGTTACTCGATCTGAGTTTGCAACCAATTACCGACGAGGGACTTACTCATCTGGGCAACCTCAGAAAGCTCGAACGACTGGAACTTGTATTTTCAACAGGCTTCTCAGGACCCATGATTACTGATGGCGGACTCAAACCACTATTACAACTGACAAACCTAAAATCCCTCAATCTCGTCGGTGCCTCCGTCACCGACGACGGATTAAAGCAACTGGCAGATTTGAAACAACTGGTACGCATCAAGGTCGTTAACACCCAGGTAACCAAACACGGTATTCAGCAATTCAAAATTTTATTGCCACATTGTGACATTGAACATTAACAGCCCTGCGGCGCCTCTTGCTGTAACCAGTCGGATGTGGGATCATGAAGTGAAACGATAAGTGCCCCCATCAGCACGACCCACATCAGCACGATTGGTCGCTCACGAGTTAGACAAACAAGACAAAGTATTGTGCGACGTATTGTTCGACCAAGTAATGGCGGTCATGGTATTACCGCCGATCGTTGTTTCGCCCACTACTAGTTTTCGAAAACGCGTTCAGCGCGACCTATCATGTCAAATTCAACTGGTGACCGAAATCTGTTGTTCATGGAACCCGCCCCAACAAACCGCCGCTCGTTCATCACTACTTGTTGTGCTGCCACCGGCATAACATTCTTAAATGGCTCGTCGGAAAGGTATTGTCGAGCCACTGAAACAGAAGATTTCGTCCGCTTCGGACCGAGTGATCTTTATGTCACTCGCTACTGTCAAGGCACCGCGTTTCGCTCCAAAGAAGTTCAACGTAGTAACAATCCAGCAGCGCGGGCAATTCTGCGACGTTGTTTGGAAGTGGGAATCAATTTTTTTGACAGTGCAGAAGCATATGGATGGGGTGGCTCAGAGGAAGTATTGGGGCATGTGATTGCCGAATCAGGCAGACGCGATCAGGTGATCATTTGCACAAAAGCGGCGCCCAGTCGGCCACCACAGGATCATCCCAATGCCAATCAATTTCAACTGGGGGACCAAATAGTTTTCACTCGTAAGACCTTGTTTCACAAGGCAGAACAAAGTCTGAACCGACTGAAAACCGATTACATCGACCTCTATTTACTTCATGACTCGGACAACCGCACGCCGTTTGATGAAATTGTCAATTCCATGCAGGCCTTGGTAACATCCGGAAAAATCCGCTATTGGGGAGTCTCCAACCACTCGGCCACGCAAGTGGCCGAAATCCGTGACATTTGTCACAACAGCAATGCCTCAACACACTTTGTCGGTACAGAAGATTACTACAATCTTACAAGCGGGGAACGGACCGACCCGGAATTGTACCATGTCATCCGCGAAGCTGATTTGGGATTACTGGCTTTTAGTCCTCAGGATGCCGGAATCCTGTGCCCGGGACGGGAAGAGGAAGCGGGTAAAATGCGAATGCCGGTCATCCGAGTCGTCGACCGGGTTGCCCAGGATTTAGGCGCTACCCGACCACAAGTATGCATCGCCTGGTCGCTGTCAAACCCAGCAGTCACCTCGGTGCTTGGTGGAGCCGAGTCCCCAGAACATGTTGCCGAAAATTTTGCTGGGGCGTCTCTGAAATTACCGGCGAATGCTTTGTCTGATCTTAACCAGGTGTGCGAAAAATATATTGAAAACCGTCTCATTCGAATCAAGCAATTGGCAGAGGAATCAAAAAAACGAACCTGATGCGACAAATCTAGACGAAGGTTCCACTTCATCTGATATTTTGATTGTTGCGTCACGCAGATGGTCTGGATTCGTGCACGTCGGCAGTTGGGATTGTGATCTACCACCAGCGCAATGTTTCGAAGTGAAAACTGGCAACAAGTCGTACGCTGCCTATTGCATTGGTTTTTCCCAACGATGGCCACGTTAAAACGCGAACATTAGCACAGGCTGGCCAGAATCATCCAAGTCTGTTCTCACCGTCCACTGTCTGGATAAGGCCCCCTATCTTGTCGCTCTGCTGCACCTTTCAGAATGGACAGCGTGGGCTACAATGGAAACCGCTTGGTAGGTTTTGGCCGTATGGTGATACACGCCTCGGAAATTAAAAGGAACGATCAATATGAGATTACAAGATAAAGTCGCAGTGATTACGGGAGCCAGCGTAGGGATTGGACAGTCAGTGGCAGAGAGTTTCGCACGGGAAGGAGCCCGGGTAGTGATTAATTCGCAAAGCGACCGGGGAGAGGCAATCGTCGAACGGATCGTTGAAAGCGGCGGTACAGCAGCATTTGTCCAGGGTGATGTGACGCAACCGGAAGACGCCACGAGAATCGTGGACCAAACCGTGAAAGCATTCGGTCGACTGGACATCCTGATTAACAATGCCGGCATCGTCCTTCCTGGAACTGTCGACAATACTTCCATTGAAGATTGGGACCAGACGATCGCAGTCAATGTAAGAGGAGTCTTTCTGATGTCCAAGGCAGCGATCCAACAAATGCTCAAACAAGGTGCAGGTGTCATTGTCCACAATGCGTCGATTGCTGGTGTCAAGGGACTAAAAGACCGTGCTGCCTATTGTGCCTCGAAGGGGGCTGTTGTAGCACTCACCAAAGCCATGGCGATTGACTATGTCGACAAAAACATTCGTGTGAATTGCGTGAATCCAGGAACTACCCTGACCCCCTCCCTGCAAGATCGCATTGACGCGTTTGACGACCCCGTCGCAGCCAAACAGATGTTCATTTCCCGACAACCCATGGGACGGTTGGGAGAACCCCAAGAGATAGCAGACGGAATTCTTTATCTGGCGTCTGACGAATCTTCATTTGTCACTGGAGCCATCCTGAACATCGATGGAGGCTTGACGGTTTAACGCCTGCGCATCAACACAGAAATCCAAACGACACTTCAAACAATACCCCGACAAACATGCTCACAGAAATGTGCTATTTATCGAGTGTCGTTCTCGTCCATTGTGCTTGCCCGAAAATCGCATCGACTCCTTGAAATCAATCCATCCTGCCATCTTGGCTTAAGTTAGTCATTTGCTCGCGAACAAGTTTCTCAAGCGTATCGACTACTTCGTCAAGCAGCATTCCATCTGTCGAAATATGAATGGCGTCAACCGCTGCTTCCAAACGGCCGAAATCCCGTATACGATCTCGTTCGTCCCTAGTGTTCTGTTGTCGTAATACCTGTTCGAACGAAACCTTCTCGCCTTTCTCAGACAATTGATCCCAGCGACGGCGGGCTCGCTCTTCCATGGAGGCCGTCAAAAAGATCTTGCACTCGGCCTGAGGAAACGCAAGCGTTCCCTGGTCACGACCTTCAGTAACAATATCGCAACCCTCAGCCAGTTTGCGTTGAAGCACAATCAAATGACTTCGGATTTCAGCGTGGTCGGCAATGTGCTTGACTGACGTCGTTACATCTGAATGTCGAATTACCTCGCTGACATCATCACCGTTAAGAAACGTACGATTGCCACGCAAATCAATATGAAGACCTTTGGCTAAGGTTTCCAACTGATTCGCCGCATCCCACGAAATGCCCTGCTGTATCACTGCCCAAGCAACAGCTCGGTACATCGCACCAGTATCGAGAAAACGAAACCCTATTCGTTCCGCTAGTAACTTGGCGACACTCGATTTACCGGCACCCGCAGGTCCATCAATCGTGACAATCACGCGACCATCTCAATTCCATCATTCGTGGCAATCAACAGTCCATGGGTCAGCCAAACCTGCCATGATTCCGGGACCACCTGATCCAGTGGGTTAAACCAAATAGACCTCAACCAATGCAATATCCGTCTCCTGTCATCGCAAGTCGAGAAAATGCCACCATCTGGTGCGAAAACAGAATCGTTCCACTAGGGCATCTACACCCCAGTTGTTAACCATGACAGGGTACCAAAATGAACCTGCTCAATGCAAACGACTTTCCGTGGAGGAACCGCAATCCTCCAGTTCAAGACCGAATCGAAGCCATGACCGTACGTGGCGTCATGAAATCCTGAAAACGATTTTCCAGCCGTTCAAGATCCCTCTCAAGCGCCTGACCAAACCGATCGCATATTGGTTCCGCAAGCAAGTCATGAGATGTCGGAACCAGAAAGTTCCCGGCCGAATGACCAGAGGGAATTAAAGAAATCGTTTCACGATGTTGGAAGGATTCAAACATAACAGGCGTCCTGGGAGGCAGGGGAATCTGTTGTTGCGATCCGTCACGGTTCTGTATCACAAGTCAAAAACCTGGTTACCACAAATATTAAGAGCAAGCTTCGTGCCGCTTTGTCCGTTAATCAAAGCAGATCCTCTAAGTCTTTTCTCACAAAGGAATTGCAGTCAATCACCAAAATCCTCATTCTGTGGGGACTGTTTCAGAATTGACGCATGCGCTTCAATTTGCTGCAAAAATGACAGAAGAACTTCACAATCGAGAGGCTCAGGCCCCTCAATACGAGTGGACCATTCGAAACCAAGCGGATGTCGAAAAAAAAATGTCGGTTTCCCAATAAAGCCACACCTTCCACGAATAACTACTTGTATTTGTCCTTGAGATCCGCTGTTTCGGGTCCTGGCCTGCTACAGGCCAAGTTTTGCCGCCAACATTTACTTATTTTATGAGGGAGGTTTGTGGAAATGGTCAAAAAAACACTCTATGCAGGCGCCGTATTGACATTGATGACAGCACTTTGCTTTGGGCGAAATGCTCTGAGCTATGTGAAAACAACTGCGGACCGGGTCACCAATACCGTTAAAAACAACGTCCCGCTCGAGTTTGAAATCGACCATGCGAGACAGATGATCAAGGACTTGACACCCGAAATCCGACGCAACATGCATTTGATCGCCAAAGAAGAAATACAGGTCGCGCATCTGGAACAACGAGTTTCCCAAGCTGACAGTCAGTTGAAAAAAGAGCGCGAAGAAATATTTCAACTCAAAGAAGCTGTCGAAACTGGCAAAGACCATTGTTTTCTCGCCGGCCACCGCTATCCTGTCCAACAAGTCAAAACGGATCTGGCGAATCGCTTCCTGCACTACAAAACCACTGACGACACATCGTTTAACCTGCGCAAAGTCCTCAACGCACGTCAACGAGGGCTCGAAGCAGCACGACAAAAATTAAACGGAATGCTGGCTGCCAAACGACAATTGGAAGTCGACGTCGAAAACTTGGAAGCTCGCATGAAAATGGTCGAGGTAGCACAAACGACTAGTGAGTTCAATTTCGACGATAGCCACCTAGCAAGAACTAAAGAACTGATCCAGAATATTCAGACGCGATTAGAAGTCAGCGAACGATTACTCAATGCAGAAACAATTTTTCAGGACCGCATACCTCTCGACACTCCAGAGGAAAACGCCAAGGACATCTCGCAGGAAATCACATCGTACTTCGATAGCACTTCAGAAAACACAGGACAGCAAACTGACAAAGAAGCAATAGATCCCCTGTTAGCTGAATATTCTTTGAAGTGATCTGTTTTTCCAGCAGCCCGGTTGCATTCCGTGACCGGGCTGGTTGGGGTACTGACAGTGTGACACCTGCATTCAATGGATGGTCCCATCGAATCTGCTTCATTTCACAGTTGCGTATCACCTTGACCATGCACCTTTTACCGTGTGAAGCAGATATGCGGCGGCAGCTCATAGGGCACATACCTCTCACCTGAAACACGAAAATAAATTACCTGAGAACGACTGGAATTAAAAACAGATCGCTGGCTAACAACCGGCTAATGGAGCAAAATACAGTGATCCGACACAATCCTACAAATCGACTTCTGCTCTGGGTGGATGCCGTGGGGGGCTACTTGATTTGTCTGGCGGATGAAGTCGTACTGGGACAGGCCGTCCCAGAAACTTCAATTGATATTCCGATTCTGGGAGACCTCTCTCGCCAGCACGCCAAAATTTCACGCGACGGCGGTGACTACCTGATCGAACCCTTTGAGCCGATATGGATCAACGGGAAACTGATCAACAGCAGGGCGTTGTTGACGGATGGAGTAGAACTGCAACTCGGCCAAGGTATAAAATTTCGGTTTCGCAAATCTCATGCGTTGAGTTCCACTGCCCGGTTGGATTTCCTCAGTCGGCATCGGACGCAACCCTTTGCGGATGGGATCCTGTTGATGGCCGAATCCTGTGTACTTGGACCATGTGCGGCAAACCACATCATCTGTCAGACGTGGCCGGAAGATGTGGTACTGTACCGGCAGGAAGAGGAATTATATTGTCAAACGACTGAAACATTGGAAATTGACGGCCAGAGTTGTGACGGTCGTGGCCGCATCACACCTCGTTCCCGAATTAGTGGCAGTGAGTTTGCCTTGAGTTTAGAGCCCCTATAACTGTCTATCGAGGCGATTCAAAGAGTGCCTTGATGGAAATCCGCTGGTCGTTATGAGATTCCCAGGGATAACTAACAAACCATTCGACTGTTATTCCAGTCGAACGAAAACGGCAAGAATCATTTGGAATGCATCAATAGTGAGGGAGAGAGCCTGAACATTGCGGTATTCATCCCCCATGGAGTTTACGAAAGCTGGACAAATGGATGAACCAACCGTTAGGCTACACTCTGGCGGAATTAAACCCACTGGCCGCAATCCGACGGCCAGATCACGCTTTCACCAACTCCGTACTGGCACCATGAAATTTACATACGCCAGTGGCTCAAGACCATTGGACGGCTACACGATCAAACGAGGCATCGGCAGTGGTGGCTTCGGGCAGGTTTATTTTGCCACTAGTGATACCGGAAAAGAGGTAGCACTGAAACACATTCAGCGCAACCTGGATGTTGAATTGAGAGGCGTCAAACAGTGCCTTAATCTAAAACATCCCAATCTCGTCGCACTCTACAACATTCGCTACGATGACCACGGTGATGGATGGGTCGTCATGGAATACGTTTCTGGAAAATCACTGAAAGAAGTCATCGACACGAATCCAGAGGGACTGCCGTTGGACCAGATGCGGCACTGGCTGCAAGGCATTGCTACCGGGACTGCCTATCTCCACGACCATGGAATCGTCCATCGTGATCTCAAACCGGGCAACCTTTTTCTGGACGGAGGCCTGGTCAAAATCGGAGACTATGGACTATCCAAGTTTATCTCGGTCAGCCGTCGCAGCGGCCAGACCGAAAGCGTGGGTACCTTTCATTATATGGCGCCAGAAATTGGGAAAGGAAATTATGGCAAGGAAATAGATATATACGCCTTGGGTGTCATCCTTTTTGAAATCTTGACTGGCAAAGTCCCCTTTGACGGCGAAAGCAGTCAAGAGATCATCATGAAACATCTCACCGACAAGCCCGACCTGACTCCGCTCCCAGATCGTTTCAAACCGGTTGTCTCCAAGTCTTTGGCAAAAGATCCAGCAAACCGCTATGCCAGCGTCGCTGAATTGGCCCATGATTTGGAACTCGATCTCGGGTCTACAATCACCATTGCCATGACGCAGCCCGCACTCTCACAACCAACGAACACAGCCAGTTCGGAAAAAGAAACCCTTTTCATTGACAACAACAACGCATCTCACAACAGCCCGCCAGAGATTACCAAGGAAGCCGTCACACAATTCGCGGACGTCGAATTCGATAAGACCCAAACTTACGTACCGACACAGCACAATTCCAAGGCCGATGAACCGATTGCAGCCGCAGTGCGTCATGCCTGGCAACAGGCACATTATTGGTGGAAAAACGTTGGACTACCCATACCACTGAAATTTCTACTTCTCATGTTGATGGCACTTTTGTTGTTGGGCAACGTGGGATGGCTGTTGCCGTTAACCGTCACGAGTATTGTTTTGTACCTCGGATATCTCGGTTTGCGTGGGCTTGTTCTTCAACAGAAGCCGGCACCTCCCGATCTGTCAACGGCGGAACGAACCACGTCCGGTGCCACCCTTCCGGATCCCACACCATTCCGGCGGCGAAACAGACACAATCTACACATCAGTTGGCAGGAACATTGTCGCAGCATGCTGCGAGAAAAATCACGACGAGAACGCGTGATGGAACTGATTGGTTCCATGTTAATGAGCGTTTTCGTGATCGCCG
>CAYMUR010000102.1:0-7091 GCA_964393615.1 uncultured Pirellulaceae bacterium
ATTGGCTTGTGGGCAAGTGGATTACTGGATCCACAGCAAGGTGGTGAAGGTGTTAAGCCGTACCAGCCCTTGGGCATGTGGAAAGCGTTAGCCCACCCAAGCAGTAATACCAGGGAATATGTCGCGGACCAGGGATTGCTACTTTACAGGCGCAGTATTTATGTTTACTGGAAACGAACCAGTCCCCATCCTATGATGACACTGTTTGACGCCCCAAATCGGGAATCCAGCTGTGTGAAGCGGTCACGCACAAACACTGCGCTTCAGTCACTGGGTCTGCTTAACGAAACTCAGCGAATCGAAATGGCCCGTTCCCTCGCTGAACGTCTGCTCCTCGAAGCAAATACTGACGAGGAACGGTTGCATCTTCTGTTTCGACTGCTGGCCAGTCGCGACCCCAACGGACATGAACGCACGGCCTGTTTGACACTACTGAACATGCTTCACCAGAAATACAGCCGTGCCACAGAAGATGCGTTAGCATTTCTTTCTACTGGCGAAGCCGAAAAAAATTCAACTCTTGACCCAGCAGCATACGCCGCCTGGACCCAGGTCGCCGTCACTGTCTTAGCCAGTGATCCTGCCATCTTACTTTATTAAATCCTCTTGAACTGGATTCAGATTATTATTTCGAAACTCATCCTTACCAAAACAGACCTCTCAACATGAATTCGCTCCACCTCCAGAATGAGTCAACCATGATGCTGACCCGGCGTCAACTATTGGGCCGTTCCGTACTTGGCTTGGGCACTGCCGCCATGGCCAATTTAATCAGCAGTGACTTGTATGGAAAAAACAAGGATTTTCCTGCAATTCCTCACCATGCACCAAAAGCCAAGCGGGTCATCTACTTGTTCATGAGCGGTGGCCCCAGCCATCTCGACCTTTGGGATTACAAGCCAAAGCTCCAAGACATGTTCAACGTACAACTGCCCGATCACGTCCGCGATGGTCAACGAGTGACGGGAATGACTGCGACACAAAAAAACGGTCTTCCGCTCGCACCAAGCAAGTACAAATTCGCAAAATACGAAAATAATGATCAGGGAGTCTGGATTAGTGAATTGCTACCATATACTGCAACCGTTGCTCACGAACTGTGCGTGATTCATAGTACGTTTACGGAAGCTATCAACCATGATCCTGCCATCACTTATATCCAAACCGGCAGTCAAATTCCCGGTCGCCCCAGCCTCGGAGCCTGGTTAAGTTATGGACTCGGTAGCGAAAATGAAAATCTGCCACAATATGTGGTGATGCACGCACGTACCAACTACGCCGAACAAAGTCTGTTCAATCGCTTATGGGGAACCGGATTCATGCCATCCGATCACCAAGGCATGCTCATGAGAAGCGAAGGGGATCCCGTGCTTTATCTGAGTAACCCGATCGGCGTTACCAAAAAAGATCGCCGCGCGCAACTCGATGCCCTGGCTACCATTAATCAGGTACAAGCCAATGATTTTGGTGATCCCGAAGTCCTGGCCCGTATTCGTCAGCACGAGATGGCCTTTCGCATGCAGTCTTCGGTCCCGGACTTGATGGATCTCGCTGATGAAACAGAAGAAACATTTCGCTTGTACGGAGAAGATGCCAGACAGCCAGGTAGCTTTGCAGCGTGTTGTCTCACTGCCCGTCGCCTGGCAGCACGTGGTGTCCGCAATATTCAGATCTTCCACCGAGGCTGGGACGCCCACAATAACCTCCCGGCTGAACATGGCTCACAATGCAAAGACGTCGACCAAGGGTGCGCTGCCTTGATCAAAGATCTCAGACAGCGAGGCATGCTCGAGGAGACACTGGTAATTTGGGGGGGAGAATTTGGTAGAACAGCGTATTGCCAAGGCAGTCTCACCAACGAAAACTACGGACGGGACCATCACCCTCGTTGTTTCACCACTTGGATGGCTGGCGGTGGAGTCAAACCAGGGATTACTTATGGCCAAACTGACCCATACGGTTACAATCTCACCGACACCGATGGAAATCTGATTCGTCCACAACCAACCAAGGACTCGTGGACACCAGGTACCATGCATATTCATGATTTGAACGCCACCATTTTACACCTGCTGGGAATCGACCACACACGCCTGACTTATCGCTATCAAGGCAGGGATTTCCGACTGACAGATGTTCACGGTCACGTCATTCATGACATCCTGGCCTAGTCCCTCACGGCAGGATCCGAGTTGCTTGTTCAAGTTAGAACGTTTTCCGACCATTAACGCTGCGCATTAGGCTATAGGATTTTTTCCTGTGAAACCGAACTCCATGCTGCAGACAGGTCTGGCTGGCTTTCTCAGGAAAGGAACCACGTGCTTTGTAATTGCGAAGAAGCACCCCCGAGTGAACAGATCGACCAAAAGGCCATCCACCAGGACCAAGAACCCGCATGGTACACCAGGAATGAAAATGAATAATCTCCACATTTGATGCGTTGGATCTGACGGTTCACTAATACAGCAGCATATACCAAACCCACTACCATAAAGAATATTCCTGCGCAAAACACGAGTCCTAAATCCATCACACCGATCGACTGGGAGTAGCGCAACATGCATAGAGAAACAATACAAATAACATTCATATTGGTTGGAAACAAAATGTCGAATTCTTCCGCAGCTCTTAAGACGCTTTGAAAACTTCCCACCAAAACGCTGTAAATACTGAGTAAACTAAACGTCACGATTAGCCCAAGAACATCTTCTTTCGGACAGCATACCACCACTGCCAGGGCCACCGCTGCGACAGCCGTCCAGCGCAATGCTTTACTGACGGGAAACCGGGTGGTCTCGCCACTAGTCAACGGAAGTCTCTGGGACAGTGAGGGAGAATGATCAGCCGCCACGGCACTGAGCAAGGTATCTCCAGAAAATAGTTTTTTAGCGTCTAACATTTTGAATTCCATTCCTAGTCGGACAGGCTGGTACGTCCCAACAAACATCCAACTTTTTGCTAGCAGAAAAAACTGCATTCGTTCAAGCATTGGGATCTTGTCATCGGTCCTCTACATGAACTACGTACCGCCAGGCTTTTGCCTGCGCAGTGGAGCAATTTTTTTTCTCCTCCACCAACCAGCATGTCGTTACGACCGTTTTTTCAGGAACTTGACGCCCTCATGGACCTGCGCGCCAACACGAAAACAGCATTCACAAGCACAGTTTTTACAGCGAGGGGATCTCTCACTCAGACAATCACCCCCTACAAGTCTCCCGAAATCCCCCTTTTACCTATTCCGGAGACTCTGCAGAAATCTTGCAGGGCTAGACGAACCGGCAGGTCCAGCCAACATCCGGCAGGAAAAAGGACGCCATTCACACATCGTCCAACACCAGGTTAACGTTAACTGGCTAGAAGCCCAAAGTAAGTCGGCACGAACGCGTAAAACGAGTTTACCTTGATCAAGAGCCAGGCATCGTTGCTGGATTCAATCAGGTAAAAGAATCTGTGCCACCCAGCACTCTAGCGGCTGCGAGACGATGATGTGACGCTTGGATAATGAACATGGACTTCGACATGCATGGTGTAGAGTCGATATTGCGTACCGTCATGCACCAGAATTCCACTCGACTTATTGGATGCCGCCGGCAAAATGGGGTTGTTAGCGTATTTCTTCCAATGCAACAGGTCCTGCGAAGTTGCCACATTCGTGGTCCAGTTACCAACCGATTTACCATACGCATGGTAATAGATGTAATAACGGCCTTTGTATTTCAAGATTTGATTGACCGCAACAAAATCTTCATCATAAGCATCCGGTCCGGGCCGCAGCACTGGTTCGTCCTGCACGTTCCGCCATACCTTCATGTCAGTCGACGTCGCAAGCCAAATCGCTTCATCATTGTTTCGTTCGTACAACAGATGCCATGTTCCATTTTCAAACCAGGCAGTAGGTGTGCCAAAAGCGACATCCGGTAACGGTTCACCCGTAGCGAGCCTTAGATCTAGCTTACCGTGCTCCTCCCAATGAATCCGATCTTTGGAGGTCAGCAAGTGCGCTCGATCGTTGAGGCCTTCGGCAAACATATAATAAGTGTCACCATGCCGGACGACGATCATATCTTCGGTCCACCGGTCGCTATACACTGGATTCTGTGGATACCGAGTCCAGTTCAGTCCGTCGGGAGACGTAGCGTAACCTAGTGCCAAGGGACCATTGTCATAACCGGTAAACCACATGTGGTAGACACCATCTTCGCGTAGAATCCAACCCCGTTCGCGAATCTTCGCATCCCAGTGTCCTTCTCCCCGAGCCGTGAACACAGGATTCTTGTCAGCCGGTACAAAATCTACGATCTCCGTCGGGAATTCCTCTCCAGCCGTTACCGACGTCGTCAGCAAGATGGACACGAAACCGATTAGTACGGTAAACCGTATTAAGTGTGCTAAATTGGGATGTAAAACCCCATGCAACAAGGGGGCACAAAACATGGTTTTCGTGGTGTCTGGTAAATCCACAACCGGTTAACTCCTAAATATTACACAAGATTTTTTGATATCCTGGCAGTATACGCGATCCCAATTCGACCTTCAATCAAACACAGGCCCAGCATCTCGGAGCCAAAACGAGGTTCACCGAAACATATTGCTACGAACGAACACTCAGACGGTGTGTCCGTATTCGACCCTGGCCATCTTCGCTGGCCCAATGCGTGGCCAGAACGTCACCATTGTCCAGACGCAATAAAGACGGCTGGCCAAATCTCAAACTCACTCCCATGGTCTTGTAGGCGGCTACTTTCATGGCGGGTGCGTGGTCCCAAATATTCAATTCCTCGATCACCCGCCACCGATCGTTGGTAAAGTCCACAAGCCGCACGAAAAGACCGATTGCATCGCCTTCACGATGACAATGAATTGTCAGCAAAACATCTTCTTTCCAGTGAATGAGATTGGACGCCTGTGCAGAAATACCAGTATCGATTGGATCTGATCAGGAAACGCCTCCATCATGCGATACAGTCACGTGATTTCGAAGATTGGTAGCCTGAACGTGATCCGTCGTCCAATGCGCATCGTCAACATAGAAAAATGACGCTTTCAGACACTCCGGTATCACGGCGCCGCATCATCCCACCGTTGATTACACATCAAGGAATAATTACAATCGGGCAGCATGCGAGTCATCTTCGTTGGATACCGAGCCAGTGGAAAATCAACCGTCGGTCAATTGGTGGCCGATCAACTCGGTTGGCCACTGTTGGACGTTGACCGAGGTATCGAACAACTTTCTGGCATGACCATCAAAGCGCTCTACGAGGGTCAAGGAAATGCACGCTATCGTGAAATCGAAGAACAGGCCGTAGTGCAGATGTGTGCCCAGGACTCGACTGTCATTTCGTTTGGAGCAGGAACCATTATGCAACCGGCGAATGAGCGCATCGCAAAAACAGATTCGCTCGTCGTGTACCTGGAACTGCCTGCTACCGAACTGTGGCGACGCATGCAGGCGGACCCTCACAGTAAAATAACACGGCCTAACTTATCAACGGGTGGGCTGGAAGAAGTGGTGGAAATGCTGAGAAAACGTAGTCCTATTTACCAACGCAGCGCCAACTTAAAATTGGACGGCAGACTCAGTCCACAGCTGCTGGCTGACCAAGTCGTCGGCGCTGTGCAGGGGAACACATGATCTGTCAAATCACTCGTTCCCGTATTTTCGCCCTTCTGCTACTGGTCCTGACCGGATGACAACAAAACGACAAGAGAGAATTAAAGCTTGCCAATGGGATGTCACCAGGCGGTCCGGCCCATGAGGCTGCCCAAAAGTTCGTTAAATGGGTCCAAACAAAAACCGATAGCCAGTTCCAAGCGCCCCATTAGGAAATGATCGTGAATTGGTCGAAGGGTTGGGCATTGGCAGTGTGGACCTGGTCCTGAGCGGAGCGGCCCCATTGGCTGGTACATCCCGCAATATGGTACCCTCGACGGTACATTCTTAGTGACTGTTCGGTGTCACCTTTTCTCCCGACGGCCAGCTCTTGGCAACCGCGAGTGGTGACAAAACCCTTCTAGGATGCGATGGGACAACAAACTAGCCACGCTGCCTATTCGGTTCCCCACGGATTCCCCGCGAACCATTGGTCACGGGCATGCAGACAGCGAGACAGTGGTTCTGCACTGACTTGCTTCTGCACTGATTTCGCTCAAGTCGCCGTCGCGATGGCAACCATGGACTTACAAAGAGATGCTGGAAATCGTCGTCTCAACGCTGATCTGAGACTTGTATGCTGGTCCGCTCCTGGCTGCCACGGCGCATCATCACCAACACTACACTTCGGCTAGCCGTTCCTGGGAATCGCCAAACTGTTTGAGATGGATGCCAAACTTGTCCATCATCGACAGGTAGAGACTGCACATCCTGCGGTTCGGTTTGTCGCGATAGTCCAACACGCGCCCCGTCTGGATCTGACCTCCCCCACGGCCAACTAACACGACAGGCAATTTGGTGGCGTCGTGAATGCCGGACATCATGCTCGAACACATCATCAGCATTGAGTTATCCAACGCCGTGCGTTCTCCTTCTTGAATCGCATCCAACTTGCCTGCAACGTAGGCAAGTTGAGAAAGAAAAATGTGATTCACTTTGAGCCATAGAGGGGACTCCACACCCCGATCTGAATGTGACAGTTCATGGTGCCCAACATCGACATCGTGCTGGGGAAATTGCAGGTAGCTGTGATCATTGTTCAGCTTGAAAGTGCAAACACGTGTTGCATCGGTCTGAAATGCGAGCACTAAAATGTCACACATCAGCTTCATATGTTCGACAACATCCTGCGGTGTACCCTCCGCAGGACGTGGCAGATTGGGCTTTTCCAGGGTCGGCCGCCAACCTTGTAGCTCGCCCCTTTGGCCAGCCCGTTCAATGCGTCGCTCGACCTCACGTACGGAGTTCAGGTATTCATCCAGCTTGCGACCGTCCACGGAGCTGATGTTTCGTCGCAAACGACTTGCTTCTTCCAGCACGGCATCCAGTACGCTTTGATTCCCACGCTTCGTTGCATCCTTGACCAGTCGGTCAAATGCACGTGCCGGATACAGTTCCAGTGGTGTGGGTGCAGTCGGCGAGCTCCACGAAATATGCG
>CAYMUR010000102.1:7101-10093 GCA_964393615.1 uncultured Pirellulaceae bacterium
CGAGCTGTATAGCATCGAATAGTTGTCATGAATCCCAGGATTGGAACGTTCACAACCCAGCACAAGGCTTGGCACCTTGGTCGATTGCCCATATTGCTGAGCCACGACCTGGTCAAAGCTGGTACCGGAACGAATCTCTCCACCCGAAGCCAGTGACGCCCCAGACAACAGATTGCCAGTCTGTGCACTGTGAATCTTTCCATTGAGTGCCTCTTCGTTGTACAGTCCCCCCACAAAGAGCAATTTTTCACGAAAGGCGTTAAGTGGCGTCAGTACCGGGCCGAGTTGCATCTCTTTGCCTTCGCCCTTGGCCCACCATTTCCCTGCATGAAATCCGTTTCCTGCAAACATCACCGCCAGACGAACCGGAGCTTCGCTGTCTGACTTTGAGGATTTAGCCGATTCGTCTCCCCACACGCGACGGGACTCCATCCAAGGTAATGCCATCGAAACGCCAAGACCGCGAAGCAGCGTGCGGCGGGAAAAATGATAAGCCATGAAAAAACTCCAATGGACTAGGCGTTCATCTCTGACAGCAAGTCAACAACTGCTCGATAGCTCGTTTCATAAGTCAAAAGAATCCTCTCTGACCAGAATCTAACGACCCAACTCGAATCGTGCATCAGAGAATACACCATACCTTATATGAATTAAACGTCTCAAGCAACTTTTTTTAAAAACCCGAAAATCTACGTCCTTACTAGCTTTTCGTTGTTATTACTCCACTCGCTTCCTGCGAAATTGGTCGCTCAACACAATCGTTTCGACTGCCATGGAAACACGGTAGTCGGCCCCCGCAAGCCGTTGTTTCATGTTCGCCAACAGCGGTTCGTCGGACAATTGGACCTCTCTACCCAGGGCGTAACCCAACAGTTTGCGACAGAATTGGTCAAGAAAATCATCCTGGCGACTGTTCATCAGGTAGTCTCGCAATCCGGCCAATCCGTCAATTTCACTGCCATCGGGTAATGTTGTCTGGGTATCAAGCGGAACACCTTCCAAATCTCCACGACGACGGCGACCAATGGCATCAAAACTTTCTAAGGCAAATCCAAAGGGATCAATCCGTTGGTGGCACTTGGCACAAGACTGGTCCTTACTATGCTGTTCAAACAATTGCCGTTCGCTCAATCCTTCCGGAACGGCATCGGCTAATGCTGGAATATCCTTCGGTGGGCGCGGTAACCGTTCACCAAGCAACACTTCGCTGACCCAGTTGCCTCGCAGGATAGGACTGGTACGCGTCGCACCGGACTGCTTGGCAAGCGTCGTCGCCAGTCCCAGGATACCGCCGCGGCCAAATTGTTGCACCTCGTCAACGCGACGCCAGCCCCCCCCTTCAACTCCTGCCATGCCATAAAACGTGGCAAGACGATCATTCACAAATGTGTGGTCCGCCTGGAGCAAACTCAACACCGATCTGTCATGCTGAAACAAATCGGTAAAGAACAAGATTGACTCCTCATACATGTCGCCACGAAGATCCGCAAACTCTGGAAAGTGTTTTTTGCTCTTCTGTTCTACCGTGTCGAAATCATAAATGCGCAACCACTGGCAGGTAAACTCGGTGGCCAGCCGGCGCACACGAGGGTCCAACAACATACGTTTCGTCTGCTGGACCAACATCTCAGGAGTTTGTAGCGCAGCACGATCAGCATTTTCTCGCAATTCACTATCCGGTTGCGAAGACCAGAGAAAATAACTCAGCCGACTCGCCAGTTCCCATTCCGACACCGCAGCCGTTGACGTTCCTGCAGAAATATTTTCGAGACGGTACAAAAATGGCGCGGCCGTGAAAACACGGGCCATTGTCAAGCGAAACGCCACGTCATGCGCCAGATCTTGTTCACGCAAATCACGGTACAAATCTCGCAACCCCGTGTTCTCCTCGTCAGTCAGTGGCCGTCGAAAAACCTTGGCCGCAAAGACGACCAATGCATCCATGTGTCTCGACTCGGATTCGATCAACGCTTGCCGAAACGCCTCCGCTTTTGCGTTGAAGGGTTTGACCAATGCATCGAAAATACCTTCCTGCGGATGGTCAATCGTCGTTTCCAGAAGCGATTCCAGTACGTCAAGTTGTTTCAACGGATCCTGACTCACGTAGCGCAGCTCCTGCCAGAGCCGGTCAAGCCTGTTTGCCTGGTTTTCGTCAAGCATTAATCGCTGCAAATGATCGTCTTCGCGATAGAACAACGTCAACGTAAGCGGTTCGTCAACAGGCACAATCTGCGTGTAGCAAAGCGCGGCTGGAAAAACACGGCGGTGCTCCACCATCGCCGACTCAAACCGTTTCCAAGCCGTACTCTCTTCGCCCACAAGAATCGGTCGAAGATAGGAAATGGTACGAGTATCCGCACCGATATTGATATCGGAAAGCGTCACGATGACTTCACTGGGTAAAAGCTCCGATTGGGCCTGCGAAACCCCGGCTACGATCTCCGGTTGCACACTGCCCTGGCCTCCCGTTTGTAAATCAAGCACAGCGGTCGTGACAAATTCACGTCCGATTACCAGCTTGGCGGGAAGGCGAATCTCGATCACTGACGGGGCACGCACACAGAAAGATCGCGGGTCAATGGCGAACCCATGGGGATGTTTTCCAAACAGCAAGAAATCGTCAGCCTGGGTGTCGGTGGCATCCGTCTCCGAACCAACCCGAGACACGAGACGACTCGAAGCCGCCGCCACGTCACGGAGCATGATGTCGGGCTGACCTTCGGCGACGAGCCGTGGTTGCTGCCACACAACAAAGTCATGCTCGTTCCCATCCCCCGCGTCAGTCGCGACCAAAGAAAAAACAACTTCCTCTGCGGCTTGCTTTTCTTCCTCCCCTTCTGCCAACTCGGGAAATTGGAAATGCATTTCGTATTGCGTCAGGAGCGGATTGACCGGCTCCAGCCACTTCGCTCGACTTCCTTTTCTACCTAACAGGCCAATCGGATTGAACACCCACAGCCCTTTTTGCCAACTGGCAATGTCGGCAGCCAAC
>CAYMUR010000102.1:10103-17132 GCA_964393615.1 uncultured Pirellulaceae bacterium
CTGGGCGTTACGCCAACGCTCGCGCAAAGGTTTCAACAGTAACGATGGATCGGTTGCCAAAAGACTTGACCAGAGAACTCGTAAATACCTGGCATTCAGGCCTTGCTGCTCAGCAACCGTTTCTATCGTCTTGGTATTCGTCGCCAACGCATCCCTCTCCAAAAGGGTGGCGGCAAGATACTTTTCAAGCGGCAGGACTCCCGCTCGTCCAAATTTCGTTTCCTGGTTGTCAACAAAATCCCCATAAAACTGTCGCACTTGCTCGGTCATCTCATCCGACCAGTCGCGCGGTGTCGCGTGGGCCGAAAAACGAAATCCCTCCGGTGTTAATACCACGTGCTCAGCAATCTCACTACCCGCATCAAAAAACTGTTGCAGTAGTCCTGCTGACATAACCAGCGCGTTACCAACATTGGTGAACCCTTCGCCCGCTGCCCCCGTGGTCGGAAACTCACGAGCAGGGTCTAATTCAATACCTGTCAGGTCACGAATTGTGTAGGTGTATTCCGCATTGTTGAGACGCCGCAAAACAACACTCCCAGGATCGCCTGCCAGGGCATGGGCTTCCAGGTCCAGATAACTTCGTACCCAGCGATTCAACAATTCACTTTCCTCAAGGGAAGGTTGTTCACTGTCTTCGGGGGGCATCTCACCAGCTTCAAGCATCTTCAACACCTTCTGCCAAGACTTCGGATCACGTCGCACCTCGTTGAACGTATTAAACTGCTCGAGATCCACTTCCCCTTCCTGCCCATCGGTGGAATGGCATTCCAAACAAAAGCGTTTCACCAACGGTCGAACATCACGTTCGAACTGCATTCCCAACAAATCAAACGCTTCTCGCTCATCACCAACCACGCTGCTCGAAGCGAAAAAAAGTGCCAACACAACCGATAACAACAGGGCAAAAGCCGGACTGCTTTTTTGTAATGGCCAGACGTCCCACTGATTGCAGCAATTAGCGACCACGTCTATTTGCCTCCGCCAACGGCAATTCCCCAAGGTCTCCCTGCACATCCTAGCTGACGTATCACGTCGACGAATCTGCTGGCTGTACGCCCATGGTTGTTGATAGCTGGCATGGTTGTCAGAGGAATTGTGCATCAAATTTTCAAACGGATAAAGAGATCGCACTAGGTATCAAAACGAACTCCGAATTCGGCAGGCGACGAGTGGATCGACCATCGCGGCAGTGGCAATGTGTACCGCTTCGGCTCCGGCAGCAAGATATTCCCGTAAATGATCCGCCGTCCCGGCGCCCCCAACCCCAATGAGCTTGAGTGAAAGGTCCTTGGCCTTGATTAACTCCGAAAACATTTTGGTTTGAGCGACCGATGCACTGCGTGTGGCCGCGCCACAAATCCCTCTTTTTTGTCCGTCAAAAATCAACTCACCGCCCGGTTCTCGCACCTGTGTAGCCACACTATTAGTCATGGCCAATCCGTCAACGAAATCCGAAACCGCGTCCAGTAAGTGACAGGCAGCCGTTCGATCCTGAAAGTGGCCGATTTTGACGAGATAAGGTGTCCCACCAATGGCTGCACGAACACGTGCGGCAACAACTCCTGCAGCTTGAGATTCCTGATACAACTGCCCATCGCGACTACAGACATTCGGGCAGGAGAAATTGGTTTCGATACAGTCGGCTCCGCTTTCCACGGCCCAGCTCGCACACAAAGCATAATCGTCGGCAAGTTCATGGATGGACCAGCCTGGTTGCATGGTGCCTACGACAGAAACAACTAACCATTGGTCATCACGAAGCTTGTTGCGGGTTTGTTCGATATCCCTGCGCCAGGTATCTGGTTCGCTACTCGGCATCCCAAAAGAAACCGCCCAGCTGCCAGTCAGTCGTTTTTCAGCATACAACTCAGATTCGCAACCTTTCAGGGTATCGGTCAGAACGGGGACCAGATTTGGAATGGGATAACATTCGCGCGCCCGACTGCGAACCGTTTTGTAAGTCAGCACGTCAAAACCCAGCGAAGCGTAATAACAGATCCAACGGCCGTTTAACAGCGGTCCGGCCGGAATCCCCAATGGCGAAGGCGCGGGACGGCCCAGAAACGTCCAGGGCCCTGACATGGCAGGGATCTCGACCGCCAATGGATCTGGCGCGTGGTCGTAGTTCCAGCGATAGTTACGAGTAATGTCGTAGCAAGGCAGAGTTTCAGTCATAGCTTCCAACCATTCAAAGTTGGCTGTCGAATACTCCAATCTCGTTTATGCTGCGTGGCAACTGGCATCGGTCCCAGATGATTGGCTCTTGTGGAAAACTAACCTGTAACAGCTGTCATCTCGGGTCGCTGGACATGATTCATTTTGGCGACCATCCATGGCTTGATCCACGAAAATAATCTCTTCTGATTTCCTGCAATGACTACCTTCTGATTCAGGCAGCAACGGTTCACACCATGCAGCTAACCCAAACCAGGTTAACGTCGAAGGTGCGAAATTGCTGATCTCTGTCATCCCGACCTGACCAACCAAAATCATTTTAGTTGGTGCCATATCCCGTGGCAATTGCAAACCCTCGTCAGTAGGTCTTTCATCCACTTGCTCCGTTCAAAGACCAAGGAAAACGATGAAGAAAGTGGCCTACCTCGCAGACCTCTGAGATACCCGTTGCGCTAGGTGAATGATGCACCACGTTGACTTCGTTCAATGTGTGCCTGGGCTAGACAACGTCCAGGCGAGGACGTTGATCAGCAGCGGGACCAGTTGCACCAGGTTCATTCACCGCGGCAACGCCAGCGGGTCGCAAAGAGAGCCAAGGTGGAAACAATGAGCAACAGAGCTGCAGACGGTTCGGGGACTGCCAGCGAGACAGCAGCACTATTACCCGGCGAGACAGTTCCGCCATCATTGTTGACATGAGCACCCACGGTCCCGTCTCCCGACAAGGTTCCTTGCAGTAGATTGACTGCGCCGCCACCGGTGTTCAGGACATTGTTGATCTCCATCATACCACCACCGGTCTTGGCCAGCGAATGACCGTTCAAATTCAGGGCATTGTTAAATGTGAGCGTCGAGCCACTGACGACGTTCACACTGGTATTGTCGAGCAGGGTAACAGCCGACTGGAACTCATGGCTGCCGGAACCGACGTCAATGGTGGGCAGCACAGCTGCCGTGGAGGAAATCAGGTTGACGCCGCCCCCCCCGCCGATGATATAAGGGGCCGTGTGGTCGAATTGAATGCTGTTCACCGTCCGCGGCAGATCGGTAAACACGGTCGACGTGGAGGATATGGAATTACCGAATATGACCTTTTCGGCACGACTGAGCGCGCGTGATCCGTCACCGGGAACTCCCCCGGGCGTCCAGTTCGCGTTCAGGTTCCAGTTGCCGCCTTCTCCACTGATCCAGGTGAACTCTGTGGGGGGTACAACAACGCCGCCGATATCCACCAACACGTTGTCGTAGCCGTTGCTACCGCAACATTGTTCGTTTTGATAGAGGTGCAAACGGTTCGGTTCGACAATCACTTCGTCCTCTCTCCAGGTCCCGAGCGATTGTGAGCCAGACGTCGGGCCGTTCACGTCATTCCAACGCACATCCAGCGTGTTCGCGTCCAGATCAATATCCAGGTCCACATGCAAAGCGCCAGAACCTGGCGTCATGCCGGTGGGAACCGACTGGTTCACAAAGCCGCCGTCAGGGTTCTTTATGTTGCCCGCAAACTCGAAATTGAGTGGCGAACCCGTGGCATGGGCATCCCATTGATAGGAAAAACCTCTACGGGTTACATCATTTACGAACCATATTTGGGGAAGTCGGTTGTCATTAACAACAAAGTCGAGGCCGAGGTGTACGGTGCCTGTCGTCAGCGTGGTACCGAGTGGAATGCTGTTTCCCTGGTTGTCACCGCCGCCGGCACCGTTATCGACGGTACCATAGGTTGGGTCAAACCTAAAAGAACTGCCTGCCGCCCAGTGGTCGAAGTCAACCCATGTTTGTCCCGTGGGTGCCTCGCGACCGGTAAGCGTGCCTGGCGTGGGATTGGTGGTAACTTGATCAAAGTCATCGCTTAGAACCGTGGTTTGAGCCATGACAGGCGCGCTACAAGTTAACAAAACCACCACACTGCAGCAGGCAACGATGATTAACCGTACGGAGCGACCCCGACCGACTTGCTCAAACATATCAATTCTCCCTTTCTATTCCCCCGCAGTATTTTTTTTACGGCGTTGCCGGGCCACCACTTTACGGCAGCCCGGCACCGCGACACATCAAATTATACTCCAACGTTGCAAAAAAAGATCGTCGGGTAGATACCTTCTATCTGGTCACCTATCGCGACGGGTGCCCCTCCGCAGAACGCCTAGCATCAGGGTGCCCAGGCCTAACAGGACCAGCGACGTGGGTTCAGGCACAATGCCCACCACAATGTTGTCGAAGCCGTGGGTGTTTCCACCATGATCGTTGGTGAATATGCTTAAACGGTTCGGGTTAACATAGCTTCCCGCGTCCGACGAATAGGTCCCATAAAATTCCGAACCAGACGCGTCGCCACCAATCTCATTCCAAGCCACGTTTAGCGTTTTAGCGCTCAGATCAATGTCCAGGTCGACATGCAACTGACCAGCACCTGGAGCCATGCCGGTGTCAAAGCACTGGTTCGCAAAGGCTCCGTTGTTCTTCATGGTGCCCGAGTGCTCGAAGCAGAGTTCAGACACTCCAGAGTTATCGGCATCCCATCGAAAGGAAATGCCTTTATTGTTATCACCTGCGAACCAAATTTGAGGCCATCGAGGCTGGACGTCATCCCGAACGGTAAGGTCGATACCGAGGTAAACATTTTCTGTAGTCAACGTTCTACCCAATGAAATGGAGTTTCCTTTGCGGCCACCCCCGCCGACACCGTTGCTGCCACTCCCAGTTGAATAGGCTCCCCGAAAGTTGAACGAGCCGCCATATGGCGCCGGATCGTAGTGGTTGAAATTGCCCCATGTTTGTCCGGTGGACGTCGTTCGACCAGTGAGCGATTCTGTGTCAGAGGGGTTTTCAAAGTCATCCTGCAGAATGACTTGCGCCATGACAGGCGCGTTACAGATTAACAACATCGCCGCAGTGCAGCAGGTAACGACGGCCGACAGAACGGCGAGACTTCGGGGACTTGTCATTTGATTTCTCCTTCGTGAATTAGGAATAAGGATACAATTTCTATACATTGCTTCTCTCCGCTGCTAAGTAAAATCAGGACCGTGGAAGTAGTTGCATGAAGTGGCGTATCTGGTTCGCCGCCACACAACGCAAAGGGTGGTCCATCCCATGGCACAAAATCTACGCGTCGCCGCTTGAAAATGGAACTACACCTTCACTCCACCGCTTCCTGTCGATCATTTTCATGAAGCGTTCTCCTACTTGGTTACGAACAAACCCTCATCCCGCCAGGCGTCTAGCGACGCTGGTTTTCGAGGATTGCCCTAGATTCGTATTGAGTCTTCGGTTCATTGACTACGACTACTATCTCCTTGCCAAGCCGTTGGCCGCAGCCAACCGCTAGACGGTTTGTTTTTCACCGCTTGTTTTTCACCGCGCGCAACACCAACCCGCATGCGCACATTGGTCGGTGCGTACGTTCGCCACGAATGACTAATTCTTAATGTCTAAGGGATGACTAGTTCCTAAGGCTGAAAATGCGTTGTTGAAAATGGGCGGTGCGGCGCGCACTTCCTCATTCAAAATTCCTTAGGCATTAGGCATTCGTCAATTCCCAGTGCGCACAGCATCACATCGACGTGGATTCACTGGGAAGGCTGGGATAGAAGGCATCAAAATGGCCCAAAAACAAAAATCGCTCATTCCATACACCTTCACCTCTAGCCGCCTCCGGTGAGGCAACTTAGGCTGTCAATTTATGCTGGTCACGAGCGAGTCGACGAATATTACTATTGTCGAATGTCTAAATTGGTGCTGCGTCTAATAAATTTGGTTCTTCGATAAGTTCTAGTATAATCGTTTTCGTACGCATATCAACATACAAATACGCATATCAACATACAAATACGCATATCAACATACAAAACTGTCGCCATTCTTATAAGGAGTGCACTCGCTGAAGGGCTGCACTTGCTGAACACGTCGAACGATGGGCAAACTGCCAACAAGATTGACGGCTCGTTCATAATTTTCGTAAGTCCTTATGAACACACTTCTTATTGTCGCAAAAATTTCTCTTGAAATCAGGTAGCCCTTCAAGTTTCGGCCCGCGCCGGGCAACCTGCCTAAACGGCACACCCCTGACCGCACTGCGAATCGCCGGCGTTACAACGGTTTTCTGCCCGCTGTCCAAAAATTCCCAAAACTCCTGAAAACCGCGCGAGAAATTCATATTCTGTGAGAAGCTTTCGCCTGAATTCGGCCGGGACAGGCCCTTCCAGAGAGCGACTGGCCAATGAGGCAACGGCGCGAGGCTTCAAGCCTTTCCATACAGTCGAGGGAATCCACACCCTCCAAGGACTCAAGAATGTCTGCTGCGATACCTCGGCAGTGATGGCAGCCAGCTCCTAGGGTGGAAGACCAATGCCGTCGTAGTGGCTGACAGCAAAAAACAATGGAAATTCTTGCATCGGTGCCGCACCATGGAGGGCGACGGGATTTTGATCAATTTGACTGCTATCGGGATCTGGGATATAGTCGAAGCCACCCACAAGATCTTGATGGTGAGAGAAGAGATGACGGGCGGTAAGCCCGACAGCAACAAGGACTGGAATTGGGTGCAATTCAACTGCAAGATTACCGCTTACGGAATCAATGGTCACGGAACGATCCCTGGAGACGGTGTTTTAACCCGCACCGGAGTTTTAACCCGCACCGGATACGACACCTTTTCCAGTTACCAGGTGGGCGGCTGCCACTTCCAGCTGGCCGACGACAGTGTCCGTTTCAGTTCTGAGAACATCGATCGACTGACACTTAAGTCTTTGACGACCAAGCCTGAAGGCGAAGTCATATCGGCCAATAATGGAGGCCAATGATGAGTAAGAACTACCAATACTACAAAAGAACCCCGAGTAGAATCAT
>CAYMUR010000103.1:0-2386 GCA_964393615.1 uncultured Pirellulaceae bacterium
GAAGAGATTCACCTGACACACACTTCGCCCGAACAAATCGCGCGCGGCATCAGCCGTGCCAAAAACACCCTGACCGAGGCAAACCAATACACGCCACGCCATGGACACCCTACAGACCGCATCGTGGCCGACGTCTACCCAGCTTATCAACGGGGCCTGGTATCAGCCAACGCAGTGGACTTTGATGACTTGCTGATGCATGTTGCCAGTCTTGTTCGAAGCAACAATGCACTTCGTGCGAAATTGGACGAGGAATATCGATACATTCTCGTGGATGAATACCAGGATACTAACTTGGCGCAGTACACAATCGTCCGAGCTCTTTCCGTCGATCAACCGAACATTTCTGTCACGGGAGATCCTGACCAGTCCATCTATAGCTGGCGCGGTGCCGACCTGAATAATATCCTCCAATTTGAAAATGACTTTCCCGGTACGCATGTTGTACGGTTGGAACAAAATTACCGTAGCACGCAACGTATTCTGCGTGTTGCGGACGGTTTAATTACCCACAATACTCGACGCAAAGAAAAACTTCTCTTCACCGACAATGACGAGGGTAACCCTGTCCGCGTCGTAGCCTATGCCGATGAGCGTGAGGAAGCCGAAAACATTGCTGCAAAAATTGCCGAGAAAATCCAATCCAAAGAGCGTCGGCCACGTGATTTCGCTATTTTTTACCGTGTGAACGCATTGTCTCGCATTTTTGAACAAGCGTTGTATGAGCAAGGCATTCCTTACCAAATCGTCAATGGATTTGAGTTTTATCAACGGCAAGAGATTAAAGACATTGTGGCCTATTTACACCTGGCAAACAATGCGCGCAATGACGTGGCACTGGAACGAACGATCAACAGACCACCCCGTGGCATAGGGCGGATTACCCTACAGCGTATCTCAGAGCACGCAACTTGTAACGGGTTGTCAATGCTGGAAGCTGCCCGACAAACAGAATTACTGGAAAAACTCGGTCGCAAATCGGCCAAAGCAGTCGTCAAATTTGTGCAGTTGATTGACCAATTAAAAACTCACTTGCAAGGCTCGGTCGAAGAAATTCTGGGACATGTCATCAGCGAATCAGGCTACGAAGAACATTTACAGAAATCGACGGCGGAAGAGGACCAGAACCGTTTGGACAACATCCGCGAACTCTTGTCCGCAGCCCGGCAATTTGACGAAGATCATCCTGACGACGGAGGAGTGGATACATTTTTGGAACAAGTATCGCTTGTCAGCGACACAGATGCTTTTGAAATACAGCCAGACCAAGTGACGTTGATGACACTACACGCTGCCAAAGGCCTCGAATTTCCCATCGTGTTTATTGTGGCGGTCGAAGAAAAGTTACTGCCACATGATCGCAGCTTAAATGACCTGGAAAGCCTGGAAGAAGAGCGCCGCCTGTTATTTGTCGGCATTACCAGGGCCTGCGAATCTCTCGAAATGAGCATGGCCCGATACCGTGATTTTCGCGGTACACGACGCTTCTCCATACCCAGTTCATTTTTATTGGAAATACCCCGACAAGAATTGGAAGTCACCGACATGGATGACTCTTCGATCATCTCGACCGACATCCCACCTGAACTCGACTCCAAACAAAAACACAGCGGCAGACGACGTACGGCGCAGCACCCCAAGCCAGACTCGTCAAAGACCAACCCAAGCAGATTGGTCACTGCCGCAGAATTAGCCGCGTCGACAGAGACTCCTGTGGCACCTGCAAATCCTGACGATTTCCATGTGGGAATGGTAGTCCGGCATCCCAAATACGCCTTAGGAAAGGTGGTTGCACTCAGTGGTAGCAACGACCAACGCACGGCCACCATCTTTTTTTTCGGAAGTGCAGGAGAGCGAAAGATTCGCTTGAATCATAGTTCGCTGCGTCCTATCAGCAGCCCTCGCTAACAGGACCGCTTCCCTCTGCAAGCCAACTCCGGCCAATAGTTTTCAGGATTGATACTTCCATTTGAGTCATTTACAAGCCAGCATCACCCAACCAGGGGAACTATCAGAAACTGCTTCTAATCCACAGCGCTTCACTTACTATGGATCGCATGAGACATTAAGTCTAGAATCAATGAAACAGGAAACTCATGTCACTAGCATCAGCGTCGCTCAACCAAACGGACCGGCTCCGTGAGCTGTCCCGTTGTCTGGCAACGCAGCATGATTTCGTTCGTCTCGTGGCTGCACTCCAATCGGGCACGTCAGCCACCTTGGACGGAATCTGGGGCTCCTCTTGCGCGCTCGTTGTCGCGGAATTAGTCCGTGTTCGCGAAACGATCATACCTGCACCATTGGTCGTCGTTTTCCCTAATAGCAACGTCATCGACGATTTTGTCGATGATTTACAACTCTTCGGCGATATTTCCGCTGAAATTTT
>CAYMUR010000103.1:2396-17118 GCA_964393615.1 uncultured Pirellulaceae bacterium
ACGACGCCGACGGGGACCGCCTGCGTTTGTTAAAGCGTTTAACGGCGGTAAGTCCGGAAAGCACGGCCGAGTCTCAGCAGAGGGCTCCCCATACCGTACCATCTCTTATCATTACCAGCATTCAAGCACTGTTACAGCCGGTTCCTACCCGTGAGACTCTAACCGCTAATACGCGTTTGCTCCATACCGGGCAAGAGGTGGAACTAGAATCACTGTTAGCTTGGCTCGTTGACAATGGATTCCACAATAGCAGTGCCGTCGAGTTGCCTAACGAGTTTTCCATCCGTGGAGGCATCCTCGATGTCTACGCGCCTGATTGGGTATTGCCAGTACGCATTGAATTATTTGGAGACGAAATCAGTTCATTGCGGCAATTTGATCTGTCAACACAGCGTAGTAGCGGCAACCTGACGGAAATCGATATTACTGTGCCTGTCCCCACAAACATTAGCCAAGCCCACTTCTGCTCGTATTTGCCAGCCAGTAGTTGGTTTTTCATGGTCGAACCAGAACAGATACGAACAGAAGGCACCCAGTATTTAGAACGTCTCGAACGGCCTCAGGATCAGCACCATGTCCCTGGGACCCTTAAACACATTTCCCAATTTTCCCATATCACAGCCTCCCAACTGGCCGTGAACTCATGGGAAAACGCTTGCCGCTTACCCATTGAATCTATCGAACGTTTTAGTGGTGACATCGAAAAAGTACGTGACGAGCTGGACCAGTTCTCAAATGCCACAGAAGTCCACGTGGTGTGTCAGACCCAAGGGGAAATTGAACGGCTGAACGAAATATTCAGTGAAACCCAGTTGGTTACCTCAGGCAAGCTTAGTTTTTCTGTCGGGCGACTACAGGCTGGTTTTCAGTTAATTTCAGAGAAAATCGTGCTGATCAGCGGTAACGAACTGTTTCACCGCAGCGATGTACGCCGTTTGCCAAGCCGTCGTTTAGGAAAAACGATTGACCATTTTCTTGAACTTCACGAAGGTGATCTGGTGGTTCATCTGACGCACGGCATTGGTCGTTATCGAGGACTAAAGCTACTGGGCGAAGTAGAAGGTTCACGGCTGGTCGAGGAACACCTGGAGATCGAATTTCATGGCGGCACAAGAATCTATGTACCTTCGTCAAAAATCGACTTAATTCAAAAATATATTGGCAGTGCACGTTCCCGCCCGTCCTTGGCACGCATCGGTTCAAAAACATGGGTTCGACAGAAAGAAGCCGCTCAAAAAGCAGCCATCGACCTCGCGGCAGATATGTTACAGCTACAGGCCACTAGGGATTCGAGACCAGGCATTGCATTCGAGTGTAATACACATTGGCAACAGGAATTCGACGCATTATTTCCTTATGAAGAAACTCCAGATCAGCTGACCGCGATGCGAGATATCCGCCTGGATATGGAGCGACCTCGACCAATGGACCGACTTTTGTGCGGTGATGTCGGATTCGGCAAAACTGAAATGGCAATACGTGCAGCCTTTACTGCGATCGACAATGGGTACCAGGTGGCCATTCTCGTTCCCACGACCATTCTAGCCGAGCAGCATTACCGTACATTTCAGGAACGAATGTCAGAGTTCCCCTGCCATATCGCCCGTCTTAGTCGCTTTTGTAGCTTAGCACAACAACGTGAAGCCATCGAAGGGCTCCAATCGGGCAGCGTCGACGTCGTGATCGGGACACACCGTCTGGCATCCAAAGACGTTGCTTTTCAGAACCTCGGTTTGGTCATCATCGATGAAGAACAACGTTTTGGCGTTGAAGTCAAGGAACGATTAAAAACGTTGCGGACAACCGTGGATGTGCTGACAATGACCGCCACACCAATCCCGAGAACATTACACATGTCACTGGTGGGGGTGCGAGACATATCCAATCTGACGACTGCCCCCGAAGATCGCGTGTCAGTGGAAACTCGCGTAACACGGTTTCAACACGATCTGATCCGTCACGCAGTGTTACGAGAGCTAAACCGTGGTGGTCAAATCTATTTTGTACACAACCGAGTAGGAGACATCGAAACACTCGCCACACGGTTACGCCAATTCCTTCCCGAAGCGCGCTTGAAAATTGGTCACGGCCAAATGCCTGAGTCCAAATTAGAACAGGTAATGATGGAATTTATCAATGGCGAATTTGATATTTTGCTCGCCACAACAATCGTAGAAAGCGGACTCGACATACCCAATGCAAACACAATCTTTATCGATGAGGCAGACCGCTATGGCTTGGCCGATATGCACCAGTTGCGTGGGCGCGTTGGTCGCTACAAGCATCGTGCTTATTGCTATTTACTCATCGATCCCGCCAAAAGCGTTACCCCAAACGCCGCTCGACGCCTCCGGGCTATCGAGGAGTTCAGTAACATGGGAGCGGGATTCGCCATCGCAATGCGTGATCTCGAAATTCGCGGCGCGGGCAATATTCTAGGGACGGAACAGAGTGGCCATATATCAGCCGTGGGGTACGAAATGTATTGCGAACTCCTTGAATCTGCAGTCCGTCGGTTGCAACACAAACCCCCCAAAATCCAGATCGACGTCACGATCGACTTGCCAGGAGAAGCTTTCTTCTCAACGGATTACATTCCTGACATGCGAACAAAAATCGATCTCTACCGTCGTTTCACTCGCGTGGCCAGTGACAAGGATCTACAACACCTGGTCGAGGAATTACGAGATCGTTTTGGGCCACCACCAAGATCGGTAAAACGATTGATCGAACTACAACTTTTGCGAATCGAGGCTGCCGTATGGCAAATTGACTCAATTCGCCTAGAAAAACCGCACTTAGTCTACACCTACACGGACCGACGTCGCGCAGAACAATTGGTCGCGGCGTCCCGCAGCCAACTACGAATCGTGGATGACCATAGCATCTACCTGACACCCGCCACACCAACGGAGGATCCGGACAAGGTAATCGCTGAGGCGAAATCATCGTTTACCTGAATGTATACACTGGACAAAAAACACCGCTGAGATTTCAGTCGCATTAAAACATGAATTGACTACCTTGGGACGTTGACAAAATTATTACCACTTCAATCCATCACATACGTACCACGCCAGGTACAACAACGTTTGGTCACGTTACGATAATGCGATAATAAGTCATGCCAATAAACATAAGGTGCTGACAAGCTGTCCAGGCGCTCATTGACTGGGCGTTGTCGTTATCACATCAGTCAAGTCGTTGAAATCGAATTCCAGCTGACATTTCGCAAACTTTCTGGAAAGTGTTAAATCCTAATCTGGCCGCGAAGGAAATAATGTCGAAAACAACAAAGCTCCATGCAACCGTGCTACAGGGAGCGTAATTCCCGCTGTTAGCAACCAGCTTTCATTGGGGCTTCACAGAGAAAACTTTTTTTCTGCTAGCGGTCAGAAACACTTGCTGGTTGGTCTTTCCGATCACAAAATTTGCTGCTGGCAACCAAAAATCTGAATTGACCAACCATACGAAACCACCCTAGAATCTTGCCGCCCCAATCACATTTCATTTTCGGAACAATCCTGTAGGCAGTAAAAACCGATTGAGCTTGAATATGGCCGGCCACAACCACCAAGTTACCCGCACGGAATCCGTTTTGATGATGAGAACAATCTTCACCATTGCCGCTCTCATCCTGCTGCTGTGCGGAAATATTTCGGCTCAGTCAAATCAGGCATCCCAAAGCAACCCAGGTACTTATCCGGTATCTCAACCCCAAAACGGTCCACGCCAGCGCACCGCCGTGTTGGACACAATTTCTCGTATCCCACCCTTGTCAGCTAGCGCGGTCCATCCGATCCGAAGCCAGGAACCGCCCACTGCGAATCATCTTCTATCGCCACAAATCAAAGGAAACCTGTTCGAACCGGCACAGGTCGTCGCCACCGTGGGGGGAGAAACCATACTCGCAGGCGATCTCGAAGCGGAACTCATGGAAGTCCGTAGTCGACTCAAGGAAAATGTCACCCAAGAACAATTTGAATCGCAACGTCCCGCCATGATAAAACAGATTCTCAAGAAACGCATCGACACGATGCTGATCTATCAGGATTTCCTAAGTCAGGTCCCCGAAGAGCGACATGCTGAATTAAAGGCTACCATTAGTAGCCAATTTCAAGAAAAACAACTGCCAGTAACACTCGAAAAATATCAAGTTAAAACAGTTACTGAACTAGACGCGTTACTCCGTCGTCGAGCTTCGTCGTTACAACGCATCAAACGCGAATTTGTACAACAGGTCATTGCTCATCAAATGATACGGCAGAGCACGGAAACAAGAAAAGAAATTACACATGAAGAACTTCTTGCCTACTATCAACAACACATCGCAGACTATCAATTCCCTGCCAAAGTACGTTGGGAAGAACTTGCTGTCGAATTTCGTCATTATCGCAATAATTATGCAGCCCATCGTGACATTGCAGAAATGGGAAACGAAGTCCTCCGTGGTGCTCCGTTAGGAACCGTCGCCAAACGGAGTGGACAGGGACCACATCATGATCAGCAGGGGCAATACGATTGGACAACCCAGGGAAGCTTACGTTCGGAACCACTAGACAAAGCAATTTTTTCATTACCGATTGGAGAACTAAGTCAGATTATTCGTGATGATGATGGTTTTCATATCGTCCGGGTTCTGGAGCGGAACAAAGCGGGACGCGTTCCATTTACAGAAGCCCAAGTCGAAATTAAAGAACAGATCCAAGAACAACGTCGCGCAAAAAAAATCGGAAAATACGTCAAACAAATCCGCGAGCAAACTCCGGTGTGGACGATTTTTGACGAAACAAGTCCGCCGACCGTTGAACCAAAACTGTAAATCACTGGACCACCTGTTCCAACAGTCTTTGAGGTTGTCTGTTACACCATCGAAAAGCAACCGACCAATCAAATTAAAGACACTCTCGTAGGGGCACTGGGAATACATTGGCTAACAGTCATGCATTGGTTAACAAACGCCTGGCTAGATCAATCGGGATATGCAAGCGGTCCTGCAATCACGACGCCTGAGGCCAACCTAGTCAGCCAGTTTACATCGTCGGTCTTCACGAACCTTCCGTTTCCATTCGAAACCTGTGGCAATGCCTGAACAACCTGTAGAGTTCGCACCAACACGGAGCAATTTGGAACTCAAAGCCCGCTTGTACTGCCTGGACACAGCAAGAAAAAGGGCCCACGAAATCGCCACGTCAGTAGGTAGTCGGCAGCAGCAAAGGGACACGTATTTCCATTGTCCCACAGGGCGGTTTAAACTTCGTGAAATTCACAACGCGAAAGCGCAATGGATCTGGTACCAACGCGCTGACGAACAAGGACCGAAACAAAGTCGTTATCTTATTCACTCAGTCTCCGACGCCTCTGAAATGAGAAACGTTTTAACACGCGCGTATGGAATACGGGTAATCGTCTCGAAACACCGTGAAATCTTTTTCTACCACAATGTACGGATTCATTTGGATAATGTGGATAAGTTGGGTATTGTTTTGGAATTTGAGGCCGTGCTGGGTCCAGATTCCGAGAATAGTCACGAACACCGGCAGTTAAAAGTCCTTCGTGAGCATTTTGGTATCGCCTCAAGTGACTTGTTAGCCAACTCTTATGGCGAACAGATTCTTGCCGGCCAGAACTCAACTGGAGAGGCTTTTTCGTCCTCCTAATGGCAGAACTACGATTGCGGTGAATTGTCGAACTGCCCATCGCTCGCTAAACTGTACGGTCTCACTCATTGGCGAGTCTGCGGTGGGAATTGTTCCGTATCCGATCGCATTCTGGTGGTTTATGATCCAACCAATGACGACAGGAAACAGCAAAAGCTCGTGGCGGAAAGTCACATGCCAAAACTGAAAGTAGTATTGATTGGATTAAAACAACTACGAACTAGTGTTCTGTTTTTTAAAAATTGTCTTTTTAAAAGTTGTCACTTGGTCCACAGGTAGCCTGAAAGTCCAGAATTAAAACGGGTTGGCCCGAACGCCCTCTAAAAATACGTTAAACTGTGATAAGGAAAACCTGAAAACTCGTAAGAATCAGACAAATGGAAAGCATTTCATCCATTTCTTAACAGGTTGAAAAGGAAACAAAAATCAATGGCAGAACAGGTAAACTTAAAATACAACGGTCAAGAAATGCCCTTACCGACTATCGTTGGTAGTGAAGGGGAAATCGGCATTGACATCTCTCAACTGCGGGCTCAGACCAAGATGATTACCCTGGACGAAGGGTATGTGAATACGGGCTCAGCATCGAGTGAAATCACTTACCTCAACGGTGAAGCAGGCATTTTGCGCTATCGTGGCTATCCGATCGAAGTTTTGGCTGAGAACTGTGATTTCGTCGAGGTTAGCTATTTACTTATTTACGGTGATTTACCGACCAGTCAGCAACTTGAAGATTTCCGCATGTCGATTCGCCGACACACCATGTTGCACGAAGATATGCGTTCCTTTTACAACGGCTTTCCACGTGACGCTCATCCAATGGCGATCCTCAGTTCAGTCGTCGGTGCCTTGTCAACTTTCTATCAGGATGCACTCAATCCAGACGATCCAGAACAAGTCGAAGTCTCCATCCGTCGTTTACTGGCTAAATTACCGACCATCGCTGCTTATAGCTATAAAAAATCGTTTGGCCAGCCATTGATCTATCCTCGAAACAACCTAAATTATTGCGAAAACTTTTTACGAATGATGTTTGCAGTACCAAGCGAACCGTACGCAATTGATCCCGATTTTGTCGACGCACTGAATTTGCTACTCATTGTCCATGCCGACCATGAACAGAATTGCAGTACTTCTACGGTACGGATGGTCGGGTCCTCTGATGCTAACTTGTTCGCATCGATTTCAGCAGGTATTTGTGCTTTGTGGGGTCCTCTGCATGGTGGAGCCAACGAAGCAGTGGTACAAATGCTGGAACGAATCATCGAAGATGATTGTAACGTTAAGAAGTTTGTCGATATGGCAAAAAGCAAAGCGGAAGGTTTCCGTCTGATGGGTTTTGGACACCGCGTTTATAAAAACTTTGACCCACGGGCGACGATCATCAAGAAAGCATGTGACAAATTATTAGCCAAACTACAGATTGACGATCCATTGTTCGATGTCGCCCAGCAACTCGAAGAAGTGGCATTGAAAGACGAGTATTTTATCGAACGAAAACTCTATCCGAATGTCGATTTTTACTCCGGAGTCATTTATCGCGCAATCGGAATCCCAATCACCATGTTTACGGTCCTGTTTGCGATGGGACGTTTGCCAGGCTGGATTGCACACTGGATGGAAATGCATCGCTCACCTAACAAACGCATCTGCCGGCCCCGCCAAATCTATACCGGCGTGGACGAAAGGGAGTTCGTGGCAATCGATCAACGCTGAGATCGACACCACGATCGTTTACCTAACCGTAACAATTGACCTATCCAGCCTTGTCTGGTCGGTTTCTGTGACGTCATGCTTGCAGAAGAGCCGATACATTATCTAAGGTGGTGCGTGCTGCTTTCTTTCGTGCCGCCCCCGCACTATCTTCCTTCCCGCTCCTAGAAACCCGTCGGATCTCCGCGATTCATGAAGTGTCACCTGTGCTGGCCTGTTGCAATTTGCCTGTGGGTCACCGGTCTTGAAGTGGCGCCCGCAAGTCACCACGGCTGGGTGACAGGACGAACGGTTCGCACATTTCAAGTTCCAACAACCCGACAACAGAATGAAGCACCGGTTATCACTGCCATCGCCGTCCAACCAGCGGGTAATCTTCTGGCTGTAGGCGGAGATGATCATAACATCAATATTTGGAGCATGGATTCCGGGAAATTATCGCAAAATCTGACCGGCCATTCAGACTGGATTCGTTGTCTCGCATTTGCAGCAGACGGCCAAACGCTTGCTTCCACAGGTGATGATGGGCGTGTACTTCTGTGGACTGTTAAAACCAGCCAACAACCACGAGAAATTGCCCGTCACCACTGCGTCTTGCAACAACTTCAGTTTGCTACACACAGCCATCTGTTGGCTACTATTGGTTTTCAACAAGACCTCAAAATATACAACAGTGTTACAGGGAAGGTCATACACCAGCTTTCCTGTCCGGGTAATGATATGCGCGCACTAGCTTTCTCACCCAACGGAGGTCAAGTTGCTATCGGCGGCCGAAATGGAATCATCCGCGTTTGGAACCTACCGATGGGGACCATTGCTTTCGAAGTCAAAGCTCACCAACAACGAATACGAGGGATCGCCTATTCATCAGACGGTACTAAAATCGTTTCTGTCGGCGAAGATCGACAGCTGAGGGTTGGTCACGGCAGGGATGGAAGCGAAATTCATTCGTGGCATTTCCCCCGCACGAAAAATCTAGCGATCAGTTTTCTATCCCCTCACGAGGTCGCCGTCGCCGGTAGCGATAACTGTATCCATATCTGGAATATCAACAAGGGCCACCAACAAGGAATCCTTACCGGTCATACAGGTTCTGTTACATCGCTCCAGTCGTCTGGTCATTGGATCGTTTCAGGTAGTTACGACACAACGGTTCGCCTCTGGCAACTGGAACGTGGAAAATTCGACAACCAGGCTCTACGGTTCCCAGCACAACGCCAAACTCGTTAATTCGCTCGTGGACAAGATCGACTCATATTCATGGTTTCAATAATGACGACGGAGAACAAAGGTGAATCAAGTCGGTGAAACACTAGTCTCATCCCAACGTTGTCAAAGGCCAACGGACCGTGGTCCGCGCTGGGGTACAGCGCGACGACATGCTGCGTTCGAACTAGTTGAACCTCGTAAATTACTACATGCAAATCACTTACACATCGCTATGGATGCTGGGTACGACTCCAGCGACAACCTCATTGAAGAGCTGCTCGAAATACAATCTATCGACTGCGCTACAGACTTACGTCTCGGTCTACTTCATGACAAAACGGATGAATATTTCACCCATTTCAGCACGGATCGCAACATGACGGATTGTTCGGACCAAGATCGCCCAGAAAACATGAGCGATCAAGTCCTATCCGCCGACAACAATGTCCAGGCAAGGGCAAGCATTTCTGGGTTTGTTTACTCGAAAACAAACGTTCCTGGTGAGCAGCATGCGGACAATAAACCTTTAGAAAACGTCACCATACAATTGCTCGATGAAGAGTCTAACGTCATCGCTGTTACTCGTACTGGCAGGAATGGCCATTACCTGTTCGAAGCACTCATACCTGGCCTGTATTCTATCATTGCACCGCAACTTCCAGCGTTTTTTGACGCTAGTCAGCAAATATCAAATGGTAACAGAAATACCAGCAATTCCAATCAAGTAAAAACAATCCAATTGCCCGAAGAGTCATTGGCCGGAATTAATTTCTTTGCTTTGTCAGCTGCGAGTCTTTCCGGATTTGTGTTTCAGGACGGAGAACCAGTAATCACTCATGACGGCCAGGCAGCAGACAATCTGCTGGCCACAAAAGATGGTCAGCTGACACCGGATGACATCCCTCTTCCAGGTGTCATCGTACAACTGCGCAATGGAATGACTGGTCAACCGATCACCGGCGCCATGATCATTCCCGGTACTTATCCCGCAGGACCCATTCAAACCACAACCAATGCCGATGGGTATTATCAATTTGACGGATTGCCACCAGGAAACTATGCCGTCTACACCATACAGCCCCAGGGGTTTGCTGATGGTATTGACACACCAGGTACGACTTCCGGGATCGCGATCAATCCTGGCAATTCATCACACTACGCGTTGCTCTCGTTGGCGGAAGATCCCCACAATGATGCGATCCTTCGCATTCCACTGCGACACGGTGAGCACTCACAGATGAACAATTTTAGTGAAATCGTCATGGGGCAAGAAACCATTGTGTTTCCACTGCACCTGCCAAAAAATCACGTCACACATGTGTCACCTGTAATGACACCAGTCCAACCGGCTGGTAACCGTCCAGTCGTTGTACCCATTCCTGAAATGTCCTTATCTCCACCACTTGATGGTAGTGGTGGTACAATCAGCTATGCCTGGCACTTGAGCATTGTCAACGCGGGACATCCACGAGGTGACGAAAACGTGAAACATGGAGACTCCACCGTCTGGTTAACCAGTACAACCATCGAACCTCCAACCTGGGACAGTCAATACGCTCGCAAGGCTCGTTGGCGATTAGCCAGTGTACGTAACGGAAAAATCACCGAGATTCGATATGACATTTTTGGATTATTCGGTAGTATTCCGATCACGGGGGATTTTAATGGCAACGGTATCGACGATTATGGCGTCTTTTTTCAGGGAGAATGGTTCCTTGATTTGAACGGTGATCGCACCTGGGATCGCTATGACCTGTGGGCAAAACTAGGTTCCGCTGGCGATCTACCAGTCACAGGAGACTGGGACGGTGACGGTAAGGACGACATTGGAATCTTCGGAACCGCATGGCCTGGCGACCGACGTGCCTTGGCCGCTGAAGCGGGTTTACCCGATGTCAACAGCCGAGAGACCGGCCGATATAAGAATTTACCACCACAATCGATCGAAGCCACTATTGGCCATCGTCTACTAAAATTCACTTCACAAGGACGTACACGAGCCGACTTAATTGACCATGTATTCCACGTCGGTAGGGCTGGAGGTCGTCCCGTAGCAGGAGATTGGAACGGTGACGGAATTCAGACCGTGGGCGTATTTAAAAATGGAACGTGGTTTTTGGATTGGGATGGAGACGGCAGGCTGACATCTCATGACAAGAGTATCCGTTTTGGCCAATCAAACGATACACCAGTAGTCGGCGATTTTAACGGTGATGGCATCGACGAAATCGGCATTTACCGTTCGGGCACTTGGATACTGGATACCAACAGCAACGGAAAACAGGATCGTCGCGACGAAGTGTTTCGTCTTGGCAATGCCGTGGAGGTCCCCGTCACCGGTGACTGGGACGGAGATGGAACGGATGATGTCGGAGTTTACGGAGAAGTGATCACCAACGTCGCCTCTCGGCCCCATCCGTCCTCTGATTAAGACACAGCGAACAAAAGGAGCCTCGTGGACATTCATTAACCACCCTTCAATTGCTCCGCCTCGGCTTCTAATGTTGAGATCTCAACCTCGATGCGTTCCACTTCGTCTGGTTCGTCCTGTTGCTGCTTTGCACCCACTAGTTGCAGACGCAATTTCTGCAAACGTCGCCGCAGGATTTCCAATCTTTTTTTCGCTTTTTTGTCCATCTTCAAATGTCACCCGCGGTTATTAGGAATGTCTATTCAGTGCTCACGGTCGGATTTCCGACCGGGTCTGTGGCAGGTGGGTTGAGATGCGATTCTTTCATCACACCCGCCAGCAATACTATCAAGACGGCCAAGGCAACCGTCAGAGAAATCCACTTCGGTGAATTTTGACGCATCATCTCTGCCTTTGTACTGCGGCCTGTGATTCGACTCATCAGGAAAAAGACCACCAAGGCCAGAAGTATTTTGACAGCCAGCAGACTGTGGTACCAACCTTCAACCAATTTGAATTCACCTGCCTTGGCCATCAATATAATATTGACGACACCACTTCCTATCAGCAACAGAATCGACAGCATTACCAACTTGGACCAATGCGGCCGCATTGCCTGAAACCGTTCTTTCCGCTGGTCATCTTCCAAATCTGATACGCCGGGCCAGACAACGCGCCAGTGAAAGAAGGCACTACCCACCAAACCAATGGCACCCAAAATATGCATCCATCGCAACAATATGGTCAGCCAAAACATAGAACCTCCTCAATTTTATGATATTTGGTACGGCACCTTCACGCGCCTTGCATTGATCTTATCAACCAAGACGAATCACTTCTACGAAAGCAACCAACTTCCCTGTTCACAATTATCACCAGGAACCGCGACGGGAGGAAGGCCCCTCCCAATACGGTTTCCGGACGGCAAAATCCTGAATCGTGAAGGCACTACGTCAACCGCTCCCGCAGGCGATCCACTAGTTCTAAGGCTTCCTTTCTACTCACAATCTGCTTGTTTAATTGGGCGTCTCGAACGGCATCAAGTAACACTCGAAATTCCTTACCAGCACTCAAGCCGTGAAAGATCAAATCGTCACCCGTAATGAGTGGTAACGGATTGAGCTCTAAAGGGTCAAGCTGCAAGCGGTCGCGACAAAACTCTGTTTCCTGTGTTTTGCCTGTCGTTTGATATTCGATGGCTGTCGCCAATTGCAGCAATTCATCAATTGCCGGATCAATCAAAATTCTCTGCAGGCATGGCCAATCCGTCTGGTGTGCTCGCCTCAACGTTCCCTCACAGGCAATCATCCGTCCAATTCGACGTGTTTCCTCATTGGACAGCTTCCAACAACGGCACACCTGTTCGACAAGACCTATGTCACCCCGAACCACAGGCCACAACAACGCGGCCAGGGACACTGAAAACGTCGGGTCCGACAACGCACCGAGGATACGCAACCACGTTTCCTTTTCTTCACCAACACCATCACACCACTGACCAACTTCGGGAATCACTACTTTAAGTAAATTTAAGCGGCCTAATAACTGAACACCCCGACTGCGTTCTGGATGCACAAGTATTTGCCGCATTTCCGCGGCAATTCTTTCGGCACTAACCACCACCAATTCGTCGGCAAATTGCCGGATTGCCCTTTCGGTATCGATGTCCAATTCAAACTGAAAAGTTGTCGCAAAACGAATGGCACGCAACATTCGCAATTTATCTTCTTGAATGCGATGCTCGGGATCACCAATCGCTCGGACAATTTTCCGTTTAATATCTTGTTCACCGTTGACATAGTCGATAACGCGCTGCTCTATCGGATCGTAAAATAGCCCGTTGATTGTAAAGTCTCGGCGTTGAGCGTCTTCGCGTGCATTACTAAAAGTCACCCCGTCGGGATGCCGACCATCACTATAGTCCGCATCTTGACGAAAAGTAGCGACATCAATTTGTTCGGCTCCCGCCGGCCCCAACACCGTGATGACTCCAAACGACGCTCCAATGGTAAGCGTACGCCGCTGGCCAAATACTCGACGAATCTCTTCAGGTGTAGCACTCGTCGCAACATCGTAATCTTTGGGAACTCGTCCCAACAGTTGGTCTCGCACACAACCGCCGGCCCAGACCGTCTCGTATCCGGCTCCCCGCAAACAGCGTACTACCTTGACCGCAAATTCTCGCGACTTATCAGCTGAGATCGCATTCATACCAACAGGCCCTGCGTTTTTCCTGTAATGTTTCTTTTATCCTGACCGATATCAGCTGGCGCATCAACTCGGCATCCAAGGTTCTTCATGCCCAATGGCCGACCCACAACCTGTCAGCTATGATGGACGTTTTAGCTCATTCTCACATCGGCAAAAGTGGCCAAAATGGTTGCCGCAAGGGAAACAACCTCAATGACCGAGAAAAACATTATTCCTGATCCATCATTCTCGTTGAATATCGATTGCCAGACAGTCAAACAAATGCTAGATGCTGGCGAAAATTTTTTACTACTGGATTGCCGAAATCCAGACGAATACCAAACAGTCCATCTCGATGGAGCGCGGTTACTACCGATGGGCGAGTTGCCTGAACGGATCGGTGAACTTGATTCATTTCGGGATCAACGCATCGTTGTCTACTGCCACCTGGGAGGGCGCAGTTTACAAGTGACTGAATGGTTGCACACCCTTGGTTTCAACAAGGCACAAAACATGCTGGGAGGCATCGATGCCTGGGCCAGTACCATCGATCCGATGCTCCCCAGGTATTAGTCACCACATGGTAAGGCCAGAAAGTCGTCCACCAAAAAACACACCCGTGGAGGCGGACATCAGTCATTTCAGATGCTAGCAATGCGAACTTTGTGAAAATACCGAAACGATCACAAAGCCATCAAAACATTAGCAGCCCTTTCGATATCTGCACTCTGTCGAAATTACCAGTTTCAGGCTTCCTACTGCTTCACAAAAATGTTCTGAAAATTTCTCTGGTGAAAAGCAGCTTCGGTAAACAGTGGCTGCAGCCAGCTTTCACTCAACACTAACACTTGGCACGATGATGATACATGCTCGCAAGGCGGTGATACTACTAAGCGGCGGACTCGATTCTACAACCACTTTGGCTATTGCGCAAAACCAGGGCTTTGAGGTATACGGCCTGACTTTTCGGTACGGTCAACGCCACGAATTGGAAATTGCCGCCGCCCGCCGAATCGCAGAAAGCATGCATGTGGCCCAACATCTCATCGTTGACATTGATCTGAAAGGGATCGGAGGTTCAGCACTCACTGCTGATATCGATGTACCCAAAAGTTCATCCGTCGAGGACATTGGCAACGACATTCCGGTGACATATGTACCTGCTCGAAACACAGTCTTTCTTTCACTGGCGTTGGCTTGGGCCGAAGTCCTTTCCGTGGATGACATCTTTATTGGAATCAATGCCTTGGATTACAGCGGTTACCCCGACTGTCGGCTTGAATTTATCCAGGCATTCCAAAGCATGGCCAACTTAGCCACCAAACGAGCCGTTGAAGGGAAACAACTCATGCTCCACACACCGTTGATCCACTGGACCAAGGCCCAGATTATTCGGCAAGGTATGGAATTAAACATTGATTATGGTTTGACTACAAGCTGTTATGATCCCCAAGCGGAAGGTGTTGCCTGTGGTCATTGTGACGCATGCTTGTTGCGGTTACGAGGATTTGCCGAAAATAACCAATCCGATCCGATAAAG
>CAYMUR010000104.1:0-6146 GCA_964393615.1 uncultured Pirellulaceae bacterium
AGTCGGTGTGGCTCGGGGATATCTTGCACTTCTGTCGTCTGTAGACGATCATAGTGTCACGTTGTCAGGCCCGAGTCGTTACTCAGCACATCCGTCACCTGCCCGTACCCGTAAACTACCAACTGTCTCGAATTCAGAGCATCATTCATGAACGATAGCCAGCATCAAGATTTGTTTACTCAGGGAGGCGTATCAGATGCAAGAAGGCCAGCTGAAAATAATTCGGGGTCGACGGGGGATGAGCGTCCGACTGCCCTGCTGGTTAGCTTCATTTTCAGCCTGGCGGCGGTCCAGGGTTTTACGATCAATCTCATGGCCTTGTTGCTTAGGCCGCTTTCCGAGCGTTTCGATCTGACGCATCTCCAGGAGGGAAATCTACAAACAGCTTTTCAGGCTGGAGGAATTGTTGCGTTATTTATTTCTGGGTATGTCACCGAGGCCCTCGGTGCTAAAAAGTCTGGTTGGCTGACAATACTGTCCGTTGTGGTCGGAGCATTGATGTTGGGATTGGGGACGACCTATTTTCACGCGTTGGCCGCCGCTGTTGTGATTGGTCTGGGGAATTTTTCGATTTTAGCGGTGTACAGTGCTGTGATTACTGAACATTTCAGCCAAAATCGAAAGCGAATGTTTTTTTGGACAACGGCATGTTTTGCGGGGAGTGCGGCTGTCGGAAATCTGGCGTTTGGTTTTTTGTTAGAGCATTACGAACTTCACTGGAAAATCATTTTTGTCGTTTTTGCTGTCTTGATTTCGTTGTGGTTTTTTGTCTTGACGCGTCATGCGGGAAAAAGACTGCATGTCATCGACAAACGGTTTGGTGCGAGTGATTTGTCAGCCGAATCAACACAGGCACAACCACTCTCGCAAACCATCCGCCAATTTGTTTTGAATGGGATTTTCAATCGTGTCTCGCAAACCATCCGCCAATTTGTTTTGAATGGGATTTTCAATCGTGGAACCTTTTGGATGCTTGGCGTGCTAGTGTTGCTCGACGGGATTGTAGGTTTTGGTATCACGACGTGGACGCCTCGTTATTTTCAAGTGCAGTATGGTGTAGGTGATGATGTTTCGGGATTCCTACTTGCCTTAATTGCAGCAGGTGTTTTTTCTGGACGTTTGGTGATGTCCTTTTTTATGAGTGAGCGTTTCTCGGACCTCATGGTATTGGGAACCTGCTATGGCATGGGGATCCTGATGTTTGTGTTCATCTTGATAATTCCTGACTATCGGATCGGTTTGTTGCTGACTTTTTTTTGTGGCGTTTTCATTGGTGCCCAGGCGCCTACCATGTACTCACTCTGTTCGGCCAAGTTTGGGGCTCGGGCTGCGACGGCAATTCCGCTCATGGACGCCATTGGCATGATGGGAGGAGTCCCTGCCCCCACGGTTCTTGGGGGATTGGCGGATCGTCTCGGTTTGGAGAGTGCGTTGTGGCTGTTGGCAGCGGTGGGAGTGCTGTTCGTTGCGCTGGTCTTTTATTGGCAAGCGACCGAGCGGCTACGAGTTGGCACAAGTTCTCCACCTGACCCTTGCGAGAGTCCGGAAGAATCCTGAATGCAGGTCTGCAATACAGTCTGAGGGATTTCGTACCGTCCGATCCGCTTAGGATTAGCAGTTGCCAGTCGTCAACGCCGTTATTTGGCGTGGCCTTTTCGTTCGCGCATCTCGTGCCTGCCTGTGGAGTGAGCGGTTTCCATGGATCCCAGGGGTTCGCCCCCAGAACAAACACCTGTTGCTCTACGGACTGAGGCCCTGACTGCTGGTCACCATATTACCAGTCGGTGGCGGAAATTGGCTCGCCACCAGCGCGCGTGGTAAGTGCGAGCAAAATGTAAGCGTCAATATTTTCCGAGACAAATTGAACACTGCCATCAGCCAACTGAAAGTGACAACCACCCGGATGATAGCTGGAAAACGTATCCGTCGCCGCATTGCGATTGAACACACCCTCGCCAGGGATCGATCCAGGCCCATTGAGTCCGAAGGCGGTACTGAACAAATTGTAATGGACCCACTGGTGTCCGCGATTCGAACCAGGTTCGCCACCTGTCAGTTCTCCGACCATCAAAGTTTGGCTGGTACCATCGAATACATCGCGGATCCGAATGGGGCGGATGTTCAACAACATCCCGTCACCCCAGATGATGGGAAGTTGCCCGGCCTTTCCCGCTTCCCATGCGAGTTGACTGTCAGCCACTCCGCCGGCATTGGTTTTGTAAAACATGATGCCCTTGGGATGATTGAGGTAAGTGTTGGCAGTACTGCCCACGGCAATCAGTTCATCCTGATTATCGGAGGGACACTGGAGTATCTTGATCCGCTGGAGTCCCAGTTTCACCTGATTCGGACCATAGATGCCCCAGATGCCATTTTCATTATTAAATTGTTCACCGAGTTCAAGTTGCTCGATGAAAGGCAGGATCCGTACCGCCCAGCCTTTGCCGTAGTATTCTTCCAAATCAAGAGGATTATCCTGCCAGTGAACATACAATGCACCTAGTGGAAACTTGGTTTGTGCAGAGTGGTAATTGTGCATCGCAATTCCAATTTGTTTGAAATTGTTGCTGCATTGGGTCCGCCTTGCTGCCTCGCGGGCTGCTTGCACCGCCGGAAGCAACAGCGCGATAAGAATGGCAATGATAGCAATGACCACCAGTAACTCGACCAATGTGAAACCATTCCGACGAAATGAAAAACATGAACGCATCGATGCACTCCAGAGAGGATGGCAAGTTTAGTTTGTGGAGAATGACCATTTCCCATGGAAACAGTCACGTCTGGCTATTATTTATTGTAAACTGACGGGGAAAATAATGCCAACAGTGTCTTCAGCAGATCAAGCCAGTTTCACGATTTGTGAAACGCTGACAGCTTGTTTGATGATCCTCTGTGCTTGCCGGTGGAAGTATTGACCGATCGGATAAGCGTCATGACTGCTGGAATCATAACCAGGAGCCCCTTAGAACCAGATTGCCCCTAAAACAGTAGTGTTGTACTTGGTGGCAGTGCGCATTGGTGACGTGGTTTTATGGTGTTTTGGCTCAACGCATAAGGCCGAAAAGAATGTGCTAAAATTAATATGATTGTTTGTATCGGTCACACGTTTCTGAAGAAATAACCATGGTACCTCCGACGACAGTCAACGCTTCGGGTTACCCGGCAATTCGATGCTTTCGTTCGGGTAGGCCCGTTCGAATGGGTCGGCATGTTTTGTTGACCATAATTGGGTTGATCGTACAGGTGGTCTGGTTCGGCTGCGACAAGTCGGCTGATTCCATCCGCCCGCTGCGTGATACACGAACGGGTAGTGCATCGAGTGTAGTTCAGGACGAGACAGTGGCAGCCAATGGAGTGGACGATTCGATCACTATCAGACACGGTGACGACCTGCTGCAGCTGCGAAAAAGTCGTCCCGCCTGGTTTACCGATCGTGATGATCCTGGTGAAGACGGTTGGGACAGCGAAGTCTTCAGCCAAGCCGCTTCAAAACAACTCAAGGTGATTGCCAAGTTGTTGAGCCACCCGGAGCAAGTGAAAACTGCTGCCGTCGAAAAGATAGTATCCAAGGAATTCACATGCGGTTTGCTCAGGCCGAAGGTCTTGGAAATTGTGTTTCAAGACCAGTCATTGACGGTGTCACGATCTGCCCAGGGGACAACGCCTGGGGAGGACGTGACACCGATCGTTGGTCAGGGAGCGGTTGCGCTGGCCGAAGCCCTACGGGGACTGATCGGTCCATTCGCGAACGCTGACCAGGTGCGAGCAAAATTCAAATTGTTCCGTGTTACACCGGAACGGGGTACTGTAACCACCCAGGCTTATTATGAGGCAAGCGGACACGTTGCAGATACTGGTACCTGTCAGCAAAATGCCTTATGGACTTTCCGTTGGAAGTTGTCAGTGGGGGAACCATTGCCAACACTCCTATCGCTTACCGTGGAAGACTATGAAGAAGTTATCATACAAACAGCGTCGACGCATTTGTTTTCTGATTGCAGTCAAGCGGTGTTAGGCCAGAATCGGTGTTTCACGGAGCAATTGATGTATGGTGAGACACATTGGGTCAAACGAATTCAGACAACACTCGGAATTAACAATTTCGGACACAATGGATTGGCCATTGGCGATATCAATGGTGATGGGTTGGAGGATATCTATGTTCCACAGACAGGTGGACTGCCCAATCGCTTGTTTCGTCAAAACACGGACGGGACTGCCACGGAGATTGGTTCCGCGGCGGGGGTGGACTTCCTGGAACGCACCAATGCCTCTTTGTTTTTGGACCTTGATGACGACGGAGATCAGGATTTAGTGCTGGCGGCATCGCCTTCGATCCTTTTGTTGGAAAACGATGGCACGGGTCGTTTCACCCGGGTGGCCGAGCTGAATATCTCCAATGCAATGTCGCTGGCCGCAGCCGACTTCGATAACGATGGTGATTTGGACTTGTACGTATGTATTTATGTTGAATTAGGCCGATTTGAAAAAAATGCCGGTTTCGGGTTGGCACCGATACCCTATCACGATGCGAATAACGGAGCTGCCAATGTCCTTTACCGAAACGAGGGGGAATGGGATTTTTCGGACGTGACGGTTGAGGTTGGTCTGGACATGAACAACCGCCGTTGGAGTTTAGCAGCCTGCTGGGAAGATTACGACAATGACGGAGACATGGACTTGTACGTGGCGAACGATTTTGGCCGCAATAATCTTTTTCAGAATGACCAGGGAAAATTTCAGGACGTAGCGTCGCTAGTCGGTGTGGAAGACATGGCTGCGGGGATGTCAGTGTCATGGGGCGATTACAATCGTGACGGGTGGATGGACCTGTATGTAGGTAACATGTTCTCTGCAGCTGGAAATCGAGTGACTTTCCAACGAAAGTTCCAAGGTGGGGTAGCCGATGACACCAAGGAAAAGTTCCAGCGACTGGCACGGGGTAACACGTTGTTTTTAAATGCCGGAGATGGCACGTTTCGGGATGTCAGTCATGAGGCTGCTGTCACCATGGGACGTTGGGCCTGGGGTTCGGTATTTGTCGATGTGAATAATGATGGCTGGGAGGACCTGGTCGTCGCCAACGGATATTTCACCAACGAAGATCCAGACGACTTGTGAAGTTTCTTTTGGCGACAGGTCGTGTCGCAGTCACCAGTCGAAGAAACCAGTCCGAACCAGGCTGTCAATTATGTGAACGCGTTCCACACGCTCGATCGACTCGTCAAGAGTGGAAAATCATTTAGTGGTCGGGAACGCAATTGCTGTTTTCTAAATATCGGCAGTGAACGGTTTGCCAATATTTCCGCTACGAGTGGACTCGATTTTGCCGATGATGGTCGGGCGGTGGCCGCGGTCGACTGGGATCATGATGGCGACCTGGATTTGTGGATTTCCAACCGCACCGGACCTAAGTTGCGATTTCTAAGAAACAATGTGCAGACTGGGAATTCATTTGTGTCATTTCGATTGGAGGGACGCGACTGTAATCGCGATGCGATCGGTGCCCGGGTGATTTGTGAGATTCGCGACCCGGAGACGACTCAGGAAAACGGAGTACGCAATACCTCTGGAACCGTTGGACCGATCCGACTTGTTAAATCTCTCCAGGCAGGAGACGGATTTGTTTCACAGTCCAGTAAGTGGATTCATTTTGGATTGCCACCAGGGGTGCGGATCGAACGAGTCTTAGTCCGTTGGCCAGGGGGCGAGCAGGAAGAATTTGCCGATGTGCAGGCGGGGACACGATATCGCCTGGTGCAAGGTACCGGCCTGGCCGAACCCGGTTCGTTGGGTGAGCGCAACGTGAAACTGCCTTGGTCCCGAATAGAGACCCCTAAGGAATCTTCCCAGTTGAACGTCCCGCTTGCTGCACGCGTGCCGATGACGACTATCCAGTACCAGGATTTAGATGGAAAGCAGATCGATGTTCAGCGCGCAGCGGGCCGTCCGATGTTGTTGAACCTCTGGGCTAGCTGGTGCCCGACATGCCTGGCCGAGTTAAATGAATTTGCTTTGCATCAGGACAAACTACGGGCCAGCGGTTTGAACATTCTTGCCTTGAGTGTGGATGGATTAGGTGATGATCGCGCTGCGGATCCTGCGGCTCTCAAAGCGCATCTCTTACGGCTTAAATATTCCTTTGA
>CAYMUR010000104.1:6156-16166 GCA_964393615.1 uncultured Pirellulaceae bacterium
GCCGGGCTTGCGGACGAACGGCTGGTTGACAAATTGGAGCTGTTGTATGCCACCCTGTTTAACAGGCAACTGCCATTGCCGTTACCGACCAGCTTTTTGATAGATGCTCAGGGATCGTTGGCGAATATTTATATGGGACCGGTCACGTTAGAACGATTGCTGCAAGATGTGCAAAATCTACCGTTAGACAGTCAACAGCGTCGGCGGCTGGCAACACCGTTTCCAGGAAAATGGTACACATCTCCTGGCCGATTTGAGTTACAGCAGCTGGCATCCGTCTATGCGCTGGCAGGTTACATTGAGGATTCGATACCGCTTTATCACACAATTCTTCAGCATGACCCGGACAGTGCCAGTGCCCACAACCTGTTGGGGATCAGTCTCTTCAAGCAGAATGATTGGGAGAATGCGGAATTTCATTATCGCCAGGCCCTCCGTTTGAATTCAGAGATGGTCGATGCTCAATATAATCTCGCTTTGGTCGCAACCCGGCGAGAGAAAACGGAGGAGGCCATTGAAAAATATCGAGCAGTCATTCAGAAAGTTCCGGATTATTTTGACGCACATTTTGACTTGGCTTTGTTATTTCAGTCACTGGAACAACTGGAAGACGCGACGACCCACTTTCGGGAGGCGGTGAGAATTCAACCGGATAATATCGAGCTGCGGCGGTTGTTGGCCGTTGCTTTGATCCGACAAGGATTACCCGATCAAGCCGTTCCCCATTTTCGCTCAGCGGTGAAGCGGGACCCGAGTCATGCCGAGACGTGGAACGATTTGGGAGCGGCACTCTTGCAGTCGGGGCAGCCCGCCGATGCGGTCGTTTGTTTTCGTCGAGTCCTTGAAATAAGGCCTGGTTGGAAATCGGTGATGAACAATTTGGCATGGACGTTGGCGACGAGTGACGATCCGGATTTAGGTGAGCCGGAGGAAGCAGTCAGGCTGGCGGAACAACTCACTCGGGCTGTGGCCAATCCACCTTTTTACATGTTGGACACGTTGGCAGCGGCTTATGCCTCGTTGCAACAGTATGAAAAGGCAGCGGAGGTAGCCGAACAAGCGATACGACAGGCAACACTAGCCAAAATTGAAACGGACTTGATCGACCAACTACGTGACCGGTTGCGTTTGTACCAGCGGGGACAGGCTTACCGTGAACGGGTGGAACAGTGATTTCACGCTGTGTAGGGTGAACCTACGACTGAATTGGCAGCTGAAAACAGGCGCAGCTTCATGCCAAACGTGCGTGTGAGTTAACCGAGTGGAAGCATTGGGATGTGCTGGATACGCTCGCTGCTGCCCGTGCGGAGGACCGTTTATTTCTGCAGGCGATCGAGTGGCGGGCCAAGGCGTTGTGCTTGTGCCCGTTATTTTTTCGCTGATGGGGCGGATTTGTTTTGTCGCAGGGCTGCTTGAACTTGCTGTAAATTGTTACGAGCATCCTCGTTACTTGGCTGTAACCGGAGGGCTTGTTGAAACTTCTGAACTGCCTCCTGTAATTGTTGTTGTTTCACGAGCGCAATACCCCAGTGGTGGTAAGCTCGGGCCAGGTTAGAATTTGTCTGCAAGGCCTGCTGATAGTGGTCGATGGCTTGCTCGTAGCGATTCATCTGAAGTAGCGCATCACCCCAGTTGATGTGGGCCATTGCCAGGTCCGGCTGAAGCTGAATAGCTTGCTGACAATGTGCGACGGCCTCTTCGAAACGGCCCATTCCCCGCAATGCTTGCGCCCAGTTGTTGTGGGCCTCGGCGAAGTTAGACTTGATCCGCAACGCTTCCTGGTAGTGGTCGCTGGCTTGCTCGAATTGTCCTTGGGACAACAGAACGTTGCCCCAGTTGAGATGCGCGATGGCCGAATCGGGTTTAAGCAGTAAGGCTTGTTGGTAGTGTTCGGTAGCTTCTTTTAGACGACCTTGGCTCTGCAATAGGTTTCCCCAATTGCAGTGGACTTCGATGTAATCTGGCTTGAGTTGCAAGGCCTGACGGAAGTGCTTGACGGCATCGTTGGCTTGTCCCAGACGCTGTAGAGCGCGACCCCAGTTGTAATAGGCACCGGCAAATTCGGGTTGAATTTGAGTGGCTGTGCGGTAGTGCGCCATGGCCTCCTTAAATCGTGACATGCCATGCAAGGCCGCGCCCAGACCGTTATGGGCTTGTGCATTGTCGGGATCGATTTGAACCAGCCGTTGAAAAAGCTGGAGGGCCTGGGAGTACTGGCCTTGCAAGCTTAGGAGTGCACCAAGATTTAACATCGCCAGCGGATAATCAGGAGCCAATTGGAGTGCCTGAATGTACTTGTCGATGGCCTCCGCGCTGTGACCTTGTTTTTCTAGGAGAACCCCCTGATTAAAAAACCACATCGCATTTTTGTCTTGGGTGGGTCGACTGTGTCTTTCGGCGATAAGGTTGTCAAATACCGACCGTTCAGCAGGTTTTTTACTGCCGAACCATCCGGCACGCTCCATGGTGTCCCAAACGTGCCAGGCAATGATTTCATGTCCTTCGCGAGTCGGATGAACGAAATCTTCGATCAGATTGAATCCGACCAGGCCGTGCTCGCTGTTTTGTTCGAAGAGGTTGTCCATGTCGACGAAAGCGGTGTCCTGTTGACTGGCGACGTCCCGGATTGCTTGGTTGATTCCCGAGAGCCGGCGGTTGGGTGATGCATCCGCGTCACATGCCCGTTGGTAGGTTGTGCGTGCGAGTTCCCACTGTTCAAGATTTTCTTGCGTTTGGGCCAAAAGAAATTGTGTTTCGGCATGCTCCGGGCCGAGTTGCGTTGCGAGTTGCAACTCCGTTGCCGCGGCCGTGAATTCACCAGCATCGAAATGTTGTTTACCTGCGCTGAAGGCCCGGGACCATTTCTGACGGTCTGTTTTGTTGAGCGTGGCTATTTCCGTAGACGCTTCGGGTTGCCATTGCCGGAGGTTGGCGGGAACGGTCACCAATACCACTTTGACGTCTGCCTTCTGGGCACGACGGACCAGTCGTTGGAGTCGCCAGCGAAACTCTGTGACCACTGTTTTTTTTTCTTCGGTTGAGAAGAATTGTGTTGTTTCCGGGCGCACGACAGATCCGAATGTGTCCGTTGGAGCAGGGTGAACTTCCTTTACGCGGGTCAAGATTGTTCGTAAACCGGAATAGGTGCGCGAGTGTGCCAAGGCATATTCCACACGCGTGCGTGTGGAACTGCGACGCTTCAAGGCATCGAAAAAAGCTGGTTCGACAAACTCGTTATGACCGCTGTAGATGATGAATACGTCTGGGTCGTACGACAACAATTCATCGGCAACGATGTTCAATCGGTGCATCGCGTAAGATACGCCACTGGCGTTGATTGCTTCGACGTGTAATTCAGGATGGCTGGTGGCGAGCGCTTCACCGACGATACTGGTAAATGCCGCTTCAGCACCCCAGGGAAATCCATGTGAACTGGAACCTCCCAGGCAGAAAATACGAAAGCCGTTGTCCGGTTTTTCAGCCAGAAATGATTGGTGGTTAAAACTGCCAAGATGACTGGGACGTGTGTGATACACATCACCGTCTCGCTCGAACAGTGTGACCAGACCAGAGAATCCCCGAAACGGGTCTTCCTGTTCGATTAAGGTGGCCACATCGGCTGTCCAAAGCGCGACTTCCAGGAAGACAAAAAATGCGAGGCAGACAACTGTCGCAAAGAGTAATTTTTTCCACAGCGCAATTCGGCGCTGTCTGGAACGGGCAGAAGCGATTTTTGGTTGTTTTTTAGGCATCGACTTAATCAGAAGGAGCAATGTCAGGCAGTCGGCGCTCAAACATGCGCCACCTATTTATAACAGGTTGGCTATCGTACAGAAATAATAATGCACTGATTTTGCTGACGGAATGACAATTTCATGACAACGTTTGCTTGTCACGCTCCTGAATGTCTCTCAGTTCAATGCTGGTGAAACTTTCAAGCTGATCTACACCGTCGCAGAAGCTATTCCGGGAGATATCCTGAATATTGCTAATCCCAACTGTCGTGTGTGTGGATTGTCCGCTGCACGAGTTTTTTGATCAGTGGTGCCAGCAAGGGCCATCCCATCACATTGTCCTGGGAGTCGGTGACCATTCCCAAGAGATTGAAGCGTTCGGCGAGGCGATCGATTTTCCTGTCGTATGCGTATCAGCCTAGAACGCCTCTCAATACTGAGTAGGGTGTGTCTGCCGACCGGTCTGCAGACGGAACAGGTGGGCCTGGAGATCCGTCCTGCATTATCCATCGGGCTTTGAAACACCTTTCAGGCTGTGCACATGGCCTTGAGACGAGGGGCCTTGCCACGGGATCATCCGATGCCATCTTCATCGTGACTTGGCTTCATCGAGTGGAGCCTGCTGGCTCATTTCTCGGGTGGCACGTATCACTTCGCTAAATTTTACCGTGGCAAGAATCACAAATGCTGATCCTCCTGCGGTCGCTGCCTGTCTGAAATTAAACCCAACCTGATCATCGCCGAGCATCACACCCAGAATGGCTCCTACGAACAATGCCAGCACCGGGATGATGATGTTGCCCATGGTGCCAGGAAAAAATTGCTTTGTCGTACCTGCGATCTGACGGCGCCATTCATTGAGCGCTACGGCAACAACCACCAAAAATCCGACGATGAGTCCTTCGTAGTCGTCCGAGCCGGATTTAATCAGCTTAGCAACTGCATCAATGACCATGCGCAGGAAAAGTACGCCAAGCATCACCCCCGGAATCGTCCCCAGGCCCCCCTGCAGGCTGCAGCCTCCGACCACGGCCGCCGCAATCGCGTTTAGCTCATACGCTACCCCCAACGTTTGTGGATTAATGGATCCGACCTTGAGCGTATAAAGTACGCCGGCAATCGAGGCGCTGATCGCACCGGTGCAGTAGGCAAGCCACTTGAGCCGGTCCGTACGGATACCGCTCAGCTGCGCCGCTTGCTCGTTACCTCCCATGGCATAGAGGTGGCGCCCGACGATCGTGCGGGTCATCATTAGCCACAACAATCCACCCACGATCAAGAAAATCAGCAGCGGAAGCCACCAAGCCTGTCCCATGTCGGCCAGCCGAGTATCGTAAATGTTGATACGCGTTTGACGGATACCAAAACATGTCATGATCGACGGATTCAAAATTCGCGCGAGACTTCTGAGACCGACTAGTGACGCGAGTGTTGCCACGAAAGGAGGCAATCCGACCACGGTGATCAACCAGGCGTGCAGCGTACCGATACAAAACCCCGCAGACATGGCTGCGGTGATGGCGATCATGATGGTGAGTGTCGAAAGCGCAGTCGTATCTGGCACGCCGTCGTCACCTCGCGGTGCCAGGCAAATCAATACGATGGCAAAGACCGATCCGCTAAACGCGATAACCGATCCACTGGACAAGTCAATGCCACCCGATATGATGACAACCGCCGCGCCCAGCGCGAAGATGCCCCAGAGTGACGTATGCCGGACGATTTCTGTCGCGTTGGCCCACGGCTTTGTGAGGTAGGGTGAATCTCCGGCGCGCGCCAGATCCACGGCAACCACTAGCAGCAAGACAAACAACGTGGCCGCCGCCAACCCGATCTCGTTGCGGTATTCTGTGGCCAGCGACTGGTTGGTTCGTCGATCATGGTGTACCTTTTGACCCTGATCTGGAGACGCTCCTGTCATGAAGACCTCAATTTTCGCTCGGCCAGCCAAATCTGAAAGTCTTTTAAATAAAAGAATTGCAACGAATCGCCAAACGTCTCACGAGTGATTGGTGAGGAGGCATCGGGGACAACGATCCGTAGCTCCGTGTTTAAGATATCACCATCCTCCTCGTCAAACTTGCCTGTCTCTGGATCAAACGATGGGTAATAGTTTTTGACGGTCTGGTAATCTTCTTCCAGCAGAGCGCGCATCAAGCGTACGCCCTCGTATCCCATCTGGTAAGGGTTCTGGACCACCATGGCATCGATTATGCCGTCTTGCATGTGACGTAAAGCTTTCTCGGACGCATCCATCGTAAGAACGTTGACTTGATCTTGGACTTGTTGCTGCTTGACAATGGTCACAATCGCATCCGCATTATGTGCCCAAATAGCAACGAGCATTCCCAAGTTTGGATGATTGGATAACACATTGACAACGTTTTGCTGGGCTCGATCTGGATCGACTCCATCACCTAAACTATCCAGCTCGCTAAAACCTTCTCCCGCTCCCTTGGCGAATCCTTCAATCCTCTTGACTGCGTTGTCAACGGTCTTGATGCCAACAAACGTGGCATAATCGGCGCCGTCGGGTGCGATCGTCCGAGCCGCTTTTCCAAGTTTCTGCCCTGCGACAAAATTATTGGTACCCAGATAAGCGAATCGCGCATCGCGAAACCGATGACGATCGACATCGGAGTCAATCGTCACCAGAACGACTCCCTGTTCTCGCAGCTTGCGCATGGCCTCGATCGTGCCCGAACTGTCGGGATTGATTGGGGAAACCCCTACGGCAGCCACGTCAATCTGGTTGGCATATTGATTGAGTTTTTCAATTTGGTCGATATCGGTTCCGTCGCCTTGATCCAAGACCACGCGATACCCGGCTGCCTCGAAGTTAAACGCGTCGGCCGCATCGTGCATGCCCCGGTCCATTGCGGTCCACCACGGATCATCGTTGTTGCTCACGATAATGATGCGTTTGAGTTGTCCAGAGTGGTTGGCATTGCCACCCTGCTCTGAAGAGGTACAACCCAAGACACAGATAGTTCCAAGGAACGCGCTAACCAAAGTCTTGTTACGAAAATCCATGAATTTCAGCCCCGAGCTAGTCCATGCCAGATTCCTTCGTTGCAGAATCGGTGCCTTACTACGGAAATTGACTGTGCGGCGTCCGCTCGGCCCCTTTCTTGAAATGGTCCATTCTCATCACTAACGCTGGCGGGAGAAAAGGTACGGATTGCCCGGGAGTGATAGGATGCAACGAACACGTTTGACGGCGGTCTTTATTGGTTTAACAACACTTGAGTTGTCAGGTTGGGTCCTTGGATAAACAGATAACAGACAGGAATTTTAGTGCATCATTTCGTGTGAGGATAGCCTGCCCAGCGAACGATCTGTAGCACTTGTCTAAAGACATCCATGGTGATTCTCGGCGCCAAGTGCAGAAATAGACCAGCGGAAGCGTCCTGCGTCAATGTTGGTAGATTCCGCTGGAGAGAAATTTACCAGCAGCGCTGTCTACGATGCTTGTTGGCCCGGGCTGGTGACGTCTTTAGGTTCCATCCAAAAAAATCGGTGGATCGGTGACCTGTTGATAAAGAGGCTGAGAAATTGATGCCATTAGTTTACATCGTCTACCGCCTACTTTACACTCAGTAGCCGTTTGAGAATCCCTAGCTAAACGGTATCGTGTTGCATGGTGATGGGTCGCAATGTCTGAAAAAAATCGTATTGCTCTGGTCGGTGCCGCCGGTAAAGTAGCAGCTCCCTGTCATTTAAATGCTCTCGCGCAAGCAGAGCCGATCGAACTCGTTGCCCTTTGCGATATTGACGAGGGGCGGCTACAGGATCTGGCGAAACAGCATTCGGTAGATCGGGTGTTTACTTGTTATGATCAGCTGTTAAATGATACGGAAATCGATTCGGTAGACTTGGTGGTTCCTCCCTTTTTGCATGCCGAGATGGCTGTCAAAGCGGCTGCAGCCGGGAAGAATGTTTATGTCGAAAAGCCGATGGCCCGCAGCGTCGGTGAAGCTCGTTCCATGATTGCTGCTGCCGAAGAAGCCAATGTGACGTTGATGGTGGGCGAAAGCTACTGGTTCCATGGGCCTCATTCATTGGGTAGCCGATTGATTGACGAAGGGGAAATTGGTGAGGTGTGTCAAGTTCGCCAAACGAAGGCACCTTGGCTTTTTACAGCGGCGGAAAATGCGCGTCTCCAAGGCCAAGGGCATGATGTGGCCTGGCGTTTTGATCCTAACCAGTCTGGCGGCGGTGATTTTCCCTGGATCATGGATCATGGCCCGCATCTGTTTGCCACTGCACGAAGATTATCTGGCGGTCGACAAATTGAAACAGTCATGGCCTTGCCGCGAGCCCAAGGCTATGGACCTGAGGCTCATCTGCGCGGAATAACATCCATGTCCTGGATCTTTTCCGATGGGACGGTAGATGGTATTTGGACACAAAATGAAACAGATCCCGCCGCGCAACGCTACGTTGGATTTCGTACCGAGGTCGTGGGAACTCGAGGGACTTTGCTTGCATTCGGTGAGGGGGGAGGATCTGCGCCGGGGTTTGCTCAGGTTCCAGCGGTGAGAATCTATCGTGATGGCAAGGTATTGGATTACGATCTTGACGAGGGGCCGGACCGGTCGTGGCAGTCCAACAATAGCTATTATGACCAGGCTCACGTGCGGACGCTCACTGAATTTGGTAGTGCTGTACTGGCAGGCCGTACCCCAACCTATTCGGGGTACGACGGACTGCACGATCTTACGGCGACGTTGGCTGTGATACAAAGCGCACAGACTGGGCAGGCCGTGCAGCTTGCTGACGTCACCGATGATTGGCGGGCTACTCGCTTGGGCAATCAGGTTGGATCGCTAACTCAGCCAGACCAATAAATATCATTTGTACCACCTCTCCGGGGACGGCGCTGTCGAAGGTATGTGAGTACGGCAGTTACCGCGAGTACTCTTTTCGAGAAAAGATTGGTCCAAACGTTTTTTTTCCCCAGCAAAGTGGGTAGACTGTAAGGACAGACAAGGGGGCATGTTGTTTCCGGACGTGGCCATTGCCAAAGGGTTTCTGCCAAATGGTTTCGAGCGGAGCAATGACTGGAATCCAGGGGCTGTTACAGAATCCTGAACCTCGTGAAAACATGGTGGTCAGATGGTGTGAAGTAGATGTGTTCTTAAGCCATGAGAAAGATCTAAGGTGTGTCGATGCGGGTTGAAAAACGATTAGTGGGTCGTCGATGGGCTGCTGCTTTTACTTTGGTCGAATTGTTGGTGGTCATTGCGATCATTGCGATTCTGATTGCATTGTTGTTGCCAGCGGTGCAGGCTGCCCGTGAGGCGGCTCGCCGTACCCAGTGTAGTAATAATTTCAAGCAAATTGGCATTGCGCTACACAATTACCATTCTTCACAAGGCAGCTTTCCCAATGGCGAGATTTATATTCACCATCAACACAACGCTCATAGTGGTAACAACTACTATGGAGCCGGCTGGGGGACAAGGATACTTCCCTACATGGAACAACTGGAATTGAGCGATCGGTACCGTGTGGAAGATGCAGAATGGGGTGTCTATGGCAGGCAGACGGTTAATCTGGGGCTCAACCGAATCAAATCGTATGTGTGCCCCAGTGACTTTCAGGACGAAGCACTCGATGTAGGCGCAATTTGGGGCAGTCGCATCCTATGGTGGAAGACCAATGCGGCCGGAGTGGCTGACAGCATATCGCATTGGAAACCTGGAAATCATAACGTGAATCAGTGTCCCGTCATTGACGGGAACGGGATGTTGATGAACTTGACGACCATCCGGGTCCGGGATGTCTTCGACGGCACCAGCAATACCTTGATGGTGGGAGAAATGACCGGCGGTGAGCCCGGCAGCAAGAAGGGATGGACGTGGGTGCATTTCAATATCAAGAGTACCGCTTCCGGAATCAATGGTCCTGGAACGATTCCTGGAGAAGGTGTTTTAAATCGCACCGGATTCGACAGCTTTTCCAGTTACCATCCGGGCGGCTGCCACTTCCAGCTGGCGGACGGTAGCGTCCGATTTATTTCGGAGAACATTGACGTGGTGACACTTGCTTCTTTGACGACCAGACGGGGTGGCGAGCCGATATCGTCAAACGCATGGTAAGCTTTCGGGTTCAAAAAAAGGTGATTTCTGATCTTTCGATTCGTTCGTGAAAACGCCTCCGTCTGTTTGCACAAATACGGCGGTGAAACATTGGCCAACCTGGCTTGGCTGGCGTGCGAATGGCAGGGCCTGTGAGAATGGCAGGGCCTGTGAGAATAGGACCCCTGCGACA
>CAYMUR010000105.1:0-15668 GCA_964393615.1 uncultured Pirellulaceae bacterium
GCATTTTTCCGCTGCCCGCGATGGGATGTGGCTTCCCCAGACGGTCAAACATCGTAGCTTGGGGATCGATGCCCAGCAGGTGGTATGTCGTCGCTTGGATGTCCTTGGGGGATACGGGGTTATCTAGCACCTCGCCGCCATCACGTGTCGTTTGCCCGACAATCTTGCCTTGTGCGATACCCCCGCCTGCCAGGGCGACCGAATAAGCCTTCGACCAATGATCCCGTCCACCACCCTTCCGTGTGTCCACGATTTTTGGCGTTCTGCCATGTTCGCTCATCCAAATCACCAGCGTTTCGTCCAGCATTCCGCGCTCCCGCAGGTCATTAATCAGCGCTGGATACGTCTGATTGAATCCAGGGAGTAGTACATTCTTCAATCGCGGATAATGAAAATGGTGTGTATCCCATGCCCCCCCTGCGAAGAATTCAAAACAATCCCAGAAGACGGACACGAACCGCCCCCCCGCTTCGACGATGCGGCGCGCGGCGAGGCACGACTGGCCAAACAAGGTCATCCCGTAGGCTTCGCGCACTTTGCGTGGTTCGCGTCCGATGTCTAGGGCCTCACGCATCCTGGTGGTGGTCAACAGAGACAAGGCAAGTTGCTGCTGTTTGCTGTATAGGCGAATCTGGCCATTTGCATCCAATTGCCGATGCGAGCGATCAAATTGAGCGAGTAGTGAACGTCGTAAACGCAAACGCTCGATGGAGACATCCTGTGGCAAATTCGAGGATCGGCCCATATGAAATCGACCGTCGGAGGTTGTTGCGTGAAATGGGTTGTTGACCAGCTTTGTCTGGTCCGGATTGTTATGGGGTACCGTCTTGGTACCCGGTCCATCGAAGTCCGTCCAGTGAGGGTCATATTCGCCTCCCAGAAAGGCGGCTAACAAGCCTCCGTTTACGTTGGGCATGTCGGTCTTGGAATTAACCAGCCAAGGCAGACCTATGTTTCGCGGAATTTCAGGAGCGGCATTGCCAGCTTGCCGCTGCGAATCTATGTAATCCACCACCGAACCCATGAACGGCCAATGCCGCGGGTCTCGAGCATTTGTCTCCAGCGGAATCGAGTAGGTAGGCAGGCCGGTCAGCGCGTAGGCCACCGCGTGCAAGGGATATGGATGCGTCATCGACCGGACCACCGTCAGTTCGTTCATGACGTCGGCGATGTTGGGCAAATACTCACAGATGTGCGTACCCGGCACTTTGGTAGCGATGGATTTCATTTCCCCTTGGACTTCCACCGGAGCTTCCGGCTTGGGATCGAAAGTCTCGTGGGAGGACGGCGAGCCGTAGGGAAATATCAGAATGCACGATTTGGCTTTGCCAAAAGATCGAGCCAAGTCTCCATCACCGGCAAACGCCGGCTGCTGGCCCATGGCGTCCGCCAGGCCGATTCCCAATGCGCCCAGGCCGCCAATGTGTAGCAGGTCACGACGGCTCATCCCATCGCAAAGGGTCTTGCTGGTTCCCTGGAGACGCAACATGTTGGTCAATTCGCAAAGATGGCAGATCAAAGTACAGAGGCATATTATCATTGAATTTCCGGCAGATTTCAATCCATCTCCGCGCGGTTGCCGAAACCTTGACGGAAAATATAACAGTGCTGCCAGCGAGTCTGTTACTGCGTTTCCTGACGAAAACGTTAGCCGACCGTGAAATCTCACGTTCGTGATTGGCGATACTCGTTGGCGGCGGCGGGTCTACCGTGTCTGGTGGAGGAATCCCAGCAGCTCCCGTTCTGTCACTGGTTCGTCACTTTTGAGCGGACTCTCGTTGTTCAGAGCCTCCTTCTCGCCGACGAGCCGCGCCCAAAGCGCGTAAGCATGGACCATCATCGTTTCACGGATGCGCCAGATGTGGGTCAGCAGCTCGGCTTTTGACTGGTCCTGCAGGCCCTCCTCGGCAGACGTGTACTGGTGATACAGCTCAACATACCGCGTATAGAGAATTAGATGGTCAATCCGCGTGCGAACATCGGGATCTTCACCAGCCAGTTCGCGCGCTGCCGCGAGGTGGCGGTACATCTGATGCGTTAATTCGGGGAGTGAGTTTTCGACTCTTCCGACCACGATCCCGGAACTCCCATCGCCTGCATCCACGGCAAACTCAGTGTTGCCAATCCGGCCCAGGATGTGGGCTAACTTTTTTGCCGTGTCTCGGACAGGATCACTCGTTTTGGGGCCAATCACCACAGGCAGCATCGCTTTGCCGTTTTGACAAACCTGAACCGTTTCCATTCCGGCAGCATGTATCGAGCCTCCGAGGCCAGCCACCACGACACTAAGTCCGAGAACAAAACGGCCGATCATGTGAATTTCTCCATGCAGTGCTCCGACCTTGCATTGAACGATCCGTAACGAAAGTCTAATGAGATCGGAATGTAGCAGCTAGCCGAGCTAGTGTCGAGCAAGGTGGTGACACCGATCTTGCGTCCAATGTCCAGCGGGTCGACGCTGAACAGGTCCCTACTCGAGTAGCAGTGCTCGTGGAGAACGATCAGTCCGACACAGACAATCATTCCAGACGCGTCGATCAACTCCGTGGCCGAAATCGCAGGGAGATTTTCTCCCAATTCTGCGCTGACGCGGTCGCCAAGAGCAACATCCGCCGTACCATTGATCTCTTGAGCTGGATCAATGAGGTGACTACCGCGAAGAATCATGTCGTGGTGCTTGTCCTTGGGCAATGCATCACGGGGACTGGTTATAGAAGCCAAGAGGTTTGTTTTCAAAAGGGACGTTGAACTTTTGGCTGGGGTGAGATGTCTGATGGTACGTTTGCTGTTGCTGCTGTCCCACTTGCATGCCGTCTCCCTGCGGGGTCAGAAAGTCCCGGCACATCTGCTTTTCCGTCTTGCTGCCTGTTTGTATGAATAGCAATGAAAAACCGTCGAACGCCAACCGCTGACAACTCCTCACTCAATCCAGAACGAGTACAGCGCAGTCTTGTTAAGGTAAAACTTAAGGCGAATGGATTGTCCCACCACCTTCTGTAACGAAGCGTTGTCTTTCCAGTAAACACGTGTATCGGTTTGGTCCGCGCGAATCGGCAGGCAGTCATTTGTGGTGAATCCTGAGATTGGCTCACCGCTGTGGTCGAGAACTTCGACGCGCAGTTCGCCATGTTGGCTGTTGGCGTTCACGTGAAGTTGCTGGCCGGCAAAGGTTAGCGGTTTGGTTTCAACGGAACCGCCACCGAAATGATCTTCCAGTGAGGCGAAACCATCGACCCGCAATGTAGCGAGGCCGATGTTGACGTCACCTTTGACTAGCTGCTTGGGAATGATCGTTGGATTGCTGCGCGCGTAATACGGACGGTGCGGATAGGTCCGACCACTGTAATAGAAATACAGCTTGTCGCCCATGTGGATCGGTTCGCCGGTTCCCATCTGCGTGTTGAATTCTTCCCAACTGCCACGTGGGCCGTGAGGGATAAAGGCGTCATAGCGGCCAACCCACTGCCAGTTGTCACCGTCGCGACTCAGCGCCAAATGTGGTTCCAGTACATAGCGACCCGGTTCTTCCCACATGATGGTGACAAAGCCCAGGTAAAGTCCCTCGTAGCACAGGCCTTGCATGTTGTAGAAGTCTTCGCGTTTACTCTTGTCGGCCTGGAAAATCACCTTCAGTGGCGTCCATGTTTCGAAGTCGTTGCTGAACGAGATGGCACGGCTGAGTTGATTGTCTATCGGCCGTGCAAAAAAGATCCAGCGACGTCTGTACCGGTCGTACATCGTGCTGCCGGCATCACCCATCTTGGTCGAGATTGGTTTTTCTGAGGTTTTCCAATGTATGCCGTCGGGCGACCATGCTGAGTAGGTACCGCGGTATCCCTCGCCGTTTGCCCAAAATAAACTGCGATATTGTTTTTTCGGATCTTGGGCGTGTAAATCCCGTGTCGGCGTAATGCATTCGTTGAAACCGGAATGTGTCAGCTCGCTAACGACGAAATTATTCTGCTTGCTTCCTCGCGCATCGGAGATAATCCCAAGTTTGGGATATGTCCAACTCAGGCCGTCTTGAGATTCCGCCAGACACATCACGTTGACAGTTTTGTCGTTGTCCTTTTGGCGATAGAACGATTGATACCACATCCTTAAATTATTTGTTTCCGGATTTCGTTCAACGGCGCCGTACAGATAAGCAAATCCGTCGAGCCAGGGATGATCACCGTTTATGATCGGATTACTGGGATGCTTGTCTGCCGAGTGAATGTTGCGGCGGACCGAGTGCATTTCGTCGATTAAATAGTCGTCAATAAACAACTGTCGGAAGCGATTGAGACGAATCGGCACAACGCTTTTTTTCGCAGCTTGTCGCTCTCTGGTTTTTTGTGCTTCACGTTTGGCGATTTCAGCAACTACCCGTGTTTCCATCAGGCGGGTGTCCCAGGCGAAGGCTCCAGCGTGAGTCCACCGGATCGTCTCGATTTCCCACTCCAGGTGGTTTGGAGGGTCTCCGTTGCCGCCACCGGAGAAGCCGAACGAATTGTCGGCCGCAACATTGTAGCGATGTAGCTGCGTTTGTCCGGTGCGACCTTTGGCATCGACAAACTGTACGAGGCCCGGCTTGTCGTCGCTGGGTAAAACGCAACGAATCGTCACGACCTGGCTGTGAAAATCGAAACCCAGGGCGTCATGATCGCGGTTGAGGCTCTCGATACCATCCGTTCGGATCCGAGCGAAATAGAGGGAGTTCCCCGTCGCGATCTGGAGTCCACCAGCCGTGCCCGGACCGGCACCAACCAGTACCTTCAGACGCATCTCAATCGTGGTACCGGGTCTCCCCACCGCATTCCATGCTGCGGTTCCGTCGCTGCTTCCCGGAGTACCGACAAGGTATCGTCGCCGGTTCGAATCTTCGTCGCGATAGAGAAGCGTCTTGGCTTCGCTGATTCGTATACTCGGCGGCTTTCCCTTTGTTTGCTGCCGAAATGCGCCTTGAAATCCATCCGGCCCAGTGATGGCACCCTTGGCATCGGGCAATACGTCGGCACGATAGACTCGCTGCCAGGTGATTGGTTCCTCTGCGACACAAGTCAAGCTGATTGGCAAGACATGCATGAACAGCAAATACCTTTGCCAATTCTTGCCCACAGATGGGCGTCGAAAGTCACAGGTCATTGGCCAACGCATTAGATTTTCTCCTCACTTGCATAACAACTGACAAATAATTATTTTCACTGGAAGTTTACTGGGAAACAAGCGGGTAGTGATTGTTGGCATTCCACTCAACCTGTCTCAATAAGCCCAGGGACTGCCAGAGTGGAGTTATGACTGTGACGCGGATGAGCGATTCTTAGAATGTCTATCCCGAATTGCATCCGTAAGTGACCAAGGTCATTGGTAGCTTGCCGTAGAATCGGCCCGGCATATTCTGTTCTTTGTTGCCGTCAAAGTCGAATTTGGATTTCTTCTTCACCAATTCCCGCGAGCAAACAGGCCTCGTCATACGGCCCTGTTCACTACGGGAAATCTTTCCTGAATCGATCCAAAGTATCGGACCGAGTACCTTTCATTAGGTACACTCGATCCCTGATTTGTCGCTGCTCACCCGGCTGCAGATCGAGACCAAAAAAGGATCGGCATAAAAGCAACGGTTGCTATAGATGCTGTGGCTCTTTTCGAAGCCAAGCGCCACGGTATACTTTTCGTCATCCCTATGCAGTCCGGTCACGTGATACATTTTTACCGCACCATCCCCGGTTAATTTCTGCAACGTCTTGCCATCAAACAAAAACGACCGCTCGTACGCTCCATCACCAATGGCGAGCGACTCAAATCCGATGACACAAAAAAATCAATCAACGTACGCCATGGGCATCTCGCGATCATTCTGAATCGTCAACTCAATGTCCAGGAACTCTTTCTGTGTGGCCAGCTTGATCTCGACCTGGTGGATAAGAGCACTGCCAATGTAGGTTCATCCAATACGCGCGTGTATGAGTTCCCCGAACCGGCCTAACCAGGATCCTGGGGAAAAGGTTCCTTGATGTCGCACGGGCAGATACGCCTCCTTTTGTTTCATCGAACTCCAGTGGAACCTGATTGACCTTCACAAGGCGACACCTACTGTCATCCGGCCTTTCTTGCGAATCCTTGCCCAACAAAACCACCCTACCTGAACTAACGATAATGGAGCACGCCATGAATCAGGCCTGCGAATGACGTTGCTGTTGGCTTTCATGTTTTTCGAACTGGTCGGTTATGGCGGCGATTGTCAGTTTTGGTACGACTGACGGTTTTGCCTGGAGTGCGGCCATGGCAAATGTTGCCAGTGACTGGAACAACATCTGCCATGACTTCTCAGGACAGGTGTTACAAGCAACACAGATTCAAAGCACTAATTTCCACGACAGGCTGACGGCAGGTATGACCACCGTACGGTTTTATGTTTTATGGATCGACTGTCCTTGGACAGGAACCCCCAATCGGAACCGGAAGCCTCGATTGTTTGCCGGTCTGTGCAGACCGCAAGTGGTTATTTTAGGGGAAATTGCGAGCCAAAACGCATTTTTTCACCGAACAGGTAATTAGTAGTTCATTTAAACTTCCTATGAGTTTCCCAGTTGTTTAAAATTGCTACCTGTCATACAAGTAGACTGAGAACCATCATTGTAAAAATTCCTGCCCGTTGGCCTTGACGTGACACGATGCCCCAATTGTTGCAGTTGTTACTCGTCATAATGCTTTCTGTCACTGCGCGACACGTAGCAGACGGTGATGAGCTCCCACACTTGCATTTCGAAAGGGACGTGAGGCCGATCCTGAAAGCGCACTGCTGGCAGTGCCACGGTGAAGAAGAGGAATTGAAGGGAGGATTGGATGCCCGCTTGGCCCGGTTTCTGCTGCAGGGCGGGGTTTCTGGCCCGGCTGTTGTACCCGGGCAACACACCGTAAGTTTGATCTACCAGCGCATCGCATCCGGTGAGATGCCTCCCGGCAAGAAAAATATCTCGTCGCGCGACATCGATACCCTGGTCCGCTGGATTGACGCGGGTGCGAAGACGACACGGCCAGAACCCGAAACACTGCCCCCAGGAGACACTCTCACGGAAGAGGAACGACTGCATTGGTCGTTTCAGCCTATTCGTCGCCCACTGCTCCCCGACGTCCAGCAGCCGGATTGTCTGCAGTCGCCGATCGACGCATTTGTCTTATCCAAACTGGAATCCCACGGCTTGGACTTTGGCCCCGCAGCGGACAAGCGTACGCTAATCCGCCGGTTGTATTTCGACTTGATCGGACTGCCGCCCGACCCGTCGCGGATCGACCGATTCGTCGCGGATAATTCGCCTGCTGCCTATCATCGCCTGGTCGACGAGCTGTTAGCTTCCCCCGCGTACGGAGAACGCTGGGCTCGCCACTGGCTGGATGTGGCGGGCTATGCTGACAGTAATGGCTATGCCGAGAAGGATTCCGAACGGAAGTGGGCTTACAAATATCGGGACTTTGTCATTCGTGCCATGAATGCAGATCAGAAGTGGGATGAGTTTATTGTCCAGCAGATGGCTGGGGACGAGTTGGTCGGTCATCCTTACCAGAACCTGAAGAGGGATGAAGCGGACCGCCTGGTTGCCACGGGCTTTCTCCGCATGGGGCCGGATGGCACGAGCGCGCAAGTCGACCTGGACGTGGCTCGGAACCAGGTGATGGCCGAAACGATCAAGATTCTAACTACCTCGCTAATGGGACTCACGGTGGGTTGCGCTCAGTGCCACCCGCATCGCTACGATCCGATCAGTCAGGTTGACTATTATCGTATTCGGGCACTCCTGGAGCCGGCGTACGACTGGAAAAACTGGCGAGCGCCCCCTGATCGATTGGTGTCGGCCTGGTCCACGGAGACTCGGGCGCAGGCGCAGGCGGTTGAGAAAGAGCTGCAGGAGATTTCGCAAAAACGGTCAGCGGAAATGGATGCGATTATTGGTGCGTTTGTCACCCAGGAGATCGCCAAACTACCTGCCGAAATCCAAGCTTTTGCCCAAGCTGCCCGTGAGACAGAGGCGGACCAACGAACCGACGCGCAACAAAAACTTGTCGAAGAATATCCATTTCTCAAAGTCAATCCCGGTTTGTTGTCGATGTTTGCTCCCACACAACATGCCGAATTCACGAAAAAGTGGGACGAGCTGACGGCAGCAACACAAAAAAAATATCCTACCGATGACAAAATCATGTGCCTTACTGAAATGCCAGGACAGGTCCCGTCTACCAGGTTGTTTTACCGTGGTGACTTTGGGCAGCCTCGACAGGAGATCGCGCCGGGTGAATTGGCAGTGCTGCGTTCGACCGAGTTATCCATTCCCAACGACGACGCGCGGTTGCCGACTACCGGGCGTCGCTTGGCCTATGCCCTTCACCTCACCAACGGTCGCCATCCGTTGGTAGCACGGGTGCTGGTGAACCGGTTTTGGCTTCATCATTTTGGCCAAGGATTGGTCGCCACCCCGGATGACTTTGGTTTACGGGGCGCGCCACCTTCGCACCCGGAATTACTCGATTGGCTGGCCGCTGACTTCATGCAAGGTGGATGGAGTCTTAAGCAATTCCACTACCGGATTGTCTCCTCGACCACTTACCGCCAGGTATCCAGCCGGCGACAGGAGCTGGACCGAGTTGATCCGGACAACCGCTTGTTGGGCCGCATGCCGCTACGACGACTCGAAGCCGAAACGATTCGCGATTCGCTGCTCGTATTGAGTGGCCGTTTGACACAAAAGTTGCATGGCCCGCCAGTGCCAGTCAGTCCTGATACGGCGGGACAGATTGTTGTCTCGGTGGACACGCGCGATTTGGCCGGTCGACCCACGGGAAAGGTCGTTCCGTTGGGTGCGGCGGAATTTCGCCGTACTATCTATCTTCAGGTACGACGTTCCATGCCGCTGAGTATGCTAGAACCGTTTGATCTGCCGACGTTGAATCCGAATTGTGCCCGCCGAGCCAATTCAACCGCGCCACTTCAAGCGTTAGTAATGCTGAACGGATCATTCGTGATTCAACAGGCTGAAAGCATGGCCAGGAGAGTTTTCCGCGAGGTGGGCACCGAAACGGAGGCACAGTTCCAGCGGGCCTGGCAACTTGCGTTCGGACGCCTGCCATCACAAAGCCAACTCGCTGCGGGCGTGAAGTTTCTCGATAGCCAGTTGGCGGTTGCGGAACCACCCAAGAGCGAATCAAGCGATGCAGCGCAGGTCGCTCTGGGACATCTTTGTCATGCGTTCTTGAGTTCCAATAGATTCCTATACGTAGATTGATCAATCCGTCAAACTGAAAAGAGGATCACCACGAGTTACATGAAACAGAAGCTTCATTGTTTCCTAACGTGAATTTTTGCACGTGACACATTGCTCGACGATGAGTGTTATTCATAGTTCCTTACATTGGGTCCACCATGATGTTTCAACCGACGCGTCGCCAATTCCTTTCGCAGCAGACCTTCGGACTGGGAGGTCTGGCGCTGGCCTGGCTGCTGAGCCGGGACGGTTTGCTGGCAGCTCCGCTCAAACCGGAACTGGAGCGGAGCACGTTCGATTTAAAACCCAGGCTACCCGCGTATCCGCCACAGGCCGACGCCATAATCTCGATGTTCATGCAGGGCGGGCCGAGCCATGTGGATTTGTTCGAACCGAAACCGGAACTCACCAGGCGACACATGCAGGACTGCTCAGAGGAATTCAATCCCGACAGTCCTGCCCTGGCCAGCACGAAGTTGTTCGCCAGCCCATGGAAATTCTCGCGGCACGGCCAGTGCGGGTTGGAGCTCAGCGAACTTTTGCCATATTTGGGAACGGTGGTTGACGACATCTGTCTTATTCGGTCGATGCATACAGGTGTCAATGACCACACGGCTTCCCTGAGCGCTCTGAACACCGGTCGCACCATGCGCGGGCGCCCGTCGCTGGGCACCTGGGTTAGCTATGCTCTCGGCTCTGAAAACCGGAATCTTCCCGCATTCATGGCCCTGACCGATCCCAACGGTTTGCCCGTCTTGGGCGTTGAAAATTGGCAAAACAGTTGGCTGCCTTCGATGTACCAGGGGACCGTAATTCGCCCCGTTAAGCCCCGAATTCTAAACCTCGATCCGCCCCCTAAACTTCACGGCAAGAACCAGGAACAATTGCTGTCGTATCTGCGGCAGATCAATCGAGAACATTTAATAGAGCATCCGGGGGAACATGATTTGTCGGCGCGGATCCAAAGCTACGAGCTTGCAGCGGGGATGCAGGTAGCCGCCAAGGAGGCACTGGATATCTCAGGGGAATCGAAGTCGACGCATGAGATGTATGGCATTGACGACCCGATCACGCGAGACTACGGGACCCGTTGTCTGATCGCCCGGCGGCTCGTCGAACGCGGTGTGCGGTTTGTGCAAATATTCACCGGCAATCAGACCTGGGACCACCATAGCAGCATCCAGAAATCTCTTCCGGAGATTTGTAGGAAGACCGACAAACCAGCCGCAGCCCTTGTGCGTGACCTGAAACAGACTGGCTTACTGGACACGACTCTTGTGCATTGGGGGGGTGAGATTGGCCGACTGCCGATTATTCAGAACGAAAAGGATATTGGCCGCGATCACAATGGCCAGGGATTCAGCATGTGGCTCGCCGGTGGCGGAGTGAAGGCAGGTTACGTGCACGGTGCGACTGACGAATTAGGATACCGGGCGGTACAAGACGTGGTGAACCACTACGATTACCATGCGACACTCTTCCACCTGTTGGGCCTCGATCCTCAGCAGGTCGTCTTTACTCGCCCTAATGGGGTTTCCAGCTTGTTGGACAGCCAGCCGGGTCGCATTGTTGAAGCGATTCTGCAGCGTTCGTTATGAAAGACCGAAGCATCTTCTATTTCCTTTCATGGTCCTTGTTGATCCGCCCGCAAAAAATGGGCACGGTTCTGAATTCGGTGGAAAGTGTGTAATTCTTGTGTCTGATGTAAGGGGTGTTTCTAGTAGATGTAGTTCATTACACTCGTACATTTTTCCGACTTTGAAAACGGAATCAATGTTAAGGTGAGCCACGGAAAAAAATCAGGTAAGAAAAAATCAATGGGTCAAAGGAATCGTAAAAGTAACGAATGAAACGAAAACGATTTTCCATTTTGATTCTGGATGGCAATCACGGTGCTGAGATTTCTGGCCAAGTTCCTGAGCCGAGTAGTTGTTTTCTCTTGCTAGTCGGCTTGTTGAGTCTGGGTGGTTGGTCCAGGCGTATCATGATCTGACCAAATCGTGATCGTGCCGTGTCCAGAATTTGAAAGGCAATCTTCGGCATTTTCTACACGACAGACTGCTAGTGGTGTGGAACGGTCTACTGTGCTGGTAGTCTCCATTGAACCACTTCGACATGCGGATGTTCGTTTCCCTGTGGGGTAGTGGCGTACGAATAACAGGAAATGAGTGAACCGTCAGGCAGTTGGATCGTATTGCCAAAACCGCCCCCCGAAGTCCAGCCGACAGGTGTGTTTTCGTCGATAATGAGATGGTCGTTTTGGAAATCGAAGGTCTCACCGCCATCGCGACTCAACACGCTCCGTAAACCGAGTGGAGGTACGAGCGACCGATTGGTAAACGTCATCAACAACCGCCCGTCCTGTAAGGGGATCACCCGGGGATACATTTGACCATATGATTCCAGATTGCCCGTATATCCAGGGCAGTCTTTGATGTCGCTCCATGTCACACCACCGTCGCTCGATTTGGTGAAGATTGTGCGGTCAGTGTTGTCATTGCCGGTCGGTTCGTCATCGTGCTGGGGAAACATTGCGCTGTGGCTATCAAGACGAATCCACTGTAGTAGCTCTCCTGCGCCGTTGGCATAGGTGAAAGACTCTTGAAAGAAACCCACCGCATTATCGTAGGCCATTCGTTTGCCTTGATAGTTCGTATAACTTGGAAGTACCAGCTGACTTTCTGTCCAATCTCGCCCTGCGTTCGTTGATGTCAGCCAGCGGTTGTTGCCACCGGTAACATTATTGGCGCCGACCTTCAGGCTGCCGTCGGGCAGGGAAACAATGTTTCGGCTGGTATGGGACCACTTGGCAGGCAAAATTGTCTGTGACCAGGTGAAGCCACCATCCGTGGAACGGTTGATGGTGGCGCGACAGGTACCGGGAGTGGGGTTCTGTGAATCGGCGCGGATAAGATGATTCGTAGTGAATATTAAACCGTGTGGTGTTCCATTGTCGATAACGGTCATCCAGTGCTCGCGACCGAGCAGATCGTTCCCCGGATGTAGCTCGACACGTTGCGGTTTTGTCCAGCTTTTTCCGTTGTCATGGGAGCGACAAAGTAAGCTGTATTCATGGTAGCCGTCATTTTTTTCCCACAAGAAGAACATGATCAGTAGTTCGCCGTTGGGTAGCCTTCCCAGGGTCGGCTTGTAACCTTTTCCAAAATGAAGCCGCTGGGCAGGTAACATCTCGGGCAGTTGGAGGGGGCGCAGAACGCGAATGGGCCGGGAAGGATCAGGATCTTGGCCGGCGGGAGCTGCTGACAAAATCGGCATCACCCATGTACCCACGAGGGCCCATGTGATGATTGACAGGATAGTAAAATAAAAATTGCTTTGGTGTTGTTTCATAGAGAGATGATCATTCGAAGTAGAGGCACTATGGATTCCCGATCGATGTTGTTTGTGACGATCGGTGTCAACGCAAAGGTTGATCTATTGGCTTATTATGTCGCCTGCAGCGTGGGTGGATATTGCTTGCCATACCGTGTAATCGATAGTGTCGAATTGGAAAAGAACGTGGCCGTCGACAAATGCCAAATTGACCCCACCTGGATGATGACTGCGTGTAGCGGAATAATTGGTACGGCCCTTATCAGGCAGGGGCTCACACGGCAAGCCATCGCCAGGCATATTCGTACACCAATAGGCGAACAGACCATCACCGGCGCTAGAGTTGGGGGTGAGATAATGGGTATAAGAAGCGGTACCCATCCAAACGTGGGCCCACGTGCCACGCAGGTCCCCACGATCCGTGCCACCAGGAAACCGATCCTTTTGTCCGGCAAGTATCTCACCAACCATAGCCGTTTGGGAGGTACCGTCAAAAACGTCTCTCAGTTTTCGACCGAGGGGGCTACCTTGGATGCGGAAGACACCGTCGGTATCCATGTCCTCGCGATCGTAGGATGGGTCATCATTGAGATTTGGATTGTTGGCGTAGTGCCGTCCTAAATCGGCATTGGGTGCTTGCGTGGTGCTGCCAAAACAAGCCGCATAATTCGAGCGAGCATACCGTCCTCCCTCGTGCGCTCCCCAGGCTCGGCCCTTGGCGTTGTCGCTTGGACAAACGAAGATATCAAGTTGCAATTTTGTAAGTTCTTCATTCGAGTAGACTCGTCCATTGAAGTCATATTGTTCATAGAGTGGGCTTTCCTCGATAAATGGCAGGATCGGCAGGAACATGGAGTATTCCTTCAGTTCTTTGAGGTGCCAAACGCTGCCATACACATCGGTGGTAGTTCGTTCTTCCAAATAGTTTCCGCCTGCCGGCAGCTGGTTGAAATGTACCTCGAAATTCAACGCGCACAGGGCAATTTGCTTCAGATGGTTGGTGCATTGGATTCGTCGTGCAGCTTCACGAGCTGATTGAACTGCCGGCAACAAGAGAGCGATCAAGATCGCGATGATGGCGATCACTACCAGTAATTCTACCAACGTAAAGCCTCGCAGGTTCCGCAACCTGAAACCGCTGTGGCATAGCATAGTGGACGCCTGAAATTTACGCTGGAAAGGAATCTGTGTTCTCAGAAAATTCTGATGGTCTGACTTGATTATATCATACCTGGTCAACAAGGGGCAAGTTTTAAATGACTCGTAGATGTTTTCAACCAAGGGCTCGACGGTGCTGTTAGATTCAGTCGGACTCTAGGGCAAACTCAAAATAATTGTCATTGCCCTTTTGTATGTCGACCGTGAGTGTGCTTTCCTTGTTAAAACGTGCGGGGATGTACTGTTCGATTTCGTCGACCATTCCATCTGCAATTGTCGGATCCATCATTTTGGCGGTGGAGTCGAAAACTTTTTTGCCAGTTTTGCGGGTGGCCGTGATGACGACGAGAAATGTTCCGGCCATCGTGCCGGCATCGGGTGCGATGGAAAAATGTCCTCGAGAGATCTTGCCACCTGCTGTTGGCCCAGGGGTACCCGGTTGCGGAAATAATTTAATAGTACCCGCGGGTAATGGTTTGCCATCGAACGTGACGGTTCCCTGTGAGCCCAATCTACCATCACCTGGACGGCAACTACTGAGCGCAACGCATGTGCAGAGCACCGCAGCACACAAGTGTCCAGGCCAGGGTCGCCAACTACGATTCAACATATCGGGGTCCTATGATCTTTCCACAAAACAGAGGCAATGACGTGTTATTGGTAGAACCATGCGATGGGATAAACTCGCATGATCGATTCCTGTTGTTTGAGATTCCGTTCAGCACTGCCCAGCCAGGGGCTACCGCGGCTATAACGCAGGATGACTTTGTCGTCGACGACGTCCAGATTCGGGTAGTGAAAGTAGGCCCATTTATCGGGCATGGTGCCAATCCAATCGCGGGCCCGCACCATTTTGATTGGGAATTCTGCTGGTATACGGTCAATGTCTTCCAGGCCCTCGCTCAATTCGAGTGTTTTGAAATTTCCCCAGCTGTGTCCCCCATCGCTGGAAATCGCTGCAGACAATCGCCCGCGACGATAGCCCCGGCGAATTTCCTCCCGCGAAATCTGATTCCAGACGATCAGTAGATCTTTTGTTTGGGGAAGTGTGACCATGACTGCTGGTGATTCGGAACTAGGTAATTCAGATGGTTTGACTGCATCAAAATGTTCTCCACCATCCGGGCTAAAACTTTGGACGAGGCGTCCCACCGTCGAACGCGCTATGAACAACACGTTGCCATCTTTTGTTTCGGCAATTGTTGGTTCGAAGCAGGCGGTCTGGCCGCAATGTCCGTTTGGTATTCCTTCGAAGTCAAACCATCCCATGATCCCGCCCGGGTGCTTTTGCCAGGACCGTCCCTGGTCGTCCGAGCGGAACACGATACAAATTCCCATCTCGGGCGCATGACCGTGGCCTTCGATTTGGTATTTCTGACCACGCCAAAGACCGTAAGAGCTGACATCGACATACTCGAGATCCGGATGCACACTTTGCATCTCGCCGTCGATTTTCTTCCAACTGTAGAATCCATGCCAGTAGGCGGTAAACAACAGTCGACCACCGCTGAGTTGAATCATGGAATGGAACAAGGGACTGATATCCGGATAATGGGTGATGATTACCGGTTTGGACCACGTTTTGCCATCATCGGTTGACGAGGCAAAGGAGTTTATCCCTTTCGCGTCTTTTCCGTAGATGGCTAATTCTCCGGATTGTAAGCGGATCATTCCCAATGCCCCGAACGAGCATGAAAGAGGAATCTTGCTGCTCCATGTTTTCCCTTCGTCTTTAGAAACACGGTACGTTCGTCCGGCGGCCAGCATGAGGGAACGATCTTTCAAGCGTACAATTCCCCCTTGGTTATTGATGACATCCTTGGTCTGCAGGACACCATGTGGGACTAGTTTTTGTGAGATCGTGTCATCCGCCAGAACCTTGTTAGCAATGCCCATGACGATGATGACGAGTGCAAAGACATATGGAAGCACGTTTTT
>CAYMUR010000106.1:0-15488 GCA_964393615.1 uncultured Pirellulaceae bacterium
GACGGTGCCATCGTTGACGAAGGCTCCATGTCCATGGATAGATAGAATGCGCGGCCTGCCTCAAATAGATGTTCGGCTCTTACCGAATCGAGCGAATGTTCAACGCGTTCAAATCACCCTTTGACGTTCTTTTCGGGACGATTAGGATTTGGTAACTGGTCGGTTCCTCCAACAAAATGATACTCGCCCCCGTAAAAGTCGTGGGGCGGATGCAGAATAGGATGTTGTTATTCCTGGTTGGTGAAATATCCGTTACCGCCGTGACTCCTTTTCGTTGTCAGTGGATAACATTGATCAGGCCACATATCCCCTGCAACGGCTGGTAGGACGACTAGGCTTCCATCATGCCTGCCATCTCCAGGGGTTCCCAATAGGCACAATCGGCGTGGTGTACGAGCGTTACATGAAGCGAACGGTCGACAAGTTCGCCCTCACCGGAGTGGCAACCTGCAGCGTGACACACTTCTTCTGGAAGTCCCAATGTCAGGCAAACATGGGTGCCATACTGGGTGTGTCGAATGGCCGGAAAACCACTTGTGACCCGTTCTGTTTTCCAACGCTGTTGATTTTCCGGGTCGAACTCGTATGGCTTGCCCACGTCATGGCAGAGGGCACAGGCAACGAGTTGATCTCGGTCAATAGGCAACTGGGGAAAAAGTCGTAGCAAAGTGTCCCCGAGGGCAATCGTTAATTGAGTGACGCCTCGGATGTGATCCGTCTGCGTTCCGGATTTGAGTTTCGGTGTGTCGGGATTTCCCGATGCTCGGATTTCTTCAATCGAGTTAAAACTGCTATGGCCCAAGCTATAGGCCCAGGCGTCGATCACCTTCTCGCGTAGGACTTTGTCTTGAATTTCATCCAACTCGGGCAATGAACGAATGACACTTTGACGCAACTCTTGGGAAATGTCCAATCCAAACTCCTTGATAATGAAACAGGTTTGATCACGGCGGGTCAGGGGCGGAAAGCCATTTTATCAGCTCCGGCGCAGATCGTCAGGGAGTCGTTTTCCGACATGTGCCGGACGTGTTATTGGTGGTTGGCGAAAAACCGGTAGCAGCCCTGATCGCCTCCCGTTGCCAGTGGGTGTCACGGCCCGATCGACATCCGATCGAATTGCTGGAATCGCGAGGGATTGTTTCACGAAGTTGGCTGTGTTGCGAGTCTCCGAGAGGTTCGTCGTCGTCGAACTTCTTTTCGCTTTCATGGATCCATGAGGCCAAGCTTCAAAAAGGTCCTACTTAACAGGCGTATTTCACGAACCGTGTTCCAGCGTTTGAACAGGACCATTTTACAGTGTAAGGCTTAACTGATTTTTGGTAGGATAGAGTGATTGCCGTTACTATTGTCGGCTAATATCGAACGTACATGTTATGGCAATTTCTACGATCTTAATTCTCAGTGTCGCTAGCCTCATGGCTGTCAGTGACGAAACGGCTGTCGCGGTGGATGCAGTGAGGCAGTGGCCATTTACGTCACCGCTGCGCCATGTCCCTCCACAAGTTTCGCAGCCGGACCAATTACGGAATCCGGTGGATGCGTTCGTTCTTGCCGAGCTGGAGCAGCGGCAATTACGGTTGGCCGTACCGGCTGCTCGTCGAGTACAAGCCCGCCGATTGTATTTGGATCTGATTGGTATCCCACCGACACCGGATCAACTGGAAGCATTTTTAAGAGATGCGACGCCGAATGCGGATGAGAAACTGGTTGATCGTTTACTGGCCGATCCACGGTATGCGGAACGTTGGGCGCGACATTGGCTCGACGTGGTACGGTATGGAGAGTCGGACGGTTTGGAAAATGACATCATCATTGGCAATCTGTGGCGTTACCGGGACTGGGTCATTGATGCGTTCGACAGTGATATGCCCTATGACCGTTTCGTGACCTTGCAAATTGCTGGTGGCGACGATGTCCATCCGACCAAGGCGTGGTATCAGCCGGATTTACAGTCATTCGTTCCAGCCGGTTTTTTCAGACTTGCCCCATGGGACCTGGGAAATTTACAGTCGTATGAGTTACGGCAAAGTTATCTGGATGAAGTTACCGGAGCGACTGCTGCGGTATTCCTGGGTTTGACGCTTGAATGTGCACAGTGTCACGATCACAAATATGACAAGATTCCAATGCGGGACTACTATCGCTTTCAGGCATTTTTCAATGCCATCCAGGTGCCTCTGCCTCCTAATACCAACAGTACGCCTCCCGAAGTTGTAGACGTACCGATTGCCAACGACGGTTTGCGGGCGCGGGCAGAGGTCCGGATTGCTACTTACAAAAAACAATTGCAGGACGAACCCAGTGGTGAACAAGCGGCCTTGTTGCGGCGACGCATTGCACGCTGGCAGCCCAGTGTGGTGACTATCAAAAACGTGGTGGGACCGCCCCTCGGTCCAGATGTTCCCATGACACGTGTGCTGCCTGGTGGAGACTTGCTTAATCCGGGGGAAGCGGTCGCACCAGGGTTTCCCAGTGTGGTAACTGGAACCACGGATCCGGCGACGCTGATTGTTGATCGCTTGGGCCAGTACCCAGCACGAGGACGACGCTGGACCCTGGCAAAATGGATTACCAGTCCGGACAATCCACTGACAGCGCGCGTGATGGTCAATCGGATTTGGAGCCAGCATTTCGCGGGTGGCCTTGTAGCGACTCCTAACGATTTTGGAGCGAACGGCGCAGGTCCTACCCACCCTGATTTACTTGACTGGCTGAGTGTAGAGTTTGTTACAGGAAACTGGAGCATCAAGAAGTTGCATCGCATCATGGTGACATCAGCCACCTATTGTCAGGATTCAGAAAATACGTTGGTCGATGCGGCAGTCGACCCCGAGAATAAATGGATGTGGAAGTTTCGCCGCCGTCGTCTAGAGGCGGAAGCTATTCGGGATAGTATGCTTGCTGTGAGCGGGCAATTGAGCCTGATCCGGTATGGTCCCAGTGTCTTTCCCGTGCTTCCCGAGAGTATGAATGATTTGCGTAATCCGGTGCGGACTTACAGCGCGGCCTGGGATGCCAACGAGACAGTGGAAGACGGTTATCGGCGTTCCATTTATACTTTTCAACAGCGATCACTCCTGCCACCAGTGATGGCTTCGTTTGACGCCCAGGTTTTCAATAAATCGTGTCCGCGCCGCAACGTGACGACCACACCGTTGCAGGCGCTATCAATGATGAACGGACCACTCGTCAATGAATCGGCCGAATGGCTTGTAAAACGGGTACTGCGCGAAGCCGGTTCGGAGCGCCGCGCACAGGTGATCCGGCTGTTTGAGATCACCTTGTCTCGGTCACCAGAGCCGGCCGAGATCGAACGTTTTATGGGTTTCGCTGGGCCACTTGTCAGTTTGGCACGTGTTTTATTGTCATCGAACGAGTTTGTGTACCTAGACTGATGGTTGCCATTGAATTGGACTGGTAGAGGAGATCTGGATTTTTAGACAACCGAATTGACCGCATGCACTGGAAATCGTAGCAGCCGATTGGCACAATAATATTTTGCAGGGGTTTCCTGGTTTTTGCCTTTTCCCAATAGTTAAAATCGACGAAATGGGCATTTGCCAGATGTAATTGACGGTCTGAACGTTGCCCTGGCTTGGGGCAACGGCTAGGAAGACTTCCATCATGAGCATACCAACGATGAAAGAGACGACATCGCGTCGCGATTTTCTGTTCCAGTCCTACTTGGGACTCGGTGGGATCGCTCTCCTGGATCTTTTGGCCCGAGATCCCCAGGCGTCTCCCTTGTCTGGGCTGAATTCACTGGCTCCCAAAACACCTCATTTGTTTGGCAAGGCGAAGCGTTGCATCTTTATATTTTTAGAAGGTGGTGTCAGCCAGATGGATACGTTCGAGCATGTTCCTGCGCTGGAAAAACTCGATGGCAAACGTATTCCTACCCATCGCGGGACGACAGGTGCCGTAGGACACATTGGAACTGGTCCCCACCGAGTGATTGCATCGCCGTATAAATTTCAGAGGTATGGAGAGTCCGGTCATTGGATATCCGAGCTTTTTCCTCACTTGTCCACCTGTGCAGACGAGCTGGCGTGGCTACACGGGATTGAACTGGGGAGTAGTAACCATGCACCGGCTGTCTATCACGCGTTAACGGGCCATGTGCAACCTGGCAATCCGTCGGTGGGTGCCTGGGTGACTTATGGACTGGGTACGGAGAATCAGAATTTGCCGGGGTTCGTCGTTGTGGGGCGTGGGGCGCCGGCCATTGGGGGTTCGATGCAGTGGAGCAACGGTTTTTTACCAGCTGCCTATCAAGGGACTCTCTTTAGAACCGGGACCACCCCGATTGTCAATTTGACCCCTCGTCCTGAGCAATCTCTTCGTGGCCAACGCAACGAGTTGGACTTGTTACAGTGGCTTAATGAGCGACATGCCTCACAGCGCAGTTCCAAATCTGAGTTGGAGGGACGCATTGCAGCTTACGAAGTCGCCTTCAAGATGCAGACAGAGGCGCCGGATTTAATTGAAATCAGTGGTGAGTCATCTGCTACGCAGCAACTGTATGGCATTGACAAACCGGACACGGATACCTTTGGGCGACAATGCCTGCTGGCGCGGCGCATGGTGGAGCGTGGCGTGCGTTTTGTAAAGCTATTGCATGGGACAGGAAAGCCCTGGGACCAACACGGTGGGATTAAAGGGAAGCTACCTAAGTTGTGTCGACAGGTAGACCAGCCGATCACTGGTTTGCTCCAAGATCTACGTTCACGAGGGCTTCTCGATGACACACTGGTGGTTTGGGCGTCAGAGATGGGACGCACTCCCTGGGATTCGAATTTGACACAGGCAGACCCGGGGCGTGACCACAACAATTATTCGTTGGTGATGTGGATGGCGGGGGCGAATGTTCGTGGTGGTGCAGCGTACGGCAAAATGGACGAATGGTCACTACGCAGCGTGGACCAGCATGTTCACATTCGGGACGTTCATGCCACGCTGTTACATCTGATGGGACTTGATCAGCACCAGTTGACTTATCTCCATGCAGGACGTTTCCAAAGGCTGACCGATTTTGGGGGGCGGGTGATCAACGAGATTCTTGTTTAAACAAACAACTTGAACCTGGGAGAGATGATTGGTCCTTCCCAGATTCCTAAGCGCCGATCAGGCATTCATATGCGGTTGCCGTTGCGAATTGCTGTCTGCCACGATTCTTTGGCCGTGCGATTTTCCGTTGCCGCAGAAAAATGCGTCATCGTGAATTCTAGTCAACGCTGGTTTGGGGAGGTTCAATCACTTCCGGTACTTCCCAGTCGCCTGTAAATCCCTTCACACCCTGGACGCGGAAACGGCCTTTTGCCAAATCAAAATCTGTAATCACACCATTGCTGTATTCTACCTGTTGCAGCATACGATCCTCGCTTAGAAATCGGTGGTTGACCATTTTCGAGAAACAGACGGCTTGGAAATAACGATGCCAGCGGCCAAGCCAAGTCAGCCGTCGCGCCATGGCCTCTGTTTCCCAATCCGTAGGTTGGATCGTACGACTACCTCCTGGTAACCAGTTATGCGAAGGTATCGCCCCGTACATCAATTCATACAGGCGCGGATTTCGATCCGCATACCAGTCGTATTTTCCTTCGTCATAATAACCACCCCCGGAAAAATGTGCTGTATAGCAATCATGAAAGACTAATGGAAACCATGGAATAGGCTCTCCGTCACGCAGTCGATCGGATGACCAGTCGGTGAAGAAAAAATAGTCGCAGTCGTTGACGCACCAGAATCTGGCCAACTCGGCACCTGGAACGAGTCCATGTCGCCGAGTCTCACGAAAACTATTGACTTGTGCCTCAAATGTTTCTTTTCGTGAAATGGGGCCGTCGGCGCCCTGATGTTCGAGGTGTCCACGATGAGCTGCATGGCCGTCAAAGTAGAGAGCGTCAATTTGGAGGCCTTCATTTTTCAGGTTGTTTAAAATTTTGTTGACAATTGCTACTGCGTATTGGTCACTGATTTTGGGAAATCCGACTCCACTAAGTTTTGTCGTGTCATAGTCGGGCCCGTCCGGATAGTACACGTGGGGCATTACGAAAAGTGTTACCGGGCAACCTAATTGATGTACCTGCTCAATTAACTTTCCTGCCGCGGGCCATCCCCCTTCACGTGACTTGTCTTTCAGGAAATCCTGCCAGGAGTTTGCCATCCAGCCTGATGTTTGCAGCCATTTGGGGTGAAAAAAAGTGATTGGCAGGCCGGCTTGTTGAAACCGCTTGATGTTGTCCAATACCTGTTGATGATCTTGGCCCTCCCAGGCATGCATCCGGTACTGAATTCCTCCCAGAAACCGCTTCAAACGAGGTGTGGTTTGCAGACGTTCTTCCAGTGTGACCAGTTGATTGCGGTCGGTGAGATACTTTCGGTATGCCTTGGCCATGTCGACGTGATCTTGGTCCCTCGCGAAAACGAGCAGAACACGCCGGGCATAGTCCAGCTTGCCGTGGGATGCTTTCCAGTTAAGCTGGATTTGCGATTTGTCACCTGGTGAATGGGTCACACGAACCTGCGCATCCCACCAGGTTTCGATGATTTGGTAAAAGGAATGGTTGCCCTGGACGATCCCGAACAATGGCATACTGTACTTGCCACCGATGAAGCCCTTCAGATTCACAGGCTTACTAGAGTCGGAACGTACCATGTATCCCGATCCATAGGGCAGCACTAAATAGGAACTTGCAGAGGGAGAGACTGCAAAACCGTAGAGATTTGCAATCTCGACAACCGTATCCTGGCCCGCAGTCTGATTGATTTCAACTAAAATTTGTCCCCGTGAGTCGCAGGCCAGAACGAGTGTCAGTTCCGCATCGGTCCCGCCAATCATGGTTAACCGAATACGGTGTCCTGCGAAGGTTCCGTCATCGAACTGGGTAACTTCTCGATTCATCTTCTGACTGAACTGCACTTGTTCCGGGGCTGCATGCTCCTCTGAATTCTGTCGGCGAATGGTTACCCTGGCCGGGTCGGTTGTCCACACTGCTTTCTGGGATGCATGGGGATAGACAGCGAGCGTCAGGTCCTGTCTGATCTCGATCTTGACCTTGCCCGAATTCAACGATAGCCACTGTTCGGTACCGATACACTCTGTTGTCAGGAAGGTTAGGACTGACCATAGAAATAGGCAGAGTCCATTGGAGAAGGGTTTGGAAATTCTCATAATTTGTGTTTCTCCAGGGCCGTTTCGTGGCGGTGAAAATTTTCCAGATGTTGCTGAGTCTAACAGGAAGACAGGCAACAGAATGGTGGTACTGTCCCAGTCAATCATCCATTCCAGTCAATCATCCATCCCAGTCAATCATCCATCCCAGTCCAGTGACTGATTTCGGAGCGTGATAGAACGAATTTTAAAGAATGCTGCCATATGAAATTGTTTGTGTGCCTGTCTCTCCGTAAATAATTTATGCAAGAATTGATCTGAGGAGGGAGTCTGATTACGCTACAGGCCAGTGATGTGGGCGAAGATGTGGGTGAATTAATTTTCCGTCATTTTATGGTATATCCGTTAGAGCACAACAGTTGCCACAAAAAAGTGATGGGTATCGCGAGACAAAACATATCGAGTTGTCTGCTGAGATGTGCCGCGGAGTTAGCGACGTAGCGAATGAAAGTAGGCGTTTTGCGGGTCGTTATTGGGAGCCGGGTCAGATTACCGGGACAGATCTTGTAGCGTTTGCCGTTATTTCACCGTTGGACCGGAGGTAAAATGCCTGATAGTCAACGCTCCAGGACGACAGGACAATTGACAGTGAGTACTGTCTGGTTTTATACTGCGGCGCACGTGTCATCAGGCACATCCATATATTTTCTGGCTTCTATCAGGCACTGGAAATATGCTCCTTTATTGCATGGCTGGTTTTGCTGTTTATGCGTTAATTCGTGTCGTGGTGACTAGTTTGTACATTGTGCGTCCGGATCAACGCGCGGTTCGTACCACGTTTGGTCGCGCGGATCGATTGCCTGAGGAAATGCGGAGAAAAACCGATAGTATTGATCTTCAGGGCGAGGAGGGACAGCGTTACAGGTACCCTCAAGTTCGGGTGATTGGCCCCGGAGGGCCCTACTTTAAATGGCCTTGGCAAACGATTCACAAAGTAAGCGTGGCTACCCAGGCAGTTGATCTGGTTTGGGATCCGACCAAAACGCAAACGACGATCGAAGCGGTTACGAAGGATAACTTGACTACCGGTGTCAATGGGCAGATTCGATATCGCGTCAGTGAAAAAAATCTCTATGCCTATCTGTTTGGTGTCGAAAGTCCTCTCGAACACGTGATGGGATTCTTTGTTTCCGTCTTGCGCGAACGCATCGCGAATTTTGTGGATCCTGCCCGTCAGGATCGCATGCAGGACGATGACGATGCGAACGAGAAAAATGAGCGTGAAGCCGAACTGACGGAAGGTGTGTCGATCAACGATTTGCGAAAGAATCTTCCCACTCTGAATCAGTATATGGAGCAACAATGTAGCTCTACGAGTGGAAGATATGGTGTGGAATTGGACGCGGCGCTGATTACGACGATTGATCCACCATCAGAAGTAGATCATGCGTTGTCGGCCATTAATAGCACGCGCAATCAGGTGGCTGCCGATATTAGTACGGCGCATGCCGACGCGGAGCAACAAATTACCATGAGTGTGCGTGCTGTGGAGATCGCCAGAAACAACGCAGAGGCTGAAGTAGCTCCTTTGCTTGAGCTTGCCAGTACGTTGACTACGATCAAGCAAGAGGGCGATTCTGGGGCTCTGGCAGCTTACCTGAGGAATATGCGGGTACCGCTACTGGCTCGTGCCAGGCGTATTGTTCAAACCGCGAAGCCGATTGCAAAGGACTGACCGAGGCATTACGAATGTATGGGAACATTTTCTTCTTTTTAGCGGGCTTATTGGTCGTGCCATTGGCACTAGCAATTTGTCGCGGGTTTGGCATCTACACGATTGTCGGTGAATGTGAAACCCAGGTCTTTACGCTTTTTGGCAAGGTGATCGGAACCATGGATCAACCTGGATTACGACTGCCCATTGTTGACTATGGTCCCCGCGCGTTATTGATTCCATTTTTTGGAAAAAAACATGCCGTCAATACCGGACTGAAACAGCATTACCTGCGCGGACAAATGGTCAATTCAGAAGAAGGAACACCCATGGGCGTTGGCATCTGGTATGAGATGCAAGTCAATGACCCCGTGGCTTATTTATTCAACAATACGGATCCCGAAGGGTCACTTCAGGCGAATGTCACAAGTTCGACGATTTCAGCGCTCAGCAATTTGGAAATGGATAAAATGCTCGAGAATCGGCATAGTTTGAGCCGAATTGTACGAGAAACGGTTTCGCCCTTGTCTGAGAAATGGGGCTACCGGCTGGGATCAACCTACATCCGAAAGGTCTACTTTACTGATCAACAGATGGTGAAGAACATTACAGAAAAAGTGGTCAAGCGTTTGGTTCAAGTGACGAGTGCCATGAAGCAGGATGGCGAAAATCGTGTCGGATTAATCCGGAGTGAGACTGCCAACAAGGTGTCTCTTCAGATGGCTGAGGCGAGTGCCGTTCGGCCGGCCGTTGTGGGAAAGGCATTGAACGAAATTTCCAGAAAAGATATCGAAATTCTCAACGCGGTTCTTGATGTCATAGAAACCAACAAGCTCCTCGAATCAGAAGCTTCGATCGATCTAGTTCCGGGTGGGACGACGGTGCTCGTGGGATTGGATGACAAGTGAAAAGGTCGGCCTGACGAGGCGTGAGGCAATGGCGTAAAATCGTGTTCATTAGCATGTTCTCGTGCACCAGTGCGTGATGGGCAGGATCGAAACCGGACCGCAATAGGCAAAAAATCCCCGCTACGATAGTAATCCCTGGCCCTGCCCATGTCCTTTGGTTTACGTGTGTCTGGTGAAGTGAGAACGAGTGAGTGGCTCGCGGTGTTTTGTCTGACATTCGGCTATGCTGGTTCCTAACTCAATGGAGGTGTCCTGAACGCTGAAGGAATACTTTTTTCGAATGGTCTGCACTAATAATATTTGACGATGGACTCTAACAAAACACATCTCTCCGCCGGTGCGGTGGATCCACAACTGGAACTCACGGCATCACGCCAGTTTAACTCCTGGTTAGCTGATCAGCAGGTGAGTCTTGCGTTCACGACTTACCAGACCGGGAAACTATTCTTGGTTGGTTTACAAGCGGATGGCCGTTTGTCCATTTTTGAACGGACGTTTAACCGTTGTATGGGTTTGTGGGGTGATGGTCAGACGATGTGGATGAGTTCACTCTATCAGCTGTGGCGATTTGAGAACGTCTTGGAGCATGGGCAACAGGCCAATGGTTACGATAGGCTCTACGTACCCCAGGTCGGTTATACAACCGGAGATATCGACGTCCATGATGTGGTGCTGGATGGAGAAGGCCGCGTTGTCTTTGTCAATACGTTGTTCAGTTGTCTGGCAATGATCAGTGAGACGCACAGCTTTGTTCCAATTTGGCAACCTCAGTTCATCAGTAAACTTGCAGCCGAAGACCGTTGTCATTTAAATGGACTGGCATTGGACACAGGCAGCGGTCAACCTAAATATGTCACCACGGTCAGTCGATCGGATGTTACCGATGGTTGGCGAGATCGACGTCATGACGGTGGTTGTGTGATTGACGTGTCAACAGGGGAAGTCGTCTGTTCGAACCTATCGATGCCACACTCGCCACGCCTGTACCGGAATCAACTGTGGTTGCTCAACTCGGGGACTGGTTTTTTCGGCAAGGTCGATTTGGACCGTGGCAAGTTTGAACCCATTACGTTTTGCCCTGGTTATTTGCGCGGGATGGCGCTGGTCGGCGACTTTGCCGTCGTAGGCCTTTCCAGGCCACGTGAAAACAAAACGTTTTCAGGTCTCAAGTTAGATGGAAACCTGCAATCCAAGGATGCCCAAGCGCGTTGTGGGCTTTATGTCATTGATTTGCGCAGTGGTGACATAGTGCACCGCTTGGATATCGAAGGGATTGTTTCCGAACTGTACGACGTGGTGATCTTGCCCGGTGTGGTACGACCGATGGCACTCGGTTTTAAAACGGATGAAATACGCCGGACTCTCTCTTTGGGCGATTCGACTCGCTAGTTCCTGGTGGACTGCCTTGAGTCGACAAGGCGTCAAAAATAATTGCGACATGTCGGCGCCGAGTGTGCCATGGCTGTTACCCGAAAGTCTGCTAAAGTTCTGGCGAAAACTTGCTATGCAACATCATTTGGAACATAATACCAGGACGGGTTTCCAGATGCCCGCTGGTTGCTGAGGAAAACGTGGAACCTGTTTCCGTTGTTTTTGCTGTTAAGTGACCAACGCATGAGCTAGTTCGTTGATTGACGGAAAGACAGCCGAGATGTGTACATTGGGAAAACGAACACGCACGGAAAACACTCTTTCACGCATCGAACGTTCACTTGCCGTTTATCGCCAAACGTTCCGCCGCGCACGTGCATTCTTGTTTTGGCGAGTGGGTGGCATGTCCCTGGTAGTTTCCGGAGTCATGGGTCTGACGGTCGGTCTGACGGTACCGCGGGTACCGACGCTGGCGGCGCCGCTTTCTGGTTCTCTCAGTCTGGCAGATTTGGGGGGTACGTTGGCGGGTGCCACTTTCTACGGGAAAGCAGATCATAACAGCTCTGGCCGGTCTATTTCTGGTGTCGGCGATGTCAACGGTGATGGGTTGGATGATTTATTGATTGGTGTATACCGTGCTAATGGCGCTGGGTTTGACCGCGGCGAAAGCTATCTGGTGTACGGCCAGCCTGGCGGAAGTGTACTTTCTGGTTCCTTGAATCTGGTCGACGTGGGGGGTGCGTTGGCAGGTGCCACCTTTTATGGAATTGGAAATGGTGACTGGTCCGGCCGTGCTGTCTCCGGCGCGGGCGATGTGAACAGGGATGGGTTGGATGATCTTTTGATTGGGGCTTACCGAGCCAATGGTACTGGTAATGACCGCGGCGAAAGCTACCTGGTGTACGGCCAACCGAACGTGCACCCACTTTCTGGTTCCTTGCACCTGGCGGACGTAGGTGGTACCGTGCCAGGTGCTACTTTCAAGGGTTTGGCGAACGATGACCGCTCCGGTTTTTCAGTTTCCAGTGCGGGCGATGTGAACGGTGATGGGCTGGACGATCTTTTGATCGGGGCAGCTTATGCGGATGGGGCAGGCACTGCTCGCGGCGAGACCTATTTGGTATACGGCCAACCGAACGTGCACCCACTTTCTGGTTCACTTGCGCTGGCAGATGTCGGAGGAGCTTTCGCGGGTGCCACTTTTTATGGAGTTGAAGATGGCGAATTATCCGGTCGCTCTGTCTCCAATGCGGGCGATGTGAATGGTGATGGGTTCGATGATCTCTTGATTGGGGCGTTGTTAGCGGAGCCAAGTGGCCAGAGTTACTTAGTCTATGGACAGGATCAAGGTAGTCTGCTTTCCGGTTCTCTGAATCTGGCAGAGGTGGGTAGTACTGTGATGGGAGCTATCTTTCAGGGAAAACCGGAGGATGCTGGTTCAGGGTATTCGGGTATTGAGATTTCCAGTGCGGGCGACGTGAATGGTGATGGATTCGCTGATTTGATTATTGGGGGTGGCCAGGCAAAGGTGGATAATGATTATCGAGGAGAGAGTTATTTGATCTACGGTCAGCCAAATGAGAATTTGCTGTCTGGATGGTTAAGCTTGTCCGACGTAGGGGGCAGCGTGGCGGGTGCGACCTTCCATGGAACAGAGAATGATGACAGTTCTGGCCGTTCGGTTTCCAACGCGGGCGATGTGAACGGTGACGGACTGGACGATCTTTTGATTGGAGCTTACTTAGCCGATGGGGCGGGCACTGATCGAGGTGCGACCTATCTGGTTTACGGTCGTCGGGGGAACGACGTACGGTGGATCGAGCCGGGCAATGGTCGCTGGGATGACGAAACGAATTGGTTGGGACTAGAAGGACCAGGGATCGGAAACAATGTGTTGGTTCAGTCGCCAAATGGGTCGATGGTGAGTGGTCCGACGGCAACAACGCAGATGGCATCACTCACGTTGAGGGCCCGACAAGGGGGAACGGTAAATCTTGAGGTGGATCCTGCGGGTGCTTTGCTGATTGACCAAATGTTGACAGTAGAGACTGATGGCAGACTGTCTGGTCGTGGTACGGTGATGGCAACGGGGGGGATTGCCAATCAAGGCGAAATCGAACTGGGGAGTCAAGGTCTTCAATTGGCTGGTGGCACTTTCACCAATACAGGTTTAGTCCGTGGAGGTGGCAGAATTGACAATCGCTTGGTCAACTCAGCGGGTGGTGAAGTTCGCGTCGCGGCTGGCCAGCGGCTGGTCCTGACCAACACGGGTACCCATTCCAATACGGCTGTTATGGAGGTGATAGGCAATGCCGTGCAATTGGCGGAAATCGAATTCGATGGTCCGCTGACTAATGCCGCCTCAACGGGAAGTATGATCGCCAGTCATGCCACTTTGCGATTCCATGGTGGTCTGATAAACCAGGGGGCCATGGGGATTTCTTTTGGGACATCCAATCTACATGGAGCTATCGACAATCAAGCGGGGGCTACGATTACGACGACTGGTAACAGCCACGTAACTTTTTGGGATGATCTGACGAATGCCGGTACGGTCAAGGTCTCGACCGGATCGACTGCCGTTTATTTTGGCACGATCAGTGGCAATGGTAGTTTTCTTGGGGACGGTACAGTTTTTGTGGAAGGCGACCTGTTACCAGGTACCAGTCCGGGAAAGATGGATTTTGGCGGCAACGTCCTGTTTGGTAGGCATGCCCGTTTGGAAAGCGAATTTCGGGGGACCATTGCCGAGACGGAATACGACCAGCTGGCTATTACAGGTGCTGTCAGCTTGGACGGTACATTGGACCTCGTACCCCTGGAGACGTATAGCGATCCTGAAATGCGTGGAACATCTGATGATTTTGTAATCATCACAGCTGGTACACGCAGCGGAAATTTTAGCCAGGTTTTTTACGACGGATCTCTTATGTCAGCCGATTTTGTTTCGGATGCGAATGGGTCATTTCGGGCTCATGCAGGTGACGGGTTGTTTCGTAATGTTACTTATTCAACAACGAGCCTGGAACTACAAAATCTACGAGCCGTTGCAGGCGATACGGATGGCGACCAAGATGTGGATGCGGTTGACTTTGACAGGTTGTCGCTTCATTTTAATCCTGGTGGTACCAGCGGGTCCCATTCCTGGTTAGCCGGAAATTTTGACGGTGATGCAGATGTCGACGTGGCCGATTTGTATTCCCTGGCCGTCAATTATGGTCCCGGCGTTTTCGAGGCAACGACAACGATTGTGCCCGAGCCTTCTGCGCTGATGCTCTGCCTACTGGGCTTGGTGGAAATGACAGGCATTACCCTCTGCTATCGACGTCACGCATTTTGAATCCTGTTCCTGGCAATTTCAATTTACAGGAAAGACGGACGGCGATGATCAGACAGGCCTATTGTTTAGTCGTTCTAATGGGATTATGCCTGTTGGGCGGGGGCGCCTTAGCCTACGACGGTGTCCTGCCACAGGCCGCCGTGCTTGTTAATTCTGAAGGTGTGGCACTACCGGTTGTGACGGGGCCCGCTTTGAGTTGCCCCGTATAGAATTACCAGCCAACGCTTGCGCCATGCCAAATCAGAGCTGGTTGAGATCCGGATTAAAGGGCAAGAGGTCCGGGCTGTCAAGATTTTGATGTTCAGCCAGCAGATCCTTCAACCGGGCTACTTTGTCGGGGTTATCATCAGCCACGTTGTTTTTCTCATAGGGGTCATTTTCCAAGTCAAAAAGCGCGAGCTGCCTGCGTTGGTTGCGAACAGGAACCACCAGCTTCCAATGGCTCTCGCGCACGGCGAACTGATCAACGGTTCGCCAGTAAAACGACCTGGCTGGGTGGTGGTCGGTTTGTCCGGCTACCAATGGCCAGATATTCTGTCCGTCCCATTGCAGATCTTTTTCTGCAGTGTAGCCGGTAAGCGCACAAAATGTTGGCAGCCAATCCACGATATTAACGGGATGCTTGATCGTGGTGGCGTTGAGTTGTCCCGGCCAACTGACGACCGTTGGAACACGTATGCCGCCTTCATAGACTTGACCTTTCCAGCCGCGTAAGGGTCGGTTGTCGGCAAGAACTGGACAATGTATGTACTGTCCGGGATATCTTCCTGTTGGTCGCCATCTTTTTTGTCCTCCATTGTCCGAGGTGAATACGACCAGCGTACGTTCACGTTGGCCAGTTTGGTCCAGCGCCGCCAGGATACGTCCGATTGCATCGTCCATGTGTGTCGCACACGCAGCAAAATGTCTGCGGGATGCTGCTTTGAATTTTCCCTCGGTGTGGTAGCCGATATTTTTGGATTTTACCACACGCCCGGGACCAGCGTGGCGGGTACGCGCGCCACGTACGCGTCCCACTGCGCGCCGTACCGCTCGGCGAGG
>CAYMUR010000107.1:0-379 GCA_964393615.1 uncultured Pirellulaceae bacterium
TAATTCCTTGAGATCGATTTGAGAAAATGATTCAACAAGCACAAAATGAGTCTAACAGACGGGCACAAAAAAAGCGAAGAATCAGGCCGATCCTTGCAGGCAATGACCGTTTTGTAAAACGAAATGTGAAGTGGCGTTGAGTTCGGGGAGATCGCGGTCAAGATTTCCTTTCATAAGATGTGGAACATCTGACCATTGCTGTATAGGAAATGAAGTACTTCTCCCGGAAAACGTGGCAGATTCAAGAGGGTTTTACACTGCCAAACCAAAACCGTGTACACTAGCTAGGTTGAAGTCAATTTAGAATACGTGATAAAGTATTCCAACGCATCAATCCTAAAGGATCATCATGGCCATGGACGTTGAACGCCAGTGGTTT
>CAYMUR010000107.1:389-9862 GCA_964393615.1 uncultured Pirellulaceae bacterium
TAAACAGGCAATTGCGACATTAAAGGATGATTTTGGCCGTTGGCAGGAATATGAGGGAGAAGGTCGAGCCAATCTGTTGCGGACGATCGCCTTGGGCGCATTTTATCTTGTCGAACTTTACAGCTATTATGTGACCGGCTCGATAGGTGAGGATCTGCATCGCGCGATCACGGCTCTGGCGGTTGTGTGGTCACTATTAGCGTTGGCGGTACTGTTATGTTTGCGTCGACAAATATTTTCGGCCACATTGAAGTTCATTAGCACTAGCTGTGATATTATTTTGTTGACTGCCTTAGCTATTTTGGACAACGGTCCGGCGAGTTCGTTGGTGCATGTGTATTGTTTTATCATCCCATTGGCGGCACTACGATTTAATTCGAAATTAATTGGGTGTGCGACGGTTGGCTGTATGATGGGATATGTGGTGCTCCTTGGAGCAGGACACCCGGACTGGTTTGGTAGTGAGGAGTTCCCCCAGGTCGTACCGAGAATAGAACAGATGATCGTCTTATTAAGTCTTGCTTTGACGGGTATTGTTATGGAGCAGATTATTAGACGTGTGCGGGACTTGGCCGATGAATTCGTTCGTCGGGTAGATGCTACGAAAATCTCGTCGTAACATAACGAGTGACTTCCAACATGACAGATCCAGCTGTTACATGTCCGCAATGCGGTGCTTTGCACTCCCAGGATTTGGACAGGTGTTGGCTGTGTGACACGATCAAGACGGATAGTAATCCTTTTGCTGCGCCGGTTGCCGATGAACGAAATTCGAAACCACCGGCATTTGTAAAACTGAACCAGCAATCTTTTTCGTTGTCCACGTTATTGGCTGTCTTTACATTAACTGCCGTTTATGCAGGTGTTACTGTTCAAGCACCGGGGATAGGTTTTGTACTAGCTATCGTGTCAGTACCGGCACTAGTTCGAACCATTGGAATCGGTCGAAGCAAGAAAAAAAAAGGCCAGAGGTTGAACCTTCTTGAAAAAGCTGGTGCTTTTTTTGGTTCGTTGGTAGTGGTGGTAGTCATTGCGACAGCTTCTTTTATATCGTTTGTTGTGATTTGTTTTCCAGTCGGTTTAGTGGGTTTTAACATGCCTGGTTCCAGTGCCGTCGTAGCATTTGCTTTTCTATTGGGAATCGTGGTTGCTGTTGTGGTCGGTATCTTCCTGATTCGACGACTTTGGTGGCGAAAACGCTAAGGGGTGTCCATGCAATATCGCGACTATACCTTCCTGGGAACGACTCAGAGTCTTTGTCCAGAATGTTTGGCACTGGTCCCGGCGAAAATTATTGTGCGTGAAGGACGTGTTTACTTTCGCAAGAAGTGTTCGACGCATGGTATTCGTGAGGACTTTGTTTGTTCGGATGTCAGTTTTTATGACAGGAACGAATATTCGGTACCAGCGAAAAATCCAGAACAATTTGGAATCGAGCCGGACAAGGGTTGTCCCTTTGATTGCGGGTTGTGCACGGAACACGAGCAACATACGTGTGTCGGTTTGGTTGAAATTACTTCATCTTGTAATTTAACCTGTCCAATGTGTTACGCATCTAGTGGTCCTGGTGGAACCCATTTGTCCCTAGAAGACTGCCAACGAGCGATTGACCGATTGGTTGAGGTTGAGGGCCGACCAGAGATTTTACAACTGTCGGGTGGCGAACCGACGATTCATCCACAATTCGGTGAGATTCTCGAATACGCAATGTCGCAACCGATCGATTACGTTCAGATCAATACCAACGGTATCCGTCTAGCACATGAACCAGCACTTATCGAAATGCTGTCCCGTTATCGAGAACGGTTGGAAGTGTTTTTGCAGTTGGACGGTTTTAATGACGAGCTGTCAGAAAGTTTACGGGGTGAGCGGTTAACAGACACGAAATTACGGGCCATTGAACTGTTAGGTAAAGCGGATGTGCATATTACGTTAGCGGTAACATTACAGGGGGGAGTGAATGACGACCAACTAGGCCCGATTGTCCGCTTTGGACTGGAGCGTCCCTGGATAACAGGCATTAATTTCCAGCCAGCAACCTATTCCGGGCGTCACGTACTGCCAGAACAGCTGGAACAGAGAATCACGTTTCCCGACGTGATTCACGGTATTTGTGAGCAAACGAACGGTTTATTTTGCGAAGAGGATTTCATGCCTCTACCATGTGCTCATCCGAATTGTCATAGTCTTGCCTATGCCTATCGTAGCGGTTCCACGGTGGTGCCCCTGATGCGATTTTTTGACGCCAAGAACAACCTGGATTTATTGGCAAATGGGATCACCTTTACCCGTGCGCGGGCTCGCGAGGTGGTTCAGCAATATCTTTCGCGACAGAATTGTTGTGGGGGTGAATGTGGGTCCGATGACAGCGCGGTTGAAATTCATCCAGAAGCCATCGAAAAAGAACAATTTTTTCAAGGTGTGCTTGCCGAGCAACTGGGGTCAGCCGACGTATTACGTATTACCATTACTTCTTTTCTGGATGCTTACAACTTTGACGTCCGCCGACTGATGAAATGTTGTACACATCACGTGTTGCCCAGCGGTCATGTGATTCCGTTCTGCGCCTACAATGTTCTTTACCGCAACGGCCATGTTGGGTTACCCCAGCTGAAATCAAAAGATGTGACAGGACCTGAATCATCTGTCCATGTTCTTCCAACGTTGGCCTCGCGATGAACGAGATCTATGCAGTGATCATGCTCATTGCGGTTCTAACCTGTGCGTTCTTGTTGCGCCGAAATCAACGACCATTGGATATGACCCGAGGACAAAAGATTGGCATTGGTGTAGGTGCTTTTTGTGGAGCGATGATCGGCTCTAAATTGCCGTTTGTGTTGTCCGACTGGGAAGGCATGTTAAGTGGTATGGCGTGGTTATCGCACGGTAAAACAATTATCTGTGGACTTGTGGGCGGGTATTTTGGTGTTGAGCTGGCTAAATGGACATTAGACGTACGGGTGAAGACGGGCGATACGTTTGCGGTACCAGTAGCAATCGCGATAGCAATTGGTCGATTAGCATGTTTCAACGCTGGCTGCTGTTTTGGAATTGAAACATCGTTGCCCTGGGGGGTTGAGTTTAGTACCACCAGCGGTGTACGACATCCCACCCAGCTTTATGAAACAATCTTTCATGGTATCGCTGCGCTGATCCTTTTCGGGTTGCAGCGACGAGGACGATTTCAGGGACACTTATTCAAGTTATACCTGATTAGTTATCTCATTTATCGTTTTGGTACGGAGTATATCCGGCCGGAACCAAAGATGTGGTTCAATTTGACGGGGTACCAATGGGCGACGCTGTTGTTAATACCGTTGTTTGTGTGGATTTGGAAGAGTGATTATCGTTTTGGTAAATCACACTGAGCCCACACTCTGTATTGTCCGATATGGATGGAAAGGTTACTGGGCAGCATTCTGAACATTTCAACACGGCCGACAATAACTTTATTGGCACGATGTCAGAAAAAGAAATGAAGCGTCGCTAGCAGGATGTGGGTAGGTATTGTGCATTGCGGCGGGAAAAATACTCTATGTCGTTTGTGGCAGTGCAGAGGATGATTAGCGATAGCTCGGTGATCAAAAGGACAGTAGTCAACACAACTTCTGTCGAGTGGCGCCACGGTTTCTGTTTCCGAGGGCCATCCACATCAATAGGTGTACCTCGCGAAGATTTGACAAGCCGAGCGGACATTTTTATAACGGGATAGTGACTTGGTAAGAATTTTGGTTTAGTGTGGGTGAACCAGACCGATTGTTGTACAAGACAGTCCCATCCTTCGATCGTTTGCAGCCACTAGCTGTTTCCAAATGCAATGGTGTTTCGGCTGATCGAAATGGGAGAGAATGTTGCGAACAAGTCAAACAATAATTGACTGTCCGACAATGAGATATGTTGCTGGTATCAACTTACATTTTGATTGATTGTTGCATTGCATTTCCTCAGCGCCAGAGGGCAAAACGATGAGTTGCAAATTTTCAAGAAGAAAACTGTTACAACAGGGAACCGGTTTAGCATTAGCGGCGGGAATCCCTGGTTCTTGTTCGGATGTCATAAAAGCGGCAGAACCTATTCGGGAGTATCGTCGTGGTGGCATGCTCTACCGGCGACTTGGTGGAACGGACTTGTTCATTTCAGCGCTTTCCTTCGGGTCACACATCAACCCAGCCCATCGGATCAAAACAAAGCAAGGAGGCACGCTGGACGAAAAGGGCCAAGCAAGGCGTGACCGGCATATTGCCAAAGCCGTTGATTATGGAGTCAACATGGTTGACACGTATGAAAACGCAGGACAATGGAAGCCCATGGCTCGGCTGATGCGGGGTCGCCGTAACAAGTCATTGATATCCATTTGCCGGCAATTTCCAAATTATGTAGGCAAGAACATTGACGACGCTGCACGACTGTTTGGTCATGTTGATTTGTACCGTATTTACGTTGGTGACGGTGATCGAGTTAACGACAGTGTCCTCGAAGATTGGGATACGATGCGCAAGGCAAAGCAGGCCGGTAAAGTCAGGGCTATCGGAATCTCGACACATAGCGAGAGGATGATGCTCAGTGCTCTCGACGAATTGGAGGGGCTGGATTATATCATGTTTCCATATAATTTTATCCACGCACGGGCAGACTATATGGATGTGCTGCCCAAAGCGATCAAACAGCAAGTCGGTTTGATTGGTATCAAACCACTGGCGGCGGGTTCTATTGTGAAGCTGGATCCGAAAGCACCATCGGGATCAACACCGGAGAATGCAAAGATACAGCTTTATCAGAATAAGTACCGACCACTTCTACCAAGTGTTGTTGAGAAGCTGACAGAAAGTCTAAATCGCTCACCTGATGAATCGCTTTGTCAAGCTGCCTTGCGTTTCGTCTATTCTCGTCCCTTCATGACCAGCGCTATGCCTGGTATGTTTCAGGAACACGAAATTGATGATAACTATGCAGCGCTGCAAACTCACTTGAAGATTAGTCAGCAAAGTGAGGATTTGCTCGATGCAGCTCGCAAGCTAGCCACGGTACATGGACCAGATTGGCTACCACCTCATTACCGTTGGCTTGATCAACGCTGGCGAGTCTAAGCTATGGTTTGGCGAAACATTGTTTGGGTCGCATCTTCATTGAGCGTAATCGGAGTGGTGACACTTGTCAGCTGGTTAGGCAAGAGCCAATTAACTGGTATGGCGATTTCCGCGGACGATCCGCAGAGTGGGATTCAAACCACGATTTCCAGTAAGGCCTCTCCCGAATTTACCCAGGCAGGAGTCTGTGCGCGTTGTCATGTTGTCTCTGTATTGGAATGGGGTATTTCCGGGCATGTGGCGGTTGATACGAACTGTCAGCAATGTCATGGTCCCAGCCATGGACATGTAGCCAATGAACGAAATGAAGTCAAACCGGATCGTCTTTTTCGTGGTGAGGCAATTGCAAAGCAAATTTGTTCTAGCTGTCATGAAACGGGATGTCCGGAATCGTTGCAGGTTCAGAATTGCCAGGCATGCCATCACGTACATGCGTTAATTAATCCTAAACAGCCTCCCCGTGAAAAAGATAATCGATTGGAAGAACTCGTCAAACGATGGCAGCGATGTGAGCAGCGATTCGAAATGGGTGAACAACATATCAAGCAACGAGAGTGGGAAGCGGCACGGAAAGACTTTCGTGAAGTATTGGCGTTAATTCCAGGTTATCGTCGAGCGAACCAGAGATTAGCGATGTGTGAGCGACGACTGAATCCACACCTCACCGGATTTGATGCCCACAGTAATGGGGTGAATTTCGAAACCGGATTGCCAAACGAAGTTAGCATTGCCGCCTTGGGAACCCGCATGGTTCTTGTTCGACCAGGAGAATTCGATATGGGATCGGACGTGTCATCTCAAACGCAGCCGATCCACACGGTTCAAGTCGATGCCTTCTATCTGGGAAAATACGAAGTGACCCAGAAACTTTGGATGACGATCATGAATGAGAATCCCAGCAGGCACCAGGGAAACGATTTTCCCGATACCGAGCGATGGCCGGTTGAGCGGGTTTCCTGGGACGATTGTCAGCAGTTTCTTGGCAGATTGAATGAGCGTGTAGCGGGCGGGGGTTTTCGCTTGCCGACCGAAGCGGAGTGGGAATATGCATGCCGTGCGGGCAAGCAGGAGCCTGAAAATACGCTCGGGTCACACAGCGACGAAACAGCACTCAATGCTTTTGCCTGGTATCGCTATAATTCACTTCGCAATGACAAATCGAAAGCTGAATTCATTGACATCAATCAGTTTGCGTCACGCAAGGTGGGAACACGACAGCCCAATCCCTGGGGATTTTATGATATGCAAGGTAACGTGGCTGAATGGTGTTCTAGCTTGTTTCGTCCATACCTTTACAACGCGGTAGATGGCCGCGAATCACTTTTAGTCAAAGAGATGCGAGTCATTCGTGGAGGTGGATTTGCGGATAGCGCGGCATCGCTTCATCCAGCTTTACGGCACGCGGAGCGCTCCCAGCGCCGTCTCCGATGGAACGGATTACGGTTGGCACGTAACATCCCGAGTTTACAATGATCGTGTGATCCGGTTACAGGCCGTTGAGGTCAGAGAACCGTAACGGTGGTGGTTGGGCCATCGGAAAATGGACTTTCGGAGAGGGTGTGGCTTCCGTCGACTAGAAGTCAGTTCTGGCTGGCGCACCCAAGCGATAGAAACCTATTGCTACTTCTATTTCCAGCAGGTATGGGGACTCCACTATTTGTTGCCGGCTGGATGCTGCCAAGTCCCATTCACACAAACAATGACTGGACGGTTTCTGCTTTGACAAGTTCGCGTGGTTGATTCAAATGGTTGTGGACGATTGTATGTGGATCGATACCCATGGAATGGTAGATCGTGGCCAGAATTTCTGTCGGGTGCACGGGATCTTCCAGTGGTGCGGACCCGGTTTTGTCGGATTTGCCATGCACGTATCCCCGTTTGATACCCGCACCGCCGATGACGCTGGTATAGCAGTAGGGCCAGTGATCACGGCCGTCGGCGCTATTGCTATTCCCAGACGTGGAGACACCTTTTTCCGGACTACGGCCGAATTCACCAATGGCGACGACAAGCGTTTCATCCAGAAGCCCTCGGTCGTCAAGGTCTTCGAAAAGTGCACTTAATCCGTTGTCGAGCATAGGACCAGAACGAGTTTTCATTCGGCTAGTGAGTCCAACGTGATGGTCCCAACTATGTTTGTCCGAGTTTGCAACCTTTGGCCATACAACCTCTACGACACGTGTGCCCGCCTCGACAAGACGACGAGCTAACAGACAACTTTGGCCAAATGTGGTTCGCCCGTAACGGTCTCGAACGGCGTCGCTTTCGGAAGATAACTTGAATGCTTCACGGGCACGACCACTGACCAATAGGTTGAGCGCTTGGGAATAAAAATCGTCAATATTGTAGTCGGCCACCGCTTTGTCAATGACTGGCAGTTGCGCACTGATCGCTTCTCGCAGATTAGCGCGGCGATTGAGTCGAACTGAAAAAACATCAGGTCGGAGTTGGAGGTCATCAACTTTAACGTTGTCCATTTTGGCCATATTCATGTCGTCCCCTTCAGGGAACAAGTAGTACGGATCGAAAGCTTTGCCGAGGAACCCGGCCGTGCCACCTTTATTGACAACATTCGACTCCTGCAAAGGCCGCGGCATCATTACGAAGGGCAACATCGGTTCGTCGGTTGGTTTGAGTCTTACGATGTTTGAACCGAAGTTCGGAAAGTCCTTGGGAGTTGGGGGCTCCAGTTGGCCAGAGGGACCTACCTTGTCCGTCGTGTAGCCCGTCATGATTTGATAGATTGCGGCTGTATGATTGAACAGCCCGACAGGTGTGTAGCTCATCGAACGGATCATGGTGAATTTGTCGTTTACCTGCGCCAGCCGAGGCAATATTTCAGTAAAATTCACACCTGGGAGTTTCGTCGAGATATTGGTGAAATCTGAACGTACATTGTCCGGTACGGAGTCCGGTTCTTTCGGATCCCAGAGATCAAGGTGACTGGGACCTCCCTGTAAATAGACCATGATGACTGATTTAGCTTTACCCCACCCGGAACTTCCTGCCAAAGAACTGGCGGCTGACGCGGACTGTGCACGCAGTATCGTATTGAGTGACATGCCGAGCATTCCGGCACCGCCAACGCGGAGAAAATCTCGCCGGTTGTTGCCGAGGTGGGAATCACACAGGTCTTTGCCTTGCGCTCCAGGTATTCTAAACATATTGCACCGAATGAGGGGTTAAAATTTTTATTTTGAGAATACTATTAATGATTGAATAAAAATGCCGCGTTATTGATCAACGCCCATGTGAGATCCTGAGCGGCCGTGAGCCGTCGATTGGCGGACTGCTCCATAGAGTGTTTGACGTCGGTGCGGAGTCGTATCAACTCTGGATTGTCCTGCACAGGTCGCTCAGCCCGAGAGAGGGCAACCTTTAATTGTTGCAATTTCTCATCGGGAGGCAACGGGCGGGTTTCCGTTACCCACGCGTATCGTTTTGTGAGATAATCAGGTTGTTGATCACGAAACCAGCTGGTGACGATGGTGTTTTGTTCTGGGGAGCGCAGTGACGGTGACTGGCCTAGAATTTTGGTGATCTGAACAGGCAAGCCGAGATCCAGTGGCTCGGGTGAATCGGTTGTCCAGATACGGAATCTTCCCAATGGATACGCGCCGTTGGAATAAGCGCAAACGATTTTGATGATGAGTGTACCGCCTGCCTCGTCGAAAAATAACGGCTCGCTCAGTTTGAATCGAGCCCAATGCGGTTGGCGTGTTTGGCCGCCCACGGCCCATCCCTTGTCGTTGCGGTTCAGATTGCCGTTAATGCTGTTCTTGACATCGAACGTGTTTTGATTGTGATCAGCCTTGGCGTCGACCAATTTTGCCTTGACGATTGTTTCAGGATTTTCTGCGAGTGCATGACTTACCTCGAATTCCGTTACAATAAAGTTTCCATCTTTATTCAACCCAGGACCAAAACCGACAAGGGAATCGTGCGTGAGTGCTTCCAGCATCACGCCGCTGATGTTCGTCGACTTTATTGGAATGGTGACCGTGTAATTAGTCGTGGCAATCGGACCGCCGCTTGCGAGTATGGCTGCGTCGTCGTCAATCTGGAGTTCGATGCCATTGGTGGCATTCGCCGAGGAAGGTTGTGGTGATTGCCAAGTTGTCCAGAAGCGATTAATTGTCAGGCCACTAATCCATTCGGCCTGTTTCTTTGGCAGTGTGTTTGCTTCAAAATCGCGGCGATCGTTTTCTGTCATCGAGATGCGCGCCTGCCTGGCGGCTTCGGCAGTAGCCTGTTGTTTTTCAAGTTGTGGCATGTAGACATCGATAGCGTTTTGTGCCTGGTCAATGGTAGACTGACGGTCGTTTTCAAGTTCAGATTTTCTATTTTTCCAAACGTAGCCCAATATAGAAAAACCAACCTTTTCTA
>CAYMUR010000107.1:9872-13930 GCA_964393615.1 uncultured Pirellulaceae bacterium
TTCAAGTTCTGATTTTCCATTTTCCCAAATGGCTTCCAAATCGACGAGCTGTTTGACCAGTGTTTCATGGTCGTCAACGATGCGAGACCAGTGATCGACAACCAATGAAACCTCTGTTTGAGTCGGATGTCTGCCGAAAATACGCAGATAAATTTTGTCAACCAGGGAACGATCATCGGGATCAGTCAAAACCAGGTTTGCGATATCATTCTCGGGATCACCGATGGCGTCGGCAATTGCCGGACTGTTGAGCAGCGTCATTACGGCACTCAGTTCGATGTCATTCTGTCGCTCACATTCACAGGACGATTCGCGCGGTGGACGTCCAAGATTGGCAAGAAAACCGCTCTTTGTATCGATTTGTGCATCTGCCAACTGGGCGGCACGCATGCCAGGCGCTGCTCCGGGGATATCCGGCGTGGAACCGGTAACGGTAAAAATAGAATCGAACAAGACTTCTGCCGGAAGGCGTCGGGCCTTGGCGTGTGAATAGTTGATCGTGTCATCCTCGTTGTACGGATTGGTTTCGATCGATAGTTGGTACGTCCGCGAGTTGCAGATCTCTCTCATCAACTCACGCACGTCAAATCCAGAGTCGATGAATTGTTGTGTCAAATAGTTCAATAGTTCGGGATTGGTTGGTGGATTACCAGCGCGAATATCATCAATAGGTTCGATGAGGCCAGTACCGGTGAGATAAGCCCATATGCGATTGGCATAGCTTTTTGCGAAATACTGATTGTCGGATGATGTCAACCACGTGGCGAGTTCTTCACGACGAGTTGCTGGATTGTTGGCTGATTCGGTTTGCAGGCCGGCCTCGTAGGGGAAGATGGGCTGGGCGACCTCTCCGGTTACGATATTTGTCACATCTCCTGCACTTTGGTCAGATACAATTTCATAAAGCGGTTGGGAAACTTCCACCGCACTGCCGCCAATATTTTCATTGGGTGCGTTCTCGACGTCACGTTCCAGTAGGGTCTGTGCAAAAAAGGCGGCAGTTTGATAGTAATTATCTACGTTCCATCGCTCGAACGGATGATCGTGACACTTGTTGCAGTTGAAACGCGTTGCCAGGAAAAGATGGGTAGTATTCTCCACCAGTTGCTCTGGTGAACGTAGAATTTTGTAATAACTTGCAGCAGGATTCTCTTTGTTGGAGCCTTTGGCTGTTAGGATGGCGAATACAAACTCATTGTAAGAGGTGTTTGATTCGACCTGTTCATGGATCCAATTACGGAACAGCTTGGCTCCTTCTGTTCCGAGAAACTTTGAATTGACCTGAAGCATATCGGCCCACTTGTTGGTCCAATGGTCGACGAACTCGGGTGAGCCGATCAGTGCATCAATAATCGTTGCACGTTTTTCTTGTATTGGCCTATCGTCGGCCAAAAACATCGAAATTGCTTCGGGTTCAGGTGGCAAACCAATCAGGTCCAGCCGAACCCTTCGGAGAAACTCTGAGTCGCTGGTCAGTGGTGAGGGGAGAATTCTCATCCGTTTCCACTTGGCAGCGACTAGTTTGTCGATTGGAGTCCAAGCTTCCACTTCCTGCCAGACGAATCCGTCTCGATTCCCCATCACGGTCAGTGTGGTGGCGGCATATGCACCACTATAGCGGGCCAGCACGGGAGCCTCACCTCGTCTGACCGTGGAAATTCTGCCAAAGTCGTCATGGATCGCAATTTCACGATTGCCACTTTCAATCACGGCTTCTCGTGTCACATCGCGCCGGGATCCATCCTCGTAATGCGCGACCACGCGCATCTGCTGGCTGGTACCGATATTCTGGAGCACCGGATTCTGTGGTGACAGTTCGATGCCGGTGACCCGTGGTGCTGTCATATCGACTTTGGCACCATTAGCGATCCAATGACGAATCGTGTTGTAGTAATGGGAACCAATATCAGTCACGGCCCCTCCCCGATGCGGAACCGCACCGGTGGCTTTGAGAAGCATCAATGAATCGTCGGGTGAAGCAAAGTTTACCCGTCGGGCTGCGTGATCATCTCCAAATGCGCGGGTGTCAAACAAGGCATCATAACCGCGCAAGCTTAATTTGAATCCATTTTTTCCGTCCTTGGAACCGTGACAGGTTCCCGCATTACAACCAAGCTGGCTGATAACAGGGTTGACGTCGCGAATGAAATCCGGGTCATAAACCTCATTTAATCCCGTCACAGTTACTTGTGCACTGATAGTCAGCCCCTCGTAAGACGCAGTCAATGTTGCTTCACCGTTGGCATGGGGACGGACAATTCCGTCGTCAGCAATCGTTGCGACCGGCGTGTCGACCGACCACGACACCATGTGAGTAAGATCGGCAACATCGCCAGAATCAAGCGCGGCCTTGACGAGCAATTGGTGGTAGTCGTCCGGCGCATTCAATGTAATGGTGGTTGGTGAAATCTCGATGCTCGTTACATAGCGATCTTTGGGAAGCTGGTCTTTGCCACTGTATGATTTAGCTTGCTTTCGATCGATGGGATGGTCAGATTGTTTAGGGCTTGCTTTTGCCAATTCTGTGGCACTCGTAATGTTGACCGGTATAAAAGCCGCGTGAACTTTTCCACTATCAGCATCCAGCAGATGCACCCGCCCATCGGCTGAAGCGGCAGCAACCGTTTTTCCGTCCGCGGAAAAGGCGACGGAGAAAACGGCAGCATTAACATCGACAGAGTGCAGCAGATTTGCTCCGCGAGTGTGGAATTCTTCGATTTCAGGCACGGTGATATTTCCGTCTGGATTCTCGCGAGCTGTCTCAAACAGCTTTTTCAATTCCGGTGTGATAGTCGCGTCGTACTCGGATTGATAAAGATTAATCTGGCCGGTGCCGTTGAGACTAGAAACAGCTGCAAACCGTTTTCCATCGGGTGCAAAAGCCACACTCCAGATGCGACCTTTCATCGCAGGGTATTTGCGAATTAAGTTGGCATTGTCACCAATTTTCCGCGCTGTTTCGCGGTACATCCGGTAGATCTGTGGAATACCGTCCGATCCGCCGACCAGGATATGGTCATGTTGCGGATGTCGATCGACCGAGTTCACGCCGCCCCGCAGCGCCCCTGGTGTAATCGATGTGATGTTATCGATAAATCGTTCCGTTTCAACTCGCGTGAGTTTGGCGGACATGTCTCGCCCGACCGAAACTAAATGATCACCTTGCAACGACCACACCGTGTCGAGGACCCAGTCATTGTGGCCACCCATGAAAAGCACCTGTTCGCCACTGAGTGCGTTCATGGCTCGTACCGTGTTGTCTGGAAGACCGAAGGCAATCGACTTTCCGTCGGGTGACCAGCTGGCACCGTAGGCAGTGTCGTAACCAACCGGTTTGGAAAGCACCAGTTCGCGGTGGTCAACATCCCAAATTTGGATTTCACCCATACGTCCAGGCAAACCACCGGCGACGGCAAGGAATTTTCCGTCTGGCGAAAAGCGGGCGCTTTCGATTCGCTCAGAGAGTCCGATTAAACGTGCCACTAGTTCGGTTCCGTCTGCCTTGTGCAAACGCACTTCATGGAACCCCGCAATAGCGATAAGCTCGCCGTCGGGAGAGTAATCCATGGACGTGATCACGGGGGGTACGGCGTACTGTGGCGGGTGATCTTTGTTGTAGCGCAATTTTGCATTTTCGGGCGTATCGTCAGTCGCTCCCTGCGCAATCCATTTTGTTACCAGAGACAGTTCGTATGGGGTGAGGGGATCACCCTCCAGAGGCATTGCCGGTCGATCTTCTTTTTGTTTTTTCGTAACAAGCTCAATGAGATAACTTGCCTCGGGTTGATTTGGAACAATGGCTGGTGACGTTTCGCCACCGGCGATCAGCGAGGCAACTTCGGTCATGTCGTAGTCCGATTCGGGCCTGGCCGGCTGGTGACACCCCTGGCATTTCACTTGAAAAATCGGTCGAACGTTTTCATAGTAACTAACGGTTTCCGGAAGACCGTCTGCCGAGGCTTGTCTAAAAGTGACAAGAACGATCGATGCTAGTAGCAAGGATAAAACGATGTGTTGGCGCATTGCTTGATTTGTCATGTCTAAAAAAAGAATAGCGA
>CAYMUR010000107.1:13940-15362 GCA_964393615.1 uncultured Pirellulaceae bacterium
AAAGTTTATTGCCAGCAGGTATTGTAAAAATTAACGGAAGTTTTGGAAAAGGTGGGATCGTCAGGAGATCGCTTTAGAACAGTTACAGTTTAGCTTGTGGAAGTTGGCTGTTTCAACCCTGGTTGGCAAGTTCAGTTGCCATGGAGTTGCTATCTCTTGTGTCCGCAGATGTGAATTAGTGACGAACTAGCGGTGAGTTATAGGGTTCCAGTGAATTTCTAGTCACTTGTCTTATTTTCGATAAAAAATGGTCCGTTCGATCGGGGCGTGATCTTACCTGCATCAAGACGACCTTTTATTTGTTTTACGACCGTATTTCTTGTCGGACGAGTTCGATTGTCGGACTGTTTAGACATTAGGGTTTCGCCCAGATTTGGACAAGTTCGATCAGCACTTCGCTGGCCTGAACCATTTCATCCAGGCTAGCCCATTCTAGGGGTGAGTGCGGATTATGTTGCCCAGTGGATAGATTGGGTGTCGGCAGGCCACGTTCGGTGAACTGGGACCCATCCGTGCCACCACGGACGATGGAGCGACGACAAGTGCGCCCGAGGCGTTGGTGGGCTTCTTCGGCATATGCAACGGCGCGGGGTTCTTTGGCCAAGCCTTCGGCCATGTTGCGGTACTGTTTTGTGACGTCGACAGAGATGTTGGTACTTGGGAACTGTGAGGTTATTTCCGCAGCCAACGAGTGCAGTAGCTCGGCCTGTCCGACCAGGGCAGAGGTGTCAAAATCACGCAGCAAGATTTTCAAGGTCACTTCAGCGACTCCACCCTCTACTAGATAGGGATGAAGAAAACCACAGCGACCGTCGGTTGTCTCTGGTGACAAAGTCGATCGCGGCAAGGCGGCAACAAACGCTCCAGCTGCCCGAATGGCATTTACCATTCGGTTTTTGGCAATGGCAGGATGAATGTTGGTACCGCGCACAGTGACCGTAGCCAGATCAGCGGAAAACGTTTCGACGTCGACTTCATTAGCCCCTTGTCCGTCCAGTGTGTACGCCACCGTTGCGTTGAGTTTGTCGAGGTCGACATAGTCAACACCATGGCCAATTTCTTCATCGCAGGTGAACAGAATACGAATCACACCGTGTTCGATTTGTGGGTGTTCGATCAAGTATGCCGCTAATTCCATAATGACAGCAACGCCCGCTTTGGCGTCACCACCGAGCAGTGTTGTGCCATCGGTGGTGATCAACGTGTTACCATGTTGCGATTCCAGTTCCGGGTTATCAGCAACGCGGATTACCTGACTCGTGTCTCCTGGGAGCACCAGGTCGGTACCAGAGTAGTTGTGAATGATTTGCGGTTGGACGTTTTCGCCGGATGTTTCAGGTGAAGTGTCTAAATGGGAATTGAAGGCGACGACTGGTACTTCCCGGTCGATATTGGCCGGAAGCGTTGCCCAGACCAATCCAT
>CAYMUR010000108.1:0-14284 GCA_964393615.1 uncultured Pirellulaceae bacterium
AAATCACCAATTGCCGTCGCCGTAGGGTGTGTCACGGCGATCTCCGTGGACCGTGTTGCACTGTAGCCGTTGTCGCCTCCCCACATGATATTGATTGCGTCATCGGCTTCATCACTCGCTCCCATCTCTTCTCCGCCTGCAGCATGTCCGATTGTCAAATAAGTCAGTACCAATTCGGGATAGGGATCATGATCCAACTGACCAATCGTGATATGACTTGCTGCGAATGCTTTGATGGGGAAAGAATTTTGCCAGGTGCGATCGCGCGCACCTGGTATCAGATAAACGTGCTGGTGCTTGGTGCCAACTACAAGATCAACGTGTTGGTCCATATTCCAGTCGCCGGCAGTCACACAAATTGAATCGGCACCAGGCAATTCCACGAGTGATCGTGGGATCTGGGCCGGATCCTGTTGTGGTTTGGTTGACCAGAAAATGTTGAGCGTTTTCTGAGATGTCAGTACTGCCAAGTCATTGGAGCCGTCACCGTCAAAATCTCCTGCCGCCAGGTCGATTGCTCCTTCGACTCCTTCGTCCTGTCGTCGGGACAAAAGAAAACCTGTAGGACCACCCCAAAAGATCCTCACAATATTGCCGGCAGGTTGTCCCACAAGCCAGGCTTCGGAATTAAGAACAACGATGTCAGGCCATTGATCGCAATTCAAGTCAACCAGAGCAATCGCTCGGGCGTCACGCGTTGGAAGAATACCATTACTACGGTGGGCCGGCCAACCATCTTCACCGCCCCATAGGATCGTGACGAACCTGCGAGAATGCTGGATTCCACTTTTGTTGGGACAGAAGACAACGTCGAGATAGCCATCCCGGTTCAAATCGGCTAATTCAACCTCGGTACTTCCCTCGACAGCCAAGGAGGATTGTTCGATGCTGCCGTCAGGTGTCATGGTTCCCAAGGTTGCCGGCAGCAGAGCATAACTGTCGTGTGTGCTATTGAAGATCAGTTCCAGATGTCCATCTTGGTTGAGGTCGAACCGTTGAATGGTACGAATGGTTCCAGATCGGCTGATGTAAATATTTTGGCCCGCAGCATCCAGTTGGCCATCGGCGAAATCTTCGAACCGATCTTCGGTCCAGGTCTCTGCGAAAAAGGGGGTCGTCTGAATCAGCAAAAGAAGAATCGTTAGCGTTAACACGATGGATGGACGATAGCAACTCAGCATGGTGGAAAATCCTTACAGTCAAGTTAACTTTGTTCTACGGAGCAAACAATACGAAGGCACTGTCAGATTTCTTTCCCATTCACCTCGCTTACCTTTGTGGTAAAACAAATGATAGCATGTCCAGACTATTGCAATGTTGGCTCTGGCGTGATCAGTAATAATGTGGCAAGTTTGTCGTGCAGGTAGTGCTGATTGTTATCAGGTGACGTAGAAATGTCAATCAAAAAGGGGAATTCATGGTAAATGGTTTTCGTGAGCGATGGTAGTAGTGGAAACCACATCGTTGCTGCATGGACCATGCAACCATCGACGTATCCCGCAACGAGACCGATTTCAACATTTGGAAAAACAGGGATTGTGTCAACATTCCGATTGGTCCACCCCCAGAATTTAACCGGGCCGCAAGCAGCGACAAAAATCGAAACCGCTGATCGAAGAGTAAGTGTTGCAATGCAGAATCAGCACAAACAGAAGGACGAAACACGCTTATGAATTACCGTTCACTGGTCGAAGTGAACGTGACCGGTAACACTTCGGGTACACGCAGTGAAATGCCTTCGCACCATTCAACGTTGTCGGTTGCCAGGCTCAGATCAGGCAGTCGTTCTAGAAGGGTAGTAAAACCAATCTGGGCTTCCAAACGGGCTAAGGGTGCACCGACGCAATGATGCGTACCAAAACCAAAGGCAACATGCTTGTTGTTTTGGCGGCCAATGTCGAAACGGTCTGGTTCCGGAAATTGCGCGGGATCCCTGTTGGCGGCTCCAATCATCGCCCACAGTCGTTGGCCCTGTTTGATTGGTTTGCCGTCCAACGTGAAATCTTGGATTGCCATCCGCGAGATACGTTGGATGGAGCTATCGTACCTTAGCATTTCTTCTACGGCAGTGTCGATCAATGACGGGTTTTCTCGCAACTGTTGTAACTGGTCCGGATGCTGAATCAGTGCCAATAATCCATTGGCTAACAGGCCAGTGGTGGTTTCGTGGCCGGCTTCCAAGATGAAAGAGCACATTCCGTATAACTCATCTTCACTTAACCTGTCTCCCTGTTCCTCGACAGCGACCAGTTGACTGATCAAATCTTCTTGGGGTGATTGTCGGCGCAACGAAAATAATTCACCTAGGTATTTGGTCAATTCCAGGGCGCTTTGATTGGCGCGAATTGTTGCATCGACCCAATGGGTGCCCACGCCTTCCAGAAAAGCGGCCAGGTCGGCTGACCATTGTTTAAACTGGTCGCGGTGTTCTGGGGGTACGCCCAGCATTTCGGCAATCACAATGGCCGGCACCGGGTAGGCAAAATCGCGAATGAATTCCATCTCTCCGTTTTCTTGAACATGGTCAATCAATTCGTCGACAATGACCCGGATTCTCCCGCGCAGCCTTTCTAGCATTCGAGCAGTAAACGTTTTACTGACCAATTTTCGCAAGCGAGTATGTTCTGGAGGGTCATACTGTTGCATCCATTTGGATAGAAGCTGTCGCAAAGGTTCCACTTCGCCTCGTACCTTTGTGGGCAATTTGTTGATCAATAAACTAAGGCGTTCCGCGGTGATTCGAGGGTCGTATTGCAGAGCGAATTTGACGTCATCATAGCGTGTTAATATCCAACTATCTGCCTGTTCACTCCAATGCACCGGATCGTCTGCTCGCAAGTGATGGTAAAGAGGAAAAGGATTGTTGAGTTTCCCCTGACAAAAAAGATGATAATCGTCGAGCATAGATCTGACCTGAAAAAATGTGCCGCGGTGATTCCGTGATGTTTCATCCGTAATACTGGGAATGGTTGGTTTGTGTTTTTCCCATGGGGATCGACCAAGTATGTGGTATCTTTTCAACCCAACACGAATTTTACAAGTCAATGTCTTGGGTCGTCAACGAGCAATCATGATTTGGCAAGATGACGGCCATGTCCGCAAAGATGTTGTAGGTGCTTTCAAAACAGTTTGAGCGGGGACAAACAGCGGGTTTAACGAGGGCGAGAATTTATCTGGGTGGGTTCCTTGGTGCGGTACAAAGATGACAACGGGCGCGTGCTTGTAGAGTGAGGGCCTGCTGGAAAAAGGCTTGATATTCAAGTAGTATTGCCTGTATTCATAGTGATCGCTGGCCAAAATGTTGCGGATCAGGCGGATTTTGGCCGTGGGATCAGAGCGCTGTATCTGCCGTACAGGGGTATACAAACACACTCTGCTATCACCGACGAACGAATGGCCACCGTACTCACTGCTACTTTTCGTGAGAAGCATTCTGAACTAGCTGACTTTCTCACTCAACACGTGCATCTCACCCGGCGTCACTTCCTACGCTATGGCATGTCAGGTGCTGCTGGAATCTGTGCCTTGCCGTTGTTTGCGCAAGTGGATGGGCAGGATCCTATATTACAAGAATCGTTAGCAAATCTCGAAACCTGGCTGACAAGACAGGATGATTTTGGTGATGTTTCTCGAGGCGATCCTATACCGCATACCCTGGATGAGTCGCAACGCAAAAAAGTTGGCCTGACACGCGATACCTGGAAACTTGAAGTCGATGCTGATCCTGAAAACAAAACGCGGCTGCGCAATTCATTGACAAAAAAAGACAACACGGCATTTAGCTTCAAGGACTTGATGAAGTTAGCTGACAGGCATGTTGTTCGTTTTCCCAAGCTGATGACCTGCCTCAACATTGGTTGTCCACTGGGAAATGGAATTTGGGAAGGGGTGCCGTTGCGTGAGGTGCTCTGGCTCACTCAACCTACTCAGGATTTACGCCGTGTTTTTTACTACGGCTATCACAACGACGATCCACGGCAGATGTTTCGCAGCTCATTGCCGATTGGTCGTGTACTCGAAGATTGGTATGGACTGCCGCCTGTCATTTTGTGTTACAAGCTTAATGGTCAATGGCTGACACCAAAGCGGGGTGCTCCCGTACGGATAGTGGTACCAGAAGCGTATGGCTTCAAGAGTATTAAATGGCTTTCGCGGGTCGTACTTTCTAACCGTTGGCGGGCTAATGATACCTACGGTGAAAAGAACAACGACGTAGATAGTCCATTAAAGACTTTTTGTGACATGATCTCCGTGCCTGAAACGGTGAAACCTGGTCAGCCGATTCCTGTGACAGGCTATGCACAAATTGGAATCTCAGGTTTGAAAAAGGTCCAGATTTGGGTTCACAATGAAGATGACGAATTACCTGACAACGACAAGTATTTTGCGCAAGCGCCGTGGTGTGATGCCCAGATTTTGGCGCCACCAGTTCACTGGGGCGGCGATCTCTTAGACAATCGGATCCCCAATCCTACGGCCGGATTTGATAGGAAAACAGGTCGACCCAAGACCTGGCCGATACGTCTGACCAAGGCACATTGGGCTATGCTATTGCCTGGTCTAGTCGCTGGAACGTACGTTCTCCGCTGTCGTACCATTGATGAGAATGGCATTGCTCAGCCGATGCCGCGGCCATTTCGGAAATCAGGTCGTGCGTCAATTGGCCAGGTAAGATTGACTGTCAAATCCTGAAACAGGATAGAATGACGCAGGACTTGGATAGAATGCGCAGACAGTGCAACGATTCAAACGTGGTGGTTCTTCAGTCGGTACCAGGACAGTCACTGAGCAGGGTAGGGAATATCCTGCTCCCAATTCTGTTTATCGTTCAATCGTTTCAGGAGTTTCCCAATCGCCGGTAAATCCATCGATACCTTGGACTCGGAACTGGCCTTTGACCAAGTCGAAGTCAGCGATAATACCGCCGGCGAACTCGACGCGCTGTAGACTGCGAGATGCGTTAAGAAATTGGTGATTCGTCATTTCCCGGTAACACACCGCCTGATAATACGTGTGCCATCGTTTTAACCATGCAAGTCGCCGGTTCATTTTGTCCGTGCCCCAATCCTGCGGATTGATAGGTTGGCTTCCTCCTGGTAGCCAATTGTGTGAAGGCACTGCTGAGTACATCAGCTCGTAGAGCCGCGGATGTCGTTCTTCGTACCAGTCGTATTTTCCTTCATTGTAATAACCCCCACCTGAAAAATGGGCTCCATAGCAATCGTGAAAAACGAGTGGTACCAAAGGTACAGGTTCACCATGACGTAGTCGGTCGCTGGACCAATCTGTGAAAAAGAAAAAATCACACTCGGCGATACTCCAGAAGCGGGCTAATTCTGCGCCGGGTATCATGCCGCGTCGCCGTGTTTCTCGAAACTGTACCAGTTGTGACTCATAATTGTCGCGTCGACTTACCGGATTGCCGCCACCTCGGTGTTCGTCATAACCTCGATGGGCCGAATTACCATCGAAGTATATGGCGTCGCAATGAAAATCTTGTTTCTCGAGGAAATCATACACATGATGGATCATCCATTCTGCATAGCGAGTACTCAAACGTGGGAAACCGACACCGCTTAATTTTTTCGGATCATAATCCGGCGCATCCTCATACATGTAATGTGGTGTAAGCATCCGTTTCACGGCACAACCTTCTTGATGGACAGCATCGTCCGCATGGGTCCATCATCGGCCTCGGCATCGAGTAGTTCGTTGGCGGCTGGCCATCCGCCTGGAACGGGCGATGGATGAACGAACCCTTGCCAGCCCGCATCAAAATTCTCACTTATTTCCATGCCCTGGGATGGCCATTTCGGATAAAAAAATGTGACCGGTAAACCAGCTTGTTGGAAATTCCGGATGTTATCGATAATCTCTTTGGTTTGGCCTTCCTGCCAATGAACCCAACGGTATTCAATGCCCTTCAGATAAGTTTTTAATTTTGGTAGTTGTTCCACCCGCTTTTGGAGAGTCCGAAAGGCATGATGTTTGATCAAGTAGGATCGATAAGCTTTTGCAATTCCAACATGATCCAATTTGTCTACAAATCGCCACAAGCCTCGACGACGGTAGTTCAATCGACCGAGGGAAGCTGACCACTGCATTGCCAGAACGGTTTGATCATTGGGTACGTGATTCAAGGAAACTGTGGCATCCCACCAGGTTTCTACAATTTGATACAACGTTCGGTCACCGCGTACCAAAGCGAACACAGGTAAACTATGTGCCGCACCGATCAAGCCACTGACCTCAACAGGTTGTTGAGAATCGGCGCGGATCATGTAGCCAGAACCACGTGGTACAAGAGCATAGGAGTCTGGAGAGGGTTTTATTTGCCAGTCATACAGTCCGGAGATGCTGTGTACGATGGCAGTCCCTCCCGTTTGTTCGACTTCGACCAGCAGTTCACCATGTTGGTCGATTGCCAAAATAAGCTCCAATTGAGCATCCGTGTTGTCGAACCCTTGTAGCTGAATCCGATGGCCCCGGTGTGATCCGTCATCGAAGGAACCAACCTTGCGCTGAGAAGCATCGGATAGTTTGTAGGCGAGCGGAGTGTCACTGTCTTCATGCAGGATGCTTGCTGTCGGTGGAGATGTTGTGAGGCTGCGCCAAATTAATTCTTCCGAAGTACCCTGGTAAATATTCAAGGTGAGGTTGTCGTCAATACCAACACTCACCGTGCCGCCCGAAAGTACCAGCCAATGTTCTGCAGCGTTCGGAATAGCGGCATCTGCCCGGGTAACCGTAGTGGCCAGTAACAGTGCGAAAAGTGGGAAAAAGTGAAAAGAAAAAAAACCGTTTGTAGATCGGTGGCGTTTCATCGTCATAGCCCATTTATATATATATTGTTTTTTCATTACACTTCGAAGTTGCCCATTCCGTGTTCGTAAAAGTGTTTGTTAATCGGCGTGCCGTACAAAAAGTTGTACGACAAAGTGTGAAATGATTATAGGTCCATTATGCTGCCAAGTGAAAAAAATCTATTCTCACCAATGTGGATTATCATTTACGAGCCATTGTATTTGGGAAATGGTAGATTACCATCACGGATCAGATTTTCGGTGAATATTCGATTTTTGAGAAGCCGCAAATCGGTTCGCTAATTTTTGTAAGCTGGTTGTAAACCTTTGACTTTCGATTAGAGGGTAGGTTTGCCGCTTGGATCCTACTGCCAACCAAGCGGACCTTTGTTCAATGTAGAGCAAAGGATATAAAAAATCTAATCAACGTTTTGGTCAGGTGCTTCGCTGGAGAGAAGCTCATTCCAGGTCAATGGAATAGTCGCGCTGTGCGCCAGATTTTGTAATGTAACCCTGCCGAAGATCTTCTTTTATCAATGCATGGTCACGCTGACTGGGATCACCGAAACCTCCACCGCCTGCTTCGCTGAGTGTAATCTGGTCTCCTGGAGCAAGCTCGTAGTGACCTTTGGGGTGCACGGTGTTACCGTTAATCCGGTGTTCACGCCGCCGGCCTGGAGAGCCACCCAAAAGTCCCACGGCAGGAAATTCCGTACGACTTGCCATGGAAAAAATCGTCAGCGGATGGCCCGTATCGTTTCGAATAGCAACCTCTTGTCCCAAGCCGCCCCGCGCTGTTCCGGGGCCCCCCGAATCTGGCAGAAGTCGTCGGTATTCGACGGTTGTTCCTGTTAAGGTTTCCCATAGCTCGGTTGGTACCACTGCCATGTTCGATGGCCCTGGTGTAGTTGCTGGACCGTCGTAATCCTGTAAAGCTCCGAAACCTCCGGATGCGAAGTAAATGGTCGTGATGGCTCGTCCGTTGGGATGTGTACCCTGAAAGGTCATCAAATCCATCATTCCACAGTCGGCTTGCACGCGATTGGGAACAGCTTCGGCTAGTGCGCCGAATAGTAGGGGGGAAACAAAATGACCGATCACATGCCGCGCTCCTGTCGCTGCTGGTGGTTGGGCATTCAATAAGCAATTTGCGGGAGCCGTTACTTGCACAGGGGCAACCGAACCGCTGTTATTGGGCAATTCGGGCACACTGAGGCATCTGATTGTATAGAGCGACATGGCTCTCGTATAACAAAAAGGGACGTTAATACCGCGGCGCACTGTCGGAGAGGTACCGCTAAAGTCGACCGTGATCGAGTTACCAATGATGCTTGCTTCACAAGCGAGGGTCAGCGGTCCGTCGATACCTTCGATCTGAATCGCATTGTGATAGGTACCGTCACGCATCGTATTTATTGCCTGACGGGTCGCTCGTTCGGAATGAGAGCGGATCGATTGCGACAATCCTTCCAAATCGGACAGTCCGTATTCATCCATGAATTCCAACAACATTCTTCCGCCAACCTCATTACAAGTGACGTTTGCAAATAGGTCACCTAGGACTTCACCGGGGTTGCGCACGTTTGTCGAAATGATGTCGACAACTAGATCATTACGGATACCAGCATCCAATAATTTGCAAATGGGAAGTCGCAGCCCCTCGTGAAAAATTTCGGTTGCCGCCGCACCAAATCCAAGGCCTCCAATATCGGGCAAATGGGTGATGCTGATCGTATAGGCGACGATTTCTCCATCACGAAACACGGGCCGCATCACGTTGATATCGAACATGTGGCCGGTGCCGATCCAGGGATCATTGGATATGAGAACATCGTCCGGTTTCAGAGTCTGCGGTGGAAATCGTTGGAGAAACTGTCGTAAAGTGTGAGGTGCCGTTCCCATAAAAACGGGAACACTATAAGTACCCTGTGCCATGAGGTGCCCGTGACGGTCCAAAATAGCGACGGTCAGATCGTAACTTTCTGACACGATCGTAGAGAAAGAAGTTCGCACTAGTGTGGAGACAATTTCATCGGCAATTGATATCAGTCGATCCCACATGATGCTGAGATCGACGGCGTCCGGAATATGGGACGTAATCCGCGAAACATCGTCGCTGGAATCGGTTGCCATGGTATGGTGTTCCTAATGTGATTTGCCATCCAAGCCAGGACTGGCGATCATGTTGAAATAATTGTCTACGGTCACTACGTTACCAGGGCCAATCACAAGTGTTGATTCCCGTTCTTCGACTAATGCCGGACCTTTTAGTTGGGATCCGTTAGCCAAGAGGTACCGATCATAGACTGGACAGTCCACATAGCCGTCCTGTTCCGGAAAGTACGCCGGTCGACTACCTTTTCGGGCAGCGGCTGGATCAGCTGTCGGTTGACTCCCAATATGGTAGCCCGGAATCATTGTGGGACTAGGTCCACGGGCTTCAACCTTCCAGGTGGTGATCTCTAGCGGTGCATCAAGTAAACTGAATGCGTAAACCGTGGCGTACCGTTCCGAGAACAGACGAGTAATGTCGGAAAAAATCGTGACAGGCTGTGAGCCCTCGGGCAAGGTGACTTCGATGGTATAGCCTTGGCCGTAATAGCGCATGTCGAGTCGATACTCAATATCAATTTCGGCTCGTTTTATTCCTGCTTCCAGCAGCGGTGCCATGGCACGTTCTACCAGGGGAGCAAAGCTGGATTCGAACTGCCCTGCATTCAAATCATCGACGAAACAGTGTTGGGCCTGTACCATTTCAAACGAGAGTGGACTGGCAAGTAACCCAAGTGCCGACATGACACCTGCTGCCACAGGAAAGACTACATGGGAAATTTTTAGTTTCGAAGCAATGCGCAGAGCGTGAATGGGTCCGGAGCCACCGAAGGCAACCATGGAGCATTGGCGATAGTCAAACCCATGTTCGGACGCGTGAATTCTAAAGGCCCGAGCCACCTCTTCGTTGATAAGATCATGAATTCCCCAGGCGGCACGCGCTAATGAAAGGTTGAGCGGCGTTGCTACATCTGTCTGGATGATTTCCCGGGCTGGGTTGGATTCTAACATCAATTCGCCACCCAGGAAAAATGTTGGGTCAAGAAAACCGAGGATCAGGTTGGCGTCAGTCAATGTAGCAGCCTCTCCACCTTGACCGTAGCAGACCGGTCCCGGATTGGCACCTGCACTGCGAGGCCCAACGGCTAAAAGCCCGCGCCGATCGAGATGGGCGATACTCCCTCCACCAGCTCCGATTTCAATCATGTCGATGACAGGTATTTTTGCAGGAAACCCACTGCCGCGTTTGAATTGGTGAACGCGAGCGACTTCCATTTCGTATGTTTTGAGTGGTTTTCCACTTCGGATCAGTGCGCCTTTGGCGGTGGTTCCTCCCATGTCGAAAGAAAGTAGTTCGGTAAGCGAAAGCGATTGGCCATGAAAGGCGGACATCAGCACCCCGGCGGCTGGTCCCGATTCCAACATGCGTACCGGAAAGCTACGGGCAGTCTCCGTGGCAACTGTTCCTCCACTGGAGGTCATAATGTACAAAGTGCCTGTCAGTCCTAAATCTTTCAAGCCCCTTTCGATCCGTTCTAGATATCGAGCGAACATCGGTTGCGTATAGGCATTCATACAGGTTGTTGTCCAACGTGCGAACTCTCGTAAATCGGGGAATACTTCGGAAGAGGTCGAAATGTACAACTGCGGATATTGTTCGTTGGCCCAGGTTTTGATGGCAATTTCGTGGGTTGGGTTGGCATAAGAATGCAGCAGGCAGATGGCCAACGATTCGATAGCTTCTTTCTCGACCAGATGGGTCAGAGCATTCCTGACTTCTGTTTCATCCAGAGGGATCTGTACGCTACCATCGTAGCGGCAGCGTTCTGAAACTTCTGCACGACACCAGCGAGGAATCAGTGGTTCCGGGAATCTAAGTCGTAGATCAAAGACGTCGTACCGTTTTTCTTCCCTCAGATCGAGTACATCGGAAAAGCCAGCCGTGGTGATCATTCCCGTGCGAGCACCCTTGCGCTCAATCATTGCATTGGTTACAAGCGTCGTGCCATGGACGACGGCAGTGATTGCCTGGATATCGATTTGTTCGCGTTCCAGTAGACCACGGATGCCATCTAATACTGCACGTGAAGGATCCTCAGGCGTGGTGAGTTGTTTGTGAATGACCAGCTGCCCGTTTTTTTCGTTCAGAACCGCAAAGTCCGTAAACGTTCCGCCGATATCTACGCCAAGTCGATAGGTCATCTACGAATGATTGTTGGAAAGGGGGTATGCATTTATTGGAGAGTATAGGGCAACATGTAATCTAGGAAAAGCAGCCATCCTCACCAGATAAAAGGGCCGCGGGGAGCAGCGATAAAGCATGCTGTATCGCGCCTGAAAGTTTTTCAAACACAAAATGGCGGTCACAGTTCGATCCAACGCATGATGTCTATAATGTCATCATGCGGTGACTTTGAATTGGGCAGCAATTGACGAGTTTTGCCATGCAGGATGGCAGGGACGAGTAATCTTTGATCAGGGTGACCGACAGCCAGTGCCAGAGTCATGTGTTTCTGAAAAACTTAACCGCTTACCCCGATAGTTCTTCTCCTGAGGCTGGTAGGCCTGGCAGGTAACAGGTCCAAAACAACACCAAGGTAGCAAGCCAACGAACACACTGTGCCCTGGTGTCGCGCTTGCGATGATGACTACGGTCAGCGACCATGGTTTGTGAAAGGGTTTGTGAAAGCAATTTCAATGCGAAGTGTTACTTATTGTAGATTGTCTATTATATTATTATGAACAAGAGTACGCTGGTGTTGGTCGGGTGGGGTTTTTGGTCAAAAATGGGATCCCTTTGGACAGCAGGCATAAAAGTAATTGAAATGGTATGAATCTAGCAGGTACAATCTCTGGTGTGAGAGACGTGCACTTTCAATTGTTGAATGCGTTCCTGCCAGGAAATCTGTCGGTTGTGATGATGTTCCCAGATGAATCAGTTCGGAAAACATTATTTTCAAGTGCCATACAATATTAGAGAGGTTCGTGGCAGGCGCGAGTTACCTGCCATGTAGGCGACGATTGTATTCGATCGTTCCCGTTCTACATGGTTATTCGATTGACTGCTGGCTTCTCAGGGAGAAAAAAACAATGAAATATTTGCGATGTTTTATGAGCGTCGACTTCCAGAAAAATGGTGGTGTGTGTTGGTTTAAGTTATGTTTTGTGCTGATTGTCGTAAGTGGATGGTTGTCCACGGGCCGAGCGTTTGTTCTGGCAGACTGGAAGGCAGGAACTGCCAAGGCGATGATTACACCGCAGAAACCGGTGTGGCTTGCCGGTTATGGAAGGAAGCGCGTACCTGACGGAAAGCTGCATGATTTGTGGATGAAGGCATTGGCACTGGAGGACGTTGATGGTCGTCGTGTGGTATTGATCACTAGCGATTTTCAGGGTGTACCCAAGGTGATGAGCGACCGCGTGTTTGAGCAGCTCGAGAACCAATTTGACCTGGAGCGGCAACATGTGATGTTTACGTTTTCGCACAATCACTGTGGTCCACGACTGGGGAATGATTTAATAGATTATTATCCTGTTGACGCCGAGCAAGTAGCATTGGTGCAAGAATACACTGACCACATGGTAACCGAGTGTGTTGCGATGGTGGGTCAAGCCCTGTTGCGACTTACCCCCGCCAGTTTGCAGATTGGTGAGGGAAAGACGACCTTTGCGGTCAATCGTCGCAACAACCCGGAGTCCGAGGTACCCGAGATGCGGGCCCAAGGCATTCCATTGAAGGGTCCTGTCGATCATTCTGTCCCCGTGATGACAGTCACTCGGCCTGACGGAAAACTGGCAGCGATACTGTTCGGTTATGCTTGCCATCCAACGACTCTCAGTTTTATGACTTGGTGTGGCGACTATCCGGGTTTTACACAGATTGCACTGGAAAAGAACCATCCTGGTGCCATGGCCATGTTTGTCAACACGTGTGGAGGTGATCAAAATCCATTGCCGCGACGCAGCGTTGAATTGTGTGAGCGTTATGGGCATATGCTGGCAGACGCTGTTGAAGAAGTTTTGCAGCTACCGCTCCATCCGGTTTCGGCGCATGTGCGCACTGCATTTGAGTTGATAGACCTGCCCTACTTGAAAGTTGCCTTGCGTGAAGATTTGGTTGGTTCCTTAGGAAACCCCAATGCAACCCGTGTTCGCTGGGCTAGACGCATGTTACAGAAGCTAGAGGCAGGAGACGAATTTGAGTCGGTGTATCCATATCCCATTCATGCCTGGCAGTTAGGACAGGAAATGCTGGTCATCGGTATGGGGGCGGAAACCGTAGTAGATTATGCTTTGCGTTTTAAAGAAGCATTTGGTCCTGGCACATGGGTTTGCGGATATGCCGATGATATGATCGCTTATATCCCGTCGCGGCGCGTGTGGGAGGAAGGGGGCTATGAAGGAGGTTCTTTTCTCTACGAATATGGCCGCCCGGCATTCCGTTGGTCAGGTGGAATCGAAGATCAGATTGCTGCATCCGTCAACGCATTGGTAAAACAAGTTCGCGAGTGATCACGACGGAGGCTGCCGACGCAGGCATACAATGTTTAGGTGATGTTTTTCGAGGCATGACGGTTAACATTGCAGCGCGACTTAGATCTCGAATGTTGTGTCCATGTCCATGGGATAAATTTTACGTCCCAGGCGCTGGAACGGAAGCTTTGAAAAGTCCTGGCTTAACGGGCTCGCCGTGTCGACATTAAAAATGGACCCGGCAAAAGAGCTAAACCCACTGCGAAAGTGACCAGTGGATTTCAGGCATAAATACTTCATTTTGGTGCAGTCGAGTCCCAACGTTCTTGAGAAAGCCAGATCAATAGGTTGATTTGGCAATGTAATCAGAACGACATGGATACCACGTTGGCGAATGAGTGCTGAATCACCCACCGTCGTCTCGAGATTTTTAAACATAGGTCCGTCGTAGATGAAATGACCATCAGCCAGTGACAAAACTTCGGCATTCATGGTGACTGGTGGACCGAGCATTTCATGTGATTTACCTCCGACCCTTAGCTCGACAGTGTTACCGACACCGGCGGCCTGTGCCTGCTGGACAGACTCCGGATCCACGATATAAAGTACCGCTGCATCTTGCAGATCACGTTCCACAAACAGCCGCAGCACCTCGGTTGAATCACCAGGTGCACCACCTCCGGAATTGTCCGCCTGGTCAGCTAGGATAATGGGATATTTGCCTATACTTTCACCGTCAGCAAGCGCTTTTGTGGCAGCCAGAGGTGGGCACATCCAGTCCTCACGATGTTGCCAAATCCAGCTTCCCAGTTTTTCTGCCTTCTGCTTGGCACCAACCAAGTCATTGTCCGTGACAACTAACGTTGATGTTCCAGCGACGCTCACGTCAGCCCACTGGTAGCCAACACTTAAACTTGCAGTGAGCACACCTGGTTCTTGTTCGATCTGGAATACTT
>CAYMUR010000109.1:0-4677 GCA_964393615.1 uncultured Pirellulaceae bacterium
CGCGGCGTCCGTGTGTCATCCCTGCCGGCGGTACGTGTTTCTCTCCGACAAACAACGTGTTGGAAAGTCCGTCCAAAACACTTGTGAATTTAAACGGTAATTCGTTGCGGTCAAACAGGAAATTGAATGACTGTGCATCACCGCGGCATACATATGTATTGCTGGGAGTTCCAGGAAAGATGCGTTTTACGTAGGGTCCTGCGTGGGCAAACGCTCCGGGCACGGTGTCAGGAGGATAATCCCAGTGAGTGGTGAGACTATAATGGTACTTGCAGTGGTATCCACACCTGCCATCCCCAAAGACAACCGCATAGTCTGCGAGCGCCCCGTCATGGTGCTTTGCACCGCTCGATCCGTGAAAGTCTTCGTCCCCCGTTTGACTTAATTGGGGTGCATTACGTCGTGCGGGGCAGTAATAGATTGGCACTTGCACTTGTAGGTTTTCCAATGGCTGATAGTGGTAGGAGAGTTGTGGGTCCCATTGGTCGTGCGCTGCACCCTGTTCGAGAAAGGGCCACAAAATATTTGCCCAAGTCCCGTGATGACAGATTTGTCGGGTCGGTGGCAGTCCCAGCTGTGTTTCGTGAAAGTTGTGGATGGCCAGGCCGATTTGTTTAAGGTGGTTGGTGCATTGTATCCGTCGAGCCGCCTCACGGGCCGCCTGCACTGCTGGTAATAGCAGTGCGATAAGGATCGCAATGATGGCGATGACCACCAATAATTCAACCAGAGTAAAACCTCGCTGGCGCCATGTTGCCGGTATTGTAGGAGATTTAAGTTTCATGGTCATTGTAAATCCGTTTGTTAAGCTGACAGTTGTCGTTTGCAGGTTCAGAAGACTCGGCGAGATGGGGCGACGCTAACTGGTTTACGTGGATCGCGGGAGTGTTAGTCCTGTTTGATTGTGCTTTCAAGGTAGGGTGGTACAGCACTGAGGCAAGTGGTGTTTTGTCAGGAACTCAAGCAAAAATGCCAGTGGCAACCTTGCCGAAAACATCTGTCAAACGAAAGTCTCGACCGCTGAAATGATAGGTGAGTTTTTCGTGATCTAAACCCATTGCATACAGAATCGTGGCATGCAGGTCATGGACATGCAGTGGTTTATCGACAGCCTTAAAACCTAAGTCGTCTGTTGTGCCGTAGGTCATGCCTCCCTGTACGCCGCCGCCGGCAAGCCAGACAGTGAAACCGTAATGATTGTGGTCTCGCCCCGGTGTATTTCCAGAAATGTCGTTGACGGGCGTCCGACCGAACTCGCCACCCCACATGACCAGTGTTTCCTCCAAAAGGCCACGTGCTTTCAGGTCGGTCAACAGGGCTGCGATCGCCTGGTCACAGTGTCGGGCGCGATACTCGTGGTTCATGATGTCTTCGTGGTCGTCCCAGGGTATATCGCCACCGAAACCAACTTGGACGACTCGTACTCCACGTTCCGACAGGCGCCGTGCCAACAGGCAGCCTTCCGGGAAACCGCCAAACTGTCGGCCACCGCGAGTGTCCCACTGCGGTTCGTCCTGGATCCCATATCGGTCCAGGGTGGATTGTGTCTCCTGGCCGAGATCAAACGCCTCAGGAGCTGAAAGTTGCATGCGGAACGCGAGTTCCATGGACTGAATTCTTGCTTCTAACTGGGCATCATGCTGCAGTCGTTTTAAGCGTGTTGCTTCTAGTTTGGCAAGTAAATCTAATTGAGTCCTTTGATCGTTCTGTGTCAGGTACGGATTGCGGATATTGGCTAACGCTTGTTTCGGATCAATGTTGTCAGTATCGACGTAAACACCAGCATAGATGCCTGGTAAAAAACTATTGCTCCAGGTCACTTCACGGGGCCGTGGTTTGATTCGGTGGGACAGGAACACATAACCAGGCAAGTTTTGGTTTTCCGTGCCTAATCCATACCCCAACCAGGAACCCAGCGAAGGCCGGTTGGGCTGCAGCGAACCGATATTCATCATCGTCATGGCTGCTGCATGTTCGGGAACGTCGGTCCTCATCGAGCGGACAATACAGATATCGTCGATACAACGGGCCACCTGGGGAAAAAGTTCGCTGACCCATAACCCGGACTGACCATGTTGTCGAAACTTCCAGGGCGACTTCATGATCACCGTCGTTTTACGGAGGGTTTTCAGATTGGCCGCCGGCGGTCTTTTTCCTTCATGTTTCTCTAGTAATGGTTTGTAATCGAAAGTGTCGACTTGCGATGGGCCACCGTTCATGTAGAGATAAATCAGCCGTTTTGCCCGCGGAAAAAAATGGGGTGATTTTACCGCTAACGTGCCGGCGGATTGGGCGGTTGCGGTCCTGTTGGTAGCTGCCAGGAGGGCATTGTTATCAGCCAGAAGACTTGCCAGGCCCACCGCGCCCATCCCTGCACCTGCACTTTGCAACATTTGTCGACGTGAAAGCCATGGCGCTCGCGAAGTCGTTTTGGTGGGCATGTTTGGTGACGAAATATCCATGGACAAGATTCAATTCGTGTGGTGAAGATATCTTGGAAATCCTTGCATTTTAAGTCGCCTGCGCGTTGATGGTTTGGATAGCATTGCGTTTTAACAATATCAGGATTTGGAACAAGGTCGTTTCTTCAACAGGAAAACGGCAAGCTCATTAATGGACCGGTCAAGACAAATTTTGTCCCACTCCCTGCTTGTTGTTTGCCATCCAATTTTGGTAGGCGTGATTTCTCTATTTTATATGCACCGACCGGTTGCTGGCAAGAATCAACAGGTGCCCAGGTTGTTCGAAATAACGTCGGCAAATCGTCCGGTGTTGGTTTGGTACCTCGTTTTAAGCATTTTGTTGGCAACAGACCGGTGGAAAAGATGGGGCAGTTCAACGGCTGGGGATGTCCCAATGTCCTTGGTTCCCAGTCGATGGCCAATTCTTTGAGAACAAAATGCCAGTCGTGTTGGGACATACTGAGCCTGAGCACAATCCGTAGGGCAGCCCGCAGCAGGTTCGACTAAGTGGATTTTCGGTGTCCTGTGACCCGTGCACGACTCGCCAATCTTTGCCGGTTGAGGCGTCCGTTTTACAAGGTTCCTTTTAGTCGATCTGTTCAAAGGGAAACAATGGTTTACGCCGCTGCACGAATTCAAAGTTTGACATGTCAGCAGTGGTACTGCCAGGAGTGTTGACACGAATCAGTTGCTTACTGACTGGTGCATAAGCTGCGACAGGAGCGTGTACACCTTTGGCAACCAGTATCTGAAAGTCGGCCGGATCTAGGTTGCAACAGGTGACTTGTCCTAAGCTAAAGGGTGCGGTTCGATAACTGGTTAGGATGATTGTCAGTTGGGTGTCGGTTTCCACTACTGCTGTGGGTCCCATGTCATGGCTCGCTTTGCCGCCGTGGCGCGGTTCTGTTTCTACAAAGCGACCATTGTGTAGACTGCGAACGGTCACGTCAGCTTGCAGTGGCGGCCCGTGCAAGGAGTCGACTTTGCCGCCGATGGTTAGCGACAACTGTGCATTCGTTCCAGCCTGGCGGGCCAAATTGACTGCCTCTGGGTCATTAATACATACCAGGCTACGTGGGCCGCCACGGGTGTGAATGGCATGGGCAATCCAAGTGCCATCTGCCGCTGATCCACCGCCTACGTTGTCCCCCACGTCCAGCAGGCAGACTGGCCCCTCGCTATGACTTGCTTGCTCCACTGCCTGATCGAGGCTGATGAATTCCGGCACAAACTGGTCACGGTGAGTCATCAGATAATCCGACATCTCGGCAGCAATTTGGTGTGCCAATGGGGGGTCATTGTTGGTCACAGCGATGAAGCTGCTCCCCATTTCTACGACATCTGCGTACGGAAATCCTAGCACGATGCTATTGCTTAATACGCGTTCACGTTCCAAAAGCTTGTCAGCAAATTGATACATTGACAGACAAGGTTCCTGCGTGGTGTGTTGCCGTTCGATATTGATCGAAACGGGCGGGAATACGGCCGCCTGGGTGAGTTGAACTTGTCCGTGAAGATGGCTCATTAACAGGGAACAGGCTTCCAGGCCACGTTGACGCTGGTCTAAATGAGGGTTGGAACGGTAGGCAACGGTTGCATGGCAGGCATCGACGATTGCCTGAGAAAGATTGGCATGCGGATCAATCGTGGCGACGATTGGAAAATCTGCCCCGCATCGCTCACGGACCAATGACAACCAATAGCCGTCCATATCAGGGTGGTCTTCTGATACCGCGGCGCCGTGTGGGCCAAGTAACAGGCCGTCAAGCTGTCCTACACGATCCAGTTCTTGCCACATCATCTCGAGAATGGTTTCCAGCGTGTCGGCGCTGACGGGCCCGGATGGCATGGCATTGGCCATTAGGATGGGTACCGCTTCGACGCCGGCCTGGTCCAAGCCTTGAAAAAATCCCCCTAATTCATGATGCGCAGCAGCATATTCCTGGCGAACGTCTTCGCCCGTTAACAGGGCGACCTGACGAAAGCTTTCCAATGTAGTTGGTAAGCTTATAAAGCTGTTGGATTCATGGGCGATGCCGATGATGCCTATTCGCATGAGTTGCTTCCGAGTAACAAGGTCAGTGTTTCTAGGTTTGGTCAGTGGTTCAGAGGTTCCAAGCTAGGCCGATGAATCATTCAGTATCTCGGCCAGGTGAAGGTATTTAGCCGACGGCGCCGAGACAGTAAAGCCTCAATGTCTTGTGAAGGTGCCCAG
>CAYMUR010000109.1:4777-14231 GCA_964393615.1 uncultured Pirellulaceae bacterium
TCTTGTGAAGGTGGCCCAGTCTTGTGAAGGTGGCCCAGTCTTGTGAAGGTGGCCCAGTCTTGTGAAGGTGGCCCGTGATCCCGCCACGGATCCTATCGCTGAATCCGGAGGAATCGGTGAGCTTGTAACCAAGCTCAAAGTCCTAAGATTTTCGATCGGATCTTAATAATTAATATGAAGCATGCATGCTTTGCCTGCAATGCCACCTGGAAGCTTGGCTGTAGAATGAGACCGTTACCGTCAGTGGAAAGCTCAGAGAGTCTTCATAGCAATATTTAAATAAAAAAACGCGGCCGTGGGGAACGACCGCGTTTTTTTGTTGGAACCACGAATACCCACAGCCGGCGGGGCGAGCTGGAGACGCAGGTGGCGCGATTTAATTCTTGGGCGCTCGAGACTGGAGTAGTACGGGTCGGTCACAGGGACCTGGCAGTGGTGGCAGTTTTGCCACTACACCTAGAGTGATCGACCCATAGTTTTACGAATAACCACCAATTTTATCTGTCGACGCAAAGGCCGTACAGCTGAGAATCTTCTCCTAGATAGCAAACTTTGCCTATGTCACTGCTAGCCGGACAAAGAAAAGGTTTTGTCGATCAATTTGGTATCCAGAACTTTCTCGAGCTCAGTGTTCTCTCCGAAAGCGGTAGATGATCCTGGATCGCCATCCAAGAATCGGTGTTGCAGCACCTGGTGATAGCGGTTCTGTTCCAGGGCATTGTCTAAGAGAGCATTGTCTAAGAGAGCATTGTCTAATACTGACAAGTCGTCACTCTCTTTGCCTACCAGGGGTAGTTCGCCGGTTTTTAACCGTGACGAGGGCAGATTGTCGGAGGCCGCACGAAAAGAACCAAACGCGGAGTCGCGTGCTGATGACGCAACTGTTTTTGTAATGTTCACCAGCGCCGACTGGAACGCAGAAGCTGCGGATCGCGTTGTCATGTCACTGGGTGTGTTCGCTGTATTTACACTCAGAAAGTGCTCGTGCAGGGCGCCTGATGGGTCAGGCGTTGGGGAATGCGAGCGATCCGGAGAGCCAGTGACTCTCAAATGCCCAATGCTTCCTCGTGGAGTCGTTGCAGTGGAGAGGGGTGAAAAATTTTGCACGAGTATTTGGAAATCGGAGATATCGATATCTCCGTCTCCGTCATAGTTGCCTTCTGACCAATTTTTGTCGGTAGCCAAAGGATCAAAATGAATGACCAACTGGTTGAAATCGAAGATGTCGACATCTTGATCCAGGTCACTGTCTCCATACGTTGTTTGCAGGATGTCTTGGACCAGGAAATCAAGGTCGGAGTGGTTGACATGTCCGTCATGATTGACGTCGAACGTGTCAAGTTGACTACCAAAATGAATGGCTTCCACCAGTGAGTCGATGTCATTTGCATCGACGACACCGTCATTTGAAAAATCGCCTGTTAGTTGCACAAGGGATGTTGGCATGTTTTGGGACACGCGCAATGTGGTGGGACCTTGATGATAGACATTCAGTGCATGACCCACGATACTTTGTTGTTGTTGTGGAACCCAGCCATTACCCGCGTCCAGCGTGTCATTTCCGCTGCCACTATAAAAAGTGATCGTTGAAACTTGTTGGGAGGAGAAATCGTATGTGGCACCGTTAATTTTGATTTCATTTCCTTCATCGACGGTCAATGTAAAGCTGTCGTCGTTGTCGGTACCATACACGTACAGGTCTGTGTTCCCACCTGCCACGAGATTCGTAATTCGTAGATCAACGCTGTTTGGTTCACCACAGAACCAGAGCAACAATTCGTCACCCACGGTAACAGGAATATCGACGCGTTGGTCAGTGGCTGATGATGAGCTTCTGGCCAAAAGTACGCCTTGTGTGTTATAGACATGCAGCTCAAGGTCAGAATTCGAGTTAGCGGGTGTCGCTTCGACGGTGAATCGACCCGTATGGGCTGCTTCCATTTCCAGTAATGTTGCTGTGGAGACTTGTTGGTGCTGAACTTCCAGGAAATCGACGGAGCCTAAATCACCAGAACTGCTGAGAACGAGGGGGCCTGGTCCGCCAGGTCCGAGTACGATCTGATAATCCTCGACTTCGCCACCGTTGTCATGTCCAGCAGGTCCCAGGCCTTTTGTGAAACCGAGACGCCCACGGGCGTAGGAGGTGCCGTCAACGGAATCTTCCGGTATCGTAAAAGTTAATTCATTCGCTCCCATGTCGAGGCGGACATCGGATAACACTTTTTCATTAGGATCATCCCAGTCGCCGTCACGATTAAAGTCGATCCACATCTGGAAATAGCCTACCTGTGCTGCTTGGGATCCAGTCACCGTAACGGTATAGTCCGTACCGGACAGCATCTCAACGGCTGGGAAGAGTATGCCATCATCGTCGTCGTCCCCTGACAAATCGTCACCATTGGCGGACGTGTCCGGTGAGCCTGCTGGTTCCCCGTCGACCGTGGCGCCAAGATGAAAATTGGGGACGATTCCATGGCTGGCGGCATCGCTGCCAACCGTGGGATAAGAATAGACAACGGGCGCGGTCAAATCGTGTGGCGCATCACTGTAATCAATGTTGTCTTGGACACCAAAATGAACATCTCGATGGTTCGTTAATGGATTTCCACTGATGATTGCCACCGCCTCATGGGGATCACCTGTTATCGAAACGGTACCGGAAGGTAGAGCCAGTCGTAGTACAACATCTTCTCGCGTTCCAAACGTGGGCGGATCACCAAGGTCCGCTACGAGCATCCAATAACCTGAGTCATTGGTAATGATCCCCTGTTCGCCAAACCCGAAGATCCCATTATTATCGGCGTCATAAAAAATGGTATGGCCTCCCACACCCTCTCCCTCATCTGGCGTGCCATTCCCGTTATTGTCGTGGAACACGGTACCACTCAGGTGAGCGACGGTTACTTCTGGCAGCACGCCGTTTTCTTCGATCCCCACGCGGTCCCATCCAATCACATCGAAGGCCTGCAAGTCGAGTGACGAGAGCGTGTCAATGTCACCAGGTTCCCCAATGGGATCCATGATATTGATTGTCGGCGTCGCGTCTTTCCAGTGACTGGGTTGGTCGCCGTCACCGAACATCTCGCCCGTGGCAAAGCGACCAGGTCGCGTATTGCCCTGATCAAAGGTAAAAAACTTTTCGCGCGCATCAGCCGTAAAATCAATGATGGGAGAGCCTTCTTCCTCACCGTCACCGTCATAGTCTCCCAGGCTTTCCGTGGAATAACGAAAAAGATCTAAGACTGTCACTGCAGCTGGAAAGGTCGTCTTATACCACTCAGAAGTATTGTCCACGAGTTCGTCGGCGCTTAATGATCCATTTGAGTCGTCAAGGCCATCAACGCCACTGAGAAATCCTAAGGCGTGACCTATTTCGTGTACGGCCGTGGCCACGAAGTCAATTGCGCCAGGTTCGATCCCATCCAACTGATTAAAGTCCCACTGTTCTTGGCAATTAAATTGTATCAATGCATCAGAGGTTAACGTGTAGGTCTCGAAGAGACCGTCTATCTCGAGAGCTTGACTGTATTCTGATTGACCATCTGCAGTGATCCCTAAAGCCTTGGCATTGGCCGTGGTGGTATAGATGGAGACGTTGTTCGCGCTGCCGTCATCGTCGACGTAAGGTTCCAGATCGCCGGGCCCGTTGGGGTTGTCAGCCGTTCGATTAATGTAGATGTCCAGGGCGGGGCCCTCGGGCAAATGGTCTACGGTGATGCTGTCGTACAGAGACGTTTCGTCGTCCTTCAATGCCTGTTTTACATCACGGTAGTCGACCAATTGAAAGTTGGGCGTCGTGCCGGCAAGTGTGAAGGGTGCTAGATTGATGTAGTCAACGTCAATCGTTACAACGACCTCCTGATCGACCAGTCTGGAGCTCAATTGGTCTCCGGCAGTCTGCAAGGCGTCGTAGACTAACGAGTACTGGTCTTCGCAAAACAACCAGGAAAAAGTCTCTTCCGTTTCTTCTTCCCCCGTCGTTTCCTCCCCTGTGGTTTCTTCCCCTGTGGTTTCTTCTTCAGTCGTTGCTTCGGGGATCGTGAATAGAGGATTGAAAACGAAGGTAGTCAGTACCGTTCTCGCTTCCAAGCGTTCGAAACAGGCGGATCGGAATTTTCCTTGTCGCTTGCCGTATATCATGGTTCGATGATGAGATGATTTTGGTGCTACTAACACGGACGGTTCCTCAAGAGAAAAAAGTTGTTAGGTGTGAGGTCCGCCACGACGCCCACTTGCGTTCGCAGCAATGGTTTCGATTGAAATGATTATTCTTATTATATCAGTCACCAACAAAAAGCTATCGCAAATACAAAATCGCGTGGCCGTGATATTGTCTGAAAAACGCTATTGTAAACCTTCATCGGATGCTCGACATTGCCATATAAACCCTAGCTGGAAGAACTACTCCAGCGTAGGGAGTGATTTACCAAGTCCATTCGATACCGGATGTTAGGCCAGACAACAACAGATCCGAATCGTTGTTGATCCCAGGTGTCCGTGGTACGTCTGGACGTGGTGGGAAAATGAACGCCGGATCGGGGTCGAATTGTTCTGCTGCCAAAACAAGTTCTGCTAAATGCAGCATGTAATAACCGACCCGTAATGTACAACGCGCACTGAGCTGGAAGGTTGCGTACATGTTCAGTTCGACAATGGTGGCATGTTCTTCCACGGACCGTTTTTCGTAGACAGTAAACGGTTCCTCGAACAGGCCTGTCTCTTCGATATACCGCGTCGAGCTGATTTGTGTGTTTTGATCGGAAAAATTTTGGTAAAGGCCGGCCCTGATTTCACTGCCAAGGCGAAAGCGTGGTCGGACGTTCCACTCAGCTGATCCGCCAAGCTGGAATCCCAGCATGTCATTGTCTGTCTGAATCGTATAATCCAATGACGCCGGGCCACGAGTGATCGGTTCTGCTGGGTCGGAGAACGGATCGTTGTGTGATTCCACGTCCGTGTGGTACCTCAAATCGTCTCCCAGGCTGACGAAACGAATGCCGGCCGATTTTGAGAAAGCAAAGCGGAAGTTCCGGGCGACATATCGTTGACGCAAAATCAGATCAATACTGTGGAACTGAGAATTGTAGGAAAGATCCTGACGCGTGGCCTGGTCGGTGTGTAGAAACCCGGCGATTGGTGGACTTGGGTTGGTACCAAATCCACTTAACACAGAATACAGGTTGTGGTTGGCACTGTTGGCCGAAGCATTGTCCTTCCACTCCACCATTCCGACGTAGTTACCTTCGATGCTGCGACCCGGACCAATCAGGCGCGCCATTGTTAGCTGAAGTCCGGGTTGATCATCCAATCCCAAGTCATCAGTACTCAGTACAATGTTGCTATTTCCAATACCGTCGGCTGCAAAATCGACCCGGCCCACGCCGAAATCACGATCCAGAAAGACGGTTCCCACGTAGATGTCAAACCAGTTGGTAGTAGGATGAGTTTGGTTGGTGGTTGGAAAGAACTGTCCCAGCGCATTGGCAGCAGGACGTCCTCTACCAGGTGTCGCAAGGCGGCTGGCGACCAAGGTGCTGCCGGTGTAGGCACCACTGTTCCCCTGGTAAATCAAGCCTTGTTCGTAGCCATGCGGTAATCCCTCGACAGGCGGGATGTCTGACATGGTCGATGCATACTCTTGGTTTTGTAAAGTATTCGTCCTGACGGACTGAATGGGTTCAGCGGATACAGGAGAGCCGTTGTCGCTGTGACTCAACGTAAACCCATGTCCCGTCGCCGAGTGGTTTGGCGACTCAATCAGCGTGCCCCTTGGATAAGAATGGAGTTTAGCACCAGCAAGCGGTTCCACCGCAGCAGTTTGTGAAATCATGTAGAACCAGGCACCAAACAGAGCCAATGCGACGCCAGCAGCTTTGTATGTGTGGAAACTCACAGAGTTCTCTCCCAACACCTAAAACAGTCTGTTATTTCGTAATTGCTTGATGAGTCCATAGGACTGGTATCCTCGCTAGAATCCATCGGTTTGTTACAAAGAGTAAAACTAGAACTTCCAGATTCGCCGATACGGTCACTAGAATCCAAAAAGTCGACCTATAGTGCCTCTGCTTCCGAGGCCTCCTAGATAATGATAAATGGAAGCCCGGGTGGGGCAATGGTCGCATAAAAAAAGGTTCCCACTGCGTCAGCAGCGGGAACCTTGGTATTGCTAGCGATGGTCGGAAGACCACCTTGTCATGACAAGGTGACTATTGACCTTCTTCCGGGATGATTTCGCCACCTGAAATGGTAGATAAGGCGTAATAAACTGCCTCTAATTGGATCGAATCGGTGACGAAGCGAACACTGCCATCACACAGGCCAAAGTTGCCTCCGCCTGGATGGCGGCTCATGAAACCGTACGACATGCGCCGTGCTTGCGCTTCACCAGAACCTACCCAGCTCTGTGCTCCACTCTTGGGTAACTGTCTGTAGTGGTTGAGCGGAATAGCAGCTGTGCCAATCACACCGTCCCAGTTCGCCCAGAAATTCCAGCGGCATAATTCGGGGATCGTTTCGCCCAGTGCGAACGTGTTACTGGTTCCATCTCGAATATCACGAATAGCGGTGGGAAAGATCGTACCACGATCGACCGTCGCGCCACCAGGCCCGATTGAGCATCCGCCACCAGCACCACCTGCACAGCCGTTGCGGCCTGCAAAGCCCGTGGGGAATTCCAGGCCCTGTTTTTGATTGGCATTACGTCCTCGGATGGTCACAATTGGATTGAAACTGCCACGTCCCCAATTTGCGCCAGAACTAAACTTGTAACTATTGGCAGCCAATTCAGTACCGGTCCAAAACAAGCTGTTTGCATTCGCACCAAGTCGGTCATCATACAGTCCGTCGCCCGTATCATCCGAAGGACAGAGGATTTCTTCAATCACGGTAGAAACTACCATGGGGTTGTCCGGATTCGGTGGACTTTTGGAAGTATCACGGAAGGTCATCGGTGCACTTTGGTCGTAGAAATCATACAGCGGCTGCTGCTCCATGTACGGCAGAATTTGCAGGAACAAGCTGTGTCCTACGGTAGCCTGATTGAAAACTCCATCCCCCCAGTTGATAGGGAAAGTGCGGTAGGCTGAATGATAATTCTGCAAGGCAAGGCCGAGCTGTTTGACATGGTTGCCGCATTGGATACGGCGGGCCGCTTCACGAGCTGCTTGGACAGCCGGAAGCAATAATGCGATCAAGATTGCAATGATTGCAATCACGACCAACAACTCAACGAGCGTAAATCCGTGTGAACGTTTCTTGTCCATTTGTTGAGATCCTCTGCAAAAAAAAATGATTTGGGTTCGAGCAACTCGTCATACATTGAGAATTGCTACACATTCATCAAAGGGAGGTTCAACGATTAAAAGGAAATGAAATGATAACAGTTCGGTTGGTCGTTGAACTCAGTTGCCTCTCTCTTTTTGCGTCAATCGCTTTCCCAGGTGAAGGGAAAATGTTTTGACGCCCACTTCGCGCATTAACCACTCACGCCATAACACCACCCCTCCTCTGTCAGTGAAAATGGTGGGAACATACGAATAGTAACGCTTCGACGAAATTGTCCGAAACCTTAATCTATTAGGGAGTTAGGGAATTGTCAAGCGTTTTGGCCGGTAAGCGTTGAGCTTTCTGGTTCACTTTATTTACTATTGCGTTGTAAGTTGTGTAATTTCAACGCTTTGTGTTGTTTTAGGCAGGCTGTGCCACGTTCAAAGACTTCTGTGTCTTACTCTGTCTTACTCTACAAATCAATCCTAGCGGGCATTTTGCAGAGACAGCTACCGCGCCACGGTATTTTCAAGAAAACGAGGGCGCGGCATGAAGGTTTGAACGGTTTTGACGAGATTTCCAGCTTCGATTCAACTTGCCATGCGTCCGGTGGGGATTTTTTCGTCGGCTGGATTGGTCGAGTGAAGTCTCAGCGTGGTGGAGTTTGCGCCGCGCCGTTGGCTAATGATCCCTCGATTGCTGGAAGTGAGAAATTCGAAAAACTGGGTGACGGACTCTGAGGTGCACTGCCCGCGTAGGTTGTCGCAGATTTCGTTCCAAGTCAATCCACGGCAGTAGAGCGTCCGATAAGCTTCTTTGAGTTGAGATATTTCCTGGCGATTAAACCCGTGGCGACGCAAGCCCACTAGGTTCAAGCCGACTGCTTTGGTTGTTTCTCCATCGACGGTGATACAAGGTGGCACGTCGTGGCGGACCCGGGCCATTCCGCCCACCATGGCGTAGGCGCCAACACGGCAAAACTGATGGATCGCAACTGCACCGGAAAGATAGGCATGATCGTGGATTTCGACATGACCTGCCAACAACACGTTATTGACCATGATCGTGTGGTCGCTGATGTGACAGTCATGTCCAATGTGCGTTCCCACCATGATCAAATTGTGCGCTCCGATTAGCGTTGCGTCGGTGGATTTAAGAGCTCGGTGGATGGTAACACATTCACGAATTACATTATTGTCGGCGATAACAAGGTGTCCAGAATGGTCGGGGGCATGCGAGTGCTGGGGTAAACCCCCCAGAACGACTCTTTCGGCGATCCGATTGTGGGGGCCGAGTTTTGTACCACTTTTGATCACGACGTGGCTGGCGATTTGGCAGTCGTCCCCAATTTGTACATTGTCTTCAATGACCGAAAATGGACCGATGGCAGTGTCACGCCCAATCATGGCACCAGGACTAATGGCAGCAGTTGGATGAATCAAGGGCATGGCGCGGGTAATCGTTGGAGGCCAAAGCTTGAGATGTATCTTCATTGTATCGGTCAAAAATGTCTTACTTATGAAGAAGACTTAAGGCCATTGGTGCTGGCATTGCTACTGGCCAAGGGAAGTGATTTTGCGAGCCCCACCGCATGTGCTGTGTGGAGCGTAGCGTGCGCCAAGTAGAAGGTTGGGTGGCCTGCATGCGTGACATAGTAACCCTGCCCCTCGCGAAGCGTTTGGGATATACTGTAGCAAAAGTAACACGGTGAATGGCCAGATTCTGCCTTGTGAGAACAGTCTTGTCATGTCCAGAACCAGTGATTTTTCAGCAGAGAATAGCAATCAAAATGTGGAACGATACAAGAAGACAGTCCACCGGTGTTGAGGGGTTGGATGAACGATTAGGCGGAGGATTAATTCCGGGGACCCTGACGGTAGTTGTGGGGGCTACGGGAATTGGAAAAACCCAAATGGGTGTCCAATTTGCGGGGGCAGGCCAGCAGGAGGATGAACGCCCAGGGATCATTTTTGACATGTGTGCCCGGGGGGATTCCCAAAGTCACGCCGATTATGCTCAAAGGATCTGTGGCTGGGATCTAGAAGTGGCCGATGCAAAATGCGCGGGGCATTTAGAAGACTTTTTTGCAGAGGATCGTTCCCATGCTCACTATCTGCAAATCTTTGGTTACCAGGGGCGGCGTGTTACCCGTAATGAACTTGATTTTTACGAGTGGAATGACTGGCAA
>CAYMUR010000110.1:0-5312 GCA_964393615.1 uncultured Pirellulaceae bacterium
ACCAACGTCACGCTGGGCGCTTTTCAAGCGGCAGCGGGCGACGCGGACGGCGACATGGACGTGGATATCACGGACTTTAACTCGCTGGCCAACGGCTTTGACCCGTCCGGTGACAATGCGGCCTCCAACAACTGGATGACCGCCGATTTTGACGCCGATGGCGACGTCGATATCACCGACTTCAATGGCCTGGCCAACAATTTTGCCCCCGGCGGTTACGCTGGCGAAGGTCCCGGCCAGGTGCCCGAACCAAACACCCTGTGGTTACTGGCCATTGGCATGCTGACAGGTGCCAGTTGGTTACGCAAGCGTCGACAATCCTAAAACCAGCCCTTGGCCATCGACCACTCGCATGGAAAACACCCATTGCAACTGGTCGTGATCAATCGAGTGGGTTTCAGGGCAGGCGTATGGGCCCTGGACTCTCATTCGGATGCTGCGCTAGGTGCCACTTGGCTCGGCCGGACCTAAATCGGGATCTTGGCCGCGGTGGAAATTCTTTCCTTTGAGATATTTGGTTTCGAGTTCCACGTCCCGGACGATCATTTTCTGACGCAAACCGGGGTCGCGTTCCACAAGCCTCACTTCCAGTATGTTTTCCCCCTTCTGGGGCCAGTGTTCCCGGTCCAACCGAAAAATGAACCAGTAGCCGGATCCGGTCCGGTAACGGGGGGCACTCATGCGGTACATTTCGTTGACCTTGCGCAGGGCTGAATCCGGTAACACTTTGCCGTTTAATCGAAATATCAAACGATCGTTTTCTGTCATGTTCATCACGCGAAATCGCAACAACACCTGGTGTACACGACCTGCCACATCCCAATCTGCCAGGTCATCCGTAATCGTCAACGTTAATTCCAGGGATTCGTTCTTCCGTAGTTCGGCAGGAAGCTGTCTCGTCAATCCCGGTTGATAACCACGGTTTGTCACTGTCGGAACATGATAAAACTTGTCCTTGGAATCCATAATATCTGGGTGCGGAATCTCACGCATCTTTTCATAAAACGAAGCCTCGAATGGCCAATTCCCATGCCACTGCGAAAGGTACATTCCATCCACGCCCTGTGCCCAATAGTTACAAGCGGCGGCGCGAATCATTTCGATCGGCGCTTCAGCAAGTCGGTCCGAGTTCAGCTGACTACTAATCGTGGCATGGATTCGACAATGCGAACCACGTGCAGCTGCGACCAGGGTACGAATGTCCCTTAGCAACCATTCTTCGTAGACAAGCATCTCGCTGTTGGGGTCCATCAACTTGGGTCGGGCAGGATTTTGCGGAACCAGTACATCCACAATGCCTCGCCGAATCCATTCTTGCGGGTCCAGGCCACGGGCGAGACAAGTCTCAATGCTTGCAGGAATGCGGATTACCAGTTCGCGGCTCACACCGCTACGTTTGACCGCTTGATGAATTTTTGTGATCCATGCTGTCATGATCTCACGTCCAGCCTCCACGTCGGCAGGATGAAAGTAATAGGGCCAAAAGTTCATATGCAGTTCGATGCCGTCCACGGGATACCTGGCCAGCACTTCTTCGATAATCGCAAACCGTTCCTCGCGGATCCGTTGATGCTTGAAATCAGCACAGTGGTAACCAGGAAAATCAGCATCTAAATCTCCGCCGGCTCCAATGTCCAACTGCTTGTTATCCATTCGAAACGTCGAACTACGGATATCATAGCCGCGCCCACCACGCTTGCCGCTTTCTAGTTGCAGGAGAAGTGTTGGATAAAAAAGCATGCCTTTTTCGTGCGCCCGGTCACAGACAATGCGCAAAGGATCATGGCCTTGGGTGATCAACCCTTTGACGTTCTGGTAGGTACGTCTGAAAATCAGGTGAGTCCACTCGTCCACATGGTCACCCCACAATTCACCGACCTGCGTATCGTGTAACATCGTTCGTCCGTCTCCAAGACAGAACATCAAGGCCTCGACAGGTGTACCAGCAAGCTCATCGACGACCGACTCGAATTCCTCTTTCTGCATCGGTGGTTCGTACATATAGGCCAGCGAATGTCGGCCGTCGTGATAATACATAATACGAGGGCGCACAGGCTCCGCCTGGGTGGCGGCCAGAACCTGGTAAGCAGCCAATAGGCTCACCGTCGCTACCAGAATCAAAGCCATCCACGGGGTCTTGAGACCTGTTGATTTTGTGGGAGATGCCATCACTCTATTTTTCCTTTCGTTTCTAATCTTTGATCGCAGCCACCCTAAACACTCTTCGACCAGGTGATCCATTACATCTCAGTGGACTGACCGTTGTCGAAAGTAGTCGCGTTTTCATTCGCTCCAAATCCAGAACGAGTACCAGCCGCAAAAATCTCAAACAGTTGATTCACACCGTCGGTCAAGGCAGCAGGACCGGGCTGAAGAATAATAGACGAATCCAATTCATAGACCTGTTTTTTTTGTATGGCTGGAATCTGGCTCCAGCCAGGTCGCGCCAACACATGCCCCATTTCAAATTTTTTCCCACACCACGAAGCAATCATAATATCGGGCCTCTGGTGAATCACTTCGTCCGGATTGGAAATGATGCGGTTTTTGGCTAGTGGTTCCAGCGCATGGCCGCCAAAACAGTCTTCGCCACCTGCAATGTCAATCAGTTCAGACACCCAACCGATGCCACTGATCAATGGATCGTACCATTCTTCAAAATAAACGCGGGGACGAAACGGCAATTGATTCGCTTTACGCCGAACCTGATCCAATCCTCGCTCTAATTGCAAAACCAATGCTTCACTCTGTCCCTCACAACCCACCAAACTACCAAGGGTGTTTATCATCCGATAAATACCAGCAATCGTACGCTGGTTGAATACATGAACCTCGATTCCATGTTTGATCAGGTCGCTGGCAATCTCAGCCTGCAAATCGGAAAATCCTAGAACAAGATCAGGCTGCAAACGGAGAATGGCATTCGTGTCAGCCTTGATAAAGCTGGAAATTAGTGGCTTCTCTTGCCTGGCCTGAGGAGGACGTACCGTGTAGGAGGAAATACCGACGATCCGTTTGCCTTCACCAAGACAATACAGCGTTTCTGTCGTCTCTTCTGTCAAACAAACAATACGTTCGGCAAGCTGGCGGGGCATTAGTTTTTTCCAGGGAGCTGCTGGCAACCAGGTCGATTCAGGAGAGACCATCCAAGCCTGAATCGTGTGCCGGTCGCTTCTCCCACCTTTCATTTTTTCTCGGCGGCATTTTTCTGGTAGGACTGCTGCCGCAACATAACATACATTCACCGACACAAAACGGGGCACTCGCGAGGCGTTTTGCCCACTAGTTTCTACACCTTATCCTACGCATTTCCCAGGCATATTGTCATTGTCAGAGCACATCACCCAACTATTGGCTCGTGTCGTTTTCCAATCGCTCCACAACCATCTGCTCCGATGCCAGCCGCGGCCCTACCGCCAACCCCGTGTCTCTGACCAAGATGCATTACTGCAGAACTGGTTGTAATGCGACCACGAGTCCGTCAAAACAGGCTCGGCAGACCCGGTGCGCCGCCGTGCAACGGACGTCGATGCGGGTGGAGAACCAGAGCACCCAAACAACCAGTAATTTTCCGAATTCATCGTGACCGTATTTTCAATCGGAAAGTCAACCGTTAAGATCTTAGTTGTTCTTCGTTTCTTTTTTCATGGTGAGGTAGAGGCTCCGTTCATCCAAATTCAACAGTACGAAGTTTCTACCCCTGAGACCGGTCCCAGGTGACAGGTCATGGTCCATGGCTATTACCGATACAGGCGCAGGTCCCCCTTTTTACAAACAGTAGCCACACCTCCACCAAAGGATTCTGATGAAATACAACGTTTATGGAATCGGTAACGCCCTGGTTGATGTCCAGGCACAAGTCACTGACGAACTTGTAAAGCATACAGGGTTCGCCAAGGGTGTTATGACGCTGGTGGAGGATCAGCAACAGCGGAGTGTCTTGCAAAGCATTGAGGGTTTGCCCCTTCATCGCTGTGCTGGAGGCTCAGCAGCCAATACGGTCGTGGCCGTGGCAGATTTTGGGGGACAAGCCGCCTTCTGTGGTAAGGTCGGCCCGGATGAAATGGGGAGTTTTTTCCTGTCCGACCTGCAACAACTCGGACTCAACATGGAGGTCTCCCCTGCAGTCCAAGGATCGACGGGAACGTGCGCCGTGTTGATTACACCTGATGCCCAGCGCACGATGCTTACCAATCTCGGTGTGGCAACGGCACTAACGCCGGAAGACATCAACGAAGACATCATCCGTCAGTCACAGTATGTTTACATCGAAGGTTATTTATTGACCGGTGATTCCACCAAGGCGGCTGCCTATCACGCCATCGAACTGGCAGAGCGACACAACGTCAAAATTGCCTTCACGGCTTCGGATCCCTTTCTTGTCAACCTTCTACGTGACGAAATATGGCAACTCGTCAAAGGGCCGGTCGATCTATTTTTCTGCAACCAAGAGGAAGCACAAAGCTTGACTGGCAAACAGAACGCCACCGAATGTGCCCACGAAATCCACAAGCACGTCGAAAATGCAGTAATCACTTTGGGTCCAAAGGGCTCCCTCCTGATGCATGCCGGAGAAGCAATCACGATCGCCGCAGTGGAAGTCAATGCCATCGACACAACAGGAGCAGGAGACATGTTCGCCGGTGGATTGTTGTACGGTATCACCAACGAGATGACCTGGGAACAAGCAGGTCAGCTGGCATCACACTCGGCGGCACGCGTTGTTGCGCAACTGGGTGCCCGACTGCAGCAAAAATTCACAACCAGCGAACTACAGGAACTGCAAATCGGAACCCCCCTCGGGTAAACTTCAGGGTGGTGCTGACACCGACAACTCCAGCATGGTGCTCGCCGGGACTTCGAATTGGTACACCAAACGGGCATGCAAAAAGAGACAAAAAGAGTTAAAAAGAGATTGTCTCTCCCTCGATGTTAACACAACACTCGACGGGGAGCGTGAAATAACAAATCGAACCGAAGACCTGTTCCAGACCGTGTACAGAATCCACTTTGGAGATTGATAAGCCAGATTTGCCAACATCCTTAACATTGGGAGTAACATGGAATGAAAGTGATTCAGTGGATCGCAGTCACAGTACTCATGGTGGTTACAATGGAAAACAACAACGCACCGGCAGAAGAATATTTAACAGGAATTGAATGGCAGGAACCAGCCATCGTCGAGCCTGGCACGGCAGGTGGCCCTCCCTCGGATGCCGTCGTGTTGTTCGATGGTCAAGATCTCTCGCGGTGGGACAATGCCGACAACTGGAATATCGAGAATGGTACGATGGTCTGTGGGCGCGGTGACA
>CAYMUR010000110.1:5322-14093 GCA_964393615.1 uncultured Pirellulaceae bacterium
TACCCCTCCCACAGGCGAAGGCCAGGGAAGAGGTAACAGTGGGATATTCTTAATGGATACCTATGAAATTCAGGTACTGGATTCCTTCGACAACCAAACGTATTTCGACGGACAGGCGGGTGCCATTTACAAACAAACGCCTCCCCAGGTAAACGCGATGCGTCCACCCGGCGAATGGAATGTTTACGATATTTTTTGGACGGCTCCTCGTTTTAACGAAGATGGTTCCTTAAAATCTCCCGCCTACATGACCGCCATCCATAACGGTGTATTAATTTTGAATCATTTTGAATTGCAGGGTGACACACCCTATCATCGTCCCGCTCAATATTCCCTGCACGCCGATCGCCTGCCGATACGCTTACAGGACCATGGCAATCCAACCCGTTTTCGTAACATTTGGGTTCGAGAAATCAAACCAGCCCAAGGTAAACAGGTACGAGAACCATTTTTACGAAACAGCCAGGGAGAAGAACGGCCCTGGACTGAAGATCCATCCTGAATCGCAGGACACCGTCCCAGGAAAAGTCGCTGCAGAGAGTATCGCAAAACGCCTCCTCTACAAGAAGGAACGATGGAAACGATGGAACACCAAACAGGGAAATCGTGCCCCTGCCAACACCCCCTACGGTCTGAGAGCCAGCTGCTAGACAAGTCAACCATTTCTCACCAATAAAAACAGATACCAAGCCACTGACCAGGGTGGTGCTGGTAGAATCCATCTCCTAGTGCCAGCCCAACAGACAAATCCACCTTGTCATTCGTTTTACGGACTGTGATTCACGCAGAAAGGTTACCATGCGAAATCGACCCTTTCTCCCGTTCTTTTCCCTGACCCTGATCCTGTGTGTCGCTACCACACTCGACGCCAGACAGCGAGTCGTGATGCTGGTCGGTCCCCAGGCTCCAGCATTGGAACAACTTGCCGCCAGCGAACTGCAGCTACAGTTCCAACGGCTGTTCGATGTCGAGGCAACCGTGTCTAGCGAATTGCCACGAGATAACAGCGCACTGCTATTGATCGGAAGTCCAACAACCAATCCGGCCGTGAAAGCACATGCCGGTGACCAGTGGCCTGAAATTTCGGATCAAGGCATTGTCCTACGCAGCCTAAAAACCAGCAAACGTCAGACGATGGTTGTTGGTGGTGGTAGTCCTGTCGCCACGCTCTGGGCAGCCTATGAATTGGGACATCAGTTCGGCATCCGTTACCTCACACGCAGTGACATTTATCCCGACACCCCTCGGGAAATGAAACTGGCAGGGTTTGATATCTGTAGGGAGCCCACCTTGCGCACCCGTACCTGGCGCACCATCAACGATTTTCCAATCGGACCAGAATCATGGGGACTTGCCGATCAAAAAAAGCTGCTACGACAATTAGCAAAGATGAAATTCAACCGCATTATGATTGCGCTGTGGCCCTGGCAACCGTTCGTGCACTATGAGTTTGGTGGAGTCAAAAAACAAACTGCCACCATGTGGTTTGGCGAGCGTTTTCGAGTCGACGGCGAGACACCCGGCAAGACCGTGTTTGCCGGAGCGAAATTTTTTGAAAATCCGGACATGGCAGGAAAATCGACCTATGAAGAGATGACAAACGCCGGCACACAACTGGTCAGCGGCATCATTGCCGAAGCTCAACGGCTCGGTATGACGGTAGGAATCGCCATCTTTCCTTTCGAATTCCCGCGCGAGTTTGCAGACGTATTACCGGGATCCAAACCTGTCCACCAGTTAAAGCAACTGACCATTGGTCCTGCTGGCAAACAGGCTCCCAATGATCCGCTGCTACAGGAGATTGTCAAAACAAAGTTACGTGCATACATCGAGACCTATCCAACGGTCGATGCTATCTACCTCTCCCTGCCTGAATTTCCAGAATGGGATGAGCACGTCAAAACGGCATGGGAACAACTGACACGGCAAGCCAACTTGGAGAACACCTCGCTGGAAACATTGGTCCAACAAGCCGCTGACCGGAAAGGTACTCTGTCCGGCGAACGCGGAAAACGGTCAGTACGCGGGAACGTTGTACCTTTGGTTTTCTTCAGGTCCTTATTTTCCGATCCAACCTTGTTAGAACGTCCGGCTGGTGGCAAAGTCGAGTTGAATATTGTGATGATCGATTCCGCTTTTTTTCCCATGCTCGATCGAATCGTACCACGGGGTGCTGCAACCTTGAACTTTGTCGACTATACGGCACGCCGTGTCGTCGAGAACCGCCAATCACTCTCGCTGGTATCTGCCGACAAGGTAAAAAGCAGCCTGATCCTTACCTTGGCGGATGACAATGTGGGTGTCCTGCAACAATCCGTCACTGCCAACATCCATGAATTGGTCAAAGATCTGCAGCAGCATGATTGGGATGGATTTTCGACGCGGTATTGGATGCTGGCTGAACTTGACCCAACGCTTCATTATCTATCACGGGTTTCTTTCGACACCAAGGTAACTCCGCGATCGGCACACGACGATTTATTTGAAACAATTACCGGAAAACCAAGTTCGTCCGATCGAATCTGGCGCGCATTTCAACATATCGAAGCAGCCACGAACTTGATCGACAAGAACAACATTGGTTTTGCCTTTCCGGTAGAGGGTATGCTGATGAAACACTACCAGGCCCAAGTAGCACCGAAATGGTGGGCAGAAGCAAAAACTCTTTATACGGAAGCGATGATCGAACTCTTTCGTAGTTCCAGTAACACCCATCCCCGGGCAAAACGGCTGCTGATTTACTATGCAAATCGCGCTGTTTACGTGACCGAATACTTCACCTGCGTAGAAGCGCTGCGTGAAGCTGCCCTGGCAAAACAAGCAGGTGAGTTGGACACAGCAACCGAACAGCTAGAAATCGCCACCGAATCGCTTTACAACGCGATCGACACACTCAGCACGGTTGCCACGGACCAAAGTGACCGTGGTTTAATAGCCGTGTTGGCAAATTTTGCGTATGCACCGCTAGTGGCAGAGTACGAAAAAATACTGGAACAAACCGAGGCGGACTAGGTAACTGGCACTGGCCACTCATCCAGTTGACCTCCTGATCAATCAGCCGTCCAATAAGACATTTACCTGCTCTAAAAGTAGGCGTGCGGCAGCTTCTGGATCGTGTTTGAGTACCTGGCGATAATAGCGAAACGACTCAAACTCCATGCTGCAGAACCCTTGGTATTCGATTTCCTCCAGTGCCGCGAAAAACTCTTTCCAATTCACTCGGCCCTCACCCAGCAATGGAAAGACGAATTTATTGAGCTGTGGTATACCAATGCCATCCTTGATATGCACATGGGCAATGTGATCTTTCATTTCACGAATGGCCCAACCCATATCTTCGATGCCATACAACACGTAATGTGACGGATCGAAATTGATCTTGTGGGCAGGGTGGTTCACCTTTTCGAGCAAATAACGGTGCGTGTAAAAATCATGGGCCAGCATGCCATAAACGGCTTCGGTCGTAATGACAATCCCCGCTGATTCTGCGGCCTCAGAAAAGAGAGTCGTTGCTTCAATCGCCTGGTCCCAGGCATTCCCTTCATTCATGTCCTCGCCAATGCGAACATGGCCATCTTCCCAGATGGCTGGTCCTGTCAATACACTTACCGCGGGTGCTCCACACTCACCGGCAGCTTCAATCACGCGAACTGTTTTCTCGATGCGTTGCCGGCGCCATTTTTCATCCGTCGAAATCAAATCTTGGTGAAACATGATCTGCGACACACCCATGCCAGCTTCCAACGTCCGATCGATGACTTCTTGCAATTCGGCCTTGGTACGGACGTCCGGATCAAAATGCCCTTCAGCGGTCCACTCGATTCCTTCGTAGCCCAGACGGCGAAGGGACTCAATCACTGCTACCGATTCCATGGCCTGGTAACCGAGAATCGTTAAAAAAGCAGTCTTCCACTGACGCTGCATTCTTTTACTCTTTTCTTAATTAAAACGACAACGACCACAAAATTTTTCAGTTACTTTTCCGCCACCTCTCCTGGCAGAAAGTAATCGTTATCGACCAATGAATCACTCAATCAGCTTCATCCAAATAACGTACCCGATCCGATTGGAGTAGTGTGGAGATGAACTCTGGAACCGCCAGCCCGTCACGAACCGTTTGCTCGAATTCTGCTTCGGCTGATTGGATCGCAGACACGCGTGATAACATCGGTTGGATATCATCCTGAGGCACAATCACTACCCCATCCTCATCAGCCACAACAACATCCCCTGGATGAACCGTCACGCCGCCCAGAGAAATGGGCAAGCCCACCGAACCAGGGCCGTGACGAACTGGGGAATTAGGGGTAAGTCCACGACAAAACACAGGAATGCCCACATCGCGAATTCCGGCACAATCACGTACCAACCCATCTGTCACCAACGCTCGAACCCCTTGGTTACTGGCCATTCGCAACAATAAATCACCCGTTAAACTGGTTTGTGTGAACTCATCGGTAGCTACGACCAGCACATCTCCCGGTTCAGCAAGCGCAACGGCTGCAAACAAAGCCAAATTGTCGGCTGGCCCGCAGTGACAGGTGAGTGCAGCGCCGACAAAAGTGGGTGTCGGCCCCGTAAAGCACCATGGCTTGATGCGATAGTCCAAGCCGCCACGACCTCCCTGGGCATCCACAAAAAAGACAGATGGTATTTGATCGAATGACGTTAAAACAGCCGCCGCAGGACGTGAAAACTGGCGGCGTATGGTAAGCAATGGCGGGTCTTCAAGCATACAATCGGACCTTCTTAAAAATGAACCTAGTGAATGTCTCCAGCCGTGCAGCTTAACGATTTTACCACCGTCTTGCCAGATCCTGTCTTCCCGAGAACACGGTATCCTGCTTGTGTCTGCCGAGCGCCTTGTGCAAAATAGGGGGGGTCCGGCGACCACGGTCAACCTACACCAAATGCCTCCATACTTGTCGGGAGTTTCTACATGCTCGTCCAGCCCCAACGCTTAGCTGATTTCACATCTCAAATCTTTCTCGCGGCTGGTTGCAATCCATCAGAATCGCAATGCATTTCGAACAATTTAGTCGACGCCAATCTGTGTGGTCATGATTCGCACGGTGTGATTCGCATCATGCAATATATCGAATACCTGCGCGCAGGAACAATTTGCCCGGGAAAACAGATGGAGGTCGTAGGGGAAACGAGCACTTCGATTGTGGTCGATGGGCATCTTGGCTGGGGACAGGTTATCTGTGGACAAACCATGGAGGCTGTGGCGCGTAAAGCCAAACAGTCTGGCTTGGCCATGAGTGCCATCCGCAATTCGGGCCACATGGGACGCGTCGGATATTGGGCTGAACAATTGGCAAATGAAGACTTGATTTCATTGCATTTTCTCAACACCACGGGCAAAGGAATGATGGCCGTACCGTTTGGAGGAACTGACCGGCGATTATCTCTTTGCGCTATGGCTGCTTGCGTTCCCGTCGAACAGCGTCCACCCTTACTGCTTGATTTCACAACAACCGTGATGGCCGAAGGTAAGCTACGTGTGGCCTTAAACCAGGGTGTGGCAGTCCCTCCGGGTACCATTGTGGACAAACAGGGACAACCAACAACTGATCCGAAAGCATTTTATGACGGCGGCGCTCTTTTACCGATTGCGGCCCATAAAGGACATGGGCTTAACATGATTGCTGACATTTTGTCAGGAGCTCTTTCGGGCGGTGGTTGTACTGCCCCGGATGTGACCACTCTGCAAAACACACTGACCACGATCGCTATCGATCCCACGCCCTTGGTGGATCGGCAGGCGTACTTTACAGAAATCAAAAGGTACTGCGACTGGGTCACCGATTCTCCACCCCAAACACCTGGAAACGATGTTTTAGCGCCAGGAGAAATGGAACATCAAACACGGCTACAAAGAAAACAAAACGGTATTTTGCTTGACGATACCACTTGGAAACAAATTATTGAGATCGCCCAATCCTTCGGGTTAAGTTGTGACGATTCTGCAATGTCGCTTCACTAAATCCACGCACAGGGTACAAAATCCCATTCGCTGGTATGCTTCCGGCGAAAATTTGAATCATGCCAGATGAATGGCAACCTATCTTGGTCAACCAAAGGTACCACGTACCAAACCTGCTCCCAGTAGGTCATTCCCTGGATCTGCATCATTTCCAGCAAACAGGATCCAGCGGCTAGTTTTCGCGCAATCCGCCGTGCACATTGATTTTGCTTCGTTTTTATATAAATTTCGTTGAATCTTGGCACATCCAAGTTTTACTGGCAGAAAGGGATCGTATATACTAATTTACAGAGATCCTCTTAGATTCAGACTTTCCTTTCGCCGAAAAAATAATGGAAAATCATCTCCTTGAAAGAGATGACGTCACTAACTACTGCGGAGACAAAACACACAAGATATTCGACCATTTGTTTCTACCCTGCCAGGATTTCAAAAAACGCCGCCGCGACTCCAACTTACATTGTTTGTTTTCGTCAGCGAATTGATGTTACGATTTTTGAAAAACACGTTCCAATGGTCCGCCGGACTGTTGACAATTACGTTGGTCAATGTAACCCAGGCCGCGCCGACATTAGTCTCTATCCATCCACTCGGTGGGCGCTCTGGTGAAGAAATCACCGTTACAATTCGTGGTACTTCGTTGACCGAAGTGCATTCAGCCTGGTTTCAAACGACAGATATTCAGGCCACCGTGGTTGGCATCGAGACGATCCCCACGGAGGAATCAAGCAAGATTGCAAAAGAACTGCCCGCCGGTTTTCCTGATCAACGTGTTTCCTTAACGTTGACACTTGACAAGGAAATGGAGGCTGGCAACCACGATTTGAGGCTTGTTTCGCCTCAGGGTATTTCCAACGCCTTGATTTTTCACGTCGAACAGTCACCTTGGAGGGCGGAAACAACCGATACCCATGATACACCGGTCGAAGCTCAAAACGTGTCAGTACCTGAGGCCGTTTATGGTAAAATCGCGGCACCTGGTGAAATCGATTTCTATCAATTTAAAACGTTTCACGGCCAGCAACTGGCCATTGAAGTCGTCGCCTGCCATGAGGCAGTTGCCAATGCCAAATTACGATTCCGTCCCGAAGTAACGGTTTATGAAATGACCGGAAGCTGGTTTGACGATCAACGGACAACTCGCATTGCTTATAACGGCAACGCGGCTACCGATGTGGTTCGTGATGGCACGAAACAGCGCATCCCCATTTCACGAATCGTTCACCGATTTCCCAAGGCTGGGAGATACTTTGTGGCAGTCAGTTCCACGTACGGTACGGGCGGTCCAGACTATAGCTATGCGTTACGACTGACACCCTCCAAACAAACCCCCAGAGATTCTGCAGCGACGCCCATTGTGTACCAGGAATGGTCAGACAAATTCAGTGACGTTTGGGAAGAACGCAAGTTCACCCGTGCGCTTCCCAGCGCTCGGCTAGCACACCTTGAATCCCGTAAAGGGCAGCCTCTCAGCAAACCGAACCCCAACACGACCAGTGAAGACACCGCAACAAAAGACCCGTCAAGCCCCATCACCTTGTTGTCGAAGATCGAAGAACAGGAGCCAAACCAGGATCCAGCAGACTCATTGGAAATATCCACACCTTCTCTGATAGAAGGCACTGTCCAGTCACCCGGTGATGTCGACTTGTATTCAATGATGGTCAATTCCGGACAACGCCTCGCTGTCGAAATTGAAACCCCAGTTGCCGCCCCTTTGCGTTTCAATCCTCGCGTTGAATTTCTTGATCATGAAAACAAGGTGATCTTTTCGAATCTACACACTGGTAAAGACGGCAACCTCCTGGGGCTGGAACCGAAAATGGTTGTCACCTTTGAAAACGAGGGAAAATATTTTTTACGGGTACGTGATCTTGGATTTGGTTACGGCAACAAAGACTTTCTGTATCGAATCATGCTGCGGCCAGTGATTCCACATGTGGGAAAAATCGTTCTGATTACCGATCGGCTCAATGTGCATCCCGGAACCACCCAACAACTATCGCTGACTGCCGATTTCGAAGAGGATTATGGTGGACAGGTAGTCGCTTTTATTGAGGGGCTTCCCACGGGGGTACGGGCTGGGTTTCCCACGGTAAGTGACGGAAAACAACAACCAGCAAAGGAGTCAAAACCTTACCGGGCTGTCGCGCGAACAATCGCTATGACACTCGTGATCGACAAGGATGCACCGCTTACCAAACAGCCTCATTTAATTCGTGTCATCGCTCGGCCACTTGAAAACGATCTCCTAGGAAATGAACTGGAAGTGGGCAACTTTCCTTTGATGGTCGTTTCAAAAAAAACAAACAATGTGGATCATTCCGTCGCAACCAATTAAACACCGACCTTTCCACGGGGCAAGCCATCAACGCTCCTGTCAACTCATGAATCAGTCTCTCTTTTCAAACCGAACTGGCTACTTTCGGATTACTGTTTATCCATTTTGTATCGTGCTACTGTTATGGCAGGCAGTGCCAGGTTTTACTGGTGAGGCGTCCGAACCTACGCTCCAAAGCCTCTCTCTATTTCCTCCAAAAATCGATCTGCGTGGAACTAACAAGTCGCACCAACTTCTGGTGATTGGGGAATATTCTGATGGACTCGGACGCGACCTGACGGCCAACGTTGCATTTGAGATAAGCCAACCGGAAATAGCAGTTTTGGATGAAACAGGACAGCTTCATGCAAAGGCCAACGGTGCATTCATTGTCACCGCTCAATCTGGTGATAAAACATGTCAAACAGAGGTAACCGTCTCCGAGTTTGATCAGGAAAAACC
>CAYMUR010000111.1:0-13229 GCA_964393615.1 uncultured Pirellulaceae bacterium
ATTCGCTGAAATCTATTTTGATCACTTCTATAGCATCCTGAGAATCAGGATGCAAGCTGGCCTGGTCCTAGATTCAATCGAAGAAAATAACCATTTTGCTGATTTATATCCAACTGCAGCGATGAATATTTTCTACGACCATCTACGTGAATAGCCTCTTTCAAAACACTCAAAAGCATCCTTAAGCATCGTACCATTTCCCTTCGATCCTCACGAACTACATTCATCATCATGGACCATCTCAGCCAGAGGGTTACCCAACTAGTATCGAAGTACAAGAATGAGCCAATAACGACAGGCCAATCATAATCAACACCACATGCAACCAACGGGCAAAATGAACGGCTAGCACACGCCCACTAAACCAACTACCTAATATCAATGCCACTCCTGCCATTGGCAGTGAAAACAGATAAAACCAAAGAACCTGTTCTGTCAAACGATGACTCAACATGTGCCCCGCCACAATCAACACACTGGTAGGGACAAAAAACCCCTGCAGGGTCGCCCGAAATGTGTCCGGCGGCCATTTTCGGAGCGTACCGTAGACCGCCAAGCACACACCGTGGGTGTTATACGCACCTCCAAGCATTCCGGCCAGAAAACCGAACAACGGTGCTGTGGTATCAGTTGACAAACTTAAATTCCCTGGCCTGGCAAGCGAATAAATCGAAAACGCCAAAATCACGCTCGCCAAAATCACCTTGACCAACGCTTCGGGAATCGCTTCCAAGCAATAAAGGCCAATGGGAATTCCCACTAGTGACGCGACGATGAGTTGCCAGGCACTTCGCCATTCCACTTCACGCCACCCACGCACCAGCATTCCCATGGCAAGTGTTATCGACAACAACGCAATGAGCGGCGCGGCCACTTGCACACCGACAACCATCGTCAACAGGGGCATCGCAACGAGTGCCTCTCCAAATCCGAATGTGGCGCGTACAAGACAGGCAGCAAATATAACTGCCATGATAATGCCAGTAAACTCCCAGGTTACGTCAATAGCAAAAGTACCCTTGTCGTCATTTTGACAAAGTGCCTACGCAGTAAATCTACAGCCGGCCTGCGAGACGAACACATGCGGCGGGTAGGTGTTACTGAACATCAATCAGCGGGTTGTTTTCAAAGCTTATGCACAGACACACATCATGATTCGGCGCAACTATCTGGCTTGACACATAGCCCCATTCATCCCCTTGTGCAAAACCATCATCTTTTTCTACCTGCGATGGCCAATCGTTCAGGAGGCCGCCCTGGGTAACAATCCGTCGCTGTCTGCCAACCGAAATTCAGGTAGACTTCTATTCAACTTTTTGCATGTTCTTTCTACCCACAGAATACATCGATTCCCGCAGGTTCGGGCATTTCCTCGGTCACCTTCTTCCAGGTTGCTCCCATCTCGCGCATCGGCTTAAAATTTTTCGCTTTATACGAAAACTCAAGATGGGGTGTCAGCAATGGACCTCGCTTCGTTCTGGAACGCATGTAGGCATCAATCATTCCAGTAGTGAGCAATGTGCGTTCTACTGGGTAAGGCGCGCGACCAGTCCTGAAATGGTGCTGAATGGCATGGACAAGCGCTTTGAACAGGTTGCGATTCATCCAAGGGCCTACATAGTAGCTGGTCGCCCTGGGCTTTCGGTCGCCCTGTATACGGCATGCAAAGTTCCACCTCATGTCACTTTTACCAACCGTAAACATGGTAGCTTTCATCCCATCGACGTAACGAACCACGGCACCTCGTGAGGGTGACGACGTCTCACCCGGAATTTTCGTTAATGATTTCGGCGTTTTACCCAGTTCGGCAGCCATGGCTGATTCCGTAAGCCGACGCGACCAGTCATCTTTCCACAATTTGTCGCCCTCAATCGCTTCAATACTGGCAACCCCGGTTTCGCCGCCCAGACGTGACTCAACCTGTGATTGTAAATTTTCAAACGCATGAAAACCATAAGCTTCCATTTCTCCCCCATGAAGCGATACCGCTTCAATGATTTTTCGTCCTCGTGGCAGTTCCAACGGGGGCCTGCGTTGAGCCAAGGGAACAGAGCTGCCGGCCATTAACGGTATTCCAAGCTCTCGGCTCGTTTCCACCATTTCCCGAGACCAGTCCCAACGATAACTCAAATGCTTGTCCACAAACATCGGCACGCTGCGGCCACTGGCACGCATTACATCTGTCACCTCGTCAAAGAACCTTTTGCGCGGATACCTTTTCTGTCCAAGCCGGTTAAAACTGTAACGGCCATGTTCACCGATCAACAACACCGCATCGACATCAAGCCGTTGTTTACCACGACACAAAGCTTCGGCAATCGTCGGATAGATACGAATCCCATAACGCTTGGCGACTCCACGTGACATGTCCCGCTTGGGGAACTGATCAACATACATGGAAACGACTCGTTGGTCCGGAACAATTTTTCGGCCATTGAACAAGTACGGTTCGAGAAAATTTTCTAGAATTACATGAGCGTGACTACGAGGACGAAAGCATGTAACGACAGCAGCTATCTTCATGGCCATTCCTTGGTGAAACAGTAACTAGATGACACACTGATTTTCATCAACAATAAGATACCGAAATGAATGATCTGAATTTACACGTTGCCAAGCCAATGTCAGCAATCGCCGGCGCACATTCACTCAACCTATTCCACAGCCACCTTTCCAATCACTGATAATCCTACTGGTTTTACGCTATGCCCGGCAAGTGAGAACGCTTGTGCCGCAAGTTGTCACGATCTCTCCATAGAAAAAGACAACTCACTGACACACCAACCACCATTCAACGGAGCATGCCAACCGCATTCCGTCACAGAAACCCCTTCCTGCAAGGCGTTCCCAGGGTGAAACCATCGGCCAGATATTCCTGACAAACCAACACGGATTCCTGTCACCGGACCCTAACGGTTCGTGTTTTGGAAACAAACATTCCATCCATCCGGTCTCCGGCGACCATCACCGAGACTGGGTGCTTCGGAATCTGATTTTTTTAGGATCCCACGCCCACTAACAAACGGTCAACTGCGTCACCGCTATCTTGTCAGAAAAACAAATATCAACGTCAGAACCTGGATTTCGCGGGCGGTCCTGGTAGTTTCCCTGAAAGTGATATTGACCCTGCTGATATTGGTACTGAATGGGAACATGAGCGAGCTCCAGGGGGCAAGTCACCACCTGTGGACAAAGGGTCTTATCTTCAGGATCTGGAAAGTTCACATTCCAGAACATGCCAGATTTCCATGGCGAACTTGCCAGGCCCTCAAACAATTTTTGTACTTGTGGACATAATATTTCCCAATCCACGGGCGTCCGATCCCGCCGGTATCGCGACCAGGCAATCGCAGGTTTGCCGAACAAAGCGGCCTCTCGCACTGCGGCAACCGTCCCAGACATGTAAACATCGACGCCCAAATTACCTCCAGGGTTGATTCCCGCCACTACCCAGTCCGTCGCCGGATTAATTTCAAGAAGTCCCAAGCGAATACAATCAGCGGGTGTCCCATCCACCCTGTACCGATGCGAACCTTCTTGCTCAACCTTTAGAGGACGTTGTGTCGTTACCTGGTGACCACATCCTGAGTGTTCTTCTGATGGCGCTACCACCGTGACTTCGCCCCACGGGGCCAGAGCCCGCACCAATAGCGCTAAACCAGCAGCGTCAATGCCATCATCATTTGTTGCAAGAATTTTCATCGTCGCATATCCATCCTGAGCAATCATTGAAAATCGTAAAACCGTGTCACCAACACCAGGCCAGTGACTACACCACGCCAGTCACTGGTTCGCTCCATCTTGTTCAGCGGCGCAGAAACACAACTAATCACCGGTCGACATTAACACGCTATTTCCATACCCGGTCGCGTTCGGCAATGAGTTGAGCGGCAACGCTCACAGCAATCTCACCCGGTTGATTGCTACCAATATCTAATCCAATGGGACAATGAAATTGTTCTGCCACATCGTGCGCAATGCCAGCCTCTTGCAATTCTCTTAAGAGCACTTTGCGTTTTGCACAACTACCGATAACCCCCAAGTAGGGAAATTGCCGGCCTTGTCTGAAAATTTCTTGCAGGATCGGTCGGTCCGTCTTGTGTCCCATCGTCATGCACAAGACAAACGCATGACTTGCCAGTTCACCGATACGGCTGGTGGGATCAGATTCACAAATGGCCGACAAATTTGGCGACTGGGGTAGACCAGCGATCCATTCCTGCCGTGGATCGAAACACTGGACACGGCAATCGAGCGTTATCAGGACTTGCATTAACGCCCGAGAAACATGGCCCGCACCAAAGACCACCACATTCCAGCGATGGTGGTTGCAAGCGTCAAAATATAACTTAACAGTACCACCGCAGGTCATCCCCACATCTGTTTGCAAATTCCATGCAACCAGTGACGTCAAACTGGCATCCGGCTGTTCCAACATCTCCAGTGCATGGGCGATTGCATGGTGCTCGACGCGTCCTCCGCCAACGGTACCAAATTCAAGCCCCCTTTGGGAAACCAGCATTTTACTGCCGGCGTCTTGCGGTGTGCTGCCGACTGCCTCCACCAGCGTGACGGCTACAAACGGCTTACCACTTTCGGCAAGTTCGCCTAATTTTTCAATGTATCCGTGTGGCGTACTCATCAATCAACAGTATTTATTTTGAGTTTTAGGTTTCAGTGTTCAAATTTCCAATTCCCCTTCAGGCAGCCACGACTTATCGACCGTTTCTATAAAGATAAATCCATCAAAAAGGCGTTCACCGTTTAAATCATGTCCAAAGGATAGAGTCTTTTCTAGCCTGTCCACAGGCTTCTTGCTCTGCCTTCCTTTCTAGCGTTACGATCTTGACAGCGTTGAAAAACATGTCAAGCCCCAACCGCCACTCGAAAATCACAAATACATCAAACGTCCATTCCAACGACATTGCAATTCGGCACCTGTTGTCGCAAAATATTTTTCTTACCACCAATGTGCACTGTCGCTCTAGACTTGGCAAGCAGAAAGGGCCTAACATGGGCCAGTGACCGTTGGATTTTGCACAAGCATCCTCACTTCATCAGCATTGTATCAAACTCACACCGATGCACTCCACCACTTTTTTTGATCTAGATGCCACCATTACCGGTGGTGGCAATCCAGTCAATCATCTACCAAATGAATTGGACGACGAATACTATTCGATCGTCGATGCAAGAGTTTTCAATTGGACGACCCACTATCACCTCGAACGCCCTGTGGGATCGGGAGGACAGGGCATTGTCTTTCTCAGTCACCGCCGCGGGGCGGACTCCTTTACCGTGCCCATCGCTGTCAAGGTTTTTTCACCGGAACGATATGCAGATGCAATAAGTTACGAGGGTGACATGCAACGAATCGGGCATATCGCAGCCAGCGTGGCCCAGATTCAACAGGAACATTTGTTAACCGTTCATGATTTTGTGGATCGTAGTCGGATCAGGTTGATGGTGATGGAATGGATCGATGGATACAACCTCTCGGAACTACTTGTCGATCGCACCCTGAATCGAATACGTGACCGGGTAAGTATCAAACGCTGGAAATATATCAACGAAGTAATCGTCACACCTGGACCGGTTCAACCACGGTTGAAACCTGGAACGGCGGTTGCTATTGTGCGCGAATGCCTTGCGGCCTTGGCGGCCCTGCACCGTGAAGGAATTGTTCACGGCGACATTAAACCTTCTAATATCATGGTCAAACGTACCGGAAATACCAAGATCGTCGATATCGGATCGGCTTTTGAAATAGAGGATCCACCACCGCGCCGGACGTGTACGCCCACCTATGCAGCCCCCGAAGTTCTCGACGGAGCCGAATGTTCTCCACGAAGCGACCTGGCCAGCCTGGGGTATGTGCTCATTGAATTGCTGTCAGGCCGACCTCCTTTTGGAGGGACTACTTCATTCCGTGAATTGTTGGAAGCAAAACGGTCCTTGCCACAGCGGTTGGATTTTATTTTACCGGAAGAAGTTACCTGTAACGCGTTACTAATGAATTTCTGCCGCGGGCTGATCGCACCCGATCCCATGCGCCGCTTTCCCACCGCAGAAGATGCCGATTTACGCCAAGAAGGCGCAGCAGCTTTTCATCGCCAACTCGTGAAAGGTAATCTGTCATCGGAATATATTAACGACCTGAGAATCTGGCTTGAAGAATTGTGCGAATTGGATGACCTCCAAGGAACAAAACCAGCCCGTTAAGCGGATGTCATGTCAAAATAATCAATCCTTGCCACCCACTCATGCCCGTCGTTCACCGATGCAGCGAAGGCAGTTCGTGATTTCTCATTTGTTTCTACCTTGTGGTGACCTAACGTGTCACGCCGCTTCGTAAAAATATTCCTAAAAGGATTACCTGACAGCCGGTCAGGTTCCGCGTTAAGGTTCCGATAATCGAATTGGTCAGTAACCCCTATCCAGTGTTTCACCGCGGATTCAGGCCATGGACATTTCACATACGTTTTTAGGTTGGGACGGACCTGTCCTGTACAAAGTGGTCCAGTGGCTCTCACAGGCTTATGAACGTGACTCCAAGTTGGACTTGAGTAATATCTGGATTGTCGTACCAGGAGGACAGGCCGGTCGTCGTTTACTGGAACTTCTCGTCGCAGACGCGGAACAACGAAAATTGCTTTTCCTTCCCCCGGGCATCAGGACCGTTGGCGACTTACCCGAACTGCTCTACCAGCCCAAACGGCCATTTGCCGATCGACTTACCCAACATCTCGCCTGGTTACATACGGTCCGTCATTGTGATCGAGAAACGCTTCGGCGATTCGCCAAACAAGTCCCCGACGATCAGGACAACGAGTCAGTCCTGGCTCAAACAGATCTCGCCAATTGGCTGCAACTGGCGCAGTTGCTGTGGGAACAGCACCGAGAACTGGCTGGAGAACATTTAGGGTTCGAGGACGTCGTCACCTATGGCGAAACGAGCCCGTTCTTTCAAGACACAGAGCGTTGGAAGTTTCTAAGGCAATTACAGTTGGAATATCTTGCGCAGCTGGAACATTGCCAGCTGTGGGACCGTCAGACAGCACGGCGGTTTGCGATCGAACATGAAGAATGCCAAACCGATAAAGATATCATCCTGGTTGCCATGGCAAATATGAACCGCGCCACCCGCTGTATGCTGGACCAGGTCGCCGACCGAGTCACCGCACTGATCGCGGCGCCATCTGAATTGGCCTCACATTTTGACGACTACGGTTGCCTCAATCTTGTTGCCTGGAATGATCTACCGATAGACCTGGAAGAACGACAAATTCGTTCGACAGACAACGTCCAGGGCCAAGCAACGGCCGTGGCTGAAATATTGGAAAGCTACAACGGCCGCTATCGCGCTGACGAAATAACGATTGGATTACCTGATGAATCGGTAGCTCCCTGGATTGGTAACCACTTGGAAGAGCACGGTGTGTCGACCTATGCCGTCGGCAGCTGTCCGATCCGTCAAACAGCTGTCTGTCAGCTAATCGACGCATTGGCTAATTTCGTCGAGGACGGAAGTTATGATGCATTTGCATCGCTTGTGCGCCACCCAGAAATATCTTGTTGGCTGGATAAAATCTGGAATCCAAACAGAAACAACTCTTTACATTTGCTTTCCCAATTAGACCAGTTTCAGCATGAGGTTTTGCCGGCTGAACTGCTGTCTTCGCAGATTTCCTCGAAACGGTTTCCGATCGTGAGGAAAACGTTATTTGCCTTGGAACAACTATTATTGCCGTTAAAGAGTCCCAAATCAAAAACAACTGGCTTGCCCTTGAATGAATGGCCCGAGCATATCATAAATTTATTAAAAACATTCTACGGCGAGAAGGTTGTTGATCGTCACGATCCAAACAAGCAAGGAGATCTGGCAGCCATCAGTCGCGTCAAGGAGGGCTTAACCAGCTTGCAAAACATTCCCGTGTCTTTGACACCCACCGTCACCGCAAGTCAGGCGCTGCGTTGGTTATTGCAGCTAATAGAAGCAGACATCGCTCACGTATTAAAAAAGGTTACGGACGTGGCAATGCTAGGCTGGTTAGAACTACCCTTGGACCCATCTCCCGCCCTGATCGTTACTTCGTTCAATGAAGAGTACATACCCGATTCGTTAGTGTCGGACCTTTTTTTGCCGAACCGCTTGAGACGCGAATTAGGACTTGTCGACAATACCCACCGTTATGCCCGTGATGCCTACGCTTTGTCCTTATTAACCCATACACGCCAGGATTTGACACTGATTGTGCCTCAGCGAGACACGGCGGGCAATCCCTTGACCCCGACCCGACTATTATTTGCGACCGATGTAAAAACGATGGCCCAACGGGCCCTGAGACTGTTTCGACCCCACGAAAAGGCGGCCACATCCCCGCTGACCAGCACAAATCGTGACGCCGGTGACGTAGCGCCTGGATTCAACATTTCTCGCCCGTCACCATTAGACAAACCAATTGAAACAATGTCGGTAACCTCGTTTCGTTCCTACCTTGCTTGTCCCTACCGGTTCTATTTGTGCCATGTGTTAAAGCTGAAGTCGGTAGACGACCAGCTGCGAGAATTGGACGCGCCACAATTTGGAGACGTGATCCACACGGTGCTGGGCCAATTTGGCCAAAGCGAGGTGCGCCACTCGGACCGTGAACCCGAAATCCAGGAGTGGCTCGATGCCGAACTGCAAAAATACACTCGCCAATGTTTTGGCACCACTCGCTTACCAGCTGTTAATCTACAAATCATCCAAGCACGTGCGAGACTCCATGCGTTTGCCGGCTGGCAAGCGAGCTGGGTACAGCAAGGATGGCGAATCCACGACACTGAAATACCCAGAGACGACCAAACGATCCCCTGGAATACCCGGGAGGGAACCATCCATATCCGTGGCCGGATCGACCGTATGGACCGACACGAATCAAACGGGCAATGGGCGATCTTTGACTATAAGACCAGTGACACCACCAAGGGACCGGAGAAAACACACCGCACAGCCGACAAGTGGAAAGATCTACAACTCCCTCTTTACCGCCACATTGTGCAGAAACTACTAAATATTCGGGAGCCCCTCACTTTAGGTTATATTCTCCTGCCCAAAGATCCGCATCGTGTCAGAGAGTATTTGGCCGAATGGAACGACGACCATTTTAAATCCGCTGACAACACGATCGATGACGTCGTTCGTGCGGTTTTAGCTGAACGATTCTGGCCTCCGACACTCCCCGCTCCCAAGATTTTACAAGAGTTAGCACCATTATGCCATGAAGGTGTTCTGGCGTCATGACAAACACGACAGCACCACACAGCGTGATTCGTGCCTCGGCCGGCACCGGCAAGACTTTCCAGCTGTCGAACCGATTCATCGAGTTGCTACATCGCGGTGCAGCAGTGGATCGTATTCTGGCAACAACATTCACGCGAAAAGCTGCTGCAGAAATCCTGGAACGTGTCGTTGCAAGGCTTGCCGATGCCGTCGTGCATCCCGACGCCTGCCATGAACTGAATCATTTTATCACCGCAAACACCCCCACGCCAGATTTGGACCGTCGACGTTGTGGTGAACTGTTACAACAAGTGATCCGGAACTTACACCGCCTACAAATCGGCACGTTAGACAGCTTCTTTGCCCAGGTAGCCGGTACCATGAGCCTGGAATTGGGCCTACCTCCCGGCTGGAGAATCGTTGACGAATGGGAAGATACACGCCTCCAAGATGCCGCCATTGCCTTAATGCTGCAATCCAATTCGAACGCAGACTTGACACGCTTGTTAAACCTTATGGCAAAAGGTGAAGTCAACCGTTCCGTCGCAGAACTATTGCGACAAACAATTACAAACCTTTACGAGGTCTATCTAGAAACAGAGCAAACGGCATGGATCCAAATCCCTCATTCCAAGTTGCTGACTGGCGACAAACTCGCGGTATTAATAGAGGAGTTAAAACAGGTAGCACTACCTCCCGGCCGACGATTTGACAAAGCACGCTCCTCTGACATCGAGCGTTTCGTCGAACAACAATGGCAGACTTTCCTCGAAAAAGGCCTCAGTAAACCGGTTCTGCAAGGACAGACAACCTACTACAAAACTCCGATACCGGAGGCAGCCGTCGCTGTGTACCAAAAACTAAACGCACATGCGAGTGCCATGCTATTGCAGGAACTTGCCAACCAGACAACCGCCACACATAACCTGTTAAACCGGTTTGACATGGCCTTCGAACAGCTTAAATTCTGTACTGGCGCCGTGCGTTTTGGTGATGTCACGAGAAAACTGGTGGATTATATCAACGCCGATGATCTACAACGGATCGAGTTCCGCTTGGACCGTAAAATCGAACATATCCTGTTGGATGAATTCCAGGATACGTCGCCCATGCAGTGGCGTGTGTTACAGCCTTTTGCAGAGCGTTGCGTTGCTGTCGACAAACATCCCACGCCATTGCCTCCAACGTCGTCCGACCTTAACGAACCCACAACTCATACGAACGGCCCCAGCTTTTTCTGCGTCGGTGATGCCAAACAAGCCATTTATGGTTGGCGAGGTGGCTCTGCCGAAATCCTAGAAGCCATCGACCAGGAATTGCATCTTGGCCGCGAAGCCGTTACACCCCTGACAAAAAGTTACCGGTCTTCACCGCCAGTCATCGATGCGGTCAATACAATATTCAGCGGGTTTCACCAACACGGGAACCTTGGCGAGTACGGACCGGCGGTCCAAGATTGGTGCCAATCATTCCCCCCCCATACAACAGCCCACGAAAAAATGGCAGGTTACGTTTGCTTGCAGACTTGCCCCGCGGCCGAGAAAGCAGACGAATTAACAACACGCCTGGGATACGCTGCGGCATATGTCAAACGGTTGGTGGATTCATGTCCCGGCCGTAGCATCGGTGTCTTGGCTCGAAAAAATCGAGTCGTCACACAATTGATTCTTGAACTCCGCAACCTCGGTATACCCGCCAGCGAAGAAAGTGGGAATCCACTGACTGATTCAGCGGCAGTGCAGACAATTCTGTCGACGTTAAATTTCGCGGACCACCCTGATCATTCCATCGCCAAAACACACGTCATGAGATCTCCCTTAAAACAGGTTCTCGGCTTGAACGATGTTGCACATCCGGAGTCGGATTACGCGGTGGCACGCCACATTCGCCATCAACTTGTCGAAAATGGTTACGGAAACACTATCGGCAACTGGGCCACCGTATTGCAGCCCTGTTGCAGCGGGCGAGACCATCGACGCCTGCAACAACTCCTAGCACTGAGCCATGCTTATGACACAAAACCAACCTTACGACCAACTGACTTTGTACAATTCGTCGAGCAGCAAAAAGTATCTGATCCAGTAACAACCGACGTGCGGGTGATGACCGTCCACCAAGCGAAAGGGCTTCAGTTCGACATCGTATTTCTGGCAGACCTTGATTATGGTGTCCCTGGACCAACTCCGTCACATGTCTCCAACCGTGCCAAACCACTCGATCCGATTGACCAGGTTTGCATTTACCGGAACCAGACCATCCAAAAACTTTTACCCCCTAACCTTCGGACGGCCTTTCGGACAACGCTCGATCGCGAAATGTTGGAAAGCCTGTGCCTGCTGTATGTCTCCTTGACACGTGCAATCCATGCATTGCACATGATCATTGCCCCTTCCAGGCAGAACGAAAAACAATTGGGGCTTTCCGCAGCCCATCTAATACGCGCCGCTTTGACCGATGGACAACCAGCCCCAGAAAATACATTGTTGTATGAACATGGCTCTTCTGCATGGTCCCAAAGTTTACCAATTCCTGTGGTCCCGAAACCCCCGGCTACCAATCAAAAAGTCGATGCAAGACAACGGCGGCCGGTTCTATTAGCTCCCATTGACACCCAGCAGACGACGAACCTGGAACCTATCTCGCCCTCTTACCTGGAAGGAGGAGGCCGGCTGAGATTGGACCATATCTTGCGTTTACAGCACCGAGATTCGCTCCAACGCGGCAACTTGATTCACGCTTGGCTGGAACAAATTCATTGGTTAGAAGATGGCTCGCCAAATAAAACAACACTGTACGAAATAGCCGAACCCCTGACCACACAAGCTCTTGACCTGGCTGCAGAAATGGAACGTTTCCAAGAATACCTTCGCTGTGAAAATATCCAAGAAGTTCTCTGCCGATCTTACTACCACAACGTCCACAATTCTGAACAGGAGCTCAGCGTCCAACGGGAACAAGCCGTGGCAGTTCGACTGGATCATCAACTATTAACAGGCACGATCGACCGTCTGATCCTGGTGCAAGAGAAGGGACGAACAGTCGCCGCCGACATTGTTGATTTCAAGACCGATGCAGTATCTTCCACAGACGAGCAGACTTTGAAATCACGAGTAGACCATTACACACCTCAACTAGCTGCCTACCGCCGCGCCGTTTCTAAAACATACCAACTGGATATGTCACATATTACTGCACGGTTCATGTTCCTCACTGCGGGCCGGGTCATTCCGTTGAAAAATGGCTCTAAAAAAACCGCCGTTCCATTGGGATAGTCATGCCAGCCTATCCAACGTCACGCCAACGTACGAAATCTCCTCCGTCCCAATGATCCCATTTGTAAGAGCAGCCACCATGGAAACATCGCGCGAATAACCCACTTTGTACCAACGTCCAAACGGTCGTTTCATCAACGCTATTTAGTAACAACCACGCTATTTAGTAACAACCACAATGCGTGCGGGGTAAACCAGAAGGGCTACCTGGCAACCAGCATTCATCTTCATGGGGGTCGGCCAGGCATTTAATTCATGCTTACGTCAGACGTCATCTGTCAAAACGCGTTGGCCTTTCATGGCACTTTGTCGTGCTGCCAGCACAACTGCCAGTGAGCGGTACGAATCATGAAGACTGGTGCGTGGTTGCACGAGGCTGATGACGTCACGATAAAATGACGAAAGCATCTGTTCTCCCACCGGCCGTTCGCTGTCCAGGGACTCCATGTGACGACCAGCTTCGTCAAACCACACCAGATTCGACGGCAAGTCAATGAAGGCAATCCCATGTTCACAACGTACCTGAAGTGCTGCCGGTGGGCGAAAAGTGATGGCTTCTGGCCAGCCATCGTTGATGTACTGACCACAGCTAATTTGAGCGATCGCCCCCTCGCCAAGTTCCCCCCGTTTTGAAAAATCAAGACTCAACATTTCATAGTCGGCGACTTTATCTTGCTCCGTACCACCGTGGG
>CAYMUR010000112.1:0-12706 GCA_964393615.1 uncultured Pirellulaceae bacterium
AAGGAGCCAATACATGCCAACTTCGATTGACCGTCGTCATTTTTTTCAGCAGTCGAGTTTATTAGGTGCGGGATGGATCGCAGCTTGTCATGCCGGTTCGTCATTGTCGGCGGAATCGACTTCGCCATTAGAGCGGTTGAACATTGCTGCAGTGGGCACACAAGGTCGTGCAGCGGCCAATATAAGCGGTGTGTCGGATCAGAACATCGTAGCACTTGCCGATACGAGCCTGAGTTGTTTGGAACAAGCAGGTAAGACTTATCCCCATGCCCGCCGCTATCGCGATTTTCGTGTGATGTTGGAAAAGGAAGCGGACAAAATTGATGCGGTGGTCGTTGGCTGTGCAGACCATACTCATGCACCAGCTGCTGCCATGGCAATGCGGTTGGGAAAACATTGCTATTGTGAAAAACCGTTGACCCATACGGTCTATGAGTCACGAGTGCTGGCTGAATTAGCCCAAGAGAATGAATTGGCAACCCAAATGGGGACCCAAATTCACGCAAACAACAATTATCGCCGCGTCGTGGAACTCGTAGAAGGGGGTGCCATTGGTGAAATTCGCGAAGTCCACGTCTGGGTCGGTGTCGACTATTCCAAACGGCGGTTGATTACCGGCAAACAGGCACCCACTGATGTCGATTGGGACTTATGGTTGGGTCCATCTCCTGACCGACCTTATTGTGAATGTGTGGATGCAAAGGGTAAGGTTGCCCCTGTTCATCGTTTCAATTGGCGCTGGTTCTGGGATTATGGCAGCGGCGGCTTGGGAGATTTTGGATGTCACTACATGGATCTGGCGCATTGGGCGCTACAGTTGAAGTATCCGACGAGTGTTGTAGCGACCGGGCCGCAACCGTTTTTGGTGAGTACGACTTCGGGAATTCAGGTGAAGTATGAATATCCATCTCGCGGTAAGTTGCCGCCTGTGTCGTTAACCTGGTATGACGGGGGCCAAAAGCCAGAACTTCTGGGAAAGCTGCGGGATGGTCAAGGTGGTCCTTTTGGCAATTCGAGCGGACAATTGTTCGTCGGTTCTGACGGAATGATTATTTCCAACTACAGCCAACATCGTTTGCTGCCGGAAGACCGTTTTGCCGATTTCCAACGCCCAGATCCCACGATTCCCGATTCGATCGGTCACCACAAGGAATGGATCCACGCGATTAAGGAAGGGGGCAGCACGACCTGCAATTTTGACTATTCGGGCGCCTTGTCCGAGGCGGTTTTGTTGGGTGTGGCATCGTACCGCAGTGGTGAAGCGATTGAGTGGGATGCAAAAAATCTGAAAGTCACCAACTCAGAAAGGGCACAGCAATTCATCCACAAGGAATATCGGGCGGGTTGGACGCTATGACCGCGTGAATGTCTTTGGGTGTTTTGCAGGCGATCCTGAAAGTAGCGGCCATTGTTTGTTGTGGCAGGAAATGCGTCTGTCGCCCGATACTTGATGGAGACGGTTTGTAGGCGTCTTCTTTGCGACACGATTTGTGCTTTGTCGTTTTACCCGGGTAGGCGCTGCATTTTGCTGGGGGCTGCAGCGGTACAGGTCTGTCGCGCAGCAGGAATCCCTATTCCACGACTGCCCCGTCAGGTTTCTGTGTATTCATATTGAATCATTTTGACATGGCGGTCGCCGATCTCGATTTGGTTGTCTGCTGCTATCTTTTGGAAGTCAAATGATTGCCACAATTGTTGTTTCTCTTCGTCTTCGTCAGACAACCTGCTGTAGATACTAGTCGCCGCAGAAGATTTTCCCCATTGAATTGCTGCATCGATAAGAGACTTGTAGCAATCTGCAAACATTGGATGCGTGAATCCATCCACATAACACTGTTTCGCTTCGTTCAACCGTGCAGTCGACAATCCGACGACGCGACCATCGTCCGTCATGGCGGCGAACCATTCACCGAATCCATTTCGGCCGATGTAGCCGTAGCGACGGTAAAGCCCATTGCAGGATCCTTGTACTTCGTATCGTGTCGATGCCATGGCAGTATTGGCATCTAAAATCTGCCAGTCATGCGGGGTATGCAGTAAGGGGATGATTGGGAGGCGCAGAAAAGCTCCACTTGTCTTGACGGTTGCCTTTCCCGGAGATCGGAAGTAGTCGACCAGGAACATTTCAGGCGAATGGCCGTTAATGATATTTAGCATGACGTTCGAACCGGCAAGTTTGCGCCACCCGAGTCGGTGATAAATTCTGGCGGCACGCCAGTTGTTGGTACCCAAAAAGATTGCCTCGACTCCACGGTCACGAAAATCGGTTAGCGCGCGGTGGCACAATTTCGTCGCCAAGCCTTGTCCTTGATACGTTGGTTCGGTGGCCACTTCACCCAAACCACCTAGCCTGGGATTGGCCTGTGCGTAGATGGCATTGCAGGTTGCCACGATTTCCCCATTTTGTCTCTCCACGTAGATAGCGAACTGATTGTGTTCATCTTCGCTGCCCAAGAAAGTGTGTGGAAGAATGTCATGTTCCCCTGGAAAAATTCGATCCCAGAATTGAAACAGTTCGTCGACGAGGGAAGGGGGCAAAGGGGTGGAGTATTTCATGCTTGTTGCTGGACTGGAACAACGTGGTATGTATTTTGTCAGACGGAAGTACAAGTCCCGAGTGATTGTTTTTTACGGTACCTGGCACTTACGGTATCTGGCACTTGGTGTTGTCTACCGTCTGGCTCGTCAGGTGCCTGTGTATACTGTTCCTCGCGTTTTGTTTCCGACAGAAAAAATTGCAGTCAATGGCGCTGCGCCTGGTCAAGATTGCGATTTTGGAGAAGGATGATCAGCCAGTAGTAGATTGGCCAGTGTTGTGTTGGCTACCAGGCGACGTTGGGCCTCACGCAAGCGTTCAATAATGGCCGAGCGTCGACCACTTCCACCTTGATCGGCCAAATGAAATCCGACTTCGATCAACTGTTCGGCCCTGATGGACTGGGCCGGCCGCGCAAGTGCCAGCGATCCTTGAGGTCCGTCAATTCGATGCAAGATTCCCTCCTCGACAAGTTGGTTAAGAATCCGATGGATGGTGGGTTCGGGGACTCCGACTGTTTCCGCTAAATCGTGTGGCAATGCAGTTTGTCCGGCGGCAAATCGTTCGGCAACAACTTCCATGGTGGTCACTACGGTGGCCGGATCCACCATGCCATGAGTGGGCGGCGTGGATGGTACCTCTTGGATATCTCGTCCGGCCAGCATTTGCAAGGTCGCACTGACTTCCAAGCCGAACAGTAATCCCAACCACATGAGGTATCCCCAAAACATAAACAGCGGAATCAAGCCAAGTGAACCGTACAACTGATTGATCGCAAAGGCGTTGGTCAGGTAAGCATCTAGAAAATGTTTTCCGATTTCAAACAATATTGCCGAAACCAAAGCACCGATCATCGCAGGCCGGATGGTGACGACAGTGTTGGGCATCAGCATGTATGCCACAAATAAGACCAGCCAGGTCATAAAGACGCTCCAGAGTAAGCTGGTTCCTACAATCAGCCAGGGCCAAACTGTTGCTGACTGGACCCATCCTTCGACGAAGCCGTTCAGGTACCAGGTGATTCCCATCAGCACCGGGCTAATCGTCAGTACGAACCAGTAGATGGGTACGCGTCGTCTCCAGGGTCGACCCTCGGGAGCACGATATATGATGTTAAAACCATTCTCAATAGTGACCATCAAGCTGATAGCGGCATACACAATGACGGCCACGCCGACCCAACTTACGGCCGCTAAGTTTACACTGGCTGCCTGTGCAACCAGGCCCACTAACCATTCTGCCAAGGTAATCGCCTGAGGTGTTCCTTCGGTCGGAACGATGTCAGGAGGAACCATGACGATGGCATCGAGTTTGAACGATACGAGCAAGTCCCGCACGAGTTGTAGAAAGTCATCCGTTCCCCGTACCGCCTTGACCACGACCGTTGCCACAATGATAACGGGCAAGAGGGCAAACAGCGACCGAAAAGCAAGGGCCGCGGCCATCTGGGGTGCACGGTCGTTTTTAAGCTGACGCCAGCCATAGCGTCCCAAATCATAGGCAAAGCGTGCTGCAAGTTGCCAACGATCCAGCTCTTTTTGAGGTTGCGTAATGACGCGCCGCATCCAGCGGCCCATGGAATGAAGTGTTTTGCGAAACATGGCAGGCAACCGTGTAATAGATCGTAGTAGATAGAGAATGGAATATGGAATTCGACAGACTATCTATTTTAGTTCAACCTGTTGTATTCGATACACCAATGCTGGGAGCGGTTCGTTGCCAGGCTCCGCAGTTCAGTTTTTCCCTGTTCAGCCAGGAGATGTGCGTAGTTTGGGTCATGCTTGCCCTCGTTTTGCAGTGGCTGGAAACGTCGTGACTTGGACATGAAATGAGTGGGCATTGGTCGTGCCAGCCAGGCAATCGTCCGTTGAAAAAAGACGAATCCATGTTGATTCGGCCCAACGAATTGGTGCTTGAAACGTTTTTCGATGTCGCCCAATGGCCATCCTGATAGGTCCGCGTCAGTAGCCTGTTGGCTTCGTCGTCGTGCATGAACGGTTCTTGCTCTGCGTTGAACCCATCGCCCGACCCAAGTGGTTGGCGATATTTCCCAAGTGGCACAGTTTTTCCCAAGTGGCACAGTGATGCTGTGAGATGGCCAATCTTGATGTCGGTGTTTGGTAGGCGCTGTTGGTGGATTGCGTCAAGCAAGTCAACAGTGGGCTTCCGTGTTTTGCGGTTCGAGTGGTATCTCCACTACCTTCTTTTGGTTACGGTCTAGCAGTACCTGGATTTTTCCTCGGTGGCTGAGATACATTTGGCCTTGAGTCCCACAAAACTCAACACCGCGATCGCAGGTAGGTGGATCATTGGTGGCCCACAATCGTTCTTCGTAAATAAGCATTCGCTTTTCGTTAGGTTTTCCCGTGGTGGGATACTCAAAGCCGACCTGGTGCATGTCGGGAAATTCGGCCCCGTTATCGTAAAGCCCGGTTATTGTGAAGGATAGCGACCGTCCAGCGAGATCATGTAAGTGGGATGCGTTTCAATCCCCCGTCTACCACATCCAATCCAACCCACACGCAGTGGGCCGTTTGTGCGATCTGCATGGGATTTGGAGGCCCATGACAAGGCAGCTGCTTCCGTGAGACCAAGACTTGTCTGTTTGATGAAACGACGTCGTGTTACCTGAGACAGGATGTTTTCCGTGCTTGAATTTTCCTGTTATTTTCCCAAGAGAGGTAGACAGGCTACTTCACAGCGTTGGAATGCATAGACTATATTATTGTTGTTTTATTATTGCAGGGAACTTGTATAAACACCCTCTCATATTCTCTTGAGATCGTCTCCGTGATCAACTTGCTTTAGCTGGCAATGACATTTCCATACACCCAATGACATTTCCACACACCCAATGACATTTCCACACACCCAATTTCATACATCGAAATGATAGATAAAGGAGCATAGCACATGTCGTACAAGTATTCGGTGATTTTATGTACGTTGGCATCTGATGGAGTTGATGTTTGGGAGCAGCCGCAGAAAATTCTTGAAAAAGTAGCTGAGTTAGGCTATGACGGCGTCGATTTGGATGCCGAGCCGGACAAAATTCCGATGGCGAAATTCAACGAAGTACGCGGCATTGCCGAATCGCTTGGGCTGAAGGTACCCGCTTTGATCCTGGCCTGGGCGGAATGGCATGCAGGCGAGTTGAGAGATCTATGTTCCACGGACGAAACGGTTCGCCAACGAACAGTGGAATACACGCGCAAATGCATTGATCTAGCTGCTACTTTTGATGATCCGCCGTTATTGGAAATTGACGCCTGCCCACCAGAAGTGGAGTATCCCAAGACGAAAACTCCTCGCCAAACGCTTCGTGCAAATTTCTCAAAGTCGGCGAGAGAAATTTGCGAATATGCTTCCAAGTCCAACGTGCCGATTGCCATTGAGCCGATTAACCGTTTTGAAGGCTACGCAGGTTTTTTGAACAGTATTGTCGAAGCTCGTAGCATTGCAGACGAGGTCGGTTTGGATCTTGGGGTGTTGCTTGATTTCTTTCACGTGAATATTGAAGATGGGCCTGTTGCGGAAACGATTCTTGTGGCTGGTGATAAACTCCGTCACATTCATTTGGCTGACAGTAACCGCCAGGCGCCTGGTACAGGACACATTGATTTTGTCCAGGTGGTGCGGTCTTTGAATTCGATTGGTTTTGACGGGTATTTGTCGGTTGACAGTGTGCCTATCAAGCCAGACTGGCAGACACTGCTCAAAGAGTCGATCGACTACATGAAGCAGGTCGAAAAAATTGTCGAAATCCAGCAGCAAGTGGACAGTGAAATGACGCAGCAATTGACACACGCTTGACCAATCCATGACACTCAAGGGGTGACGTTGTCATGAGGCTGGCATTGCTCACCTGGCATTGCTCACCTGGCATTGCTCACCTGGCATTGCTCACGGTGAGCGGTAGCTATGCTTGATTGGCTTCTTTGTGGATTGGCTTAATCCAGGGCGAGTCCCAGGGACTGGGCCGTGTCGACGATGTTGTCCCAAATAGCGTCTTCGATAGGAATACCGTCTCGTTCGCGGGTTGCCCGAGTGTTGACTTCTGGATCGCCTGGCACGAGGACTTTGTCAAATCCTGACGCCGGCGCAATGGCACGGGTTCGCTGTTGGAGTTCGTCCGCACAGGCTTGATAAGCAGCCATGTCTTGAAACAGGTCGGCTTTCATCATGATCATGGTAGCACCTTGATTACGAAGAATGGGCCCTGCACGGTCCAGGTTGACGTAGCTGTCAGCACCAGTAAACACGCGGCCCAAGATTTCTGCGGCCGTCATCAACGCGTAACCTTTGTGTCCACCAAACGGGATGTGACCACCACCGGAGAAAAAATCCTCTGCGTTCGTGGAGGGACGGCCTTCGCTGTCGACGATGCAGCCTTCAGGTAGCTGCTCGCCGCGCCGCTGTGCGTTGTTGACCTTGACACCTGAAATTGCCGTGGTGGCAAAATCGGACATCGTGGTTGTTCCACTGCCTGAGGGAAAACCCAAGGCGATGGGATTGGTGTGTAACCAACGTTCTCGGCCACCGTAGGGTGTTGCGGCTGGTGAGACTTCACCATACCCGCCTGCCCACATCAGCAAGATCATTCCCGCGTCGGCAGCCATTTCTGGATAATGGCCCAAGCGTCCAAAGTGGTGGCACTGGACCACTCCGGTGACGGCAATACCGTGTTCACCTGCCAATTCGATGGTGCGTTCGGTGGCAAATTTGGCAGCCACTTGCCCAAACGTCCAGTTGCCACTGACCATCATGCTGCTTCCATTTTGCTGGATGACTTCGGGCTTGGCCGTTGCGAGAATCTCTTCTTTTTGGATCGCTTCGACGTAGCCCCCTATGTGCCAGACACCGTGTGTGTCGACGCCACTCAAGTTGGCACGGACAAGATGCTCGGCAGTAATGGCAGCATTTTCGGAATCCGCACCAGCTGCGGTAAGAATTTTTTCGATGATGTCGTATAATTCGCTGTGTGACTTGGTGATCATTGCCTGGAAAATCTCATGTTAAAAGGTAAAAGGAAGTCAAGCGATTCGGGCAGTCATGATAGGTCATTTATGAGAGATATCATTTTCCCCAATCAGAAAAATATTATACTAGGAAACCGGGTGGCGATCTGCCAGCAGGAAGTCACGGTGAGTGGCTCTCGACAGATTTCTGTTGCCTTAGCGTCGCCCTGAGATGCGGTGACGTCAATACCCCGCAGCAACGATTTATTGTTTTCTGCGGAGAGCCGACACCAAGCATGCTGTCATTTACTGCACCAGTTGTTATACCTGGTTTATTTGTCGAGCCGATCGCGTTTGTCGAGGGTGGGATCGGCTGTTAAAATTTGTAGGATGGTAACACGAAAATAAAGGGGGAGACCCATGCGAAGACTCACTCTGGCTGTTGTGCTGTGTTTTGTGTCCTATCGTGGGATCGCGGCTGACGAGCCGAAGGGCAAGCAGGTGGCCATCGATTCCCAGCCAGCCATCAACAGCCAGGTGATGCCGGCTTTTCTGACACAGGTGAAACAGGCGCCGCTCCAACTTGCGTGGAATGCCAAGTCGGTGGCGGAACACCAACAGTGGTACCACGCGTTTCATGCCAAGATGCTCGAATTGCTGGGTCGTATGCCACAGTCTGTACCATTGGAGGTGCGCTGGGCGGAGCGCGTAGAATTTGATGTTTTTGTGCGGCACAAGTTGTATGTTCGCACCGAAAATAACTATTGGTCACCAGCTTATTATTTTGTGCCCCGCAATTTATCCAATCCAACGCCGGCAATCGTTTGTTTGCATGGTCACAGCGGTATCTATCCCTATATTCGTGAAGGCACGGATGCGGAACGGAAAAAGTGCCAGGAGTTGTCATTGGATTATGCGGTTTACCTGGCCGAACACGGTTACATCACGATTGCCCCGGTGATTCGTGGTTGGAATGAAACTTCGGCATTCGAGGGTCAACGGCGGAGCTGTCGCCGTGTGACAATGGACACGTTCTTGCTGGGCATGACTCCCATGGGCTTGCGATGTTGGGATGCGATGCGACTGGTCGATTTTTTACAAAGTCAACAAGAGGTCGATTCGGAGCAGATTGGTGTGGCGGGGCTTTCCGGTGGAGGGACGCTTGCCACGTATTTGCCGATTTTGGACGAACGAATCAAATTGGCAATGATTGGTGGCGCATTCGGTAGCTACCGGTCGTCAATCTATGCGATACCTCACTGCATCTGTAACTGCCTGCCTCACGTATTACAGTGGGGCGAAATGAGCGATGTGGTCGCGCTGCACGCCCCACGTCCCGTACTCTTGGTGCACGGAATCGAAGACCATATTTTTCCCATCGACTCTGTGCGGGAGGGATACGACAAGTTAAGCCGGGTTTACAAATTGTTGGGCGAGTGTCAAAATTTGGACGCTGACTTTTTTGACGGACCCCACGCCTGGAGCCACGAGAAGACGTTGGGGTTTCTGGCTCGGCATTTTGGTGCGAAACATTGAGACCTCTACTAAATGCACACAGATAAATGCACACAGATACTAAGGAAGTTCACGATGGATAAAATACTCCTGGGCTGGCCAATTCGAGCCGTCATCATTTCGACGGGGTTCTTTATTGTCACCATCGGCTGCGGAGGTCAAAAAGGTCCCGAGCGGGCCAGCGTCCATGGCACCGTCACCGTGGACGGGCAACCGGTTGAGCAGGGCACCATTTCGTTTGCTCCCACCGATGGCAACGAAGGTCCGAGTGCCGGGGGGAATATTGAGAACGGTCAGTACGATATACCTATAAAATTAGGCCCGGTTCTGGGCATGCATCTGGTGGCCATTACCGGCACGCAAGAAACCGGTCAGACCCGGCCCGCACCGACGAATCCTTCCATTCAAATTCCGATCATGCGGTTGACGGTCCCGCCTCAGTACAATACCAACTCGCAGCTCAAGCGGGAGATCCTAGCAGGAGAGAACGAGTTGAGCTTTGAGCTGGAAGGATTCTAGCGTGGGGGTGCTCGCTGAGCGTCACTTTGCGGGGACCACTTTGCGGGGACCACTTTGCGGGGACCACTTTGCGGGGACCAATGCGGCGCGGTCACTTCACGGCGGCCAACGGGCGCAGCAGTCGGACACGCTTGCCCGATCCACGGTGAGACTGGCAGGAAGTTCGGTCTACGCAAATCCATTCGGACAAACAACAAACATTAGTTGTTGCTGACGATTTCGCCGCCGGCACGGGTGCCTAGCCCGCGCCAGATGCCCGCGTTGATGTTGTCGCTATAGAAACGCACACTGCCGTCAGCGCGGCACGCATGGACTCCCCCCGGATGTCGACTGCGAAAGAATATCGTGAGGTCGGCACCACTGTTAACGTGCGTGCAGGGCTCGTTGTCCAGCGGTTTGTCCACACAAAAGCAGACCCCCCCACAAATTTTGATGCGATCGGGGACACTGCTGTTGGGCGTGACTCCCGCATTTCCGTATCCCGTCATGACATAGGTCGACTCGGGCGACCACCATAGCATCCGGATATCGTTTTCGCTGGACGACTGGATTTGTTCTCCAAACATGATTGTATTGCTGGTGCCATCAAAGATCTGGGCAATCTTCGTAGCGCCCATCACGTCTGAGATACCGAACACACCGCGGAGGTGTTTTTCGTGTTGTTCGTTCGTGTCTGCTTCACTGCCACCGCCAAAGCAGGGAACGTAGTTGGCCTTGGGGTTGGGAGCCATCACCCATCCGATATCGTGGTCAAAAAAAAGACCTGGCTCGTCACTGGGGCAGTTCAAAACGGGCACGCGGGTTGCCAGCACTGCCGCATTGACAACTTCGCCTGAGTTTGCTCCGCCCTGGCCGACAGTTCCGAACTTAAAATCAAATCCATCAAACAGGCCGAGTTTCTCGAAAAATGGCAGCAGAAAGAAGACGGTCGGGATTTCTTGACGCGGACCGCCGTCGCCAGGTGCTTGACGAATCCTGCCGGGCGGCAGGATTTGGTACGCGGATTCGTAGTTGAGGATCGACAAGCCGATCTGCTTTAAATTGTTCTGGCACTGGGCGCGCCGCGCTGCCTCGCGGGCGGATTGCACGGCCGGTAGCAACAGCGCAATCAAAATGGCGATGATTGCGATCACCACGAGAAGTTCGACCAAGGTAAACGCCCTTCGACCGGTCGTGGCAAGTCGAGCGACGGCTTTGACATAGCGAGATGGGACCATGAGTGACATGCTGTCTCCTATTAAATTCTTAGTTTGTGGCAAACGCCATGAATAAGAATAACAAGTATTGATCAATTGTTTATACAAAAACGGAGGACGGATAGCAAATAAAATATCAGACGGTGCTGTTGTCCAATCGGCGAACCTGGCCCCAAGCCAGTTGCTGATTCTAGCGGAAATCGAGGATACTGCCAACGAAATGAGGCAAAAATTGTGAGGATTGATCAGCACTGGGATAGCTGGTAGAACGTGCCTTACGTCTCCCATAAAACTTGCAATCGGTTCCAAACTACAAACGGAGTTATTTCGCATGCTACGCATCCCGCAGATCACTGATTGGGTGGTACCGATCGTCCCGCGGCAAACTCACCAGCGGTGGTTTTGGCTTGCCTTATTCTTAGTCGTAACCCGCGCTGGCGATTTGCCTGGCAAAGAGGACCAGATTGTGATTGTCGACGCCGGGCAGAGCGAATACACGATTGTCGTTCCAGATCACGCCGAGGACGTTGTCCGCTTCGCCGCCTCGGAACTGCAGCACTTTGTGAAGCAGATCTCCGGCGTTCGCCTGCCGATCGTCAAGGAGCAGCAGGCGGACAAGGGCAGGGGGCTGTGGATCGGGCCAACGCGCCGCGCCTCACAGGTAGTGGGAGACGCCGTTGTTCGGAGTCTGAAAAATGACGGAGTCTGCCTGCAGTCCCATGATGGGGACCTGTTCCTCTGCGGTGCCAGCGGGCGTGGTCAGTTGTACGCCGTTTACGAACTGCTGGAACGATACTGGGGTGTCCGCTTTCTGACGTTGGACTGCACCGTCATCCCTCGCCTGGCGCGGCTCAGCTTGCCGCCGGTGGACTACCACTACTCACCGCCCTTCTACTACCGCGAGACTTCCTACCTGGGCAGCCATCCCGGAAAGATAGCCACCCGCCAGCGGCTGAACGGAAATGCCCAGCAATGCGATGCTTCGCAGGGTGGTCACATCTATTTTTTCCCTTGGGTGCACAGTTTTTATTCGGTGGTGTCGAACGAGAAGTATTTTCCCACGCATCCAGAATTCTTCAGCCTGGTAGACGGCAAGCGAAACCAATGGAGCCAACTCTGCCTGACGAATCGTGAAATGCAGCGGGTCGCCGTGGAGCAGGTGCTGCAGTGGCTCGAAGATAAGCCGCAGATTACGGTCGTCGATGTTTCCCAGCGAGAAGGGGGTCGATTCTGTGAGTGCGGCCCCTGCCGGGATCTGGTCGAAAAAGAAGGTGACTATGCTCCCATCCTGCTGCTGGTGAACACCGTGGCAGACGCTGTGGCAGAGAAGTATCCGGACAAGTGGGTCTCGACACTCGGTTATAATTACATGCCCCCCCAAACGATGCGACCAAGGGATAACGTTGTCATTCGTATCACCCATGCCGGCTGTTACATCCACGGCGCCACGGCCTGCCCAACGCGGGACGGCGGAGCACAGCTATTTCTTGACAGCTTGGATGCCTGGCGCAAGGTCACCCACAACACTTCTATCTGGCACTATACGACCAACTTTGGCCACTACCTGGCGCCCCGCCGAAACCTCAATGGCTTGGCCATCGACCTCAAATTCTACGCGGACCAGGGTGTCGGTTTCGGCGTGTTTGTTCAGGGAAACAGCCAAAGCGGCGGTGGCGAACTGTCAGAACTAAGACGGTATCTGGCAGCCAAATTATTGTGGGACCCACACTGCGATCCGATGCAGGTGCGTCAAGATTTCTGCCACGGATACTACGGACCTGCAGCCCCGGCGGTGCTCCGTTTTCTGGAGTTGATGGACCGTGCCCACCGAGACCCAGATATCCATTTCTGGGCTTCCCCGGAACCGCCTAAATTGGTCTCGCTTCGCTATCTGCGTGAGGTAATGCAGCACCTCGAAGGGGCTCGGCAGGCGGCAGTCGAACCAACGTTTCTGACTCGAGTCGAGAAGTTGTTTCTTCCCT
>CAYMUR010000113.1:0-11660 GCA_964393615.1 uncultured Pirellulaceae bacterium
CAGAACAGACTTCGATCTGTTTGCGGATGTTCATGTCGATCTGGTCCATGGGAACGTGGCCTGGCCCTTCGACCATTACCTGGGTACCATTTTTCCAGCTGCGCTGTACCAGTTCTCCGAGTACATCTAATTCGGCAAACTGTGCGTCATCGCTTGCATCGGCAATCGATCCTGGTCGCAGGCCGTCCCCCAGGCTCCAGGTGACGTCATACTGCCGCATGATTTCGCACAGTTCATCAAAATGATCATAGAGTGGATTTTGCTTGCGGTGTGCCATCATCCATTTAGCGATTAACGACCCTCCGCGACTGACGATGCCCGTGACACGGTTCATTGTTAAATATAAATGTTCTAACAAGAGCCCGCAGTGGATCGTCATGTAATCGACACCTTGCTTTGCCTGGTGCTCTACCATGTCCAGAAAGTGTTGCGCTTGCATTTCTTCGATATCGCCCCCCAATTCTTCTAGCATCTGATAGATGGGGACCGTACCTATGGGTACTGTGGAGTGTTCAATAATCGTTTGACGAATTCGATCGATATCTTTGCCCGTCGATAAATCCATCACTGTATCGGCACCGTATTTGACGGCCGTCTCTAGTTTTTCTTGCTCCCCCTTTTCATCACTGGTGACCGCCGAATTGCCGATGTTGGCATTGATCTTGCACTTGGCAGCAATGCCGATGCCCATGGGTTCCAGTTTTTTCGATAAGTGGACCTGGTTCGCTGGTATGACCATGCGTCCTGCTGCGACTTCGTCTCGAACCTTTTCTGGGGTCAAGTCCTCGCGTCGGGCAACATACTCTATTTCATCCGTAATCGTACCTGCCTGGGCTTTTTCATATTGAGTCATCATGTAAGTTCCGTCGTTAACATAGAGCACGTGGGTGGTTTCAGTAGGTAATGCGGTGGGATTCCGATCTCCAAGTTGTGCTTACCAAACGTCAATCGTAGTGACCTGCAGGAGTTTGTCAATTCCGACTTTGTGTCAGGATGGCGAGGTTACCCATCCCGGCTTTTCCATAGAGAGCATGGGCTTCACGATACATCATACCCGAGATGGGAGGCCAACCAGCGTTCCACTTCGGAGATTGGCATGCCTTTTCGCCTGGCATAGGATTTGATTTGGTCGTGCGTGATACGATCGACCGAGAAATATCGCGATTGAGGATGTGCAAAATAAAGGCCGCTGACACTCGCAGCGGGAACCATGGCGAAGTTTTCGGTAAGTGTCAATGGCAGGTTCTGTTCCACAGTTAATAGTTCAAACAAAGTACGTTTCTCGGAATGGTCCGGACAGGCAGAATACCCGGGAGCTGGACGGATACCACGGTATTTTTCAGCGATTAAATCATCCGCTGTCCAGGTTTGTTCGCGTTCGTAGCCCCATTCCTGTCGCACCTGTGCATGTAACATTTCGGAAAATGCTTCGGCGAGTCGATCGGCCAGCGCTTTGGTCATGATGGAATTGTAATCGTCATTGGCTCGATCGAATTCGGCGCATAACTGGTCCGTACCAATACCGGCAGTGAGTGCAAAAGCACCAATGTAATCTCCACGGCCAGTCTCTCGAGGGGCAATATAATCGGCCAGACAGCGAAAAACGTTCTGGCCGTGTCGTTCCCATTGCTGCCTGAGCATCGGGAAACGTGTCAAAATGGTTGTTCTTGAGTCGTCTTTGTACAGAATAATGTCATCGTTTTCAGAAGAGGCCGGCCAGAACCCGTAAACCGCCGAGGCCTGTAGGCGTTGTTCGGCAAGTAACCGATCTAATAACTGTTGCGCATGCTGGAATAATTCCCGGGCCGCTGTACCAACTTCGGGATCGTCAAATATTCGGGGATATTTTCCTTTTAACTGCCATGCCTGGAAAAAGGGTGACCAGTCGATATAAGGCACTAATTGATCGAGTGGGATATTTTCGAGAACACGGATACCCAGAAATGAAGGGCGGTCAATTTCTACGGTTTGCCAGTCGGTGACAAAACGACGTATGCAGGCCTCTTGATAAGAAACTAACTTGATTGACTTGCGTTGTTCATACGAACGCACCAACTGTTCCTGGGCACGACGATTTTCTTCGAACAGAGCATCTTGGCGGCGTGGACTCATCAAGCGGTCGACCACTCCTACACTGCGAGAGGCGTCAAGAATGTGAATGGTGGGGTGTTCGTAACGGGGGGCAATTTTTACCGCAGTGTGTTTGGCGCTGGTGGTCGCACCGCCAATCAGCAAAGGGATTGTAAGTGGTAGTCGTTGCATTTCATCGGCGACATGGATCATTTCATCCAGGCTGGGTGTAATCAGGCCGGAAAGACCGACGATGTCAGCTGAAAATTCAACAGCGGCCTGCAAGATTTTTTCACACGAAACCATGACGCCCAGATCGATGACCTGATAGTTGTTGCAATGTAATACAACTCCCACAATATTCTTGCCGATGTCGTGTACATCTCCTTTGACAGTGGCAATGACAATGGTTCCTCTGGTGCTCGGTCCCTTGTTTCCCGATTTAGACTTTTCCTGTTCCAAAAACGGCTCAAGGTGTGCCACCGATCGTTTCATGACCCGGGCCGATTTGACAACCTGGGGGAGAAACATTTTACCTGTACCAAACAAGTCACCAACGATTGACATAGCGTCCATGAGCGGGCCTTCGATCACCTCCAGGACGGTGCTATATTTTTGGCGGGCCTCCTCCGTATCTTCGACAATGAAGGTGTCGATTCCTTTGATAAGTGCGTGTTTTAACCGTTGCTCAACCGACGTGTTGCGCCAGGAATGGTCCGGCGTCATGCGTTGTTGTTTGGTAGTTTTGACCGTTTCGGCAAACTCGAGCAATCGGTCGGTAGCATCATCACGTCGGTTCAACAAAACATCCTCAACGCGTTCCAACAGGTCGGAAGGGATTTGTTCGTAAACGGCGAGTTGTCCCGCGTTGACGATTCCCATGTCCAGTCCGGCCTGGATGGCGTGGTAGAGAAAGGCGGAATGCATTGCTTCTCGAATGGTGTTATTACCACGGAATGAAAATGAAATATTGCTCACGCCTCCAGAGACTATGGCTCCAGGGCACTTTTGTTTGATGCGACGGGTTGCTTCAAAAAAATGGACCGCGTAATCGTCGTGTTCTTTGATGCCGGTGGCGACAGTCAAGATGTTCGGATCAAAAATGATATCTTGCGGAGGGAGGTTTACCTGTTCCGTTAATAGCTTGTAGGCACGGCAACAGATACGAACTTTGTCGTCACTCTCGGTTGCCTGCCCCTGTTCGTCAAAAGCCATGACGACGATGGCTGCTCCATACTGTCGAATCAAGCGTGCTCTTCTCAAAAACTCAGTTTCACCATCTTTAAGGCTGATAGAATTTACGATTGCCTTGCCTTGAACACAGCGTAGTCCAGATTCGATGACCGACCAGCGTGAACTATCGATCATGACAGGGACTTTGCTGATATCAGTTTCCCCTGCAATCAGGTATAAGAAGCGGGTCATCGCCGCGTCACCGTCCAAAAGTGCATCGTCCATATTGACATCGATCACGACCGCTCCGCCAGCCACTTGTTCTCGGGCGATTTCCAACGCCTTGTCGTACTCGTTTTCGCGAATGCAGCGGGCGAATTGGCGTGACCCCATGACATTGGTGCGTTCTCCAATCATGATGAAATTGCTGTCGGGGCGTATGGTTAACGGTTCCATGCCACTCAGTCGGGTGTAACATTCCACCGAGCTAGGGCGACGCCTGGGAAAGCTGCGGACCGTTTCGGCAATTGCATGAATATGGTCAGGAGTTGTTCCACAGCAGCCACCGACAATATTCAGCCACCCCTGGCTGGCAAATTCACCAATCGTGGCAGCCATCTCTGCCGGGGAAAGATCATACTGTCCCATTTCGTTTGGTAGTCCGGCATTGGGATGACAACTGGTGTAGACGGGTGCTATTTGGGACAATTCTTCCAGATGGGGGCGCATCAAATCCGGTCCCAGTGCACAATTCATACCGACACTCAAAAGTGGAAAGTGAGAAATTGAATTCCAGAACGCTTCCACTGTCTGGCTAGAGACGAACGTGACTCCTGCTTCGTTAAATGTGGCGGATGCCATGACCGGTACTTGAAATCCCAATTCGTCAAAACATTGTTGAACTGCGAACAAACAAGCTTTGAGGTTTAAGGTGTCGATTGCCGTTTCAGCGAGGAGCAAGTCGACCCCCGATTTCAAAAGTTCAAGGACTTGTAAATAATAAGAATCTACCATTTCCTGGAATGTCGTACTTCGAATTCCGGCGTCATCCATATCTGTCGAAATGGCTGTTTGCTTGGTGGTTGGACCAATGGCCCCAGCGATGAAGCAGGGCCGGCTGTTTTGCGACAATTGAAACTGTTGAATGGCACGCTTGGCACACTTCACCGCCGCTCGATTGATCTCGCTTACCAGTTCATCGGGAAATCCGAAATCTCGTACACCAATGATGCTGGAACCAAAGGTGTTGGTTTCCACGACATCCGAACCTGCTTCGAGATATGCTTGGTGAATTTGGGTGACTTCACTTGGTTGCGTCAGACAGAGGATATCAACAAAGTTACTGAGATCGTGAGGATGATCTGCGAAACGGTTTCCACGAATCTTTCCATGATCAAGCTTTAGTGCTTGAACCATGGTACCCATGGCACCATCCAGCATGAGAATGCGCTCGGATAGTAAGGCGTGGAGTGACTCTGTCGTTTTTGTCATAGGTAAAATGTCTATATTATCACTTCATGCCAGGTATTGAGGCGATGTTTCTCGAAAACAACCGCATCTCTTATCCTGCTTCTTTTCGTCGGCAGGCATCCTGCGGCCACCATGGCGAATACTCTAGTTTTCCAGTGGTTGTCAAGTCAATGCTATCACCTTGGTGTTGGTAGTTCCGTTGATTGTAAGACGGAGTACCGGGCTGGAACTCAAGACCGTTTTCTCAGGAACCGATATTGGACATGAAGGGGACCGTCCCGAGAGACTTGCCGGTTGCTAGCAAGTTATGGCGACTGTATTTTGTCAAGCAGAATCTGAAAGATCACAGATAGGGACGTCATGGATGACTCAATGCGTCAGCATGATGAAAATTGGAAAGGTGTGAAATCTCCAATTAAAACGGGCCCTGTACTGTTCACGTTGAGGGATGTGCGTCACACTCCAACCTCGGATTTATCGGAGCGGGACTGCATGCTTGATGTCGAAACAGACTCCAATAACCTAAAATCCGCACCGCAAGCAGGCGTTCAGCCGACAGATGAGGTTAGCTCACGATCTTGGCAAACATCGGTTGATGTTTCCCGTATCACCGCGACCAGGACAAATCAGAAGAAGACTCCTGGTACGAATTGGTCGACGTCGGACAAGCCGACGAAGAAGCGGACCCGCCGGCAACCGTTACCACGGCAGTCAATCTGGCCCCGGGTCGTGGCAAGTTTGTTGGTACTCATTCTGTTGGGGATTGCTTACTTGACATTTCGCGGTCCTGTTGTTGTCGATCCCAGGGACCCTCTTCAAGAACCTTTTCTGGATATGGCGGATTTGGATGAGCGAGAGGAGGAAGGCCGTTGGCCGCATCCTACAGTGCCAGTTGACGTGGCCGAACGTCGAGAAGCCAAGCCAATGATTACCAAAAAGCAGGTAGCCGAAAAGAGTGGCTCCTGGCCGGTGGAGGGTCCTGTGCCCAAATTGCCACCATTTTCAGCGAAAACGACCAAAAAGACTGGTAATTTCATCCATGCCGACGAAATAAGCCAGTTGGATAATACTGCTGAGGTAATAGCATCTCCACCGCGGTGGAAGGGACCGACCAATCGCCGCATCGAGTGGAGGGAGGAGTCGCACGACAAGAAACCGAGAGGTTATATTTTACCAAGCGAATCCACCATCTATTCGCCGCCAGATCAGCCGAACGTGCCACCTGGTCCGACTCGCACAGGTGTGGAACCCATTTTGGACGGGGTTTCGTATCGTACCAATGGGAGTGACGTAAAATCACCAACCGAGGCAGTTCCTTTCAATGAGGAGCGTTTCAACAAGTCTTCCGAACTGCGGATCGCAGCGGATCCCGGTGCCGCACGGAGCCGACAGTACGGTGGCAAGATGTCTGGTTTCAAAAAGATGCAACGCGGGAAATCGACTTTGGAGTCACCACGACTGCGTGGCACTATCAAGAGTTCTTACATGGGGCGAACCTATGAACCTGGTCGATCAGGCCTATATTAAGGCGTTTTCCAACACGAAATCCATGGCGGCGATATCAGACGATGCAGTAGCTCGAAAGCTGCGCGTCGATTCTGCCCACGGGGAACTACCGTGTAGTGAAACGCAGGCAAAAACTGGAGCTCACGGTCTGCTTGTGGGTCCCCATTTTTCATCAGTAGACCGCAATATTTTGCAGTCTAGTGATACGATACCCGCCCAACACATGGTGGACAAAATAAAGACTCGGTGTGGTGACGGCGGTAAGATGGCGTCGCCTGGTAGCCTGGTAATGGCTGACCGCCGGTTTCGTCCCGCTTGGGAAGTGGATCATTTTTGCTGGCCGGATGTATGTCGAGACCTATTGGCTTCGCATATCGGCGACTTTACGCTGTCGATTGACAAGATTGCGGTGCCGTGTCAGTCGGGAGATCGTGTTCTTGTCGTTGTGGGCGAAAGAAGTGGTGCTGGTTGTACGACAGTAACGCTTTGCCTGGCTCAAAGCCTTGTTGCTGCTGGATATTCGGTCGTAGTGGTTGATGCCGATGCGGCTCGACCTGACTTGGCGGTACGACTCGAAATTGAGACGAGTGTCAGTTGGCTTGATGTGATGAATCAAAAATTGAGTTTGCAGGAATCCGCAGTGATGGGTCTCCAAGATCAATTGACATTGTTGCCTTTGGGGAAAGCGGTTCCGTCGGGGAAACTGTCAGATTTCCGACGTGCCGCTATCCAAGTCATGAACGAAATGGCGCGTCACTATGACGTGGTACTGGTCGATGTTGGCAGTGCAGCGCTGGATTCTCTTGGTTTGTTTTCCGCGGAATGTGTCCAGGGTCTTAACGTATTAGGCGTGTACGATCTCAGATTGCCCAGCGACAGCATTTCACGTGAAAGATTTTTCGGAGCGAAATCAGCACTTTCCTTTGTCGGCATCGCAGAAAATTTTGCTGCGTAAGTGGAATGGGCTTGGCATCTGCTCCACGTCCTGCGCTACATGGTGGAGGGCTGGTTATGTACGCAAGTGGCTGGCGACTTGTTGGAAAGCCAATAAAAAACGGAAAAAAACGGCGATTCGATTGGTGGAAAACGCTTCAGGGCACGTTGTAGACGGCGTGCATGGTTATCTCTTTAGTGACTCTCGGGGTAGGGCCATGCGCCGAGCTGACGCATGAATGATATTCCACGGAAATTATCATACGCTTTGGTTGGGGCGTTTACTTTAGCAGGCCTGCTGTTACGTGTGTATGGTCTCCAGGAGAGCTTATGGCTCGACGAACTGCATACGGCATGGGTTGTAACGGGAGGTGTCAACGAATTACCCGTTCGGGCGGAGCTGGGTAATTGTCACGCGACCTATTTTTATCTTGTCTGGGCATCGATCAACACGTTTGGCATGCATGAATGGTCGCTACGTTTGCCAGCGATCGTTGCCGGTACAGGTCTGATTCCGCTGATGTTTTTGGCCACGCGTCAATGGGCAAAATCCCGCTTGGCTGCGCTATTGGCTGCCGGGCTGGTGGCGATGGATCCTTGGTGCATTGTTTTCGCCCAGGAAGCAAGAGTCTATGCCTTGCTGCAATGGGTTGGACTATTGCAGCTTTTAATGTTATGGCGTGTGTGGCAAAAGCCGCGACTGACCAATCGGATAGCGATGGTCGGACTGTCTGCGCTGCTATTTTATCTGCATTTCACATCGCTCCTGCTTTTTGTGGCCGAGTGGCTGTTCGGTCTGTATGTTTGCTTGCGGTATTCGCGTCGTAACCGGTATGCCATCAGTCAGCTCCTGTTTGACACTTTATTGATAGTTGCCGCCATGTTACCTGCCTGGCCATTGCTGAGCGAGATTGCCGCGCGGCGATCGAATTGGGAACTTTTTGTTCCGGTCCCGACGGGGTTACAGGTCTTTCGTCTTTTTCCACTCGATCTGTATGTTTTGGCGCCGTTGTTTCTAGTGGGATGTGTCACGGTATGGGGTCTGTTTTTGAAGAAAACAGGAAACCGAAGACGCATTCCCCTGCTGGTTTGGCTATTGACCGCAACGTGGTTTTTGGTGCCGATAGCGACTGCTGTCGTATTGACTTGTACGGATACGGCCCGTGTGTTTCACATTCGCTACTTAATCACGGTTGCTTTAGCCCCGATTCTTTTTTCGTCGCTTATGTGTGCTGTTTGTGAGCGTTCGGTGCGGCGAGGATTTGTAGCGATTATGCTCCTGCTTGCGTTGTTCAGTCATGGACCATGTGGTCAGATCGCGCGTGATGGTGACTTGATTTGTCATGGTGGAGAAAACTGGCGCGATGCGCTGCAGTGGATACGTGACCGTTCTCAGGAAAACGCGACGCTTTTTTTCCGTTCAGCGTTGATCGAGGCCGACGATTTATCTCGCCAGTCAGATCCCGAATTTTTAGAATACTGCCAATTTCCGTTGCTAAGCATTTATGGATTGAACGACCTCAATCTAACGGTGATTTTATTACCGACATCTGCTACGGAACATTTTCTTGAATTTGAAAACGAAAGTTGGGCGGCACAGCATGCAGTGCTAATGGTTGTTCGGGGGCCGAAACAATATGCAGATCGGTTGTTTCAGAAAACGCATCTCAAAATTAAAAATGCTACGCAATGGAAACTTGAAAAGAAACACTTTAGGGGTGTTTCAGTAGCTCGTCTGTTGGATTTTGGCAAGCCTCCAACAGGGGACCAACCGGCACAACCGGAGTGAGCCTACATCGGAGCTTACCAGAGGCCTCGTTTTCGTTCTTTGGCGGGAAGGATTTCCAGACATGTCGTCCACCAGCCCGTCACCACTGTTTCTACAAATTCTTCTGGCAGACGTTCTTGTTGCATTTCTCGGGCGAGTCGCTCGTTGGCATACTCAACCGGTATGAATTCGACGGACAATCCATCGGATGCCCGGCTCAGTAGCGTGTACCAGACACGGGACGTACCATCATTTTCAGGGCGTCCCAACACGCCGACATTGACGAAATGACGATTTCCTGAGAGTTTTCGGTGCCATTTGAGACCTGTGTGTGTGACAGCGACGACGTCGGTTTCGGCCTGCTCGCCGAGATACTGTAAGAAATGGGTTGACGAAGTCGATTCCCATAAAAATTCGTTTGTCTGACGGGGGCTGCCGTGGCACAGAAGCACTTTCAGTCCGTCCAGGTCCAGGCGGATTTCAGGTGGTAAATTGCGTAGGAATTGACGGCCAGGGAGCGATGTGTTTGCCAGCGTATAATCGTAGCTGATTTGCGCAAAATAATTGTCGCGAGGGTCGGTATAACCACATTGGCAATCTTCTAATTCGTTGCCGATCGAATGGTCGTAATTACCTTGCAGGCAACGGATGTTATTTTGGATAAGTAACGGAAACACCCGGTCCGGAAAAGGTCCAAAGGCTCCCATGTCCCCCAGGCAGTACATGGCATCCACACCACGCCGTCGCGCATCGGCCACGGCAGCTTCGAGTGCCAGGTAGTTGTTGTAGATTCCGCCAAAACAGGCGATACGTGTGGAGGGTGTCTCAGGGTTCATGAATGTGGTTCATGTTTGAAGAAAATATCGCGTACCGAATTGATTCATCAAAATGGAATGTTATTGGCCATATAGATTCGAGGGGATTCACTCGGTCTTTCTTTAAGTCCTTGTGAGCAAACGGTTGGAATATGCACACGCTTGCGGTACAGTTTTCAATTCCTCACTTTACACTAGAAGGGTTGGAGCAAATAGCGCCATATTGGTAACAAGTAAAACATGCGCCGTGCTTGAGTGGATAAGCAGTTGCCGATTCAGACAATGATTGGCCAAGCAATGAATCATCTATTTCGACCAGAATCGGACAAACGTGAACTCCGCGATCCGTCACAATTCGGCTGTGCTCACAAATCAATTGCGAGCGGTCAAATCCAGCGAGCATGGCATGGTCGACGCGTTCGCTGTCATGATATCCGTGTGACCGTTGTTCTTCGGCACCGAGATGTAAAGTCGGTAAAATTTTCAGTCGGGGACGCGTATAGCCCGATCCTCGTAGCATATCGACAAAAGTACTTACGATCTCTTGTTCGTCTTCGATTGGCCAGGTGCGAGCCGCAGTAATAATCGGCAAAAATCCGTAGTCGACAAGTTGTGTGACTCCTTGCATCGCTCTGTCGAACGTGCCTGACCCACGAATCGGATCGTTCGTGTCTGGCGAAAAGCCATCGATTGAAACACGAAATTCAAGGGAATAGGTGCTTTCTGCTTCGGCACGTGCGAGATCTGACAACCAGGTGTCCTTGAGGACGGTTCCATTCGTCAAAACGGTAGCTGGCCCATATTGCAAAGTCGTGATCAGAATTTGCACCATTTCGCGGTTGAGGAACGGTTCACCGCCTGTAAAGTAATACTCTTTGGTTCCCAGAGATACGGACTCTTGCAAACGCTGTTTGACATGATCGAGTGTTAACATTCCCATGCTATCGTTATGAGGACTGCAACTGATAAAACAATGATGACATGTCAAGTTGCAGAGTGTGCCGGCGACTTGAAACCAGAGGTGGTCGAGGTGGGATAGTTCGACGTGGGGAGGAGAGAGTGGTGATTTCATGTGTAGAATTTTGTTGGGTGATGGCAAGGACTATGCAGATTTATACAAGTCCAGGTCATGCCTGCCTTGAATGATGCTGAATGCATCCCGAATTTGTGTTAACCCAGATTGAAACAGGGCCTGGGTCCCACGGCCATGACTCTTGCTTCCCAGGATGAAAAAATTCGGTTCCGGATTCAACAATGTTTCTGCCCCGTGGTCTGGTTGGTTGAGACAATCACCTGATGCGACAGTTGACAGTGCAGCTGCCAATTGCATTGGCCCTTCACTTGCGTAACATTCATGCACTTGTAACTCGCGATAAATATTGCGGTTCGGACGATAGCCAACATTGGCGACAATCCGATCGAATGCATACCGGCCATTGTGCTGGCCCTCCAGCACAACCTCAAATTGGCCCTTTGCGTCATCTCGTGACATGGCGACAAGCGTTGTATCCGGCCAATATTGTAGCCGATTTGTCTGTTGAGACAGTTGATTTGCCTCAGCGGCCAAGCGGTGACGTTGTGTGAGTCGGTCGTTGGCAATTTCCCGAATTGGTCCGTCAGCGGAAGGAGGATTCCAGCGTGGACGGGTGATCCAGGTCACACGCGAATCAGATGCGTTGCGTGCCAGCTCAGCGAGTGCCACGGCGGAGGTAGCAGCTGAAAAGCCGGACCCAATCAGTAACGTATGCTGGCCGTGGTAATGCTCCTGTGCAGTGTGTTGAACGTCTGGCACGTTGTATTCAATGTGGGCGGCACAGGTTGTTTCCCTAATTGCCGAGATTCCACCAGGTCCCACCCAATTGTGATTGCCATACGTACCGGTAGTATCGAGCACGATATGAGCCATATCCCAAGACTGTTTATTG
>CAYMUR010000114.1:0-11341 GCA_964393615.1 uncultured Pirellulaceae bacterium
CGCCAGACAACCGCAGAAGAAATCTGGAATGATACCGATGGCGAGATTGATATCTTTGTCAGTGGGGTTGGTACAGGGGGTACGATTACTGGCGTAACAGAAGTTCTTAAGAAACGCAAACCAGAGTTGCGATCAATCGCGGTGGAACCAGCCAACAGCCCGGTCATCACACAACGGCGGGCTGGCCAAGAATTAAAACCTGGCAAACATACCATCCAGGGAATTGGGGCCGGATTTATCCCCGATGTTTTGAACGTTGACATTATTGATGACGTGGTTCAGGTGGCTGACGGAGATGCGGTGGAAACAGCTCGCCAACTGGCCCAGAAAGAAGGCATCTTCTGTGGTGTCAGCAGTGGTGCAGCAGCCTGGGCAGCTCTACAGCTAGCCCAACGCCAAGAAAACCAGGGCAAAATGATCGTTGTCGTCTTGCCCGATATCGGTGAGCGGTACCTATCGACTCAGTTATATCCAGAATGACCTGCGAAACCGCTGGGTGGTCTGGTCTCACGATGTGAGGTGTGGCCCAACAAATCGACTGGGAAACAAGTCGCCACGGTAGCCATAACCCGCAAAGATACGTCGAAAAGAATACGAACGGCCATCTCAATGGGAAAACCACGGGTTCAAGAAATTCTCGACAGTGTAGGTACTATCGCGTTTCCCGGTGTCTATGATGCTTTGTCGGCGGTGACAGCCCAACGCATTGGATTTCCCATGGCTTTCGTTTCCGGTTACTCCGTCGCAGCTACTACCATCGGTGAACCAGACCTGGGATTGCTGACACAAACCGAAATTATTGATACCGCTCGTAACATCTGCGGTAGCGTGTCCATACCGGTGATTGTCGATGCAGACACCGGCTACGGAAACCCACTGAACGTCCATCGCACGGTTAACGAGTTAATTCGTGCCGGTGCGGCGGGGTGTTTTCTTGAAGACCAACAGTGGCCTAAAAAATGCGGACACATGCGTGGTAAGAAAGTGATCGATCGCGAGGAGTACGTCCAAAAAATCCGGGCAGCTGTAGAAGCCCGTGGTGACCGTGACTTTTTCATCGTGGCTCGCACTGACGCCGAGCAAGTACTCGGCTTGGACGAAGCAATTGCTCGGGTGGAAGCTGCCCGGACCGCGGGTGCAGACGCAAGCTTTGTGGAAGCTCCTGGGAGTATAGAGCAACTAGCTGAAATCGGTCGTCGGGCGCCAGCTCCAATCGTAGCCAACATGATCGAAGGTGGTAAAACCCCCGTCCTGCCCAAACAACAACTGACCGACATGGGATTCCAACTCATCCTTTATCCCTTAGCCGGATTATTTGCTGCATCGCGTGCTGTCGAATCGATCTACAAAAAGATAAAAAATGACGAAACGACCCTAGGGGAAGAAAATCGCCTCATGCAGTTCGAAGATTTCAACCAGTTGATTGGCGTCGAAGAAAAGTACACGATGGCTGAACGTTTCGGAATCAATTAGCCAGTAAGACAACTAAAACATTGACCGACAATCAGATCTCCCAACCGGGCAGATCTCCCAACCGGGCAGATCTCCCAACCGGGCAGATCTCCCAACCGGGCAAGTCTCCCAACCGGGCAGGTCTCACAACTGGGTTATGTCAGAATACCATATTCAACCACTGAACGCTTCTTCCGACGGCAGCTTGGTATCGCGTGTACAGCCAGCGTCACGCGTCTTGCGGCTACCTCCCTACATGTTTGGCCGGATCAACCAACTACTCTACGAAAAACGCCGTGCAGGCAATGATGTGATTGATTTGGGTATGGGAAACCCTTCGGATCCGCCAGAGGATGTGGTGATTGAGAAGCTTGCTGAAGCAGCTCGTGACCCACGCAATCATGGGTATAGCAATTCGAATGGCATATTAAACCTGCGCCGTGAGATAGCCAGTAAGTATTTAAAAAAATATGGCGTACGGGTCGACCCCGAAAACGAAGTGGTAACTTGCCTGGGGTCTAAAGAAGGATTCAGCCACATGTGCCTGGCCATGATGGGCCCTGGTGATACGGCGATCGTCCCAGCCCCCTATTTTCCCGTACACATGTACGGTGTCGCCTTAGCCTCAGGAAACGTAATCGCTTTAGAAGTTGCCGACGGCCAAAAGTTTTTGGACAACATCGAGTATACTTGCAAGCATCTTTACCCTCGCCCCAAACTCCTGATTCTTAATTATCCTCATAATCCATCCACCGTCACCGTGGAACTCGACTTTTATGTCCAGGTCGTCGAATTGGCCCAACGCTTTGGCTTCCTGGTTATTAGCGATTTTGCCTACGCAGATATTGGATTTGACGGTTACCGCCCACCCAGTTTTCTTGCCGCGCCAGGTGCTTGCGAAGTGGGTGTCGAGTTTACGACAATGAGCAAAGGCTACAATATGGCGGGCTGGCGAGTTGGCTTTTGTTGTGGTAATGCTGACATGATCCGAGCTTTGGGAATCATCAAGGGCTATTACGACTATGGCATGTTTCAGGCCATTCAAATCGCATCCATTGTCGCTATGCGTCAAACCGAGGCAGTTGTCGAACGGCAAGCCGCATTATACCAACAGCGGCGGGACGTTCTTGTCGAGCGGTTGCGCCAGATTGGATGGAACGTTGAACCTCCCCAGGCTGGAATGTTTGTCTGGGCTCGGATCCTGGCTCCATGGTCGGAACGAATGAGTACGATGGATTTTGCCATGATGCTACTTGATCAGGCCGGTGTCGCCGTTAGTCCAGGTAGCGGCTTTGGTGAGGCAGGTGAAGGGTATTTACGACTGGCACTGGTTGAAAACGAGAATCGCTTGCGCCAAGCTGTACGACAAATTGGACGTTGTCTGGACCGTTTGGCAAAGTCGGAAAAAGTGAAACCTCCTGACGCAGCGTCGTGAAGTTCGGTACAATCGTCGGAAAACTTGAGGCGTCCTGCAAAAAAAAAGAGGACTCTTACTCGCCGCAGCAAGAGCCCTCATGTTAGGCTGGCTGAGAAATTGTTAACACAACTCTCAGAGACCCACAGCCTTAAACTCGGTATCGGGTTATCAGCTGTGAGGACTTTAGTGGACAGCACGACTTTGCGTTAAACATTGTAATCTGGAAAAATGGACATTGATTTTGACAGTTAGAACCAGAGTCTCAAGCCCGTACTCTCTAGAGACAACCACCCCCAGAAACCAGGCCGCGGAGCCCCTAAAACAGGATTGACCGAAAACAGAACCTAGTGTTTTACTTGATCACTTTGGGGAATTTATTTCAAAAAAAACAGGATTTATTTAAAAGTTAGGCAACGTTGTACAAAATGCGGTGTTCTTGGCAATTTTAAAAAACATCCCCAGGATGCTAAACGCCAAGTGGATACGTCGGAGATCGTTGAAAAACATGGAACAATTAGCAAAACTCGCGCTTGAGGATGGGACAGTTTTTACTGGCAATTCGATCGGAGCTTCGGGAGAAGTCGATGGAGAAGTTTGTTTCAATACTTCCATGACCGGTTACCAGGAAATCCTGACAGATCCTAGTTATTGTGGCCAAATCGTTACGATGACCTATCCGCAGATCGGTAATTATGGCGTCAATGGTTGGGATATTGAAAACGAACGTCCTCATCTCGCAGGGTTTATTGTCCGAGAAATGAGCCGGCGCGCCAGCAATTATCGCTCTGAGGGAGCGTTAAACGATTATCTGTCACAATTTGACATCGTGGGGCTGGCAGGAATCGATACACGCGCCCTGGTCCGGCGCATTCGCTCCAAGGGAGCCATGAAAGGCGTGCTGTCAAACGTGGACCTGGATGATGACCGACTGGTCCACAAAGCGCAAGCCAGCCCTGGCTTGGTCGGACGTGATCTGGTTGGCCAAGTTGTCCCTACACGGCCACGTGAATGGACCAGTCCACTGTTCGCATGGGGGCAAGAAGGAAAACAGTCAGCAACCGACGGTTCTGTAGCGACCATAGAACCCGCCGTCGCTGTGGATCTGCCACATGTTGTGGCACTAGACTTTGGCATGAAATGGAATATCGCAAGACATCTGGTCGACACAGGATGTCGCGTCACAATCTTACCCGGCACAGCAACGTCAGATGAAGTCCTGGCATGTAACCCGGACGGAATTTTTCTGTCAAATGGCCCCGGAGATCCAGAACCGGTCGATTATGCTATCAAGACAATTCGCGAGTTAATTGGTCGGCGACCTATCTTTGGAATCTGCTTGGGACACCAATTACTTTGTCTGGCTTGTGGTGCAGAAACTTTCAAGCTCAAGTTTGGTCATCGCGGTGCCAATCAACCAGTATTCAACCTAGACACTGAGCGTGTTGAAATCACTGCCCAAAATCACGGATTTGCCGTTCGAGAAGAGTCGTTGCCTGACTGTTTGCGAATTACACATCGCAACCTCAACGACAACACAATCGCTGGTGTCGCGCACACCCAAGAAGAAGCGTTTAGCGTCCAGTACCATCCGGAGGCATCGTCTGGACCACACGATAGTAGATATCTTTTTCAACAGTTTCGGGAAAGGCTTTCAGCAGAGTCATGACAGCTGATCGGATTGTTGCACTCGTCGTCGAACTGCTCATATTTTCAAAATGAGTTGTCTCTCCCGGCAATCTGTTTCAAAAATAAACTTTTTGATATAGCGGGATGATGTCCGCTTCCTACTGCTCCACCACTGACCATCCAGATGCGATTGTAGTTCTACCTATTTTGCCATGCGGCGACAAATTCCACCTGAAAATCGATCTGCCGAATTCATCACCGTAGCGTGGATGGTGTCGACCATGGCAACATTGTTTGCAGAAATTGCCAGCCTTTTGGTCCAAGCATGGATCACACTCAGCCAAACACCTGTCGGCGAAAAAGAGGCGAATTCCGACACGGTTTCGTTGCTCAGCATCCTTTTGCTGATTGCCGTGACTTCGGGACTGTCTAGCCTGCTGCTGGTTCCACTCGTCTACTGGTTGCGTCGTACACCGCCGCCACGACTGGTCACCATCTGTTCATGTTTGATTGCCGTTACCCCTCTGCTTGCTATTTTGCTGTTGAGGACAATCACCATGTAACTAATCAAACATCAAAATCATTGCCAACGGCTAAGGTAATCCGGCCCTTGAACAATGGCTGACAAAAAAAAACATTGTCGACTTTATCACTCATTAAAATTCTGCATTGCCTGGTGTTCGAGGAAATGGAATGACATCGCGAATATTGCCCATTCCGGTGACAAACTGCACCAAACGTTCCAGTCCCAAGCCAAATCCAGAATGTGGTACCGTACCAAATCGACGCAAGTCAAGATACCACCAGTAACTTTGTGGATCGAGATCCTGTTCTTCCATTCGGGCAGTCACCACCTCAAGTCGGTCCTCGCGCTGGCTGCCACCAATAATCTCACCGACTCGAGGCACCAAAACGTCCATGGCACGGACAGTTTTTTCATCATCGTTGACATACATATAGAACGGTTTAATTGTACGTGGGTAATCGTACAGAATCACGGGGCAGTGAAATTGCTTTTCCGTCAAATACTGCTCGTGCTCGGATTGAAGATCTTTTCCCCAATCAACATCAAACTCAAATTTTTCACCGCACGAAGAAAGGATCTCCACAGCTTCAGTATAGCTTAATCGCACAAAATCCTTTTCCGCGCTAATCATCTCCAATGTAGTGATGACATTTTCGTCAATGCGGTCGTTAAAAAATTGAATGTCTTCCGAACACCGATTCAGAACACTCCCACAAACGTACTTTAAGAATCGCTCTGCCAGATCCATGTTGTCAGAGAGTTCGTAAAAAGCCATTTCCGGTTCGACCATCCAGAACTCGGCGAGATGGCGAGATGTATTCGAATTCTCAGCTCGAAATGTGGGTCCAAACGTGTAGACCTTACCTAAGGCGGTCGCATAAATTTCCGCTTCCAACTGTCCACTCACCGTCAGGTAACTAGGCCTGTCAAAAAAATCATGACCATAGTCTACCGCACCGTCCTTCCTGGGAATATTCTTTAGATCAAGGGTCGTAACACGAAACATTTCTCCGGCACCTTCACAATCGCTCGTTGTAATCACCGGCGTATGCACGTAGATAAAGTCATTCTCTTGAAAAAACGCATGAATGGCGCGCGAAATTTCATTGCGAACACGCGCAACAGCACCAAATGTATTGGTGCGAGGCCGCAAGTGAGCCCATTCACGCAGTTTCTCAAAAGAGTGGCGTTTTTTCTGGAGTGGATATTCATCTGGATCAGCCCAACCGTGCACCGTCACTTGCTGGGCATGTACCTCAGTCCTTTGGCCCTTCCCGGTCGACTTTTGTACAACACCATCGACGGTCACACTACACCCAGCAGATAAACGTTTAATCGCCGACTCATAATTTGGTAAAGTCGCATCGGCAATAATCTGTAAGGAGGAAAGCGACGAGCCATCATTTAATTCCAAAAAGCTGAAACCAGCTTTGGAATCGCGGCGTGTTCTAATCCACCCTTGAACCCGTGCTTCCTGACCGATCGCGTCTGATTGGCGGACAGCCCGAACCGTCATCTTTTGCACATGTCACCTCCCTCCTAGATTGGTTTCGTGATCCGTGACCTTCGCTGCGACAAAAAACGGAAACTTTTAGATCTCTGGCGTGTCCCACCAGAAAGGCAATTTTGAGCAAACCATTCTACTCAAAAGGAAGAATTCCAATTGGCGAGAGCAACCTCCAAAATCAGTTCCGTACTCGTATCGGAGTCTGGCGCAGAAAGGTTACCGCGCTGTCTACACATTGTGAAGCCCTGTCCTGTTGCAGGATGCTGTTTTGGTCCTTGCCCACTGGTCACGCGCAATCATCATTTTTGCGTAAGTGGTTTATTGGAATTATGATGTGGTACTTGGGAAACCCACGCAAGGAGCACCCCGCGCCAATGCAAGATATAACACAACTTGGATTGCTGGACGAAAATCGAGCACCGGTCTGTCAGGCTGTCGTGGACCGTGTTAGCGCAGTGACTGACACCTTTCAGCGGGCACTTGGCAGCCGGTAATTGGCAAAAAACCGTTCCCAAGCATAAAGAATGCATCGGGGCCTTTCCAATGACTGGTAAGAAGCGTAATATCGAGCTAATTCAAAGAAATGTCCGGTCAAACCGACCAATCGAGACATTCGTCACCAACTTCATGATCGTTTAAAGTGTTTTCTAAATATGTACTTACGGCGTTTTACTCAGGTAATGTGTTCCCTTGGCGTTGTAATTGATTATATTTGAACAGAAGGAAACAAACCTTATTCTTCTGCGGCAGGTTCTGAAAAACTGCCGTGAACTGGATGACAGAAGCTACCATATCTTTAGTCGACGGTGCCTCGGCACTATCTCTGTTCGGTGCTTGTGATCAACACTTACGCCAGATCCGAAGCACTCTTAGTGTGAACATCACTCACCTGGAAGGAAAAATACGGGTGGCCGGTGATGAAAAAGCAGTGGTACGTGCCACCGAAGCCTTAGAAGAATTAAAAAGTTTGGCGGAGAAAAAAGGCCCCTTGGCTCCAGAGACGGTTGCCGAAGTGTTAGCACGGGTAACCAATCGACCTACCACATCAGGCATCGACGTTCAACAAGCAGGACGTATCGTTAAACCGCGTTCGGATGGTCAAGTTGCCTACATCCAGGCGATTCGAGAAAACGATCTCGTATTGGCAATCGGACCTGCAGGCACAGGTAAAACCTACTTGGCAGTCGCTTCAGCAGTGGAAGCACTCAAACAACATTTGATACGAAAAATTGTACTAGTACGCCCTGCAGTCGAGGCTGGAGAAAGCCTGGGCTTCCTGCCTGGTGACCTCCAGGCAAAAATCAATCCTTACCTGCGGCCCCTGTTGGACGCACTACGCGAAATGATGGACTACGACCAGATCAAGCGTTACAGAGAACAGGACGTCATCGAAATGATCCCTTTGGCCTATATGCGTGGGCGTACCTTGAATGAATCGTTTATCATCCTGGACGAAGCGCAAAACACGACTGCATCCCAAATGAAAATGTTTCTCACCCGGATGGGGCGCGGTTCTAAAGCTGTCGTTTCTGGGGATATTACCCAAGTCGATTTACCAGCTCACACGCGGAGTGGCTTGTCTGACGCGCTAACGCGTTTGAAGAACATAGAAGGATTCAAGAGTGTGCGGCTAACCAATAAAGACATTGTACGCCATCGGCTAGTACAAGATATCGTTCGTGCCTATGACGAAACCCCAAAAAAACGGCGTTCCTAAGGAAAACTACGCCATTCATCATGTCGACGGGTAATTCAAGTCGAACTCGTTCCGACCGCGTAGCAGCGGTTGTCACACCGCGTGGACGCTTTCTCAAAATGTGGGAACAGCTCCAGCGACGTGAAATATTGGTCCGGCTTAGTCTGTGCACACTCACCGCCGTCTTGCTCTGCTTGACGACCCGCGGCTGGGCACCTCCTTTTGGTTACCGGAAAAACGAAATACCCTCACACGACATTGTCGCACGGGTCGATTTTTCCCGGGAAGATAAGGATGCTACCCAAGCAGCTCGTAGCCGGGCACAGGAACGCGCTAAGGCGCAAGCCATTAATATCTACACCAATGACCCAACCCCACTCGAACAGTTACGCCATACTTTGAAGGGCGACGTGTTCGAAGTCATCCGAACACCATCGTTTTCACAATTGGACCAAGATATTTGGCGTTCATTTTTGACTTTGCCCGTCGACGACAGCGAAATAAATACGAAACAGTCCAATCTAGCTTATGATCAATTTCGCACTGCGTTCAAAGATGACCCTGAATTAGTAGAGTTCGATCAATCGATCAAGCGTGCCTTCCTCAATTTTGAACGCCATGGCCTGTTGGAAAAATTAGAACATGGAGATGCGGGCAGCAACATCGAAATTTATGTCCAACAAGCTAGAGCAGAACGGACTTCAAAGCCGGTAAATCCCGAACTCAGTGAAGATCCCATTGGCCCTAACCATTCGTTGTCGGTCGTACCTGTCCGTGATGTGCGTATTGCGGAAATTACCAGCCGACTTCGGGAAGAAATCGAAACGCAGTTAAAATCTCCACTGGTGGCTGAACATATTTTCAATTGGTTTAGACCAAAGTTGCCAACGACCTTGACATGGAACAAAACAGATTCTGAGAAAGCAGAAAAACAGGTAGCCAGTGCCGCCAAAACAGCCGTACTACCCGTCTATGAAAATTTTGCAAAAGGCGAACGCCTCCCCAATATCGAAGCCAATACCCCCTTAAGCGACAGCGACATCGCCTTTCTTGCCTTGGAATACAATGCTTTTCTGGAGCAATTATCCACAGGCTCAGCAATTTGGCGGTCCATTTTTTACTTCGGAATGTTTGTCGCCATCTATTCCTTATGCGGTGTCTATCTTTTGTACCGTGAACCTTGCATCCTTAAGCAATGGAAACGTCTCGCAACGCTGCTGGCACTATTTGCTAGCGTAGTTGCAGTCTCTCGCATCCCTATCTTCTTGGAATGGCGAGCTGAAATCGCACCGATTTTGCTGTTCGGCATCGTGATTACGATCGCATACCGCCAAGACCTGGCGCTCCTATTAACAGCTACTGTGGCATTGGTTGTTGTATTGACTACAGGCCAAGGGTTACCGGAATTCGTGGTTTATGTAGCAACCGGAGCAGTAGCAATTCAGGCATCGGCATCCATTCGAAGTCGTACAAAATTGATTTATGTTGGCCTATATGCTGGAGTCGTCTCGTTCATGACTACTCTGGGAGTACATATTGTCTCTGGTACACCTTTCCTGTGGGAGTTACTGGCCAATGCTGCGCTCTATGCGATCATGGCATTTCTCTCCGGAGTGATCATGACTGGAGCCCTGCCATTTATTGAAAACATGTTCGACGTTCAAACAGAAATCAGTTTGCTTGAATTAGGAGATGCCGCCCACCCGCTTCTGCAAGAGTTGGTACGTCGCGCACCAGGAACTTACAATCATTCGATCAACGTCGCTTCGATCGCCGAAGCTGCTGCGGAGTCGATCGGCGCCAACGGCCTGTTAGTACGCGTGGGAGCTTATTTTCACGATATTGGCAAAATGCTCAAAGTCCAATATTTCATTGAAAACCAAGGAAAAGAGGGTAACCGTCACGAAACACTCGTCCCTGCCATGAGCACACTGGTGATCATCGCCCACGTCAAGGACGGTGCAGACCTAGCCCGACAATATCATTTACCCCAAGCCATTATCGACTTTATCGAACAACATCACGGTACGACTCTCGTCGAATACTTTTACGTGCGTGCACAGGGCCAAAGCGAATTGGATCCTCATGGTGAAACGGTCGACGAAAGTTCATTTCGCTATCCTGGTCCGAAGCCACAGAGCAAAGAAGCGGCTGTGCTAATGCTTGCAGATACTGTGGAAAGCGCCAGCCGAACACTAGTGGATCCTGCTCCTGCCCGTATCGAAAGCCTCGTCCAACAACTTGCCATGAAACGACTACTGGATGGCCAGTTTGATGAATGTGGATTGACTCTTGCCGAATTGAGAACCTTGGAAACCAGTATCGCCAAATCCCTCACTGCCGTATTCCACGGACGCGTTAAATATCCGAACCAACAGACTGCATGAATGCACGCTATCACGATTGATTTCAACCACCGACAACCTTCCCTGGACATCCATGAGGAATCATTGCAGCAAGCCGTAAAAAACGTTCTGCGAGGTGAATGTGTTACGCATGCGAACATTCGAGTGGCGATCGTTGACGATTTGACCATCCACAAGGCTAATCGACATTTTCTAGGACACGATGAACCGACCGATGTGCTCAGCTTTCCCTGGAAAGATGAAACCGATCCGGCAAACATCGATCCTGAATGTGCAGGTGAAATTTCAACAGATTCTTGTCTTGAAGGGGATATTATGATCAGCGCCGAGACAGCAACCCGCCAAGCGGCTGAGTATGGGTGGTCAGCTTCTGACGAACTGCTACTCTACCTGGTCCATGGAACATTACACCTGCTAGGTTACGATGATCACGACGAATCAGCTCGCGCCAAAATGCGCGACCGTGAAAGACATTATTTAGGTTCAATAGGTCTCGTTGGCCCCCTATAACACGTATACACTGCAACGTTGAACAACAAATCCGTTTCACCAAGGAGCATGCCCAACGTGACCCCTGATGTTTTGATCTGGCTGGCAGTCGGCAGTCTAGCCTTAGCTACGGTTTCCGCCTGCGGAACACGAGGCTTGTATAACTTTTCACGGCACGAGCTCGAAATATACTGCCGTGGACGGCAAAACCGCGAGTTGTACAACACCATTGTGGACGAGTGCGACCAAGTAGCACTCGGAG
>CAYMUR010000115.1:0-11300 GCA_964393615.1 uncultured Pirellulaceae bacterium
AACCAGGCAGGCTTGCGCCTGGGAGCCGCTGTGCGGTGTTGTGATATCTGGGGCCACAAAGCGACCGTGTCCCGTTACGCAGCCTTGACCGATAGCTGCAAGATTATTGGTGGTGTGCAGATCCAGAATCGAGCAAGCGTGGGTGGGAACCTGTGCAATTCTGGTCCCGCAGCCGACTCCACTCCTTCATTGATTGTGTTAGGAGCTACCTGCGTCATTGCAGGATCGGGAGGAACCCGTGAAGTGCCGGTAGAAGAATTCTGCACCGGGCCCGGCCAAAATGTATTACAGCCAGGCGAGATTCTGGTCGAACTTCGGTTTCCAGAGCGACCATCCAACAGCGGATCCCACTACCGACGATTCATTCCACGTAATGAAATGGACATCGCTGTAGTGGGAGTAGCAGCATCCGTCGAGCTAGACGACACCTGTGAAAAATTCGTCTCAGCACGTATTGCTGTCGGGGCGGTGGCTCCGACCCCCTTGTATGCTCAAGAGGCTAGCGAATCACTTGCCGGTCAAGTGGTGGGAGAAACGGCGATTGACCAGGCTGCTGAATTGGCCCAACAAATCGCCCGACCAATCGATGACATGCGCGGTACCAAGGAATTTCGAATCCACCTCACCGGAGTGTTGACACGCCGAGTGGTCGCAACCGCTGTTGCCCGTGCCCGTGGTGAAACCATAAACTTGAAAATTGGACACTGACTGTTGCTGCAATCTCAGAAGACGTGATCAAGCGCAACTCAGAAAATATTGAACGTTGACACAAACTAATAGCGAATAGCAGGAGCACAACGATGGCTAAAAAACGGGTGGTAACGTCAACGATCAATGGGCAAGACACACAATTTCTCTGCGAGCCACGCCAGACACTTTTAGAGATTTTACGTGATGTACTGGATCTCACCGGGACCAAAGAAGGATGCTCCAACGGTAATTGTGGCGCCTGTACGGTATTGTTAAACGGACGAGCGGTCGACAGTTGTCTGGTTCTGGCGGTAGAAGGGGAAGCGGCGGAGATCGAAACCATTGAAGGTGTCGCCAATCAGGGGAACCTGGATGAGATACAACAGGCGTTTCTGGAAAACGCGGCACTCCAATGCGGAATCTGTACGCCAGGTTTCATCATGTCGTCCAAAGCGCTGCTTGCAGAAAACAAAAGCCCCTCCGAAGACGAAATCCGGTTTTGCCTGGCTGGCAATTTATGTCGCTGTACTGGTTACGACAAAATTGTGCGGGCTGTCCAGGATGCGGCAAAAGCACGCCAGCCCACCTAATAGATTAACCACAAAATGCGAGCAACTGCATTTACTAAAATATGAGCGAAAACCTTTCGTTTCCTCCAAAGCATTTACTATTGATTTGGCAACGATCTGAACCCTTAACATTTTGCGAAAACCAAGGACTCTCCAATGTCGACAATCAGTGAACAATCACGCATGAGTGATTCCAACGGCAAGCACCGCGTGATCGGTACGCGACCTATTCGACATGATGGCACCGACAAGGTGACCGGTCGTGCCAAATATGGTGCGGATATCAATCTGTCTGGTATGCTTTACGGTGCAATGCTTCGCAGTCCTCACGCGCACGCTCGAATCAAGTCAGTCGACGTTTCCAAAGCCAGCTCCGTTCCTGGCGTGCGTGCCGTCGTCACAAATGCCGACTTTCCCGCCGCAGAAAACAAGGTTGCACAGTTGGGAGAAGGGGCTGTCAACATGTACCATTTGTGCCAGAACGTACTGGCGGGTCCTAAAGTGTTATACAAAGGTCACGCCATCGCTGCCGTGGCCGCGGACAATATTCATATTGCCCAACAAGCTGTCGACTTGATTGAGGTCGAGTATGAGGAATTACCGCCTTTACTTGACGTGCGCGCAGCCATGAATGACGACGCCCCTGTTTTAAATGATGACGTGAGAACCGAATCCATGGCGGGTGATTTGTCCGATCAACCCAGCAACATTGCCAAACACTTTCGCTATGAAAAGGGAGATATCGAAAAAGGGTTTGCCGAAGCAGATTTAATTGTTGAACGGGAATTTTGTACTGCGACAGTACATCAAGGCTACATTGAACCGCACAATGCTACTGCACATTGGAATGCCGATGGCCAGATTACGATTTGGACCTCTACCCAGGGATCTTTTTCGGTCCGCCATCAAACGGCTGAGTTACTGGGTTTGTCCGTTTCGAAAATCAAAGTCGTACCGATGGAAATTGGTGGCGGATTTGGTGGTAAAATTTCCGTATATCTCCAACCAGTCGCCGCATTGTTGTCCAAGAAATCTGGACGACCGGTCAAACTAACGATGGACAGAGCTTCTGTTTTTGAAGCAACAGGCCCTACACCCGGCTCTTACATTCGTGTCAAAATGGGCACGGACAATGCAGGAAAGATCCTTGCCGCCGAAGCATATTTGGCTTATGAAGCCGGCGCATTCCCCGGTTCACCCATCGCTCCTGGTTGCATGTGTATCTTTGCCTGTTATGACATCCCGCATGGTCGAATTGACGGGTACGACGTTTGTGTGAATAAACCACGGACCAATGCTTATCGCGCACCAGGTGCAACGAATGCAGCCTTTGCAGCCGAGTCGGTAATTGATGAAATCTGTACACGGCTAAAAATCAATCCCATTGATTTTCGCCTGAAGAATGCCGCCCAAGAAGGGACACGTCGTATCGACGGTGTGCAATTCCCACGTGTCGGCATGCGTGAGACAGTGGAAGCAATTCAGGACAGTGAACACTGGCGCACTCCATTAACGGGCCCCCATCGTGGCCGTGGTATCGCATCCGGTTTTTGGTTTAACTGTGGCCTTAAATCATCGGTTACCGCCATCCTTAATCAGGATGGTACCGTGTCATTGCTGGAAGGTTGCACCGACATTGGTGGATCGCGAGCCAGTATTGCCATGCAGCTTGCCGAAACACTGGGAATTGGTGCAGAAGACGTCAAACCGACCGTAGTCGACACTGACAGCGTGGGCTACAACGACGTAACCGGTGGCAGCCGGGTGACCTTTGCCACCGGCATTGCGGCTTACAACGCCGGCCTGGAAATGCGAAAACTGATGCGTGAACGAGCCGCAGAGATTTGGGAAATCGCTACGGACGAAGTTCTTTTTGACGCTGGCAATTTCGTGGGGCCTGACGGAAAATCGATGACCTTTCGTGAACTTGCCGAAAAGATTTCCAATACCAATGCACCAATCACTGTCAAGGGAACTTCCAGCGAGGCTGATCAAGGAGGGGCTTTTGGTACGCACTGTGTTGATGTAGAAGTGGATCCCGAAACTGGTAAAGTTCAAATCTTACGATACACGATCGCACAAGACTGTGGCAAAGCAATTCACCCTTCGTATGTCGAAGGACAATTGCAGGGTGGCGTTGCTCAGGGAATCGGTTGGGCACTCAATGAAGAATACTTTTACAATGACGACGGTTCCATGCAAAATGCCACGTTTCTCGATTATCGCATTCCGACCTGTTATGATTTGCCGATGATTGAAACAATCGTGGTGGAGGTTCCAGACCCGAGCCACCCTTACGGTGTGCGGGGCGTGGGCGAGGTTCCTATTGTGCCACCGCCAGCCGCTCTCGCTGCGGCAATCTATCAAGCGGTAGGAGTTCGCATGGATGAATTGCCAATGGCCCCGCCAAGGTTATTGCATTCCCTGCTTTCTACTCCTTCGGCAGAACATTGACGTCAAGTAAAGGGAAACCTTGCATCGTGCCCATTGTCTACATACCACCGTTGCTGAGACCAATGACAAAAGGTCAAGACACGGTACAAGTGGATGGCACGACGGTCCGAGAAGTCATTGAGCAGCTTGACATCTGTTATCCGGGTTTGGCAGATCGTTTATGTGACGGCGACCAGCTACGGGCCGGTATCGCGGTGGTCGTGGGTACACAACTATCACAGGCCGGCTTGCGCCACCAGCTTTCTCCCGATAGCGAAGTGCACTTCTTGCCGGCCATCGCCGGGGGTTAAAAGACATAAAAATGGCACGACGGGTCCTGGAGACGAATCAATAGAACAAGATCGTAATTACCACAAAACCTAAAACGTTTTCCAACAATCTTGAAGCCTCAATCCAGTAACTGACTTGTTCCTCTGACCTCTTTAATCCTGACAGCTGGCCGTGACACACTGTAACCTGCATCGTCACTGCTGGACATCATTTTTAGAAAATCCGGGTAATGCAAATGTCATTGGAAACTTGTCCCCTCACCTGGGAACTTGACTCACTACTTCCTCATCCGGCTACAGAGGAATTCGGTGAGATATTCACGAATTATCGTAAACTTGCAAAACAATTGGCAACACAATCCGAGACGCTCCCAGAACTTGGTAACCAGCAAAAAGAATGTATTGCAACATGGAGTGATTTTCTGACTGGGTATGAACATTTGTCGAGGATCTCCGAAGATCTCGAATCACTCATAGCCTGTCATGCCGCCGCGGACTCCGAAAACAAATTATTCCATTCACTGGAAGCACAACTTTCCGCATTGGAACCATTGCACCAACAAATCGCCACCAATATTGAATTCACCTTAAAAGAATCAACCGACGAGCAATTTGATAACTTTATCCAGGCAGATCCAAAACTTGAATCCATTCGGTTTTACTTGTCAGAACGGCGACAACACGCACGATTCCGTCTCCCCAAAGACCAGGAATTGTTGGCTGCTGAACTGGCAGTCGATGGCCTCCATGCATGGGGCAGGTTATACGACCGCATCTCTAGTGAATTGCGTGTGGAGACAATGCAACGCGGTGAAATAGTGCTCCAGTCAATGGGCCAGGTATCGTTTGATTCACCCCAGCGAACCACGCGTGAAAATAATTTTTTCGCGGCCAATCGTTCCTGGAACACGATCGCTGATACGAGCGCCAACGCAATCAACCATATTGCAGGTACACGCCTGACCTTGTACCAGCGACTTGGTCTTCAGGATCATTTGGAACTTCCATGCCGACTAAACCGCATTCAGCGCAACACACTCGACACCATGTGGTCGGTTGTTTCCGCTCGAAAAAATTGCCTGTTGCCTTATCTCAAAGCCAAGGCCACGGCAATGGGCCTGGAACGCCTTGCCTGGTACGACATCGAGGCTCCTTACCCAATGACCGGTCCGGCCACAGACCATCACATCCCCTACAAGCAAGCCTGTGAGCATATCGTCCAAGCGTTCGACCAGTTCAGCTTGGAGCTAGGTGATTTTGCACGGCGTGCCATTCAGGATGGGTGGATAGAATCAGAAAATCGGTCCGGTAAACGTCAAGGTGGTTTCTGCACTGACTTTCCTACACGTCAGCAATCACGCATTTTCATGACCTACACAAATTCGACGGAAAGCATGTCAACCTTGGCACATGAAATAGGGCATGCCTATCACTCGTATGTCCTGCGAGACCAACCACTGTTTCTACAGCAATATCCATACAATCTCGCAGAAACAGCTTCCACTTTTGCCGAGGCGGTTCTGGGAGAACAAAGGTTGGCAACCGCAAAATCTCGTGCTGACCGCTTAACTATCCTGGACACCATGCTAACGGACGCCGTTACGTTCCTTATGAATTTGCACGCACGTTTCGTGTTCGAAGACAATTTCCACCGTGAGCGATCCCAAGGTGAAGTTGTGCCTGAACGGATATCAGAAATGATGCGGTCAGCCCAACAAATGACCTATCTTGATGCACTCGACGACGAAGGTTGGAATCCGAGCTTTTGGATCTCCAAGCTACATTTTTATATGAGCTATTTTCCGTTTTACAATTTTCCCTATACGTTCGGTTATCTGCTTTCACTGGGAATCTATGCCTTGGGTACGACTGGCGGATCGGATTTTCCCCAACAATACCGACAATTTCTAAAAGCCACCGGCTGCCAGCAAAGCGAATCGGCCATGGCTTCATCCTTTGAATACGATCTTACTGAAGTTGAATTCTGGGAAATGAGCATGGACATCGTGGCGGATCGCGTCAACCAATTCCTCACCTTAGCCGAGCAACCATTCGACTAAGTCACGCGTCGATCATTCCCACGGCTTTTAACCTCTGCACTGCAAAATCAATCGCAACGCCACGTTAAGCCATCAAGGATATAATACCGTTTGCGTCCAATGGTCAACGCCACGTTCGTAGAGTGTTCGTTCGTGCATGCGACCTTCGCGACCTGCCCAGAATTCAATCCGGTCAGGAACCACGCGAAAACCGTACCACAAGTCAGGCCGTGGTACCGCACCAGGGAATTCCCGTCCCAATTGCTGGACTTCATCCTCAAATAATTGCCGGTCGCTTAAAACCGCGGACTGCTTGGAAGCCTTGGCTGCCAATTGGCTCAAATGAGACCGAGTTTCCCAATAAGCATCACTCTCGGTGTCCCCCACCTTCTCCACAACACCCTCGACGCGCAACTGTTCACGTAATTCTTCCCAATAGAAACAGATCCCCGCCTGCGGATTACTTGCCAGTTGTTGCCCTTTGCGGCTCTCAGAATTCGTATAAAAGACAAAACCACGTTCGTCGAACCCCCGCAGCAGTACCATTCGCACTGATGGTCGGCCGGCCGCGTCGACAGTAGCCAATGACATGGCCAGGGGATCTTTGCGCGGAAGTTTTTCGGCTCGATCAAACAAGGTCCGGCAACGAGCCAGTGCTTCTTTAAAACAAATATCGTTACTCATTGTCTTCGACATTCCTGACAGGAAACGTGGTTGAGAACGGCGACATTTTCGTAGCGAGTGTTTTGCTGGTAGTGGAAGATCATTTTCTAACCATCGACTTATCTGTCCAGAAAGCCAGATCGGATTTATGGCTTGCCTTCATTCGGTGAAAGAATAGGTCTCACAGGCCTGCCGGAAAGACAACAGTCGGCAGAACAGTCATCCTGACTGGGCGCGCACTGTCCCACCGCAAGACGTTCCGCACCAGATGTTCGTTCTAAGATCAATTCATGAATCATTTGGATAAATCTGGGATGGGTCCCCACCGTTCCAGCACGGACCATAGTCAACCCTAATTCGTCACAAATTCCCTGAGCTTCACGATCCAAATCGAACAACACCTCAAGATGGTCCGAAACAAATCCAATCGGCACGATGACGACATTGGTGTATTTGCCAATTTCTTTAAGCGCGCGCAAATAATCACCAATATCAGGCTCAAGCCAGCGTTGACTGGGTGCACCACTGCGACTCTGGTACACCAAACAGCTGTCGAAATTTCCGACGCGTTCCGTGACTAGTCGGCTGGTTTCTTCCAGTTGCAATACATACTGGCAACCTTGCGACATCGCTTCGGGGATACTGTGAGCCGTATAGACCAGTTGGGTTTGGGCGTGGTGTTCGCTTGGGATCTCTGCCAGCGCTGCACCCACTCGATCGGTCACAGCTTCAATGAAACGAGGATGATTATAGAACACTCTCAGCTTGTCAATTTGCGGTGCATTGTTGCCGACCTCAAGCCGCGCAGCAGCAATGTTTTCCAAATACTGGCGGCAACCTGAATAGGAACTGTAAGCTGAGGTGACGAAAGCCAGCGCCCGTCGAATTCCATCTTGATGCATTTGCCGCAGCGTATCGGCCAATAATGGGTCCCAATTTCGATTTCCCCAATAGACTGGCAGATGGGGACCCTCTCCCTGTAATCTGGTACGTAATGCGGTGATCAGTTCCCTGTTCTGGGCGTTGATGGGACTGACACCGTCAAATTCATAGTAATGCTCCGCAACTTCTAACATCCGTTCACGTGGAACGGGCTTGCCACGTAATACATTTTCCAAAAACGGAATCACATCGTCACGTTTTTCGGGCCCTCCAAACGAAACAACAATCAAGGCATCATAATTGGAAGGGTGGACCAAGGGTTCAGATAATCGTGCCATATTCCATCAAATATTTTTATGTAGACTTAACCAACACCATCATTCACGAGCCAACAGGGTAGTATTGTCTACTACACCAGTTAGAACAATGGGATGGTAGTTTTTTCCCGGGGTTTTACGCCGCAGAAACAAAATCGGCAGGGTGTTCCATTTCCATCCTTGCCATCTACGTCCTGTCAAACCAACCGTCATTGACACCACTACCAGATCTTTCTACTCAATTGGTGATAGACATTGCACAGCAACCATTCAAGAGCAACTAGCAGGCAACCACAGCTTCCACTTTATGGTGGAACAATCGTAGCCTGCTGTTGACCACAGCGTGCAAGCTCCGGGTCAAGATCGCGGAATAATTGATCCGCACCCGGAGCAAACGCTCGTCCAATGAGTAGATCCGTCAAATTATCCTGGTGCTCTGGATGGGCCTGAATGAACTGAGAAAAACTAAACTCCTTGGTGTAAAACGCAGCCACCAGTTTACGAAACAAGGATACTCCCAGTTCGTATTGGGAAACCCACTGACCAAGCTGAACTGCCGAAATATCATCACGACGGAGGGCTTGAACAATCGCATCAGCAGCCATTTCTCCTGACTTCAAAGCTAAAAACACACCCGTTGAGTAAATCGGGTCTATAAAGCCACACGCATCACCAACCAGTACCCAGCCATCTCCGGCCGCCTGACTCGTCGAATAGGAAAATTCTTTGGCAACGTTCAAACTGCCTACCAATTCTGCCTCGACTAAACGCTCTTGAAGTCCCGGACACCGACTTATTTCATCGCTAAGCACTGATCCTGGAGTACCGTCTCGGTGAAGTAGATCTTTATTGTCGCCTACCAAGCCAACACTAACGATGTCGGAGGCAAGTGGAATATACCAGAACCATGTTTTTTTTTCGCGAGTATGCAAAATCGTTGTCAATTCCGGGCCTTCTGGCGCACTCCGGCGAGCCCTGCGATAATAGCCCCAAATGGCCGCTTTGTGCAGGTTCGGATTGTCCACTTTCAATCCCATCCGGTTGGCGAGCAAGGCATGCTGACCAGTCGCATCTACCACAACACGAGCTGAAACATTTTGCTCGATACCCTCCGCGAATCGCAGGCAAACCGTGTGGGGCGATGCTGCTTGCAGACGAACGTCCAACACACGTGTTTCGTCATGGCATTCTGCGCCTTTTTCACGCGCATTATCAAACAGCACCTTGTCAAATTCTGAACGTTCGACATGCCATGTTTGCGAACAATCACGTGGGTCATATTCGTTGAATAAGAACGGCTGAGAGTCTCTGCCAGAAGGTGCCACAAACTGAACGCCTACTTTGCGCGTGAACCCAGCCAATCGCAAACGCTCAAGAACTCCCAGCCGCTGCAAGGTCCAATACGTTTCCGGCATCAAAGATTCACCCACATGAAAACGAGGCATTTTGTCTCGCTCAACAAGCAACGTTGTAGCACCTGATTGTGCTACAAGGGTAGCAACCGTTGCACCAGCAGGTCCCCCCCCCATTACAACACAATCATATTCGTTACGGGACAGACCGATTGTCATTTCTTCTCCACTCAACTGATCGTCAGTGCATCCATTGTTCTCATCCGGATTATCCAAAGCATGCGAACGAAACGCAACAAACAAAAACAGTTAACACTCAATCAACTCATCACCCATGCTCGAATGTTGAATCATCGCCATGCGTTTCTTTTAGGGGTTAGCTGACAACCTCCCAGGCCCCCCATTCTTTTTAGCCTTTCCCCGACCAGTCTAACATGAAATGAAGAATTGCGTATCTTTTTTTCACCGACTGAACAGATGCTGAAAAGCCTCATCGATGGTTGTATGTTGGAAGGTGTAACCACTCTCTTTCAACCGCCCCGGTTCGACACGCGTGCTGGCCAAAATTAGAGCATTCGCCATTTCACCAAGAACAATGCGGGCCGCCAGGGCAGGCATGGGCAGGCATGTCGGCCGACGCAACTGGCGACCCAACGATTTCGTAAATTGCTGATTAGTAACCGGCTGTGGCGCCACAGCATTGACCGGGCCTGACAGTGAGTCGTCTGCAAGGCAGTGCATGATCACACCCACCAAATCGTCCAGCGTAATCCAGCTCCAATACTGCTGCCCATGGCCAATACGTCCACCCACACCAAATTGAAACGGGGGCAACATCGTTTTCAATGCACCCCCTTTTCGGCTAAGCACAACACCAATACGTAAGTTAACGACACGCAGTCCTGCGTCGACAGCGGGTTGGGTCGCTCGCTCCCAATCCACGCAGACATCAGAAAGAAATCCCTCGCCCGGCAAGCTCGTCTCCAGACATAACTCGTCACCACGGTCTCCATAGTATCCAATGGCAGATGCCGCAATGAATACACGAGGAGCCTTTGACAAACTCGCCAAGGCCTTGGAAACGATTTGTGTCCCTTGCTCGCGGCTTTGTCGGATCAAAGATTTTTTCGCTGCCGTCCAGCGCCCGGTCGCAATGTTTTCACCAGCCAAGTGCACTACCGCATCGCAACCTTCGAACTTGGCAGCTTCGATCGCACCGTCGATCGCATTCCATTGTATTTCGGAATCATTCGCAGGCGCGCGCCGGACCATGTTAAGCATTTCGTGGCCGTCGCGTTCAAGCCGTTCGCCCAGTACCTGTCCAACTAGTCCTGTGGTGCCGCTAACTGCAACTCTCATGCTACTTATCATACAAGGAGAAGCACCGGCACGTCACCACCACTGCCAAAATACTTTATTTTGTTTACACACACTTTTCACAAACTAACTGATCCACAGAGGACTCAGTCCGTCCGGTTCACCGTCGCCTCGTTCCCATTCACGACGAACTTCTCCAAGCCCAACGAGACATAGTTCAAATTGGTCGCTCAATCGGCTCAAGACTTCTCCCGGAGCCTGGCGATCTTTTTTTTCGCCAGCTTGAATAGTGCTGGCAATGTAGTAAGACCGTTTGCCTTGCTCACAGTAGTCGACAAAACGGTCTTTACGGTAGGGGCCACGTAAGCGACGCAAGGCTTCGGGATAGACCCCCGCCCAGAACAGAATAAAATCTCCAATGTGCTGATGCACTTCCCGCCGCGCCTCGCCCACTCGGGCTTCCCCTTCTACAGCCAACTCTACCACCTCTGTCAATTGCTTGCCGGTCAAATCACGAAACGGATACACCGTATCGCAATGGACAAAACGAACCAGCATTTCACTGAGATAGTCAGTCAACGGCGGGTCTGCGACACCGAGCCGTGTATGAAACGTGTTTTCGGTTAATCCAGCAAAAAAACGCTGTAATACCCGCTTGGGTCGTTTGGGATGCACTGCTACACCCTCCTAACCATGCGTTTCGACATTGTTGATTGATTTGATCGGCTCCGACAAGTCTTTTAAAACA
>CAYMUR010000116.1:0-6829 GCA_964393615.1 uncultured Pirellulaceae bacterium
CAGGGGATAAGGGCGCGTCTCCATTTTTGATGAAATTTGGAAAAATATTGGCGAGCAGCAAGTGTTTTGGCCTTTGCAGGGGGTGTAGTGTCAGGTTCCGGTACCAGACCTCGCTGCTATGATCAGTCAGCATGATACGGCCGCAGCGATTTTCGCCAAAACCATCCACTTGGGCGAACTTGCTGACGGCTTTGCGATTTCTCCAATCACAACTGCAGACTCTTGCCTCGACTACCAGCTTGCCATTGAGCCAGTGTTGAAGTTGTTTTCCACTGACCACAATCCGACTGTGGTTGAATTTTCCTGCTGGGTAGGCAGGTAAGCAGCGTGGCGGGTAAAGGCCATAGATTCCGCCGGTTTGCTGTTTGGCCTTTATGTCGGAGTGTGTTGCATCATCAAGAATTTGAAATTCACAGCCTAAAATACGGTCGCCAAATTTTTTTACACGATATTTTACACCACTATTGCCACCGGTTGAGATTTTCCATTCGAACTGTAAATCAAAGTCTGCAAACTGTCGACTTGTCACGATTGGCCCTGTGCGTGGCCCGTCAGCGCGCAAATGAATCGTTCCTTCGTCGACTTCCCAGCCTCGTGTTACGGGTGCACCAGTGACGGTTTCCCATCCCGTGAATGTGTGACCGTCAAACAGGGAAACGGATGACTGCGCAAGACTGGGGACACTGCTTACCAGTAGGAGCCAGGCCGCTAGTGTGATGGTTTTTAGGGGCATGCAAAGTTTTACGCGTGGGCGAAGCAAAGGTCATGTGTCGTCATGCTGGATGTACCATTTATGATACACCATGTTCCACCCGTTGTGTGGATTGGTTTTGGGATGAGGCAAGAAATATTAGAATCCTGGACGGTGACACCAGATCGGTCGCCAAGAAGTGTCGGCTATTTCTGGCCGTGTTCGCAACCGTTAAGAAAAGGTTTGAGCAGTACGCCGACTTGTGGGGGTGCATGGTGGATCATTTTTGATACCGACGTCCCGAACTGTTGTGGCCGATGGTATTACAACGAAACGATCAGGGATCAGAGGCTTCGGCCGTTGCCAGGTTCCACCAAGCGGGCAGAGGGGCAGAAAAAGTAACCATTTTTTCAGAGAGTGGATGGCGGAAAGAAACTTTTGCAGCGTGTAGGCACATGGGTTGGTCAGGAAGTGACAGGGTACGCCTCGCCTCGCATGTACCATCGGCACGATAGAGTGGATCCCCAGAAATTGGAAATCCGAGGTGCCACAAGTGAATTCGGATCTGGTGTGTCCTCCCGGTGAGCGGTTTGACGTAGAGCAGTGTTTCTTCGGATGTTGTACAGAATCTGGCCACTTGAAATCGAGTTTGCGCCGCCAGGCCATCGGGGTCGACACAACGGGAACCTGCTTGTTGTGGCGCCGCGCTAATTGGCGCGCAGCAATCAAATGAATTCCACGGAGGACGGCCCTGGACTCGTGCGATATACTCTTTGGTAACTTCACATCGTTCGAATTGGGGCTGCAGTTGTGCAGCAATACGGCGTGTTTTGGAAAACACAACAATGCCTGACGTGTTGGAGTCAAGGCGATGTGCATTACGCGGGCAGATTGGGTGGTACACAGATCGCAGGATATACAGCAATGTGTTGCGGTGAAACCGGCCAGAAGGGTGCATAGGAAGGGGGGCTGGCTTGTTGACAACGATAATGGCTTCGTCCTCTAGTAAAATTTCGATGTTGGGGTTGATATCTGGTTCGACGGTTTCTGGGAGGATCCGTTCATAACGTTCACCGGTAACAACGGTTTGGTCGTGGGAGACGGGTTGGTTGTCTTTGACGAGATGTTTCGTAGCACACAGGTCCAGCCATTGATCGCGTCCTACATGGGGGTGAAGGTTGTCGAGAAAATCAACCAAGGTCCATTGGTCATAGCGAGCTGGAACCGTTACCGGCAAGCGATTTTCATAAGGTTGGCTACCTGGCAGGGGGTTTGTCACGCGACGGATTGCAGCCATGCGTTGACCGAGTAATTCGCGTTGCTGCTGTTCTGGCGGAATGTAGCAATGGGGACAAGATTTTCCAGGGTCGTAGTGTGGTGACTGCTGTTCGGACAGGGTCAAGGGAGCCTGGCAGGCGAAGCATTGTGATGTGGCAGTTTCTTGTAAATGCGAGTCGACTGCCACTCGCTGGTCAAATACGAAGCAGTCACCGTGATAATGTTGACCACCACAGTGTTCGAAATACTTAAGAATGCCGCCGTCCAATTGCAATACGTTTTCAAACCCTTCCTGTTCTAAAAGCGGGCCTGCTTTTTCACAGCGGATTCCACCCGTACAGAACATCACGACCGGTTGCTGCTTCAGATGAGACGGAAGTCTCTGCGCGGCAGGTAAAAAATCTCGAAAATGTGAAATGCCGATAGGCATTGCTGTATCGAAAGTGCCGATTTGTATTTCGTAATCATTGCGAACGTCTAACAATGTAAAAGGATGTCCTTCGTCCATCCAGCGTTTTAGCTCTGCCGGTGAAATTGTCGGTGTCGCCGAATTTGCAGGCGAGATGTTGTTGACTCCACACGGAATGATTTCACGTTTAATACGCACCAGCATACGGTGGAATGGCTGATGTTTACTTTCACTTCGTTTGACATTGAGTTCTGCAAAGCGACTGTCCTCGGACAATTCCTGTAAAAACTGTTCCGTGTTAGCCGGGGTGCCTGCCAAAAAGAAATTGATTCCCTCGCTGGCTAGCAGAATCGTACCTCTGAGCTGACAGCGTTCACACAACGTGCGCAATCGTTGCCGCAACTCACGAAGATCATTCAGGGGAACGAATCGGTAAGCAGCCAGATTGACGAATGGACGTGTTGACATGTATAGCGTGCAGGCGGCCACTGCTACATGCCATTGTCAAGTCGGCAACTCCTGGCGTTGCTTGTAGTCGACAACGTGCCAAGCGAGACCCAACCGGCGCATTATGCGAATGACCAAGAAGGTAGAGTCGATTTCCCACCAGCGATGCCCGTGTTTGGCCATACTGGGATAGGCATGATGGTTATTATGCCAACCTTCACCATAGGTTAACAAGGCGACCCACCAGCAATTTTTACTGTTATCTTTGGTGTTGTAGTTGCGATATCCCCAGATATGACTGGCCGAGTTCACGAACCACGTGCTGTGCATCACAAATGCAAGGCGAGTGAACATGCCCCAGACCACAAAAGAAGTTGCCAGTGGCAAGCTACCCAGCCAGTAGCCCAACGAAAAAAGCACACCTCCAAAAACCAGGTTCAGCGGGATAAATGCGATATCCATCCACGCCAAAACGCGATCGTTCAAAATGTCAGGTGCCCAGCGCTGATTGTGTTTGGTCCGTTCTGGGCCAGAGGTAGCCCAGACAACCCAAAAAATGTGGCTCCACCAGGCGCCATCATTCGGAGTATGTGGATCCCCATCTTCGTCACTATGTGCGTGGTGCTTACGGTGATTCGCCACCCAATCTGTGGGGGAACCCTCACCTGCCAGACAGCCTAGGGTTCCCAGGCACCAGCGAACAGGCGCAAATGTCTTGAAACTGCCATGGGTTAGCAAGCGGTGGTAACCCAAGCAAATTCCAATGCCACCCGTCATCCAATGCAGTACCAGGGTCAACGCCAACGCTTCCCAGGTAAAGCAAAAGGGAGCGAACAGCACGCCCGCATGAATTAAAACAAGCCAGCCCAGGACTGGCCACGATATCCCATTGGATAGTTTCTCAACACGGGCATTCGCCGGCTGGTTGGGGGACGTATCGTCTGTAGCGTTATCCGTTGAGATTCCTGGGCTGACTATTACACGGTCACCAACCGCAGGCATCCTGTTTGGATCCAAGGGAAATTCAGCTTGGTCTTTGCTTTTTGGATCTGTGATCGTCGACACAGTTCACTCCTTAAAAGATAGTTGCTTCTTCAATGTTCCGCCGTCCCAAGATTGTACGCGAATTAGCCTGCTGTGTATTGAGAGGAAATAATAGGCGTGTAAAACTTATGTAATTGTTCGGGCCCCGCCAAGGACCTTGCGAATTACGGTGAATTTAGTGTTTGCCAATTTCCAGAAGGCAGAGGTTAAGAAACGATATTAACGAAGGTACGTCCTTAATCAAGAAGAAAATGGGCCATTTGGTAAATATTTAGTGGCACGAGGGATTGGTATTTTTCCCGGGCCAGCCCAATCGAGGGGAGATTTGCGAGGATGTCGCTCCGGAAATGAGAGAATCACCGCACATCCCTTTTGGCGTGAAATTGGGAACGGCTGCGGGCGTTTCAATCAAGAATATTTTCTAGCAGGGTTGGATTAATCTCGATCTGCTTGCAAGAAAATCCAAAAGTCTCCTTCGCCTGCATCGGTGATCGTCACCTCGATGCCGTCGTGGAGCGTACTCACGAGTGTTTGGTTGTCACATCTTTCAACTGCCTTGGTGAACCAGTCACCGGCATTCTCGACAGGCCAGCCAGGCATCACATGGCTGGTGATCGTGGCGAGAAGCATCGCCATATTTTGATCTTTGAAAGACCCTTGTATGGTGATGGTCTCTACTTCGGCAGGAGAACCTCGTAAGGTCACTTCAGCACCGTTGATTTGTGCAGTGATGGCGGTTGTTTGGCTGTCAGTCAATGCCTGGATGTAGAATTCCACTCCAAAAATTTCTTGAATCGTATGGGCCAGATGGTCTCGACGGACGGCAAGCCCGGGCCTTGCTGGGTTTGCAGGAGCGGTGCCAGCCGGAATCACCTGCGGGATGTCGAGATTTGTAGTCAGAATCGTGTTTGGTAGTGGAGGTTCGCTGAGCGAATCGGCGTCATGAGTTGGGTGGGGGGTGTACGTGTGCCTGAAGGCCTGTTGTACGGAATCTCGCATAACATTTTTCATCGTTTCGTGGACAGCAGGTTGGAGAGAGGTTTCCATTGCCTGTAGCACGGCAGCGTGCAACGATGTCTGTACGACGTCTTTGACGGCATGCTGGACGGCAGCTTCCACGACGTCGGCTGTGAGCGGGTGCTGGAGTTCGCGAACAGACGTCAATTCATGATCGATGACTACTGTACTTTCGGTTTGTAGGGAATGGTCGCTGGAGCTCTTGGTTTCAAGTGCGTTGGGCAACTTGTGTGTTTCGAGTGTTGGTTCCAGCGATGTAATGGCCGATTCTGATGGCTGCGGGCGGGAGCCCGGGTCAGGCAATGCTGGTAGTGAATGCTGTGGTGAGAAAAACCGGCCAGTTAATTTTGTAAGATGGTTGCCAAATACGTGGTCAGGCAGTAGGGCAGGTTGAGTAATCAAACCAATAGTGGCGGTGATGGCTAAAAGGGTGGTGGCTGCCAAGAGCCACTTCCATTTAGAACGTGAAGTTTTGGTCGTTGTTAGGTGGTTGGGCACCGCGATTGGTGCCAAGCAGTAAGGGCACGCTACCGTTTGACCGGCGAGATCGGGTACAGGTCCAATCCGGCCTTGACAATGTTCACAATTCCATTGGTTCATGACATCACACCCTTGTTGAGGATGCTACAGACGAAAAAATTTCACGTTGGAACGGGCCGTGACGCCAGTCCTTGGCTGGAGGCGCAAAGGCCCATGCTGTCAATTGTATCGGTAATGGGGGTTATACGGCATGAGCTTGTTTTGTGTGTGCTGCTGGTAACAGGTAATCTTAGGTGGAATTGATCCTTAAGGAGAAACGCTGTGCGTCGATTCGATGCGAGGTGTATGGACTGCTGTCACTGGATCGCTGGCGCTACTAGTCCGGTAGGAATGGACTGATAATCGCCTGTTACGCAAGGGGAATTCCAGCAAATGCATGAGAGGACCGTGCACGGCAGGTTCAAGACATAGTGGCGTTTCACTTACCCAGGAGTTTCGCAGCTTTTGTGAAAATTGAATCGAACATGGGCTCTGTAAGGCGACCTGTAAAGGTGTTTTGCTGACTGGGATGATAACTTCCCAGCAGCCACTGGTCATTCTTCAAGGGGACTGCCACACCGTGAGAGAAGCGAGGGCGTTTGCCAGTGAGCCAACCTTGTGACAGCGCATGATCTACGATTGCTTTCCAGGCGATTTGTCCTAATGCGATGATGACTTTCGCGGGAACGACGTTGAAGGTCTGCTGCAACCAGGTAGCGCAATTTTCGATTTCGCTAACGCTGGGCTTGTTTTGCGGTGGGGCACAATGACAAACGGCAGTGATAGCGCAATTGAGAAGAACGAGGCCGTCGTCGAGTGAATTGGAATGTGGCTGGCTGGCAAAACCTGCTCGGTGCAGTGCTCGATAGAGCCAGTCGCCACTGCGGTCACCAGTAAACATGCGGCCAGTTCGATTGGCGCCGTGGGCGGCAGGGGCCAGTCCCACCAACAGTAACCGAGCCTTTCGGTCGCCAAAATTTGGCACGGGCTTGCCCCAGTATTCCCAATCTTGATAGGCACGACGTTTTTCGCGGGCTATTTCACGACAATGTTCTCTGAGACGCGGACAATGTTGGCAGGCGATGATTTCTCCGTTTAACCGTTTCCAAGATGCCATAACTTAACGAATTCGTTGTGAAAGGTGTATCGATGGGGGCCTGACCAGGACAATCGACCATCTGAAGGTGAGCATGCCCGTTTGTCTCAACAGGTGTTTTTCTATGGGTGGATGAGATGCCAGGAGCAGGTCGAGTACGTTGAGGGTGATTTCAAGGGAGACTGACAGAGTATCCAATCAATAAAGAAACCGATGGGGTTGCCACAACGTGCAGCGGCTAGCTGGCAGAACGGTTGGCGGGCGCAGTCGTTTCACGAGTCGGAGAGGAATGGGTATGAGCAATGCAGTACGCTCCTGGCGTCTGGAT
>CAYMUR010000116.1:6839-11279 GCA_964393615.1 uncultured Pirellulaceae bacterium
TGACAACGGCCGAGGCAGAAAAATTTTTGAAACTGGATGAATTTGGCAAAGGTCAAGCACCTCGAAGACGAGCTAGATCTTCAAAGAATCGGGGATAGGTTTTTGCAGTACAGCCAGGGTTGGTAATGGTGATGCCCGGGTGACATAAACCTACCAGGGCAAAGCTCATGGCCATACGATGATCGTTATAAGTTTCGATGGTTGCGCTACGCAGGGGGCCCGGAGTGATCTTCAACCCGTCGGGGAATTCAACAACGTCGGCTCCTAGCTTGCGCAGTTCCCGGGACAGGTCACTGATGCGGTCCGTTTCTTTGTGTCGAATATGCTCCACGCCGTGGATCGTGGTGGGACCATCGGCGAACAATGCGACCGCGGCGAGCGTCAGGACCGTATCGCTAATGTCATTCATGTTGACGTCGATTCCGCGAAGGTTTACGCCCGTCACTTGAATGCCGTCTGGTTTTTGCTCGACATGGCACCCCATTTGTGCCAGGCATTCACAAAACCGTACGTCACCCTGGATGGCTGTGGTCGTAAGGTTTTTGACAAGGACAGTTCCATGGGTGATCGCAGCGGCTGCCCAAAAATAACTCGCCGCTGAGGCATCTGGTTCGATCAATAGGTCAGTGGCCTGGTACGTGTGGTGTTTCTCAAATCGAAACTCAGTCAGATCATTATAGGAAACGTTTACACCAAAATGTTGCATGACAGCCAATGTCATTTTGACGTAAGGTTGTGAGACCAGGGTCCCCTCCACGCGGAGGACAGTGTCAGTCTGAGTGCAAGGGCATACCATTAGCAGGGCGCTGAGAAATTGACTGGAAATATCGCCACGGACCGTAGCGGTTCCTCCTGGCAGTCCATTACCTCGGACCATGACAGGGGGACACCCTGTTTCCTGTTCACAGGAAGTGGAGCCGCCCAGCTGGTTCAAGGTATGCAGCAGATCTTCGATAGGTCGTTCTCGCATTCGTGCAATACCATCCAGGCGATACGTGTCATGCCCCAAGGTCACGAGCGCTGTCAAAAAACGAATGGTGGTCCCGCTGTTGGCTACGAATAGGTCGCTGGATCCCTGGGTAGGTAAATGCCCAGAACCTCCTTCGATTTCCAAGTAAGCTGCGGAAAGGTCCGCAGCGATACGAAATCCCAGTCGTTGCAAGGACGCAACCATGACCTGAGTATCTTCGCTGTCGAGAACCCCGTGTAGTTTCGAAGTACCTTTGGATAATGCAGCACAGACTAAAGCCCGGTTAGTAATGCTTTTGGAGCCGGGCGGCTGAATCGAGCCGCGGATCGGACCGCTTGGCTCAATCGTAATGTGTTCAGGGTGTTGCAGGTCGCCAGATATCAAGTGGTGTATCTCGTCGAAGTTAAATTACATCAGGATGCAAGTATGGAACATGAAGCCTAGTGAACCGCAACGGGTGACCTACTGGGCTGAATCCAGGGAGGGTCCGTCATTCGATAATGGTGTGGGATGCACTGGCCAAACCACCCTCTCAGTCTGTGGCGGGGAGGATTGTTCAGTTCAGGCCATCCTTGTATTTTACACGTTGTCTTTTCCGGTTGAAATCTCACTTGGTGGATTATCATTCAGGACAACTTAGATTCAAGGCAAGAGATTTTGCAATTTTGAAGGTGGCCTTTGCCATCTGAAACAGGTGTTGTTTTCATTGGATTACCACTTTTGTTGAAGTTTGTCATGCATCTAATAAGTCTTTTTCAACAACATGCCACGGTAGAATAGGCGAACTATGCCGTGTGGTTATCTGCAATCAAATGCTAGGCGAATACTTTCGTACTTTCGGTGATAGAAATTTTGGACGTTGCTAACCAAGTTTACGGCGCAAAAAATCTTTCAGCTGGCGCATGTCATGGGGAGGATCGCTCGTGACGATGACGGGACCATCGTTAGCAGCAGGATGCAGGCCGTGGCTGCCACAGACCAAGGTGGGATCGAGCGGGATCACGTCCATCCGGTAGCGAAAGCCGAGGTGTTTTTGTAAGAGGCGAGACGCGGCTCGGAATTTTGATGTCATGAACAATTCACACGGATCATAACCTGGCTTGCGGTGAATGTCGACGGTGCGTGCAAAGTCGGGAGCATTTCGGTTTGTCAGCCAGTAATAGTAGACAAACCAGGCGTCTGGTTGTGCCAAGGCGATTAAATCCCCAGATCGTGGGTGGTCTAATTCGATCTCAGCAGGTTCTACCACTGCATCGACTCCTTCTAGTTGTTCTACTGCAGCGCGCACTTCGGACCGATTGGCACCTTGGATGTACAGGTGAGCCAATTGATGGTCAGCCACGGCAAATGCCTGGCACTCGAGTGGCATTAGCATTTCACCGAATGGACCCTCACGGACCGTTAGCCAGCCGGCACGCCGTAGTTCTTGATTGATCATGATCGGTCGGGAGACCGGCACCAGGCCATATTCAGAGACGATGATGACTTCGGCGCCAATGTCATCTGCGGCGTCGATTACCAAGCCGACACAAGCGTCAACTTCTGCGACCCGTGTTGGCGATTGTTCTGTAAAACGTTGAAAGTCATAGTCAAGATGGGGCAGGTATACTAGCGTAAGGTCTGGCTGTCGCTCGCGCATGACGATTTGGGTGGCACGGGCGATCCATTCTGAAGAGGCTAGCCCGGCTGCGGGTCCCCAGAAAGCGGGGAACGGGAACCGGCCAAGCCGATCTTGTAGCTGACAATTTGTGTTATCCATGATGTCAAATGCCTTGGATCCGTCGCAGCCGTAATGTGGCTTGGGAGTGACCGACCAATCGACAGGGGCCCCTTGATTGAACCACCAAAACATTTTTGCCGTGCGCACGTCCTCGTAGATTTTGTCACCTTGAATTAACGAGTTCGATTGTTGCCAAAAGCGGACTTCCCCATTCTCGCGCGAATACCATCCATTACCGACAATTCCATGCTCGTTGGGAGAAAGCCCTGTGAGCATCGTGGCTTGGGAAGTACAGGTAACAGCGGGCAGGGGGCTTTGTAGAGGTTGGGGATTACCCAGCTGAGCAATCCTGGGAGCGTTCCTGGCCCAATGAGGTGTTAATCCGGCAACGTTGATTAGGCAAATTTTATTCATGCACGAAGCTTCAAGAAAGGCTGTCCTGTGCAGTGATTCTCGGTGGTCCTGCCGAAGAAAATGGACGGTCAGCAGTCGTTCATCGCTTCGAGCCAGGCCGGTTGGGAATGGGGGGAGTAATGTTGGCCACTGTGACCGATGATTTGCTGCCGAAATAGCCTATAACGTTGTTTCAGTTGTGGATTTGTAAACGCGTCCAGCGAATTCCGCAGACACCATTTTCGACACACCAATGCGTTGCCAGTAGCGTTTGGTCATCGAGCCGAACGGCCATTGGATAACCGAACTGGATTTGTGAAATTTGTTCGTTGCTACTCATTTCCTCATTCCAGTGGAAACTTGATTTTGCATCCCACATGGTCCCTTCGTACTCGATGTTCCAGTGCGTGTCGTTAGCGCGGACCAAGCACATGCGGACGCCCTGTTCTCCAAATCGTCGATTGTACAGAATGCAAAAGCGGTCTTCTTCCAGCCAGATAGGGGTCATTGTTTGACCCTGGACGCCGGTAGCAAGCGGATCGCTCCAGGTGAGTCCTCCGTCGTTGGAAAAACTGATGGCGTTGTCGAGGTCAGCATCGTTTTGGAAATCCTGTCTCCAGGCAATGGCGATCAGGCGATTTGGTTGAAATTCAATCAGCTTCTGTTCGAGATATCCTATTTTTTTTTCGCGATGCTCGAAGACAGTGTGCATGTCTGGCCATGTCCTGCCTTCGTCGGCACTTTCAAATACAACCACTTTTTCACCATAAAGCTCTCCGTGATGGGTTGCTGCCGGAGCTAACCAACGTCCGTCGTGTGTGACCACGATAGGATTGGATATTTCATAGGGTCCTGGCAGTTGAGCGGGTATGATTTGGGGGTCGGACCAAGTTTCTCCCTTGTCCTCAGAACGACATAGGATGGGTTCACTACGGATCGTTCGAGACCGCCCCTCTTGCATTTCACGGTAGTCTCGCTGCCCGTAGGCAAGGATTGTTCCGCTAGCTGTGCGACTTAGCCGTAGGTGATTAGTACTGAATGGTTGGCTGACGCGGTCTAGAATGACAGTAGGTTGACTCCAGGTACGTCCACCGTCTCGCGAGCGGCGGCACTGGGTGCCGCCGATGGCATGGGCACCTCCCCCAGCACTGAACCCACAAAGGATGTCCTGATCGTTGAGGCGAACAAGAGTGGCGAATGCGGAATCATTTTGATCGACAAGTCCGGACTCGTTAATTTCAATTTGTGGTTGACTTGGCATGCGTAGTTCTCTGGGGTTTCGTGATACAAGACGCGGTGAATTTGAAGAATGAATGCCTTGAAGGGCTATGTCACGACTGATCCCGTTTGTGGGTCA
>CAYMUR010000117.1:0-3926 GCA_964393615.1 uncultured Pirellulaceae bacterium
GGCGACTTTTTCAATTTCCGCCATACCAATACCAATGTGACTCACTGGTTGTGCCGAGGTGGTGGCGACGCGCAGGGCATCCGCGGCACGACGGATAACCTGCCTGGCAAAGACGGGGTTTGACCCTTCGTTAGGAAAGTCCGACTCGTACAGGAGTTGGTCAACGTCGAAGTCGCATTTTGGCGCATCGTGTTGGTGTAAAGCATGGACGGCAACGCGTGCCGGAATGGTGCCAGCGGCCGATGCCAGGCGACTGCGAAAGATCGTTTGGCCACCATTGCCGATGCCTATCCAATCCACCGCGCATAGCACGATTGGCTGATCCGCTCCGAGGATCACGATGCCACGCAAGCTGAGAGGTGTTTCGACACCCTGGGTCGGGTCATAGGCGAGTGGGCTTCCCACGGGGGGGGACGCGTCCACGTCGAAAACGCCAACTCGTAATTCGGCGGCACTCGTGGACGTCGTCCACATACCGAGGCCACATGTCAGGAGCAAGAAAATCGAAAAACGCGTGGGATGGGGGGCTGGGTCGTTGATAGTAGATTGTGTCATGGCACTTGACCGTTCGGTGAAAAAGAATGCTGTCTGCTGGGCGAGATACTTATTGAAAACATTGAAGGTCGTAGACTGGTCATTCCGCGTAATCCGACAAATGCCAGGATCGACCGTTTGTTGTCATCGACGAAGGGGATCGTTTGAAAGAGGAATATAGCATATTACGGATGGCTCTGTGGGGGGACAGATTAAGAAACCAGTACGGCTTGGCCAGGGAAAGAAAACGCCAAATGCGAGGGTCCTGGACTCTAAGGCTGATCGTTTGCAAGCGAATTGCTAAGCCAGAATGTCTTTGACCACTTGGCCATGTACGTCGGTGAGACGGTGATCACGCCCTTGAAATCGGTAGGTCAAGCGTTTGTGATCGACGCCCAGGCAATGTAACAGGGTGGCATTAATGTCGTGGATATGGACAGGATTATTGACAATGTTGTAGCTGAAATCGTCCGTTTCTCCATACACGATCCCTGGTTGGATCCCTCCACCTGCCATCCACATGGTAAAACAGAGCGGGTGGTGGTCTCTGCCATAGTTGGTTTTGCTGAGTTGACCCTGGCAATAAACGGTTCTCCCGAACTCTCCACCCCAGACAATCAACGTGTCGTCCAGCATGCCGCGTTGTTTGAGATCTCGGATCAGTGCCGCGGACCCTTGGTCGATATCGCGGCATTGATTCGGAAGATCTCGAGGTAGGTTGCCATGCTGGTCCCAACCACGGTGGAAAATTTGAATGCAGCGAACGTCCCGTTCGGCCAGGCGCCGTGCCAAGAGGCAACTGGCAGCGAACGTCCCTGCTCGCGTGACTTCCGGGCCGTATAGGTCGAGGACATGTTTCGGTTCGCTTGAGAAGTCAGCCAGGTTCGGGACGGATGACTGCATGCGAAATGCCAGTTCGTACTGTGCGATGCGAGTGTTGATTTCTGGATCGCCAACGGCTTGGTACTGAAGCGAGTTGATTTGGGCCAAGGTGTTGAGCATTCTTCGACGTGTCTGGCTTGTGATCCCCGGGGGATTAGAAAGGTACAAAACCGGATCACCCTGCGAACGAAGTGAGACACCAGCATGGCGGGAAGGCAAGAACCCAGCTCCCCACAGGCGTTCGTACAATGCCTCCGCATTCTTCAATCCGGTCCAGGACGCTGTCAGCACGACAAAGTCGGGCAGGTTTTTATTCATGTTGCCAAGTCCGTAAGAGAGCCAGGCTCCCAGGCTTGGGCGTCCTTGTTTTTGGAATCCCGTTTGAATATAGGTGAGGGCCGGATCGTGGTTAATTGCTTCGGTGTTCACGGATCGCAGGATTGCTAATTCGTCGACGACACTGGCCGTATGGGGAAGTAACTCGCTGACCCAGGCACCTGTTTGTCCGTGTTGTTGGAATTGGTAGATTGTGGGTGCGATCGGAAATCGTTTCTGTCCGGAGGTCATCGTCGTAAGTCGTTGCCCCATGCGGACAGAGTCCGGCAAATCTTTGTCAAAGTACTTTTGAATATTTGGTTTGTAATCAAACAAATCCATCTGGCTGGGGGCGCCAACCATGCATAAATAAATGATTCGTTTTGCACGTGGGGCGAAGTGCGTGCTGCGATTGTTGCCGGTTCCCGAAGTTGTGGAACCAGCCTGCAGTGGTGTATCCATCAACGAGTTCAATGCAGCGGCACCCATAACACTGGTCGTGCGGCAAAAGAAATGACGCCGGTTTTGTTGGGTTCCGTGTTTTTCCAAAGGATTTATGTCCTTGTAATTTGCGATTGGGAGTCATGCCAAGGTCGTGTTTGGACGCAGAGAGAGTGTCGGTCAGCAGTTGCCGTCGTCGTATACGATGTTGTATGCATGAGTACTTTGGAATGACAGTTGTTATGTTGCCCCATATGTTGGATGCAACCGCAAGCCGGGGACAAAATGTTTAGGTGCAGCCCCTTTAGGACTTGGTTAAGGTTTCGTCAAGGTTGAGGATCAGGTTGGCGACCATTGTCCAGGCGGCCAACTCGCTGCTGTCCAGGCTGGCGTTTCGAACGGATTTGCCAACCTGAACAAGTTTGTCAGCCGAATGTGGGTCACGTTGAAATTCAACCAGGTGCGTGTTGAAATTGTCCAAGAGCAGTTGCGTTTCTGTTTCGACAGGTTGTCGGGCCGTTGATAATCGAAAAGCGAAAGCAATGCGTTCCCTGGACGTGTCACCTCCTTCGGTCATCATACGTTGGGCCAGGTGACGTGCCGCTTCGATATGTTGTATATCGTTCAATAAGATAAGTGCTTGCAGTGGTGTGTTGGTTCGCGTCCGTTTTACCTGGCAGGTGTTTCGAGAAGGGGCGTCTAAGCCGGCTAGCGTGGGTGGGGAACAAGTCCGTTTCCAAAATGTATACATGCTACGCCGAAATAGTTTGTCGGCCTCATCGGGCACGTATTGCGAGGTGTTGCTTCCGGTTGCGCTCACCTCGCGCCAGAGTCCTGTCGGTTGGTATGGTTTGACGCCTCGTCCTCCGATAGTCCTTGCCAGCAAGCCGCTAACGGCCAGGACTTGATCTCGTATCATCTCCGCATCAAGGCGAAAGCGAGGGCCACGAGCAAACAGCCGATTTTCCGGATCGAGGTGGTAGAGCTCGGAAGAGACCTGGGAGGTCTGACGGTAGGTTCCAGACAGGACGATATGCTGATGCATCTGTTTGACATTCCAGTCACGATGCATCAATTCTGTCGCTAACCAATCCAACAGTTGGGGGTGGCTGGGCCAATCGCCCTGAACGCCAAACTCCTCAGACGATTTGACGATTCCCACGCCAAAATAATTTTGCCAAAACCGGTTCATGGTGACACGGGCTGTGAGTGGATGTTGCTTCGATACGAGCCAGCGGGCCAGCCCTAGACGGTTGGCAGGTGCTGTGCTGGGCAGTGGAGGTAACATGGCAGGTACGTTAGGCTGTAACTTTTCCCTTTTATCAGGTTGGTCGTATTCGCCCCGAATCAATAAAAAAGTGTCACGGCGATCGTCTTTTTTGTCCTGCATGATCATGGTGATGGGAATGGCTGCCTTGAGCTCCGTAAATGACTTTTGCGCTGCGTCCTGATGCTGGTGCAGGTCACCAAAGATTGCGCGAGTGTTGGCATAAACGAATTCAATAAAATAGTCCTGGAGCTCTTTTGTCTGGACGTCCGTTCGTTGGTCACGTGCAATTTTTAAGACATGCTGAATGGTCTTCGGTAGATTCGCATCCTGGTTGGTTATTTGGGACTCTTCCCAGGTCAGCAATGACTCCTCATAGGAAGGTGGGTTGGCAGTATGGACTCCTGATGCGTCCCAGTACACTGTCCCGCCAAACTGGGTAAAGGCCCAGCCATTAATGACAGCGCCCGCCGGCAATCCCAGCTTG
>CAYMUR010000117.1:3936-10787 GCA_964393615.1 uncultured Pirellulaceae bacterium
CATTAATCCTGGTGCCGGGAGTGAATCCAATGGCTTGCGGATCGACTTCGAGTCGCACCCATTTCCCCAGTGGCGGAAGCGGTCCCATGGGTAATCGGGACGCCGAATGGTCGTTACCCCATTGAATCTGATTGCTGCCCCAATAAGCACGGTGTTCCCAGTCATGATCCTTGAATTGCAGCATGACTTCTTCAGGTGGATTGTCAGGGTCAAGAAAAATGTATGTGAAAATCTTGTCGCCCTCTTTGATCTGCAGGTCGGGACTGGCTCCAGAAAAAGCATGTTGCCCGAGCCCGGTGGCGGTCTGTGTGTGTGACTGCTTGCTGTGATAGACGGGGCCATGTTCTGCCGTGACCCATTGCCAGGAGTGAGCTCCATCGGTTCCGTGGATATCTGCTCCCGTGGGGGGAGCATCATCGATCCAAATCACATCCAGCGACTCGTTAGTGTCTCTGGTGTTGGATTTTGCAAGTTCGGCACTCTGGGCCAAGGCAATAGCCTCGGAGATCTTTTTTTGGACTGCAGCAATCTCTTCTTGCAACGAATCTTGTGCTTTTGCTTGTTGCGGGGTGGGGAGTTCGAGCGACGGTGGTGGTGCTAGGACGTTGCGGTGAACGGGTGTGTCAGCCGTATTCGCATAATAGGCAAACAGTTGATAAAATTCTCGCTGTAGCAGTGGGTCGAATTTGTGATCATGGCAGACGGTGCAATTCAAGGAAAGTCCCATCCACACTGTACCGACCGTCGTCACGCGGTCGATTGCATAGCGAATGCGAACTTCTTCGGCAATAGAGCCTCCTTCTTCCGTGGATGGATGGCAACGGTTGAAACCGGTGGCGACCAGTTGGTCCCTGGAGGGATTCGTTAATAGGTCTCCCGCCAGTTGCTCCACGGTGAATTGATCGAAAGACATATTCTGGTTGAAGGCCTTGGTGAGCCAGTCACGGAAAGGCCAAATTGATCGTTCTCCGTCGGCGTGCATTCCGTGGGTATCGCTGTAGCGGGCGAGATCCAGCCACTGTCGCGCCATGTGTTCACCGTAATGAGGTGAACTGAGTAGCCGGTCTACTTGTTTTTCTGCGGCGTTGGGTGACGTATCTGAAAGAAATGAATCGATTTGACCGATGGTCGGAGGAAGCCCCGTTAAATCGAATGTTACCCGCCGCAGCCATGTCGTTTTTAAAGCAGCAGTAGACGGTGTAAGCCCCTTTATTTTCAGCCGTGCCAGCACGAAATGGTCGATCGGATTGCGGACAAATGCCGGTTGGGGACCCGCCGGTAAGAGAGGACGCTGTGGGGCAACAAACGACCAGTGGTCGTCCCAAGCGGCTCCCTGTTCGATCCAGCGTCGAACTAACTCGATTTGTTCTTTTGAGAGAAGCTTGCCGGAATCTGCCGGGGGCATGATTTCGTCAGGATCGTTGGACGAAATTCGCGAAAATAAGTTGCTCTGTCCAGGTTCATGTGGAACGATCGGCGCATCGCCACCACGTTCTGCGTACGAATCGCGTGAGTGGTCTAACCGGAAGTCGGATTGACGCTGCTCGGCATCTGGACCGTGGCAGGTGTAGCAGTAGTTGGAGAAAATCGGGCGTATATCCCGATTGAACAGAACTTTGTTTTGATCTTCATTCGCGTAGGTAGAGGGCCATGTCAGCGCTACGATTCCCAGCGCAGTGATTGCCTGGATGACGGAGAGGCTTCTATTCCAGAGGGTCCTTTTTTGAAGGCCTTTGGTTGGAAGCGCGGTGAAAAGCAATACCGGCCGATAACGCCAAATTCCATGATAATAGTTCATGCCATTTAGATCCGTCAGGGCGATTGTGCGGCACGAAACACGTCAACCTAACCTGTTAGCCGTATCGGCAAAATAGGGGTGATGTTGACAGGCTATTTCAACATGTGTGTTAGTCTTCCAGCAACGTCTTGATGATAGCCTGGGTAGACTGTCTTGTCAAATATAGCTGACAGGCGCTCACGATGGTATCGTGGATCGTGATAAAAGGATTGAGCTTGTGTTACTTTCCGCGGAAAAAAAATTAGCGTCCCAGATGCGAGCCGTGCTTACGGCATGGCCGGTCGAATAGCTGTGATCGAGGTTTGTTTTGTCAACAGATTTTGAATGGCGGGAACATGATGCTGATAGGGTTCGCCCAGCCGACATGTGGTTGTGCCAGGAGGGAAGGATCATGCCGCAGCTAATGGTTACTGCAAAACGGCTCCCTGGCTGGCGGATTGGACTAGTCTAGCGTACCTGTGCAGGTAGCCGGTGGTTATTTTTGGTTTGGCGGGGACCCAATTGTCTCTGCGCCGCTCGAGTTCTGCACTGTCCACCAAAAGTTCAATGGTTCTGGCAACGATATCGATGTGAATGACATCGCCTTCTTCCACCAAGGCGATGGGGCCTCCCACGGCTGCTTCGGGTGCAATATGTCCCACGGCCAGGCCACGCGTTGCTCCAGAGAATCGACCGTCGGTGACCAAGGCTACTTTTTTTGCCAAACCCATTCCCTCTATGGCGCTCGTGGGGGCTAACATTTCCCGCATACCGGGCCCACCTTGCGGCCCTTCGTGTCGAATCACGACTACGGATCCCTCACTGATGTGGCCATCATAAATACTGCGCAAGGCTGCTTCCATGCTTTCAAACACCCTGGCCTGACCGGAAAACTTCAAGGACTCTGGAGCCACGGCACTCCATTTCACCACGGCACCATCAGGAGCTAAAGACCCCTTTAAAATTGCGAGAGAACCAGTGGGGGCGATGGGGTTGCTTGCTGGTCGGATGACGGCACTGTCGTGTACTTTTGCCTGTCGCAGATTTTCTTTGACAGTGTTACCCGTGACGGTCATGCAGCCATTGTCGATCAATGCTCCTAGTTCCTTGAGGACCGCAGGGATTCCTCCAGCCGCATGGAGTTGTGGAAGTATAAAAGGCCCGGAGGGACCGAGGTGAGCTAGATAGGGGGTGCCAGAGCTCAAAGTTTCAATGTCGTCTAACTCCATCGGCACACCAGCTTCACGAGCGATGGCCAACATGTGAAGGACGAAATTGGTGGAGCCTCCAATGGCTAATGACGTGCGGATGGCATTTTGCAGGGATTCTTGCGTTAAAATCTTTGCAGGTGTCAGATCGGATTCGATTAGCTTCATGATCTGCATTCCAGTTTCTTTGGCTGCTCTTATCTGAAAAGGAGTGGCTGCGGTCAGTGTCGAAGTCATGGGTAATGACATTCCCATTGCTTCGGCGAGCATGCCCATGGTGTTACCGGTATAACATGCTGCGCCTCCCCCAAATCCAGGGAAGGCATTGTCTTCATAAACTTTAAGATCTTCTGCGGTAATTTGTCCGGCTCGGAACGCTCCCACGGCTTCCCACATTTCCTCAAGTTTGATGGTTTTTCCCTGAAACGTTCCACCCTCGGTGACTCCTCCGTAAAACATGATGCTAGGCAAATTCATTCTGGCAGCAGCCATTGTCATGCCGGGGACCACTTTGTCGCCGGATGGAATTAACACCATTCCATCAAATTGATGCGACCGAACCATGACCTCGATGCTGTCAGCAATCAATTCTCTGCTGGGAAGGACGTCTCGCATGCCTTCGTGTGTTTCGACCACCGCATCCACCACATGAATCACGTTAAATTCCAAGGGAACCCCACCAGCCATTCTCACGCCAGACTTGATGGCATCACCCACCATCCGCAGATGATAATTTTCTGGTGCTAACTCACCCCACGTGTTGACAATAGCGATCAGTGGTTGTTGGAATTCAGCATCCGTGATTCCTGCCGCTTTGAACCACGCTCGGGCTGCTGCTGCTTCGACACCTTCATACGCGATTTTACTTCGCAGTTTTCGTGTCATCTTCTGATGTCCTGTCTAGCGGGTTAATGAATGGGGCAAATTGTATTGTATGGGGATCGGTGATCTCACCTGGCAGTGATTGAGGAGGATTGCCTGCCGTCACATCGAGCGGGGTGAAAACGGGTTTTGTGGTTTTAGGTGATCGCCTCCGCCATGGCAGGAGAAGTTTACAGCAAAGCGCTGCTGTTTTGCGTAGTGTCGTGGCGTGGATGTTACTCTCATGGATGAACCATGGTATGTGCAGTAGGTGGTATGTGCAGTAGGTGGTATGTGCAGTAGGTGGTATGTGCAGTAGGTGGTCCATCTGCTTTTCCACGCATGGGACAGAGAATAGCATGTTGTATTTGAAACGGATAAGATATCCGTATTTCCCTTGAGTGGATACGGATCTTTCCGTTATGCTACCCAGGTCGGAGAAACGGCGCAGCGCTGGATGGGATGGATATCACCAATGGACAACGACCGGTCACGAGCGATGCGAGAGACGAAAACCTTGCGGTGGAGAGGTCACTGGTTGCAGCGTCGGCTGGTTTTGACTGGACTTTTCCTAATCCATGTCGCTGTCGTGGTAGCATCCGTTTCGAATGCAGCCGTTTTGTATGATGCGACGTTGAACTCTCAACCGGAAGCCCAACAATGGGTGTTCCTGGCAACTGGCAACCACGATCGGACCATTGGCGACGGTGTGTCAGCACTTGACACATCGGCCGATATTTCGACGCTGGCTGGTTATTTTGGTTTTGGCCCCCTCGTCGGAACTACGTCCGTGGTGCCCGTGATGGATCTGCTCGATACCGATTGGTCGATTCAATTTTCTCTGCAGGTAACATCTGGTCGTGATGTACCTGACACCGATCCCCTGGCATTTGGTGAACGGAACCGGGGAGTCTTTTCGTTGATTGCCATTTCGAACGACTTGCGTGGTGTCGAATTGGTGTTTCAGACGGATCATGTACTGGTACTGGACGATGTGAACACGGCTTTTCCGATTGGGGACCGGTCGTATTTTAATACGATGGGCGAGTTGCGGAATTACGAATTGTTGTTGCGGGAAAGTGGTTACGAGTTGTGGGTAACGGATTCCACTCTTGTGCGGCAAACGATTCTTCGTGGCAGGTTACGTCACTACCGATCCGTGGCACCGGAATTGATTGGCTTTATTTACGCAACGCCTAATTCTTTTTTCTTCGGTGATAACACGGGACGCGGGGCAGGCGCCGTGGAACTAGGTTTTTTAGAGGTCGTGGCAGTTCCTGAGCCCGCTAGTTGGATGTACGTCGTGACTGGACTGGCGCTGATGCTGAAAAGGTGGTGGTGACAGGAGCGTCCCGTCGTGGCCACCATCGGGCACCAAGGGCAGGCTGTCGACCTGCTAGGTACCGGTTCCGTCTTCTGCTGCGAATTTTGGCGCCTTGACGCTCTTTCTCCCGAGCAAGAGCGGTGACCGGTCAGGTGATGTGGTGTCAGTGCTTTTGCCTTGTCCGCCTTGCCGAATGCTGGGCGGGTAGTTTCGACACTGATGTCCAGTTTATTGCGATGGAGCACTGTCCAAGAGCTCACTATCTGGCGAAGGCGTGTCGACGTTATCTGGCAGACCGAGAAAAACGCCGTGACGGGAAGTCGTGGTCATTGCCTGAGGGACGAGCGAGGATGTCGCTGGTCGGGGGTGACGCCAGACGTGGTATGTAGCATACTGGGTTTTTCGGGTATTGGCCTGTCATGATGGACCGCGGTAGGCTGGCGTACTGTTTTAACGAATTGTTTTTAACGAATTGTTGTTCGAGCGTTTCCGAGGGTAAGCGGATGGGGGTCCACCTGGTCGATGAAAAACCTCGTTAGGAGATTTGTTGTTCCGGGGCGACTATTGCGCGCGGTGTCTTGTCGGCGGTCGTTGGGATTGTCTTTCACTGCCCTGCTGGTGGTGTCAGGGATGGTGACCGTGCCCGGTAAAATGTTGGCAGAGGTTCCCCAAGAGGAGGCAGCCGAAGAAATATTTAGCAGGCAAGTCCAACCCTTGTTAGAACAGTATTGTTTTGACTGTCATGGTAACGGTGAGGCAGAGGGAAATGTCGTTCTCGACAGTTATGGGGCGACGCGTGATTTACGGAAAGGGCAAACCGTTTGGCGGAAGGTGGTCCAGCAACTTCAGGTGCGAGGAATGCCGCCTGCAGACACTGCCCAGCCTGCCGATGAACAACGACGTTTTCTGATTGGGTGGATTGAACGAACGTTGAACAATATCGATTGTGGTCTCGAGGCCCAGCCAGGATGGGTCACCCTGCGACGTTTGAACCGGTTTGAATATCGAAATACGATCCGTGATTTGCTTGGGGTAGATTATGAACCGGCGGCTGATTTTCCTGCTGACCATGAAGGATATGGTTTCGATAATATTGGTGACGTGTTGTCCTTGCCACCGGTCTTGATGGAAAAATATCTTTTGGCGGCCGAGGCGATTACGGACCAGGTGGTACCTGTTGTGTGGTCGCCGTTTCCGTTGATTGTTGGTAAGCCAGGCGCTGAATTGCAGGGTGGTGGTGCATTCAGTGGTCCGGACAGGATTCTCGCTGCACAAGGTGAAATGTCCATTGAAATCGAAATTCCCGCCGCAGGAATTTATCAATATTCGGTCATCGCATATGGACATCAAGCGGGCGATGAGCCAGTCAAGATGGCAATCCGTCTCAATGACCACGAGGTGGAACGATTTCGCGTCGAAACTACCGGCCAAAGCCCGCAGCTATTTCGTGCAAGACAACAGATGCACAGCGGGAAACATAAGTTCGCCGTGGTATTTCTGAACGATTATTATCGGCCTGGCGCGGATCGGAATTTGATCGTTCGCCGCATCGAGATTCGTGGGCCGATCAACAAACCAGTTGGCATCGACAACCCGTCTGAAAGTCAACTGCGGCCACGGGAAGTAGCCGAAGTCATTTTGGCGAGGTGGGCCAGTCAGGCGTACCGCCGCCCGGTGACCG
>CAYMUR010000118.1:0-2390 GCA_964393615.1 uncultured Pirellulaceae bacterium
TGTTTCGCCCGGGCGACTGGGTGGCCAATAGGCTTCGTGAGTGCAAGCCGAGAATTTTTCTTTGAGCATCGGCAAGTCCCAGTCTTCGTGTTTCACCTCGGCCTTCCGGAAATGCTCGAGTACATGTTGGTGATTGTGTCCCTTCGTTTTGAGCAATACACTTCCACATTGAATAAATTTTGCCAGGTTGTCTTTGTTTACACCCTGAAGGTAGTTTTCCCAATCCAACCAAAAAAAAACGCCTTCATAAGCTAAGGCCACACTCTGATAGGTGGAATAGTAGAAGCGAATGATGGCACAGGATCGACTAGTACTACCAGCTCCAGCTTCCTGGTTTTTGTCAACCACAGTTACGTGTCGACCTTGCTTGGCTAGTTCGTAAGCAATAGGAGCACCGATGATGCCGGCTCCGATTACAATCGCATCTAGTTTAGGCATTGTTATCCTCTCGAATCCGCTTGGATTTTCCTCTCTTTTTTTTGAAAAAAGTCGCTGTTGTCTTTTTTAGCCGATCGTCAAATTGTACGGCTAAGACCTCACGGCGTTTAAAAAGTAGTCACTGTGGTCTGGAAAACGATCGATTTTATTTCTTGATAAAGTTGTCACAGTTACGGTTCGGACACATGACCTGCTTCAATCACTTCAAAAATGTAGCCGTCGATGTCCTGGAAAAAGAAGCGTTCGAAAGGTGTCTCACACTCTGACGGGATTAATTTGGCACCATGACGGGTTAGTTTGGATTTTAATTCTTCAAACATAGTGAGTGGGTGATAGATGGCAAAATGTCGTCCGAATTCCCGCTCGAACGGGGATGCTACGAATTCAGGAACTTCGAACAAATGTAGTTCTTGCTGTGGAGAAATGGCGAGCCATGCCTCGCGACAGTTGATACTTTGTGGGCGGTGAATTGGTTGCCATCCCAACGCCTTCTCGAAAAATTCAGATGAGCGGGCCACGTCACGCGTGGCCAAGGTGAAGTGGGCGATCGACGAATGGCTTATACCACCAGTGAAGGTCCGATCGGAGAGCGATTGTCCTGTTGCGCTTGCAATGCTCCAGACCCCATTCGCATCGCAAGCCGCATAGTACATGCGATACCGATTATCAGCTATTTTCATTAACGACATATCCTCAGCGTGAATTGCATCGGGGCCCTGGCCACCATATCCATTTCCTTCGATTGTGCAACCCACTCGTTCCCAGCTCAACCCGTCCGTCGAGCCTGCCATGAAGATGCGGGACCGGTAACCTGCCATATCAACCGCAATCGAAGCGGTAGCGAAATCTGCACTTCGACCATTTGCCACCGCGTTGGCGTCCGCACTAGGGTGTGTCGGAACGACTGTTCCAGAAGGCACGTTTTGCCATGCAGAGTAGATCATGGTCCAACGATCACCATCCACCGCAGGCGGAATGACTTCGGCGGCGTTGACGCCGGAATCCTCATACTTAGTCTGTTGGTTACACAACCGTAAGCCGCGTTCGAATTGGAAGTCAAGTCCATCGGTTGTGATCGCGCTTAAGATGCCTCGTTGTGGTTTTTCACCGCTGACGATGGTCCCCGAACAATACAGACGGCCACCTCCTGAGGGCAAAGGTAGATAACGGGGACTTCGCAGAGAAAAAGTGCTGAGCAAGCGAATGCCTAGTTCGTGTTCCCAATGTAACATGTCATCCGAGACAGCGCTACAAATCACGGTCGGCCGGTCAGCCGATCCGCGTGACTCATAGTACATTCGCCAGAGGCCGTTGGGGCATTGTTTGATTGATGGGGAGAGTACACGCAGACTACCGTGGGCCACGGCGGGTTGTGGCGCCAATCGAATGCCCGGCTCGGTATGGAAAACGAATCCGTCGTCGGACAACGCGCTGAGGATATAGCCTTGGCAAGCGGGAAATGGTTTGTCAGGACCCACTGCGGTATAGTACAGACGGTAGCCTCCCGTCGGAACACTTACGATGCACGGTGCCTGTACCTTACCACTGTCGAGGCCCCGAGAACCTTGCAAACGCGTTCCACAATCCTTTTGCCATGTTTGTATTTGTTGCAACACTTTGCTCCTGGTGCTGATCCAGAGAGATTAAAAATAAATGAATAAACAATCTGACTCCACAAGATACCATGGACAGAAAAAGAATACGAGGGACAGGTGTCGTTTGCGAGGTATTTGTCTTACAGACGTAGTATGGTAACACCTCGCAACTATTTGCCAGCTGACTCAAATCAACGGTGCGTGTCAGTTGGTGTCCCACCAAAGTTACCTGCCGAAAATAACGCGAAGGGTCAAAAAAAGTAAACGAAGTAAGAACTCTATACCAATAATGGTTTGCGACACCTCACATTGCTGAATATCGGCTGAAAGACGCAATAGTCTATGAACCGGAAGAGA
>CAYMUR010000118.1:2400-6713 GCA_964393615.1 uncultured Pirellulaceae bacterium
TCAGATCCTCAGGGAGAAAAGCGGTAAGAAAAGGACAATGCTCAACGACGACTAGCGTCAGTGTCTGGCGGTGAAGGGAAAATACCTTGGACGCAAGGCTCTGAGCAACATCGCGACCATCGTCAAACTGAACACCATCATGTGGTGCATCGAACGTTCGTGGCCTTGAAATGGGACTACACGGCCCACCGAAAGTCGCCTGGCCGCCCTAAATTGAATCGGGAGACCGTGGATCTTGTGCTTCGACTTACCAAGGAGAATCCTACCTGGGCGTATGACCGAATCCAAGATGCTCTGGCCAAGATCGGTCACGCCGTTTTGGGCACCTCAGTGGGTAATATTCCCAAAGCCAACGGAATCGAGCCAGCTCCAGGTTCAAAGCAAAGGACCACCTGGAAGACCTTCGTCAGGGTTCACTGGGACGTATTGGCAGCTATCGACTTCACCACTATTGAAGTGTGGACTAAAGGTGGCTCGGAAACCTACTATTTGCTATTCGTACTGGACTTCAAAAATCGCTGCATACATTTCTCTGGACGCACGACGAATCCAAACGAAATCTGGATAAAGCCGATAGCAAGAAACATTCGCCAGTTCGATGGATTGCTCGACGGTTGTCAGTATCTGCTGATGGATCAAGATACGAAGTTCGGCAACTCGTTTGGTGAGATACTGGGAACGGAAAATATAGCATGTCTAAAGTTATTCGAGATCGCCGAATCTGAATGGACACATGGAGAGGTTTATACGGTCGATCAAGGAAGAATAATGCGTTCGGTTGATTCTGTCCGGAGAGGGTTCGTTTTATAACGCTGTTAGCGAATACCTGGAGCACTGTCACAGCTTGCGAAATCAACAAGGACTGGGTAACCGAAACGTGGAACCGAATAACGAACGTGCACACACGACTGGAGAGGTAAAGTGTCGCGAAAGGCTTGGTGGGCTGCTGCGATATGACCACCGCGTTGCCGCGTGACCGTAAACGGCACAGTGACAACCGCTTGGCTTCGATAAGAATCTGTGGGTTCGCTCGTAGTTCTCGGTCGAAATAATTAGCCACAATGTGATCTAAACTCAATTGAGCAAAAGTTTTCACATTGGGCGGAGTATTTTCACCTTTCGGGATCAAGGATGAATTCCTACCACTTAGAAATCGATACCAAATCCTGGGCAGGTCACTTGTTGGACTACCACCACTGCCAATTTTCAAACGTTTTTTTGCGTTGAATGGGTGGAGTTTGACGATGCCGACGGTCAGACAGAAAGTGTCTGTGACGCTGATCCGATAACAACAAACGAGAACCGGGAATACGATCTAGCCGTAACTCCTCCCCTTTCCCGAATTTGCTGTCCACAGAAGAGAGTTGCTCACGCCAAACGTCGACAGCGTTCTGTCAATGCAACGGTCATATCGAATGAGTCCACGTTATCACTTGCCATTAATTCTATCCGGTTTCCTGTTATTAGCGGCGCTGCGGACGACAGCGCCGTCGGACCTGCTCAAGGGTGATCAACAGCTGCAGGCCAGCTATGTGATGGACATCCTGGTCAACCAACATTGGATAATTCAGCGCACTGCCAGCGGCGAAATCTCCACCAAACCGCCATTCTACAACTGGGTCGCCGCTGGCACTTGCCTCTTGGCCGGTGAGCCGACCGAGCGAGTCATCAAATTTCCATCACTGTTGGCTGGACTGGGCTTTGTTGTGCTCGTGTACTTCATAGCGGGTAAACTGTTCGGTGAGACGGCCGGTTTCTTCGCAGCTCTCACGGGGATGGCTTCGCATCACTTTTCAAAGCTATTCTGGTTTGCCCGCACCGATATGATGGTGACGTTCGCCGTGGCTCTAGCAATTTACTTGTTGATCGTCCTCCGCCCCGGTTGGACGAAGACGCTGATGGTTGGTCTGGTCGTTGGTTTGTCGGCGCTTGTCAAGGGACCGGTTGGGCCGTTTTTCGTGACTTTCTTTCTCGTCGCCTTGAGCATTCATACCGCCTCCTGGTGTCGACCTTCGGCGTGGTTGCACGTGGTCTGCGGTGCGGTACTGGTGGCGGCCATCTGGGGTGGATGGATGAGCCTAACGTGGAATTCAGTCCAATTCCAACAGCTGGTCATTCAGCAAGAAATAGTCGACCGTGTTATGGGAACGTCGCCTGACGTCCGTCCTTTTTATTATTCCATCGGGCATTTTGTTTCTCGAACCTTTCCGTGGCCGATTTTGGCCGGACTGGGATTATGGATATCCTTTCAGTCGACTGAAAACGATCGTGCGCATGGCCGTTTGATTGGAATTTGGACGTTGCTAACGATCACAGCCTTGTGCCTGATTCCTTCGAAGCGTCATGATTACGTTATGCCCCTCCATTTAGCGACATTCGTGTTCTCAGGGCTGGGTTTCCGATATCTGCTAGAGCACCGCACGTCGGTGTTTACACGTCTGGTGATGATTCCGGCGTCCGTGTTTTTGGCAACGCCGTTGTTGAACATTGCGGCTATCATACTAGACAAACTGCCACTGACAGCCACGCTTTTGATGGGCACTTTGTTTGTGGCCGCTTGCGGTCTCGCCGTGATCGTCCTGCGTTGTCGGTCACTGCCGGCGGCTTGTTTCACTGTGGTACTGGCGGTGATTGTAATACATGGTCTGTCGTTTCACATTGACCATCCAAAAGGCCGAGAGGATTACACTTTCTGGCGACAGTTCGTCAGCCTTGCCCGTCAAAATGCCGAGGGGCAGCCAGTGCATGTGTACGGAGGTGTTCCCTTGCTCTTGGCATATGAACTGCGCCAACATCAAATCAATTGTGACGCCGCCGAATTGCCCACCGACCAACCGCAATGGATCGTCATGCCGAAGGACGCCAGGCCGAACCTGGAAAGGGAAACGAACCGCCCCGCTCAGTACATTGCCCAATTGAAGGGCTTTGACTACGCACTGTTCCGCCTCGAGCCCACGCCTCGAGTCATACCAATCGAAGCGAGTTCGCCGATCGGTTCAGCCGACGTCGAGTCCAGCATACTCCGCTAGGAGCAGTCGAAACCACGGACACCCTATTGTCTTGGTACCGACCCGGCATCAGTCGGTGCTTGTTAGGCTCGGGGTAAGTGATCCGTAAGACATCGAACTTGATGGTGTCAACGTTTCTGGCCAAAGTTAGAACCTTTCCGTAAGTGATAACTGCATGAGTTTGGTGGATGACATTATTGGGTTCAAAAAGAAATGGGGTCAGGTCTGTTTTTTAGTGTTCTGGAGAATACTGGATTCCTCATGAAATACGAAACACTGAACACCCTGATGACGGTGATTACCGACCACGACACCCGCAAGCTGGTAAGCACCGACCGGCAAGTGCTTGCCGCAGGCGTTGTCTGAGGGGCCATCAACACGCTCAATGGCGGTTCTCTGGACATGGTAGTCCAACACGCACGCCCCCTCGGCGAGACCGATGCTGTTAACGATTAGCGTTCATTAGTGGCTTTCCTCTTTGCACACGGCGACTTGGTTTGGGTAAGTCAACTGCGCTCAATCACGTGCAATCAAGATTGACCATGACGTCACCAAATATATGGCAACCGATTCGCGCAACAGCGTCCGTCATTTCGAATTCCGGCGTCCTCACTTTGCCGTTTGTAGCGCCCTTGGTCACAGCGTCAGGGTCCGACGCCGCCCTCGACGCCATCTGGGCCAACCAGATCCGACCTCTACTCCTGCCCCACTGTCTCGATTGCCATTCGACAGAAACACAAGGGGCCGGACTCGACATTGAACACTTCGAAAGTTCGTAACAGGTGCGGGGCGATATTGAGCCGTGCGATGCCGTTCTTGATCTGCTGAAAAGCTTCAAAATGGCACCTCAAGGCCGACCACAACTTTGTTTGGAAGACTACTACCTGGTAAACACGTGGATTCACGCACTCTTAAAGCAGAAAGCCAAGCTCCGGTCCGGTGCCCCACGACCGGAGCTGATTCGCCATCCCAACCACTGGGAACTGGCCACCCGACTGAGCAACTTATTCTTATCCTCGATGACGGATGAAGAACTCACGCCGGTCTCTGCGCCAGGTTGACTCGATGAGCCAACCATTCTGGCTCAGCTGACTCGGCGCATGTTGCAAGATCCCCGTAACCACCCTCCGATGTTTCTACCAGGATGAGTTAGAACATCGATGGTAAGTAATTCCGCTGTGTTCTGAAGGCGCAGGCGTACCCGAAGTGGAGGAACACGACCGTCCATAAACGCGGCAGGGGTCTGGTAATCCAAGGCACTGTGGATACGGTGTTAGTTGTCATCCAGTCGCCAGCGACCGATCA
>CAYMUR010000119.1:0-5838 GCA_964393615.1 uncultured Pirellulaceae bacterium
CGTCAGTAACGCGACTTATGGCTCGGGGCTGTTGCAGTCTTTTCACCGCAAAATCGCCCTAGAATCGCTGAAATATAGCTGCGTGTCCCAATTTCTCCCCTGCTGGCTCCCCTTGCGTCCACTTCTATCCGACCGTCCCTCCATTTTTTTTAAACGCCCCTTGACGACCAGACAAAAATTGCTAAACTAATCGCAACTGAGATTCATTATCATTAATCACTGGGGGTTTCTCAGCCAAGTTCACAACTGTCTGTTTTTACCCTATGCCTGAGGAGTGGAGAAGATTTACCCATGTTAAGGTTTCCCCGTACAAAAACAGCTTTTACCCTAGTAGAACTCCTGGTGGTAATCGCTATCATCGCGGTGCTCATTGCCCTGCTACTGCCGGCAGTGCAAGCTGCACGTGAAGCAGCACGCCGTATGTCATGCACGAACAACATCAAGCAAATAGGAGTGGCACTGCATAATTTTGAGTCGTCACATCGCCATTTCCCCTCGAGCTGGCAACCCGTGGTAGGTCCGCTGGGGTCGGTCGACGGCTGGTCAGCCCAGGCTCAGCTCCTGCCTTACTTGGAACAGTTACAGCTTCATGACACGATTGATTTTGACCTGTCTTACAATGTGACCAGTATCGCGATTGGTGCGAATCCAGCGCAACCGGTCGGTTCTGTTCGGGTACCAACCTATTTATGCCCCTCGGAAACCGGCGATCGCATGCGACTTAAAAATGGATCTCCCCATTTTTATCCCCTGAATTATGGCATGAACGTCGGTACCTGGTTCGTATTTCAACCGAATGCAAAAGCCCGAGGCAACGGAGCTTTTTACCCCGCCAATTACACGCAGCCACGTGATTTTCGCGATGGCCTGAGTAATACGGTAGCGGTCGCCGAAGTTAAAGCATGGACTCCGTACTTTCGCAACGCGGCACATGATGACCCAACGCTGCCCAATGCACCAACGACCGTTCAGTCACTGGGCGGAGATTTCAAGACGAATAGTGGCCACACCGAATGGGTGGACGGACGATCGCATCAGACTGGGGTCACCGCTGTGTTTTCACCAAACACCAAAGTGCCCTACGTCAACGATGGGACTGAATATGATGTTGACTGGACCAATCAACAGGAGGGCAAGTCTGACTCGGTGGGAACCTATGCGGCGGTGACCTCACGCAGTCATCACGCAGGTGGCGTGAACGCAGGCCTGATGGATGGTTCCGTCCGGTTCGTCAGTAATTCAGTCGAACTGGAAGTCTGGCGATATTCTTTCACGCGTGCCGGTGAAGAAACCGCATCGTTATCTCAAGTCTCCTACTGAAATACTTCATTTCCAGACGTCGCCTGCGCATCGGAACGATGAGCAGACCAAAAACCTAGGCGAAAGCCGATTTCAACTAAAACAGTACTGCGCTTTCGGGCTCCAAGAATTAGCGATCTTGGAATTCAAACGATCTGCCTAATGGTCAACTTGCGATTTTCACTATAAATGGCGACGAACGTTTTCGGTACAAGCCACAAGACGTTATCTTCGTAGCATAAATCGTCGGGACACTCTGCGGCGCTTATGAGCGAGACAATTTTGGATTGAGGTGATTGGACAGTTCAGCACATATTGCGATAATCGCTGCCGCTGTTGGAACAACAAATCGTCGTAGACCGCTGGATGCTCCTCCAGATAGCTGATCCGTTGAATCGCTTCAGCCGTAGATTGCACCCAGGTTTCTGGAGGTAACAATTCACGGTGCGTTACCGTTGCAGGATCAATCAACACAAGCGTCCCTAGTGAAATCGCTTCGATCACCGAATTACCACGAATCCGACGCCCTCCAAGTTTTAAAAAGTATTTTGCGTCATAAATCTCTGACAGGTTTTCGGAGATAAGTTGTCGATGCAGTCGGATGGGATGCCCCAATGCTTCCAAAGGCAAAAAAGCGTGCGGCACACGAACCACGGGACGTTCTGAACAACTGTTAATTTCAGCATAAATACCAAGTTGTCGGCCAGGGCGTTTCACGTGTCGCCTCATAAGTGATTCCAGGCAATCGGCACCGACAAACGTATAGGGAAAGTCCACAACGCCCATTTTTGACGCGATTCGACCGCGTGCTTCTTGATTCAAACAAACATCGTATCCAAAACGCACGCTTTTCATCGCTAGATTGGCTTCGCCAATCATGTAACAAAATAGTGTTTGGCGATACTGCCGCACCAGTTTTCTTGGCAAACTCACATTGATACTGATCACAACATCGTAGTCGTTCCATGCCACATCGTAACAACTCACCGAAAAATCTGCGTGTGTTTTCTGACAACCCGGTTTAAAAAAACCACAGCCCGGCAACTGGTCTAGCCTCTTGGTTTTCAGCAAATACAACTGGTCTGCAAGGTGCGGGAGCACCCGCCGATATATTTGACATTCCCTCGCCACTTCCTCCTGGACAATATGAAAATCAGCACCCAACAACGTGAACAATCCGATGGGCCCCACACGGTTTGATGACGAAAACAACACGCTTGCTGGATCTCGTTCATTGGCACCGCAAACGTACAGATCTTGATAGACATCCTGTTTGACAAGTGCTATGCGAATGGGTCTTTCTCCACGCAAGGTTGCATTTCATGAACCCCAACATCCGGATCTAGGGGCGGAGTTCTTCAACAAAAACTATTTATTTCTTGAAATCGCAACAAGGCCAATCGCTCTCTAGCGGGATTGGCCCGTGGCGATGTGATTACGAATTCCCCGGAGACAGAGGGCTAGCGGGTGTTTAGATTTTTACCAGCCACCCGATTATTTCGTCCAACGCACCCGATCTGAATCGAGTGTGAAGGAACCGTCGCCAGCCAGCAAAATTGCTTGCACGATCACTAAGGCTATTCCCGACGTCTATATTAACCACTTTTTCATGTTATTTGCTTGAAAGCCCATACTTTGAGGGTCTTGGAACATGCACAAGCAGTCTCCCCTTGAGAATAATCCACATATCTTGCCAGGACCGCATTCTCGGTCAAAATTCCCCAACGTTGAAATAGAAATACTCCAAGGCCAGGCACGCCAATTAATTCGCAAGTTTTCTGACCGTGTTTTTTTGATAGGTACCGACACCGACTGTGACATGGTGCTCGGTGATCCGGTGTTCCCGGAAGTGTATGCCTATTTCTTTCTAACTAAACAAGGGGTTTCACTACGACATTTGGGCCTGGGTCCCATGTTTACAATCAATGGACGGTTGCTGCAGTCGACAACGGTGTTTGACGGTGACTTGGTAAAAATGGCTCGATACGAGTTCCTGATTCATATTAATTGGGATTTAGACCCGGGTCACAAGATGCACCACCATGGCTCAACAAATCCGGCTCCCTCAGAAGACCAATCACCTCGAGACCAATTTGAAGCATTACTGCATGACGTCCATGAGGTAGTACATCTACCCGACACGCTAGCATCGCCAAGTCCAACCTGCCTTCCAATCGGCCAATCACCCCCGTTGTCATCCGCTCCCAAGTCAGCGTAAGACGTGTTCTGAAACGATCATCCGGACCTATGGACACGAATTTTACGGAAGATTTAATGCACCTCTAGTCCATATGCGCCACCGTTGGTATGCTAAAAGACCCAGCAGACACAAGCAGCGCCGCCCGACATTCTTCACCCGTCAGCTTCACAACATCATCGCGTTGTATTGCCCGTGAGTTCCGATGGACAAACGTCACTTTTTCACAAACTTCGCGCACCACTAGTATTCGCCACCCGTTGTTGATGATCTCATCCTATCCTACTGATCCTGTTCAACAAAAACATGTTGATCCATAAGCGATTCAGGAACCTGAGCATCTCCCACTGGGCAACATCGTCATGAATCGTTCGCACTGTTTGCCAATACTGAGCAATCCGAACCTGGGTGGTGGTGTATTAGAAACACTCACCAATACCAACGACTCGCACGATTGTTTGTCTCTACCCATGACGATGGACGAAGCTCGCGCCAGGGGCTGGAACGAATTGGACGTCGTATTTATTACCGGCGATGCTTACATTGATCACCCCAGTTTTGCGATGGCAATCCTGGGACGAGTGCTTGAAGCCGCAGGGTTCCGTGTAGGAATAGTCAGCCAGCCTGACTGGCAAAATGTCGACGATTGGCGACGGTTCGGACGACCACGTTTGTTTTTTGCGATTAGCGCTGGCAACATGGATTCGATGATTAATCACTACACGGCCAATCGCAAAGTCCGCAATAACGACGCTTATTCTCCGGGTGGAAGAATTGGTTTACGGCCAGATCGGGCAACACTTGCCTATTGCCAGCGAGCCAGGCAAGCCTACCGAGGAGTTCCCGTAATTGCAGGTGGAGTGGAAGCTTCGCTGCGGCGCCTGGCACACTATGACTATTGGAGTGACAAAGTCCGACGATCTATCTTGCTGGATGCCAAACCCGATTTGCTTTGTTTTGGAATGGGAGAAGAAACGATCGTCGAAATAGCCCGACGACTCGACCAGGGCCAATCCGTTCGGGACCTGCGTAACCTGCGAGGCGTGGCTTATGCCCTAGGCGCAAACGATAGCAAACAGCTCGGCACCCCGGACACAAAACCTCCAGCTCCCTATTTACAGCTTCCCAGTTATGAGAACGTCTGCCAGGACAAACCGACTTTTGCTGAAGCCACTAAGCTCATTCACCATGAAACAAATCCCCACAATGCGCGCCCCTTAATTCAATGGCACGGACAACAAGCAATCATTTGCACCCAGCCACCGCTGCCAATTTCACAAACCGCCATGGACCGCATCTATGGCCTACCGTATACGCGCAAACCTCACTCATCCTACCAGGAACCTATTCCTGCATTTGAGATGATCAAGGATTCGGTGACGATCATGCGTGGTTGTTTTGGTGGCTGTACTTTTTGTTCTATCACGACCCATCAGGGCCGAATCATACAATCTCGCAGTCAAGAATCGGTCCTCGGTGAAATCCGTACCATGACAAACGATCCTCAATTCAAGGGAGTAATCAGCGATATCGGAGGCCCCACGGCTAACATGTATGAAATGAAATGCATACGGCCGGAAGTCGAGGCGGTCTGCCGCCGACAGTCTTGTGTACACCCGACTATCTGTAAACTGCTGGGTACTGATCATGGACCGTTGGTACAATTAATGCAACAGGCACGTGAAATTCCTGGTATTCGCAAAGTCCTCGTCGCCAGCGGTATTCGTATGGACCTTGCCCGTCGTTCGCCTGAATACATGCGAGAACTGGCCCGGCATCACGTCGGTGGACAGTTAAAGGTCGCGCCAGAACATACCGATCCAGGAGTTCTAGACCTGATGCGCAAACCCGACAATGATGACTTTGAACAATTTACCGAATCCTTCCAAAGGGAATCCAAAAAAGCTGGCAAGCGTCAATACATTATCCCCTACTTTATTGCCAGTCATCCGGGAAGTGATCTCAATGCGATGATTGACCTGGCACTATTTTTAAAACGAAGCGGATACAAACCGGACCAGGTCCAGGACTTCATTCCGGCACCGTTTGACGTCGCAACGGCCATGTACTACACGGGCCTTGACCCTTTCACTAAAAAGCCGGTTCACATTGCCCGGCACTTGCGCGATCGCAAGCTCCAGCGTGCCTTAATGCAATTCTTCAAACCGGAAAACTACTTTGAAGTTCGCAAAGCGTTACAACAGGCAGGACGTCTTGATTTAATCGGTGACGGCTGTGATAGCCTCATCCCGTCACAGCCACCGCCTGAGGCCATCCGGCAACGACGTAAAAACGCCAACCGTTTTTCAGGAGAATATGTCCATACCGTTGGGGATAGTCCC
>CAYMUR010000120.1:0-5693 GCA_964393615.1 uncultured Pirellulaceae bacterium
GGAACAAAAGGGGCGTTGTGGGCCAGCTGGAGCGGCCCGATGGACCGGACGTTACACCCTTCTTTTTCTCTTCGTGCCTTTGATGGTGAAAATGTAGAAACCATTCCAATCACCAAAACCACAGGCGAAGTATTCGAATTGGAAGACCAGGTAGCGATGATGGTTCGTGCAATCCGCGAAAGACAATCTCTGGAGGCAACCGGCAACGATGGCAAGTGGTCAGTAGCCATGTGTCTGGCGGCACGCCAATCGGTCGACAGAGGACGGCCGGTAGCAATGAAAGAAGTGATGGCCAATCAATGATCGGCCATCATCACCTGGTTTTGCATACCGCTTGGTATTGTACGTCAGGCGTTACGATCGAACGTCAAGTCACCGTGAAGGAGGGGAGTTGGACCTTTTCCATGTCCTGTGTATTGGAAATTCTCGGTTTGACAACGATTTCTGCTCTGGTCATGACTTACTACTCTTTTCCTGAATCTCTCTAATGTAAAATTTTAACGACTGCAAATAGCATGCTCATTTATCAAACTGTCACCAACCAACACACGAAGTCCTGCTCAATTCACCCAGGAACCAGCCCTCGCTCAATGCCCCAGCGGGCAATTCCCCGGTTTTTCCCTCTGCGCTATCGGACAGACGCCTTACCTCAGACAGCTTTCGCTGATCGTACGATACAAACAGAGACGGACTGCCGACGTTTACATGTTTTTTCCATTTTTTCTTGACAATGCACGTGATTTTACAATCGAAAATTGGCAGGCGAGAGCCGAACCGGGTGTCCCCACTTGACTTGTGAATACGAATCTCCATATTCAGAGGTCCGTGGCTTTTGGTCCTTGACCTGTGATTCACGGTTTTGTTGATCACTGGAGTAAAAGTTGAGGGCACCTGCCCGGCAACTGTCACCGGATCAAATAGAAAAGATGTGACAATCAATCACCTCTTCCGAATCGGCCAATCACAACCTAAGGACTCTCGACCTAAAAACCCCTCGATTTAACTCCGGAGACTTCAGATGCGTCGGGCAAAGATTTCCATCATTGGTGCCGGTAACGTCGGTGCGACAACTGCTCACTGGTGCGCGGCCAGTCAATTGGGTGACATTGTACTCTTAGATATTCCCCAGACCGAAGGAATGCCGGCAGGCAAGGCACTCGATTTAATGCAATCGTCGCCAATTGTTGGTTTTGACTCAAACATTGTTGGCACAACATCGTACGAAGACACTGAACAAAGTGATGTTGTTGTCATCACCGCTGGTCTACCGCGTAAACCTGGAATGAGCCGCGATGACCTCTTAGGTACCAATGCAAAAATTATAACCTCGGTTACCGAACAAATTCGGGAATCGAGTCCAGAGGCTATCTTGATTGTTGTCAGCAACCCACTGGATGCAATGGTACAAAGGACATTACAAGTTAGTGGTTTTCCAACCCAACGTGTTGTCGGTCAGGCTGGCGTGCTGGATACCGCCCGTTACCGAACTTTTCTGGCGATGGAACTGGGGGTCAGCGTCGAAGATGTTTCGGCGCTGTTGATGGGAGGTCACGGCGATACAATGGTTCCCATGCCAAGCTGTACTTCGGTGGGTGGAATTCCCATTAGTCGCCTGATGGACAAAACCAAGCTTGATAAAATTGCTGAGCGGACCCGCAAAGGCGGCGCTGAAATCGTGGGGTTATTAAAAACAGGCAGTGCCTATTACGCACCAGCCGCGGCCACAACTCAAATGGTCGAGGCAATTGTTAAGGATAAAAAGCGGATCATTCCGTGTGCTGCCTATTGCGACAGTGAATACGGCGTTGGAGGGTATTATGTTGGAGTACCCGTCGTTCTAGGAGCAGGAGGCGTCGAAAAAATAATTCAGCTTGAGCTGGATGTCCAGGAGCAAGCAGATTTCCAAAAGAGTGTCGATGCGGTGAAAGATTTAGTACAGACCATGTCAACCCTGGTCTAATGGTCCGATTTGTTTTCATGCCAGCGTCTTGCACGATAGCAGGTGTGAAACAAAAGCTGACATTGACACGATAATGAACTCCGGTTACAGTTCGCCACTTGGGGCTGGCGTTCGATCGTCTGACTACTGAAAATCCGTTCTCCGGTAAGGACAGCCTTCCCAAGTAATAAATTCTTTTCTGAAGCCTCACCATACACAGGTGAAATCCAATCATACGGTACATTACGCCGGCGGCATGGTCGAACATGTCCTGGTGAAACTTTCTTTCATCAAAAAATGAGACCATGAATCGAATTCAGCAACTCATTCACCCAAAAACATCGGTTTCCGAAGTTGCCGACCACTCATCTATTCGACCTTTTTCTACAAAACAAACGACGCCTGCGGCTCAAAACTTCCTATTTACTCCTTTACACTACGAGCCAAAATACGCCTATCCACTGATCATCTGGCTGCATGGCCCCAACGACAACGAACGACAACTAAAACAAGTAATGCCGTTGATCAGTATGCGGAATTTTGTCGGGATTGGACCCCGTGGAACTTCGATGGAACACAACCCTGATAAAACGGGATTTACCTGGCAGCAAACGTCGAACGACGTCTTTCTCGCAGAACAACGCGTCATGGATTGCATTGATGCCGCGACTCAACGCTGCAACATTTCTACTGGTAAAATTTTCCTCGCGGGATTCCAGACCGGTGGCACCATGGCCATGCGGGTAGCAATGAGAAATCCAGAAAGATTCGCTGGTGCGATTTCGATTGGTGGATCATTTCCTGTAAATTTACACCCTGTGTTCGATCCCCAGCGAGTTCGGAAAATGCCAATTTTAATCGGACATGGGCGTGACAGCAGGCAATATCCAATCGAGCAAGTCTGTGATGATCTACGGCTTTTTCATTCTGCAGGACTCAAGATAACTCTTCGTCAATATCCATGTGCCGACGATCTTACAACAAAAATGTTGTCCGATATGAATGGTTGGGTAATGGAAGAGGTTACGGGAAATTCCCCAACTCAACTCTCTAAGTCGCATTTTGGTGGCGCCAGCTTAAATTAGCCCCTGGGAACACGGGTAGCCTTGCAATCTCTCTAACCAACGGAGCCTTTCAACCAGTCAGGGTTGTCAGAAAGGTTGGGCTGGAAACCTACCGAATATCAAATCACTCTTGGCGCCGCTAACGGGGCACCACCATTACGTTAGTCTGCTATCACACCAAGATGGAAGTGCCGTTGAGCTTGGAAACCCTTATCCCTTGATGGTTGCGTACGTTCCCGCGTTGACATCCCGTACACTTTCAAGTACAACCTCGCCGCTCTTCTCTTCACATGGCACAGCTGCACCGGTCGTACGCTGGCCATGAATCGCTGCTATAAGCTCATTGCTTGTAGTCACGTCAAAGATTTTCAACTGCCATTTTTTAACTGCCATGCAGCAACCTTCTTTGAAAGGGAAGCCTGGTATGAGTGAAAAACAATTCAGAACAAGACCAATCGTAAATCCGTTCAAAGGAGACGCTTTGAGCTCATAGAAGTCTCAGACATGAGCGGAATGATGGCAGTGTTATCAAACAAACACAAACTGCTGGTAAGAATTCAGACAACTGATCGCTGCTTGATACCTTATCGGAGCGAAGGTCCAGAAACACACGATTGAGGACATGCCGGGTGAAGCAACTTCCCTCTGAGCGCGTTGTACCAAATTGAAATCTGGTAACGAACTCTCCACACAACAGGACGCTGTCGGTGTAAAAGCCAATGCCGTATCAATTTGATCTGATCAAGGAATCCAAGGATGGATTTTGCAAATAAGGCATGTGTCCAATTAGCGGAACTGTTTCGCACGATGACACCAGCTGCTCGCATTACTTCCACGCTGCTACTGGCTGTCGTTGTGATTAGCCTTGCATATCTTTTTCGTTATCGTGTCAGTAGCGCTGATGCGTACTTACTGGCAGGACATCACTTCACAAGTTCACAGCTTGCTCGTGTCGAATCGGCATTTTCACAAGCCGGCTTGGGCAATTACCAGCTGGAAGGCAATCGAGTACGAATCCCCGACAACCAGCGCGCCCAATACGTTGCTGCCTTGGCGGAAAAAAATGCACTCCCACCCGGGTTTTTCGACCATTTGGATAAGATGATCGGCGAAACAAGAGTCTGGAGCACCAACAAAGATCGTGAACAGAATTGGAAAATCGCCCGTCAAAAAGAACTTTCAAATATCCTTCGTAACATGTCAGGCATTCAAGATGCGGTCGTGGTCTATGACGACATCGAAGGGCATGGGCTGACACGAAAACGCATTGTTACAGCCAGTGTTCAGATTTGGCCAAACTCAAACAACGATTTAGAAGAAACACGAGTTGAAATGATTCGTGATCTCGTGGCCGGCTCGATTGCGGGCCTGAGCCCCGAAAACATCACCGTGACAGACATGGAGGCTAATCGGGGATTTCCGGGTGGGGGAAGCGGTGGACCAGCTGCCGCTCTGCGCAGCCCTTATGCTGTCCTGAAACGTCACTACGAATCGGAATGGGTTCGCAAGATACGCAAAGCACTCGACATGGTGCCTGGTGTCGTCGTGGAAGTGAACGTAGAACTCAATCCCGATACACAAATTCCGATCGACCCAGCAGAACAACAAAACGTCGTGAAAACGTTAAAGAATGAATTTAAACAGGAAACGGAGTCAAAAATGTCGGCCACGACAAGTGATCGAGCTGGCCAGGCAGCTAACGCGAGACGTGAATTACAAAGCATAAACATTTCCCCAAATCAAACGGACACTAAAAACCGAAGTTACGAAATCACTGAAGACTTACCTTCTTACGATCGTTTAACAGTTCAACGAGCCGGGCACGTTCCCAAAACGGTCACCGTTGCTGTTGGAGTGCCATCCAGTTACTACGTGAAAGTCTGGCAGGAACGGAATCCGGGTTTTGGCGGTCAACCACCAGTAAAACCAAAAACTGAAGATTTAGTTCAGACCGAAGAAGAACAAAAGTCGAACATTCAAAACATGGTCGAAAAATTACTGCCGCCACCACGAACTAGAGGAAAAAACTATCCCATGGTTGCGGTCAGCACTTTTCAACATCTTTCAACACCTCCTCCTCAGCAAAGTTCCTTTTCTGCAACGGTAATGGATTGGCTGGCACAGAATTGGGGTGCGCTCGCGATGACGTTCGTCGGCCTGATTAGCCTGGTGATGGTACGCAGTATGGTGAACTCAATCCCAAAGACTCCACCAACCGCTTCATTTGTTCAAACTGAAAACAAGCGAAAAGTTACCGTTGTATCTAGTGATGCAGAGGATGATATCACAACTCCAGAACTGGTTGAAACTAGCTCTCAACACCCTCCCACACGAAAATCACACCCCGCTCACAATTTACAGGATCAGCTAGCTGAAATGGTGCGAGACGACCCGGACGCAACGGTGAACATTTTAAATAATTGGATTGGAAACGCAGGTTAGTCAATGAATATTGCCAACGATTCACTGCGCAAAGCAGCCATACTCGTTTCCAGTCTCGACCAGAAGACGGCCAACACCATCATGGCGCAAATGCCTCAAGATCAAAACCTTCGAGTGCGTCATGCCATCCATATCTTGGGACCTGTTTCCGATAACGAAAGACGTGAAATCATAGATGATTTTCTTCAGATCCCCCCCCCCATTCCAACTCCCGCTGATGCTGGCATCGAACTCGATGAGTCGCTGGC
>CAYMUR010000121.1:0-4159 GCA_964393615.1 uncultured Pirellulaceae bacterium
AACAGGTCTGAGGAGCTGTGGCGCGGCCCACCACCGTGGTTAAATAGGACATCCGATAAAACGTACCAACTGGTGAGGCAGGCCCTAGCTGCCCGTGAACGATTCCATGTTCACTGACGGCATGGTACTCGTCGTGCCATAGTGGTTTCGCCACTGGATTATCGGCCCATGATCTCACAAATTGTGTTCTTGGCCCTCACGCTCGATTCAATAATCTTCTCTGGCGTGGTCTCCAGAATCTCCAGAATGATCGGGCCCTCGAATCCAATCTCTTTCAATTTCCCGAAAATGGCCTCCATATCCAGACAATTGCCGTCCTCAAACGACCGGTGTTGTACCATCCCGGCAGGCACACCACTCCAGCCGAGAACATTGTGAGCATGAATTTGTACGATTGTGTCCACGCCAAGTTTCTCAATCCAATCGAGAACCAATGCGGTCGTGCCACCTGGCATGCCCGACATTTCGCCGCGGCGTCCCATAATCGCCTGGGCGATGTCCAGGAGATGTCCCCAATTAGATGAGTCCACCTGCTGTCGGATTTTCGCGAAGTATGCGAAATCATCCTGTTTTTCTAGATTCTCGAATCCGGTTCGGATTCCATATTCTTCAGCTCGACGGCTGATTCTTCTGGCAAACTCCACGTGCCGCTCAATCATCATGCGCTCAGAGACAACCTCACTGGTTGGTTTCCCCTGGTGGTAGGTCGTGATCTTAGCGCCGATGTCACGTGCCAGGTCCATCGCTTCTTCATACTGTCTAATTGATTCCTCTCGCAGTGCTGGATTATTGGCGGCAACATTTATGTCGTAAGGCGTTCCATGAACGGTCACCACTGGCATTTCCGCAACGATTTCCTTCAGTTTTCGTCGCTGGTTTTTGTCAAAAGTTCGGGGCCAGACCCCACCTTGAAAGAATGGCTCGGGATTTGACACCTCATTGTCAAAATCGTTCAGGTGAACCTCCAGACCTAGATCGTTATCCCGCAATATTTCTGCAATTTCAAAAATATCAAGGTTGCAGAAGACCCAGCTGGTAACTCCGATACGATGGCTTATGCTGTTGTCGCACATTTGCATTTTTCTGAGTGTCGACAGATGGCAGGCCCGTGAACGTGTCTTGTCCGGACCGGAAACGTTGACAATATTGCCCAGGTCGGGCCTAGTGTAAAGTCCCTCGGCGTTCTGGTGTGAAGGATTTACTGGACCTATACACCGGTTGAGACTGAAGATCGCAGTTAGCACAGCAAACGATAAAAAGTCATGGACCAATAAAAATTCCACACCAGACAACGCATTGGCGCTGACGGCTGGTTGGCTCATCCGTTCGGCATTGTTGGCAAATAGACACCTTGCTAGCATTCGTTTTTGCTACAGGAAGGACCCGATCCGAAAAATCACTGCTTTACATATCGTATTACTCTACACGATCGTATTTTTTTTACTTCGTGATTCGTTCGCCAATAAGGCATTAAACAGCTCCAAGAACGTCTCTGTCGTTACCAATAACTTTCCAAGTGCGACGTGGTGATTAATCCGGCAACGGAGTAAAAATGGGGCAAGCCTGGGAGCACAGAAACCGGGAGTTGCCTAAGGGGTGCTTCAAATCCCCGTACGACGGCATTCTAAGGCCACTGCTGTAAACGTCTTTGCCGCAGTCGATCTGATGCGGTACTCGCACAATAATTACATAAGTTTTACACCCGTCAGACAACTTCATGACACACGGAAATCTGTTTTCACATACAATTGGTGACTCGCGGAACCGTCGGAGAAGGACTTTTTGCAAGGAGACCGCCGTGGCCACTGTTACTGAGCCCGAAATGAGAAACGAACGCAGCGGACTGCCGTTGGATTCTACTGGTTTGCATGAGCCGGAGTTGCTTGATCAGGGATTGGCCCTTAACGAGGATTCGGCGGGGGGGCTGGCGGTGTCGGTGCGAGACGTCACAGGTGAAGCAGACAGTTTTCAGCCCGCGAATGCTCGTCACGAAAAATTATTCAACGGCATTTGCTGGCCAATCACTGCCTGGCTAATTCTGATACATGTCGGTGTGCTGGCCGCTCCGTTTACGTTTACCTGGCAGGCGCTCGTGTTGACGCTATTTCTTCATTGGTTAACGGGTGGTATTGGTATCTGTCTCGGCTACCATCGATTACTGACCCATGGCAGTTTTAAGACGTACGCACCGATACGGTGGTTGTTAGGAATATTGGGTAGTTTGGCAGGCGAAGGGTCGCCGGCGGACTGGGTTGCGAATCACCGCAAGCACCACGCGCATAGTGACGAAGATGGTGATCCGCATACGCCGAACGACGGTGCCTGGTGGAGTCACGTCTTTTGGATCGTCTGGACCATTTCCGGCCCTGTCCGGACGCGGCACATTCAGCGATGGGCACCCGACGTCTTGAACGATCGCGGATTAGCATTAATGAATATTTGGTTTATCCCACTGAATGTCCTCTTTGGTGTCTCGTTGTTTTACGCGGGTTACTGGTTGGGCGGCTTGCCGATGGCGATTTCATTCCTGGTCTGGTGCATGTTCACTCGCCTGGCTTTTGTGATGCACAGCACTTGGTTCGTCAACTCGGCCAGCCACATCTGGGGCTATCGGAACTACGCGACCAAGGACAACAGCAGGAATCTCTGGTGGGTCGCCCTGTTGACTTATGGGGAAGGCTGGCACAACAACCATCATGCTTATCCCACCATGGCCAAGCATGGACATTTCTGGTGGGAAATCGATACGACATTCTGGGTCATCCGCTTGATGCACTGGCTGGGTCTCGCCTGGCACGTTGTCGACTACAAGCACCGCCACGAGCAGACGGTTTGATAGTTGACATTCAACGATAGCGAAATGTATCGGTGGACGGCTCTATGACACACATGTCCACATGCCAAGTCGTCAATCTGGCTGCCTATCAGTTTGTCACGCTGAGCGACCTCCGCCAGTTGCGGAAGAAGTTGCGAGCGTTGTGTGATCGTTGTCAGCTCAAAGGGACAATTCTACTGGCGACGGAGGGGATCAATTTCTTTGTCGCGGGATCGCGACACAATACCGACCTGTTCGTGCGCGAGTTGACGGAGGATCCTCGTTTTGCAGAGATCCAGGTCAAGCGAAGCGTGAGCAATCACCAGCCGTTTAATCGTATGCTGTTGCGTGTCAAACGTGAAATCATCCCCTGCGGCGTGCCCGGAGTTGGCCCCGCCATCCGGACAACACCGAAAATCTCTCCGGCCGAACTCAAACGGTGGCTCGACAAAGGACGGCGTTTTACGCTGCTGGACGTGCGTAACGACTTTGAAGTGAAGTTGGGGTCATTCGAAGCGGCGGTGGCGATCGGTATTGCGAATTTTCGGGATTTTGCGCCGGCCGCGAGGAAACTTTTGCCGTCATTGAAACAGCAGCCGGTTGTTATGTTCTGTACAGGTGGAATTCGTTGCGAGAAAGCGGGACCGTTATTGGAGCAGGAGGGCTTTGATAACGTTTTCCAATTGGACGGTGGCATTCTCAATTATTTTGAACACTGCGGCGGTAAGCATTACCAGGGTGAATGTTTTGTGTTTGATCAGCGGGTGGCGGTCAACGGCCAACTACGCGAGACCGCGACGTTGCCATGTTTCGTTTGCCGAGTGCCGCTCAACTACGCGGACCAGCAGTCACCTCATTACGTACAAGGCCAATCGTGCCCCTATTGCTACACACCGCCGGAGGAGCAGCAACGTGAACTCCTGCGCCGCCGACAGGAAGCGATCCGCCAGGCGACCACACCGCTTCCAGGTAGCCAGCCGTATGAGAATCGTCTGCCGGTGACCGTGCCAGCACGCTACGATCAATGGTCAGTCGTCGATTTTCTTGACAGCCTGCATCCTCACGTGGGACGGAAACAATGGTTGAGCCTGTGTGCGGATGGGCTGTTGGTCAAGAATAATGTGCCTGTTGGGGCCAATCATGTCGTCCGCGCTGCGGATCGCTACGAGCGTATCCTGCCCGAAACGGTGGAACCTGATGTGAATGTGGACGTAGAGGTACTGTTTGAAGACGATTGGATCATCGTAATCAACAAACCGGCGCCTCTGCCGATGCATCCTTGTGGACGATTTCACCGCAACACGTTGCAGTACATCTTGCGTGCCGTTTATCATCCGGTATGCC